>CAKZWF010000076.1 GCA_937921865.1 uncultured Pseudomonadales bacterium | reverse complement strand
GATTCCTCTTCAGCCAGATATTATTGCGCGGGCTGGGGTGGGGCAGGGGTAGCACGTCTTCCGGCAGGTCGCGCCAGCGGCGAACTGTTTCGGTAAGGTTCAGATTCGATTCCGGCAGGTGCCAGCGCTGGGCGTACTGGCCGATGACCAGGGTCAATCTGATGTCCGGCATGATCGCCAGGAGTTTCGCCCGCCAGGTTTCGGCGCAGATGGTCAGCGGTGGCAGGTCACCGGATTTACCTTTGCCTGGATAGCAGAAACCCATCGGCACAATGGCGATTCGGGTCGGATCATAGAAAGTCTCGCGATCGATGCCCATCCAATCTCGCAGCCGATTGCCGCTCGCATCATCGAAAGGCACGCCGTGCTCGTGGACTGCGCTGCCGGGTGCCTGACCGGCGATGAGAATACGGGCTTGCTGATCCACCTGAAAAACCGGACGAGGACCGTGCGGCAGGCTGGCTGCGCAAAGTGTGCAGGCCTGTGCTTGCGCAATCAGTTTGCTGGCTTCAGCACTGGTTTTGTCGTTACGGCGGGTCATTGCGCAGACGCAGCACCAGGAAATCCAGAAATGCAGGCTCATTGTGCCATTCGGTCGCGCAGCGTACCGGTCTGCCCCGGTCATCAATCAGCGTTTTGCCATCGTCGCTGACCAGTATCGGCAGAGTCTCCATCTTCAACCAGGTTTCAGAAAACGCCAGATACACCGCAACCGTATCGTACAGAATGGAAGTCTGAGTGTGGGGGTCCATGGTGCTGAACAGCGGCCAGTCGCTGACCGCAGTGAAAAAGCCGAAATGATTGGCCAGCGCTGCCTGGAGAAGCGGATCATTGCCGGCAAGCAGAGCTTTGAACCGATCATCCTTGAGCAGGGTTGTGCCACAGGTGTCGAGCGGTGTGATGGTGATATCCCAGTCGCTGCCGAACACTCTCTGACATGCCAGCGAATGTTGTTTGACGTTGTATTCCCGCATGGGTTTCGGAGCGCCCAGGTAGCCGCGGCGAAGGCTGCCGTGCATACCCACCAGCCGTGACCTGGCAGTCAGCTCCGGAAACCGGTCGAGCGCAGCGGCGAGATTTGGCAGCGGTCCGATAGCAACTACAGTCACAGGCTCCGGACTGGATGCAATGGTCTCGCCAATGGCACCGATACCGTCGTTGATAATCTGTCCGGGATAGTCGCTGAGCTGATAATCGCCAAGCCAGGTGGCGTGGGTGCGCGGTGAGTTGTCCAGCGTCAGGCCAATACCGATTGGAATCTCGGTTCGACCCTCAATTTCGAGCAGCTTGGCGACCAGTCTGGCTCGGTAGCGGGTATCACCGGTGGCGGTGGTGATGAGTTTGATGTCGAGCTCCGGGCAGCGCAGCAGAAAAGCCAGCGCCCAGACATCGTCGACATCCATTCCGATGTCGGTGTCGAGAATGACCGGTATTGCCATGGATATACGCTCCGGGAACAGTGATCAGGAAATACCGCATGATCGCGTGTTATTCGATCGGTGTAACGTCCGGATTTGCAGAATTTGCGACTTGAGGGGAAACTGCCAGGCCTGAATTTTTCTAGCGGCGGTTCATGAAGGCTTTTCCGATTGAGCTCGATGCCACGGTGACGCGCGACTTCGAAGAGCGCGGTTTCGTGGTGACGCCCGACGTGCTGAATGGGGCGGACCTGGACCGGTATTCCGCTGCCGTTGATACTGAAGTCGCTGCACGCACGGCCGGTGATGAGCGGGCTGTGGCCGACAAAAGCCTCTACGAGCAGTCTTTTGTGCAATGCATGCGTTTGTGGGAAACCAACGATCTGGTGCGTGAACTGACCTGCGCGCCCCAGCTTGCCGGGATAGCGACCCAGCTGCTCGACGTGGACGGGGTGCGACTCTGGCAGGATCAGGCGCTCTACAAAGAGGCCGGCGGCCGGGAAACCACGCCGCATCAGGATCAGACTTTCTGGCCGCTGGGAGAAGAGGCTCTGATCAGTGCCTGGATACCGTTTGATAATGTCACGCTGCACAATGGTGCGATGTCATACGTGCCTGGGTCCCATCGGGCAGGGCGGTTGAAGGTTGTCGACATCACTCACAGCACTGACCCTTACAACATTCTCAGTGATCCGGCGCTCAATGGTGCGGTGCCGGAACCGGTGGAAGTCTCAGCAGGGTCTGTGGTCTGGCACCACGGTCTGACCGTTCATCAGGCAGCGGCGAACCTGAGCTCAGCAACGCGACGTGTGTTCACCATTGTCTATGTGTCATCGAGCGCTCGACGGGTCAAAGGCTGGTATGCCTACCCTCTGGATCGCGCCGGTATTGCCGAAGGTGAGCTGATACAGGGAGAGGGACTGCCGGTGTTGTGGCCGCCACCCGAAGCGTTGCCCGAGCCTCCCGCAAATATTGGTATCGCCGTCGGCCCTCAATAACTCAGGCAACCTGTTCGACGTTTTCACCGAGATCACGGGCCCGCACCAGTCTGCTGGCTTCGTCTTTCGGCAGGTGCCGCCAGGCCAGAGTCAGGAACAACAGCGTGATGGCGAAAATGCCCATTGAAGTGGCGATAGCGGTCTGCAGCGCTTCGGCTTCGCCCATACCGCCTGACATGAAGCCATCCGACAGCTGACCCATAAAGTAGGGTCCCAGGGCCAGACCGACAAAGGTGTTGATCAGAATGTAGTAGGCGCCGGCAATCGCCCGCATTCTAGGCAACACAAGGTCTGCGGCGGTGGTGGGTGGTATACCTGGCCAGGCGGCGCTGAACAGGTGGTGTACGAGATTCAGCGCAAAAGCCATCATCAGGCTTTCGGTATAGATCATCCACAACACCAGCGGGATTGTGCCGGCGACGGCAATGTAGCCGACTACGAGCCGCCCTGCCGGATGGCGGCGTTTCATGAAGTCACCCAGCGTTCCCCCGAGTGTGACACCAAGCCAGCCACCCACAGCGCTGCCCAGACCAATGTACATACCGACTTCGGCTGCCGAGGTATCGTGCAGGCGCATTAACAGCGGTGCGGTCCAGAAGCCGATGCCGTAGGTGACAAAAGAAATGGTCGGAAACGCAATCATCGTATAAACCATCGCTTTGGAGCGGAAGATCATTGCGAAAGTTGCCGGATCTCTGACCGCAACAGACTGAGCCCAGGAGAACACGACGTACACGCCGATGCCGATGGCGATCCACTGGGCGATACTGCCGGTCAGGTACATCAGCAGCAGCGCAACGCCGGTGATCGCGACTGCGGCAAGGGCATTGCGACTTAACGATGCTCCGTCCCGTTTGAGGCCCGGCAGGTTGAACAGTGGCAGCATCGACATCATTTCCGTGGCGAGGACTTTCCAGGGCGCCGGGTGATCTTCGCTGACCAGTCCTTCGCTGATACCTCGCTGAGGCTCCCGCAGGGTACGCACCCAGATGGCCATCAGAATCCCTGGAATACCCACGGCCATGAATGCCACATGCCAGCCTTTGAAACCAAACGGCGCTTCGCTGGCGATTGGATAGGCGCTGGTCCAGGTGTCAAGAATCAATCCGCCGAGGAACAGACCGATGCCACCGCCGATATAAACTCCGGAGGAGTAGATCGATATCACCGTGGCCCTCAGTCGGGCGGGGTAGTAGTCCGAGAGCATCGAATAGGCAGCAGGTGACGCGCTGGCTTCGCCAATGCCGACGCCGATTCGGAATAGGGCCAGTACCGGGAACGATCTCGCCAGTCCGGATAACGCAGTCATCAGGCTCCAGAACAGCAAGCCTAAAGAGATCAGGCTGCGCCTTACCCAGACGTCGGCGAAGCGTGCCAGCGGAATACCGAATACCGCGTAGAACACGGCAAAAACTGTGCCGTAGAGGAAACCCATCTGAGCGTCGGTGACGCCCAGATCGGCTTTGATCTCCTGGGCCAGTATCGACAGGATATTGCGGTCGATGAAGTTGAAAATATAGACAATGACCAGCACAAACAGAACGTAGTGCGAGTACCAGCCGCCCAGTTTTGGCGGGGGCTTATTTTTCTTGTCGCTCATAATCTGTCCGTGTGATTCCAGGGTTTGTGCGGGACCCTTCAGCCTAGCCTCAGTCGCGGCCGTTCAGCGGTGAACCTTTAGCCGCGGCCCTTTAGCCGCGGCCCTCTAGCCGGGTGCGACTGCCGACTGCAGTAATTGAGAAACTTCGGGGCCGCCGATACCACCGAGCGCGTTGACCGCGGCGGGCAGAAAGTCAGAAATTGTCCCCGCAGGCATCCCCAGTTTACCCAGTGCGCCCGTCAGTCCACTCAGATTCTCGAGCGGCATGTCCAGCACGCCGAGTTGTTTCGCTGTGTCCATGTAGCCGCTTCCGCCCGGTATTGAATTGATGACGGTGTCGAAGTCTCCGGCTTTCAGTCGCTCCTGGGCGAGGGCCAGGATCGAACCGATTCCACCTTCAGCCTGGCTCTCGGTGACGCCGAACTGTTGACCCAGCATTGAGCTGACAGATCCTGAGGTTGCGGTTTTTGCCTGATCGAGTAATCCGCCCAGCTCTGCAGCGCTGGAGCTCAATGGAAGCAGACAACAGAGTATTGCGATGGCTATGGTTTTCATTTTCTGGTGCCCTCCCGATTGGCGATAAAAAATCGATCAACGAGCATAACGCAGCTGGATGTGTGATGTGCCAGATTTTGGTCTGGTGGCGGACATCACACCTGGTAGTCGCCCTGAGACCTTCAGGACACCGGTTCCGATCGCGTTAACCGAACGATATAGTGACTTTCTTATCTTCAAACAGGCTGATTAACGAACATGACCATGAACGTCAGTGAGGCGGTGGCGGCACGGATTTCTGTGCGCGCTTTTTTAGACCAACCGGTTTCTGATGATCTGTTGCGGGAACTGCTGGCGAAGTCTGCTCGGGCTCCTTCAGGCGGGAATGTTCAGCCCTGGCGCGTGTATGTCCTGAACGGTGAGCGAATGGAAAGTTTCAAACAGACAGTTTCCGAGTCAACGCGCGCGGAGATACCTGCTTATGAAATCTACCCGCCCGGGCTGAGCGAACCTTATCGCAGTTCCAGGTACAAGGTCGGCGAAGACATGTACGCGCTACTGGGCATTCCCAGGGAGGATAAAGCTGCCCGGATCGCCAGACTGTTCGAGAACTATCAGTTTTTCGGAGCCCCCGCCGGGTTGTTCTGCTATGTAGACAAGCAGATGGGGCTGCCGCAGTGGTCTGATCTGGGTATGTTCCTGCAGACATTCATGCTCCTGGCGACGGAAGCTGGTCTCGGAACCTGTGCTCAGGAAGCCTGGGCTGCACGTCCCGGAGTGGTATCAGACTTTCTGCAGCCGCCGGAACAGTGGATGCTGTTTTGCGGGATGGCGATTGGCTATACCGATCAGGACGCGCCGGTCAATCAGCTGCGCTCCGAGCGGGCCGCCGTGGCGGACTTCGCGACTTTCGTCAGCTGAATCAAATGGAGCGCGGCGCGACCAGTGGAGAAAAGGGTCGGAGATTGGAGCGAGGAGGAGCGCTGGTCGCGCCGCGAGCGGGGAACCGGGTCAGTGAATCAACCCGATGCCGTAAATTCCGCCAACGAGAAACATTACCGCGGCCATTGGAAATGCCGTACCAACCACGACTGATCCAACAGGATCGTCAATCAACTTAGCGAGTTTCTGGCCGAAAGACTGGTCAGTGACCACCTGGGTTGCGGGAGTAGAATTCTGGGCAGAAACAGACATGTGTATTCCTTCTAATACTGCTGGAGTGCCGTGAAAGCGGCGCCATGATAGCGACGCAGGCGTTGTGAACAATTCGAATTAGACGTCCTGATCCATCGGAATTTCCGCCAGATGTTCTTCTGGACACTGGAACGATAGGGCTCAGGCTTTTTTGACGAACTGTGACTTGAGTTTCATAGCACCGATGCCATCGACTTTGCAGTCAATGTCGTGATCGCCGTCGACGAGGCGGATGTTTTTGACCCGGGTGCCCACTTTGAGAACTTTGGAAGTGCCTTTGACTTTCAGGCCTTTGATTAAGGTAACGCTGTCGCCGTCTGTCAGCGCGGTACCGTTGGCATCCTTAATGGCCGGCTCATCCGCCTCGAGAGATTCATCCGCTGACCATTCGTGGGCACATTCCGGACAGACCATCAGCGTAGGTGAACGCCGACTGGCACTTCGGGCAGCTGGGTAATTCGCTCATTCCTCTTCTGCTAAATTCACGGCGTCGTCGAAGATTGCCACTGCCCGCGTCCAGCCTGCGGAGGCCCTGGCAATTTTTACTGGAAAACAGGCGACGGTGAACCCGCTGCCGGGGAGGGCTTCGAGATTATGGAGTTTTTCCATCTGCCAGTAGGGTATCTCCCGGCCGGCTTTGTGACCTTCCCAGATGATCGCCGGGTCATGGGACTC
>CAKZWF010000075.1 GCA_937921865.1 uncultured Pseudomonadales bacterium | reverse complement strand
TCAAGGTTCTTGTAGTCGTAGTAATAGGGCAGCGGTACCGATCCTTCGATATTGGCCATCTGCCACAGCGGCAGCGCCCGGGTGTCCAGCAGCACCATCTTTTTGCCGGCCTGCAACGCTGCATCAAGTTGTGCCGAGGTGATGTAGAGGTCGTCTTTCAGCTTGAAGCCCGGGTCTTCGCCCCGTGGGTTCAACACGTATTCTTCTGGAGGTGGGGGTGCACGGTAAACGGGCTTTTCGAGGTTCCAGCCGGTTGCCCTGCTGCGTAGAAAGGCGGTGACATTGTCCATATCTGCAGAACTGAGTTTTTCGGCGAATGCTTGCATCTCGGTCCCTTGCCGGCCGTTGGCGATGGCGTGGCGAAGAAACGCATCCGGCGTCAGTGCCAGCATGGCCTGATTGCCGAGTGCGGTCCCAGTAATGCCTTCTCCCTGCTCGCCATGACATTGCGCGCACTCGCCAGAATAGATTTCAGCGCCTGCGGCAATATCACCGACGATAGGGTTCTCGTCGATGTCGATCTTCTCCACACCGGCTTCCAGGTAGAGCCAGCGCGTCATGTCGCGGATTTCCTGGCGGCCGAGCGGTCCGCCCACATCGTCGATAAAGGGTGCCATCGGGGTGCCGGCGCGACCGTAGCCAATGGCCATAGAGATGGCCCAGGGATAGCCGGTCTCCAGCAGTGATTTCGAGCGCAACGATGGCGCATGGTCGTTGACATGGCCCTGGCGGTCAGCGCCGTGGCAGAGTGCGCAGTACTGCTGATAGTTGGCAGCAGCAGCTTCAGCCTGAGCTTCGGTAAACTGTTCAGCCGCATGACTCGTTATGCTGATGGTTAGCAGCGCCAGTGTGCAGATGAGCTGACTGGTAATTGACTGGCTGGTGGTCTTGCGCATGATCCTGATCCCCTCGATTCACCACACAATGCTACCAGTTTGCGGCTCATTCTCAGAATTCCGATGTCAGCGCCACTCGACCGTATCAACGCGTAGTTCGCCCTCCAGGGTTTTGTGCACGGGGCAACGGTCGGCTATTTCCAGCAGCCGGGCGCGTTGTGTTTCATCCAGCGCGCCTCCGAGGCGTATGGACCGACTGAGCACGTCAACTCGAGCGTTCTGATCGTCGCAGTGCGCGCAGTCTTCGGCATGTTCGCGGGAATGTTCGAGCTGCACATCAACAGACTCAAGCGGCCACTGTTTGTGATTGGCATACATGCGGATCGTCATGGATGTGCAGGTACCCAATGCGGCCAGCAGATGTTCGTAAGGATCCGGCCCTAGATTGTCCCCGCCGACGCGTTTGGGTTCATCGGCCAGCCAGGCGTGATCATCACTGGTTACCTCACGCAGGAATTTGGCGTTGCCTTCACTGACGTGGACCTCGCCGCCGGCAACCTCGGGGCGCGTGATCTTGGCTGCATCGATGTAGCGGTCCACCCAGGCCGTGATGGTGTTGGCGACATATTGAGCATCTTCGAGGCGGGTCAGCAGATGATCCGCGCTATCGAGGGAAACAAAACTCTTGGGATGTTTGGCAGCGGTGAAAATGCTGGTGGCCTGATCGACCGATACGATGGCATCCATGGGCGCATGCATGACCAGCAGCGCTTTTTTGAGACGCGCGACCTTGTCGATGATTGGGTTTGAGCGAATATCATCGAGGAACTGTTGTTTGACGAGAAATTCGCGACCGCCCAGCTGGACTCTGGCTTCGCCGGCCTTGGCTATTTCTGCAACGCTGGTAGCAAACTGTTTTTCCACATGTTCGGCACTTGCGGGCGACCCGATGGTCACCACTGCACGAACTTCCGGAATTTCCGCTGCAGCGGCCAATACCGCAGTACCGCCAAGACTGTGGCCAATCAGAATCGCCGGCGCTGCAAACTGTTCGCGCAGCACCGCGGCGGCAGCGATCAGGTCGGTAACGTTGGAGCTGAAGTTGCTGTTGGCAAAATCTCCTTGCGAATCGCCTAAGCCGGTGAAGTCAAAGCGCAGCACGGCAAAGCCGTGAGCCGTCAAAGTGCGGCTGATGCGGGTGGCGGCGGCACTGTCCTTGCCACAGGTGAAACAGTGCGCGAACAGAACATAGGCGCGGGGCTCTCTGTCTGGCAGCTCTAACGCTGCAGCCAGCTGTTCGCCGTTGGGGTTGGCGATATTGAGGCGCTGTCGGCTGGGCATGGAGTTTTCCTTCGTGGTGGCTGTCTGTGATGTCATCCGGGCTGAAAATTTCGTCTGGGGGTCCGCAACCGGAAGGTGACGTTGCATTCGGTGGGTTTGACGCAGAGAATACTCCTTCGCCTAAGGGGTGGCATCGGCCTGAGACGTCTGGAGTTAGACGGACCCTTTGAACCTGATCCGGGTAACGCCGGCGGAGGAATAGGTTTGACCGTTTACCCTTTCCCGAATCCCGCTGCATGCCGCTCCCGATCGCTGAAACTACAGATCGGAGCATCCGTTGACGCAGCACACTAACTCGTTTTCCCTGCCGGTCCCCATTGTGCTGTGCCTGCTAGGCACGTTGGCAGCGGCTGTTACGGCTCAAGGCCAAGAGGTTAAGCAAGCTGAGACAGCGCAGGTGATCGAAGAGATTCTGGTCACC
Source organism: uncultured Pseudomonadales bacterium (assembly GCA_937921865.1). Taxonomy (GTDB): domain Bacteria; phylum Pseudomonadota; class Gammaproteobacteria; order Pseudomonadales; family Azotimanducaceae; genus SZUA-309. The sequence goes on along the minus strand of CAKZWF010000075.1, from coordinate 20,476 downwards.
GGTGAGTTCCGTGCTGTCGATATCAACCGCCTGCCCGCCAGCATCTCAGTGATCGGCGCCGAGGAAATGCAGTTGCGGGCGGTGCAGCATCTTGAAGACATCAGCGGCATTGTGCCGAATCTCAATGTGACCAGTGGCGCATCCCGAGCCCGCTATTTTCAGCTCCGCGGGATCGGTGAACGGGGTCAATTTGAAGAACCTCTGAATTCGTCGGTGGGGCTGTTGATTGATGGCGTGGATTTCAGTGGCGTAGGGGGGGTCGCAACCTTATACGACGTGTCTCAGGTGGAAGTGTTCCGCGGTCCACAGGGAACCCGCTATGGCGCTAACGCGCTGGCTGGATTGATCAGCGTTCGAACCAATGATCCGACCGAGTCGCTGGATGGCAATCTGCGCATGGAGGCTGGTAACTATGACAGCTATGGCCTCAGTGGCGCGGTTTCCGGACCGCTGACGGAAACGATCTCGGCGCGTCTTGCGGCCAACTATTACCGCAGTGACGGATTCGCAGACAACAACTTCACTGGCGACGATGACGGCAATGAACGTGATGAACTGATGCTTCGGGGCAAAGCCAGCTGGCAGGTCAGTGAGACCACCGAACTCACAGCGATGCTCGGCAGGATTGAAATCGACAATGGCTACGATGCTTTCTCACTCGACAATGATCGGGATACGCTATCTGATCAGCCGGGCCACGATCAGCACGATGCCACCTTCGGCAGCATTGGTGTCGACTGGCGCAGCAGCGACGTTTTTCGGATCGAGGCACTGGCGGCTTATGCCGATTCCAACATCGGTTATGGCTACGATGAAGACTGGGTGTTTGTAGGTTTCGATCCTGACGAGTACTCGTCGTTTGATAGCTATGATCGTGATCGACGCACTGCAACACTTGAAGTCAAAGTCGCCTCCCAAGCAGATGGGCGACTGTTCAATGACAGCACTGACTGGGTGGTTGGCGTTTATGCACTGGACAGCGATGTTGATCTGACCCGGACCTACACCTTCCTGCCCGGGCCCTTTGACAGTGATTACGAAGTAGATCGCTATGCGCTGTTTGGCCAGAGTGAAACCGCGCTATCGGATCGGCTGAATCTCACCTTCGGGCTGCGTTATGAGTATCACACCTCGGATTACAGCGACTCCAACGGCGTTAACTTCGATCCAGACGATGACCTGGTTGGCGCGAAAGTGGCGCTCGATTACCTGCTCGACGATTCGACCATGGTCTATGCCAGTGCGGCCAAAGGCTACAAGGCTGGAGGTTTCAACACCCTGGGCACACTGGATCCCGATCTGCGGGAATTTGATCCGGAGGATCTGTACAACCTGGAGATCGGGGTCAAAGGCAGCTGGTTGGGCGATACGCTGACGGGCCGTTTTTCAGGTTTCTATATGTGGCGTGACGATATGCAGGTGGAGAGTTCGGTGGTCAGAACCCGACCTGACGGCTCTTCTGAGTTCATACAGTTTGTCGGCAATGCTTCGGATGGATCGAATTGGGGCTTTGAAGCTGAAGTGGAATACCAGGCTACTGACCGGCTGACGCTGTTTGCCAATCTGGGTTTGCTGTTTACGGAATATGATGGCTATGTGAATTCTGCAGGCGAAGATCTCGATGGTCGGGATCAGGCCCAGGCGCCGAACTATCAGTTCTTCGCTGGCGCGGACTACCGATTCGGCAACGGCTTTTTCATCCATATCGAAGTTGAAGGCAAAGACGACTACTACTTTTCTGATAACCACGACGAGCAGTCAGATGCCTACGAATTGATCAATCTGGCTGCTGGAATCGAGCGCGACAGCTGGACGGCGACTGCCTGGGGGCGCAACGTCACCGATGAGGACTACTTTGTGCGTGGCTTCTTCTTCGGCAACGACCCGAGAGACTTCTACACCCCCAAACTCTATACCCAGCTCGGCGAGCCTGCTCGTTATGGCCTGACGGTAGAGTGGCAGCTCTAGTCGGCTACGGCCCCACGGTCATATTTTCCCGGTGATGGGGTTCACCGAAATTGATGTCTGGCCCCTTGGGTAGAATTCCCGGAGCGCGGCCTCCGTAATAAATGCCTTTTATGGCAGCCACATCCACCGTGGCTGCTACCTCGGGTTGTTGATACAGATCCCGGGTATAGGGCCACAGGTGAGCAAAGTCGATCAGGCGATTGCGGTTGCAGCGAAACTGGCTGTAGTAGGCGAGGTCAAAGCGCACCAGGGTTGAAAACAGTCGCCAGTCCACCTCGGTTATCACATCCCCGCATAGATAGCGTTGCCCGGCCAGGCGTGCATCGAGCTGGTCCAGAGTTTCGAACAGGGCATCATATGCCTGTTCGTAGGCTTGTTGGGACTGGGCAAAGCCGCAGCGATAAACCCCATTGTTCACTGTGTCGTAGATCAAAGCGTTGAGTTGATCGATTTCTGTTGCGTGTTCATCCGGGTAGAAGTCGACGGCCGACACCCCCTCGATGCCATTGAATGCACTGTTGAACATGCGGATGATGTCTGCAGATTCGTTGTTAACAATGGTGCGCTCTTCGAGATCCCACAAAACGGGGACGGTGGCGCGGCCGGTGAACGAAGGGTCTGCCAGGCTGTAGATGTTGTGGATGTGTCTGGCGCCCAGAATGGGTTCCGCAGTGTCCCCAAAGGTCCAACCCTGTGAACCGGCGGCAGGCGCAGTGAATGAAATACTGACCACCGCATCCAGGTTTTTCAGCGATCGATAGAGAACGGTTCGATAGGCCCACGGGCAGCCGGCGTTGACGAACAGGTGATAGCGTCCGGAGGTGGCCGGAAAGCGCCCGTCTGCGGCGCCGATCGCCGCTCGAAACGATGAATCAGCTCTGACAAATTCGCCGCTTTCATTGGCGCGACGTTGATCCTGATCGTGCCAGACGCCGTCGATAAGAAGTCCCATGAGAGTGCCCTCAACCTGCTGCGGGGGCTCAGTCTGTCACGGCGGCGTTTTCTTCGGCAATCTTCATCTGCAGATAGGTGTGAATCACTTTCATTTCATTGCGCGCCCCCATCATGCGCAGCACGCTTTCCATCATCCTGAATTCTCGAGACTTCTGCATTTCGGCAAAACTGGCGAAAAAACGTTCTTTACCGTTTACGGTCACTTTGGGCTCCGCAAAGTCTTCGCGCATTTTCTTGAGCTGGGCTTCGGTCAGCTCCATGTCTTCTGTCTGGGATTCCTGGCCGCTGCGTTTGCGGGCGTGCCAGACATCAGATGCAGTTTTCAGCGCGATCAGCGCCAGCAGCCCGGCAACGGGTTCGCCCATCGCCATCACCACGAAGCCGCCGAGGATGATAGTGAGGTGCAGGACTACGATGCGCCGGTATGGGGCGATCATCAGGTCTCTGACACCTTCAGCGCCCAGGCCGTCGCGCATGGTGTCGCGTACCCAGTCAACGGCCTGAAGGGTGATCAGAGAAGCAACTGCAAGAATCATGGAGCTGTTTTGCAGGGCACTGGTCACCGCTCCCGGCAGACCGTCGCTGAGGTTTGCATCTGCACCGAACATGGTCATCACGAACATGCCATGTCCCCAGCAGAAGGCTCCGTAGTGAAGGACAAAAAAAGGTGCGATGAACATCGGGAACAGCCAGTCGACCGGGTGTCGGTAGGGGCGTGCGACCATGCGCAGCGCGCTGAACCCGCCGATGATCAGATTTTCTATCCAATAGAGGAAAATTATGTCGAATGCCTGCCAGTCCCAGAACAGCACGCCGCCGATGGGCAACAGGTTCAGGACGACGATCAGCAGCAGGTCGGCACGGTCTGGTGATGCCGCGCGCGCTGTTGTTCCGGTATCTGGCTTCAAGACCCGTTCCATCCATGGTGAGGTGGTCGAAGTGGGAATTGTCCAGGCTTGCTGAGGTTCGTTCAGCCTAATGCTGCGCAATTTGGGGGGCAGGCGTATGAAACTGTGACCCAGACCGCATCTGCGGCTGGGCCAGCTGGTTCAGGTTCGCGACGCGATATAGGCGTCCGCGAGTTCGACCAGTCGGTCACCGTTGAAGCTGGGTTCATGGCCGCCGTGCACGGTGCGAACTTTCAGCGTCCGCAGTCGGCGCATCGTGCCGAGATAGTCTTCGATATTGCTGTCCGGCAGATCGTCCAGCAGCAGTCCGTCGTAGATTGCATCACCCGAAAACAGGGTCTGCGCAGCTGCATCCAGCAAGCCGATGCTGCCAGGTGAGTGCCCGGGCAGATGCAGCACCTCAAGGTGACGGTTACCCAGATCGACGCCATCGCCTTCTGCAACAGTCCGGGTAGGCTCGGTTGAGGTAATCGTAAAATTATCAACAGCAAAGTCCGCATGCGGCAGCGCATCGATCAGATACTCGTCGAAATCACCGGGACCTTCGAAGCTGTCGAGGAAACCTGGGGGGAAGTCAGCGCAACGCAGGGACGAAAATTCTTTGTAGTGGGTCATCTGCCGGGCTTCGTCACGGTGGATGATCCGCTCCTCGAATTCGTGCAGAGAACCCACATGGTCGTAGTGGACGTGGGTTGCCACCGCGACCAGAGGTTTATCAATCAGGTCCTGGATTTCAGCGGCAAGAGATGCGGCGCCCAGGCCGGTATCTACCAGCAGGTCTTTATCGCGGCCGCGGACATGCCAGATATTGCAGCGCAGTAGCGGGTGTACGTGTGGTTCCCACAGCAGGGTGATGCCATCGGAGCGTGTCTTACGCTCAAACCAGCGCTCGGCAATATACATGGTGTTGCAGATCCTGCCCTCTATAGGCATCGAATTATGGGCAGCTGCGGCGTAGCATGAAACGTCTATTTTTATCCCCGGGAAGAAACTATGAAACGGTGTCTGGAGCTGATGATTCTGATACTTCTGGCAGTTGGAATGCCGGCCGCCGCAGATGGCAAACCGTCTCCGCAAGCAGCAGGGATGTCCGGTGCGCTTGGGACTATTGAATTCAAGCCACAGGACTGGCAAGAAGGTCAGACCACCTGGTGGCTCGACACTGACGGGGTAGCGCCGGGTACCGCAGGCTGTCACCTCGGCACCGATGCCAACGGTGACCCGAACGGTCGGATGTTTGGTGAAGCCTGCCTGGAAGACGGACGGCTGGTCGAATCAAATCCTGGCGTTGATGAGCTGCACAGCCACAGCAATGATCTGGGTCATCCGGATACCTTCGACTGCAATACCTGGTGTGTGGGCCAGGGATCCAAGGCCGGGGTCTGTGCGGTTGCAGCCGCGCCACCGTGCGCCAACTCGGCACGGTGCAGCTGTGACTAGCTGACCGGTGTCGGTCGTCAACAATGGCCGATAATCAGCGCGTTCCGGGTGCCCGCTGGCGAATCGAGCTGGCGTAGTCAAACCCCAGCAGCGTTGCCAGTTCGGGGGATACACTTTCGCGGAATTCATCTGAGAAGGGACCCAGCGTTGCCATCGGCCTTACCGTCAACTGAGTATAGTTAATCAGCACCGCGACACGAGGTTGCTCAGCTCTGTTCAGCGCGGTGCGGTGCCACATCAGGCCATGGCTGACGATTGCGTCTCCGGCTGCACCAGTGGCGTGAATTGAATTGTCTTGGAAACGTTGCGGGTCGATGTTCTGACCCCAGTTCTGGCTGCCGGGTGCAACCAGGGTTCCGCCGTTAGTCTCGTTGAAGGGCTCCATCATCCAGATAACCTGCATCATCAGCGGCGGATTGGCTGGCATGCCAGGGTTCATGGCCCAGTAGGGCCAGTCGACGTGAATAGCACCCATTTCACACCCCGGCATCAGCACCCGGCCCGAAAACGCTGCCAGGGTAGCATCGGGTCCCAGCAGTTTATGGGCAATCGCCAGCAGGCGGGGATTGGTCGCCAGTGATGTGAAGGCATCACCCCATTCCAGTAGTTGGCCCAAGCGAAGTACGCCTTTGCCGACTTTGGTGGCGCTATCCAGTCGTTCAAGCATCGTGGCGCGAAGGGCTGCCGCCAGATCAGCGTCGATGACATCCTTCAGACAGGCAAAACCCTCGCCGGTGATCAGCGCATCGCTGATCTGCTGTGCTTCCTGTTCCGCTTCCTGCTGCGTCATGAACCGCTCCGATGCTCTGCGAATCCCGAATTCTACTCCTTTCAGGAGGTTGCGGTGCGGCAGCTGAGACTCACCGGTGTCATGTTCGGAGCGTTCAGCCACAACTATTTTCTAGCTTGCAACCGATTTTTTCAGTTCGACATATAATGGTGAAGGTTCGGGTTGCCGGGCGAGGGGGATAGAGCTGTGAAACAGTGGTTGAGTGCCATTTTGGTGCTGGTGGTCGGTGCAGCTGCGCTGTACTGGTATGTCTATGAGCAGAGCTCCGGATCAGCCCAGGGGCAAGGCGGCTGGCCGGCTTCAGCGCCAACAGTCGAAGTCACCCCGGTCAGTGTTGGCTCGGTTGTACGCACAGTCGAAGCGGTAGGCACGCTGAGAGCCAATGAGTCTATTACTGTGCGGCCGGAGATCGCCGGCCGGGTCGTTACGATCCATTTCACCGAAGGTCAGCCGGTGGCGCAGGGTGATCGGCTGATTTCGCTGGACGACGCCATCCATCAGGCCGAGGTTTTAGAAAAGCAGGCAGACCGAAGGATTTCTGAGCTGGCCTTTGATCGAGCTGACAAACTCGTCGCGAAACGCGCAGCCCCGGTGGAAGAGCGCGACCGGGCGCTGGCTGAACTTCAGTCCAACGATGCAGCCGTACAGTTTGCCAGTGCGAAACTGGACAAGACCCGAATTGTTGCGCCGTTTGCCGGCATAGTCGGGCTGCGTCATGTCAGCGCGGGCGATTTTGTCAGTGCGGGGCAGGCCCTGGTCAGCCTGGTTGCGATCCATCCGCTCAAAGTGGATTTCAAAGTCGGTGAAGTGTTTCTGCCACAGGTCGCCCAGGGGCAACAGATAGAGGTCAGTGTGGACGCCTATCCGGGTCAGACGTTTGCTGGTGAGGTCTTTGCGATAGAACCTCAGATTGATGTCAGCGGCAGGGCAGTGGTGATCCGGGCGCTGTTACCCAACGACGAGTTACAGCTGCGGCCTGGACTGTTCTCTCGGATTGATCTGATTGTCGATGCTGCCGCTGAGGCGATCTTAGTGCCTGAAGACGCCATTGTGCCGCGGGGTGATCAGCATTTTGTGTATCGCTATGAAGATGGGCGGGTGTTCTTTACCGCGGTTCGAATCGGCAAGCGGGCCGAGTCGATGGTGGAAGTACAGGAAGGACTCGCCAGCGATGCGGTGGTGGTCACCGCAGGCCAGATCAAGTTGCGTGACGGTATTGCTGTTACCGCTGCAGCTGGCAATACCGAAACCGTCAGCACGCTGCCCGCGCGCGGACCCAGCACTTGATTCTCTCAGACCTCAGTATCCGTCGGCCGGTTTTAGCAACTGTCGTCAATCTGATCATTGTCCTGCTCGGGCTGATCGCCTGGGACCGGCTGTCGCTGCGAGAGCTGCCGAATATCGATGAGCCGGTGATCTCGGTGATGACCCTGTATCCAGGCGCCAATGCGGAAATCATTGAAAGTCAGGTCACAACACCGCTGGAAGATGTGTTGTCGGGCATCGAGGGGATCGATTATGTGAGTTCCATCAGCCGGGCAGAGATGAGCCAGGTGACGGTCAGATTCACCAGCGACCGTGATCCTGACGGAGCCGCCAACGACGTCCGGGATCGAGTGTCGCGGGCTCGGGCGCAACTGCCGCGGGAGGTCGAAGATCCAATTGTTGAAAAGACCGAGGCTGATGCACGACCAGTGATGTATATGGCGTTGACGTCGGATCGTCATGGCGACATGGAAATCACCGATTACGCTGATCGCATTGTCAAAGACCGTCTTGAAGTGGTCCCCGGGGTTGCCCAGGTGCAGATCTTCGGATCCGGTCGGTATGCGATGCGCATCTGGCTGGATCGGGCCAGGCTCGCCGCCTACTCACTGACACCCGCTGACGTTGAACGCTCGTTGCGGGAGCAGAATGTAGAAGTGCCGTCTGGACGAATCGAAAGTACTGATCGCGAATTCACGGTACTTTCCGAGACAGATCTCTCCACGCCCGCTGAATTCGAACAGATCATTCTCAAAGACGCAGACGGCTATCTGGTGCGCCTTGGTGACGTGGCAGAAATAGAGCTCGGCCCTGAAGACGTCCGTCGGATGTCACGTTCCAAAGGCGCTCGGGCCATTGGTCTGGGATTGGTGAAACAATCGACGGCCAATCCGCTGGAGGTTTCCCGGAGTGTCCGCGCCGAGCTCGAAGCGCTGAAGCAGGTGTTGCCGGAAGGCATGGTGGTGAACATCGGCTTCGATCAGGCCACTTTTATCGAAGAGTCGATCAAGCGGGTGTTCATCACCATCTTCGAAGCCGTGGCGCTGGTGATCCTGGTGATCTTCCTGTTTCTGCGCAACTGGCGTGCAACGCTGGTGCCGGTGGTGACTATTCCGGTTGCGCTGATTGGTGCGCTGGCGCTGATGTGGGGGCTGGGTTTTACGATCAACACGATCACCCTGCTGGCGTTTGTGCTGGCCATCGGCCTGGTGGTGGATGATGCCATCGTGATGCTAGAGAACATCTATCGCCACATCGAAAAAGGTATGGCGCCTATGCAGGCGGCAATGGTTGGCTCCAAACAGATTGGCTTCGCCATTATTGCGATGACCTTTACGCTCGCCGCCGTGTTCACGCCGATTGCGTTCACTGAAGGTAAGACCGGCAAACTGTTCACCGAGTTTGCGCTTACGCTTGCCGGGGCTGTGGTGGTATCAGGCTTTGTGGCACTGACCCTGTCGGCAACCATGTCTTCGCGGCTGCTGCGGCAGGAAACTCGCCACGGTGCGTTGTTCAATTTTGGTGAGCGCGTGTTGGACTGGCTCACCAGTACTTATCGCCGCACCCTGAGCATGAGTCTGAACCATCGTCCGGTGGTATTGGCGCTGATGGTGGTGATTGCCGGATTGTCCGTGGTTCTGTTCCGCGGCCTCGCGACCGAGCTTGCACCGACAGAAGATCGCGGGGTGGTGCTGGGTTTTGCCGTTGCGCCTGAAGGTGCAACGCTTGATTATCTGAATTCTTATACGCTGAAGATGGATGAGATCTACGCTGAGACACCAGAAGTGGTCACCACCATGATGATTCTGGGTTTTCCAACGGTCTCCAATATGATGTCCTATGTGTCGCTGCAACACTGGGACGATCGTGAGCGAAGCTCTCAGGAAGTGGCAGCGGAGATGATGCCGAAGATGCTGGGGATTTCCGGCATACGTGCGTTCACAGCCACACCGCCTTCAATTGGCTCCTCTGGCGGCGGTGCGCAGGGTGTTCAGTTCATTGTTATGACTACGCAGTCATACGGTCAGCTGAATGACTATGTACAGGAAATCCTGGATCGGATCGCTGATGAACCATCGCTGGTTAATGCTGATACGGATCTGAAACTGAACAAACCGGAGATCAAAGTTCAGGTCAATCGCGACAAGGTTGCGTCGGTGGGCGCCAATGTGGTCGAGATCGGCCGAACGCTGGAAACCATGTTGGGTGGTCGTCAGGTCACTCGCTTCAAAATGAACGCCGAGCAATACGATGTGATCCTTCAGGTAGCAGATGTGGATCGTCGCGATCCGGATGATCTGACCAGAATCTATGTTCGCAGCGCCAGCGGCGAGATGATTCAGCTGTCCAATCTGGTGACCGCCCAGGAAACTGTAGCGCCGCGTGAACTGAATCATTTCAACAAGCTGCGCGCCGCGCGAATCTCTGCCAGTGTCGGTCCCGGCTATTCGATGGGCCAGGCCCTGGAGCGAATAGAAACCATCAGTCGGGAAGTCATGGGTCCGACTGCTCAGACAGACTACGAGGGTGTAGCCCGCGAGTTCAGGGACTCATCGTCGAAGATTGTGATGGCGTTTCTGCTTGCTCTGGCCTTCATCTATCTGGTGCTCGCGGCACAGTTCGAAAGTTTTATTTCTCCGCTGGTGATCATGTTCAGCGTACCGCTGGCGATGGCGGGTGCACTTCTGGCGCTGACGATGACGGGAGCGACTCTGAATATCTACAGTCAGATTGGTCTGATTACGCTGGTGGGCCTGATCACCAAACACGGTATCCTGATCGTCGAATTTTCTAATCAGCTGCGTGCTGAAGGTCAGGCAATGATGGAGGCGGTGGTCGAAGCCAGCGTGCTGCGACTGCGTCCGATACTGATGACCACCGGTGCGATGGTGTTGGGTGCTGTGCCGCTGGCAACCGCGGTAGGTGCTGGCGCTGAAGCCCGTCAGGATATCGGCTGGGTGATTGTTGGCGGGATGAGTTTCGGGACGTTTTTTACCCTGCTGGTGGTACCGACGGTGTATACCTATCTGGTACCCCGATCACGATCGCTGAATTCTCTTAAACCTGCGCAGGCTGACACGTAGAAGTGATTGTGCGGGTCAGGCCCGATCAGACAAAGCGCTGCGAACCATCGCCAGCAGATGTTCCCGCGTGTAGGCACCTTTCTCGAGTACATTCTGTACCCGCCCGCTGAGAAACTGTTTTTCCGATTCGCTGAGATCTTTTGCGGTAATGACCACAACCGGCAGTTCGCGCCACTGTTCGTTGGCGCGCATCTTAACGATGAAGTCGAAGCCGTCCATCACCGGCATCATCAGATCAAGCAGGATGATATCTGGTGTTGAAGCCTGCAGTTGTTCGATGCCCTCTCGGCCGTTGGCTGCCTGCTGGACTGAGAATCCTGCCCGTTCGACAACTCTCGCCATCATTGCCCGGGTATCAACGTGGTCTTCAATGATCAGAACGCAATTGGAGCTGGTGCGATGTTTGTTGATGGCGTCGAGCAACGCATCCCGATCGACGGGTTTGGTGAGGTAGCTTGTTGCCCCAAGGGTGTAACCGGCCGATTTGTCATCCAGCATGGACACCATAACCACTGGTATATCTTTGAGGGCTGCATCCGCCTTCAGAGCGTTGAGTACCGTCCAGCCGTCCATCTCCGGCATCATGATGTCGAGGGTGATGGCACAGGGTTGTATGTCGGCTGCTAGGCGCAGTCCTTCTTCTCCGCTGTGCGCGATGACTGCTTCAAAACCACTGCGGGTCAGGTGTCGGACGATAATCTCGCAGGCTTCCGGATCGTCGTCGATTACCAGCACAGTCTTCGCGGGATCTTTTGGCAGTGAGGCGGCGGCTGTCTCGGTGCTTTTGGCGACGCCGCTTTCCGCTTCGGTGGCGAGGCGCACGGGAACACGGATTTTGAACGTTGAACCTTTCCCCGGCGCACTACGTAAGAAGATATTGCCGCCCATCAACTCACAGAATCTCCGCGATATAGCCAGACCCAGACCAGTGCCACCATACTGACGCGTTGTAGAAGCGTCCGCCTGGCTGAACTCATCGAAGAGCTTTTCATGTTTGTCTGCAGCGATACCGATACCGGTATCAGTGACTGACAGAGTTAACCATTGCTCATCATTGTCGACTTCGATCTGAGCTGTCAGCGTGACGGTGCCATTTTCAGTGAATTTGGCAGCGTTGCTGAGCAGGTTCAGCAGCGATTGGCGCAACTTTGTTAGGTCCTGATGAAGCAGGCTGTTCCTGTCACTGATGGCCAATGCCAGGTCATTGCCGTTTTTAGCCATCATCGGCTCGACGCTCGAAGTAACGCTGTTAACCAGTTCTTCTACAGAAAAGTCTTCGAGAAACAGCTCGGTGCGACCCGCTTCGATCTTGGATAGATCCAGTACGTCGTTGATCAGAGACAGCAGATGAGTACCTGCGGAATGCACTTTGTGCAGATCTTCGGAAAAAACGTCTTCTTCCAGATCTTCTGCCTCTTCGAGCATCATTTCGCTGTAGCCGATGATTGCATTCAGCGGCGTGCGCAGTTCATGGCTCATGTTTGCCAGAAAAGTGCTTTTGGCTCGGTTGGCCTGTTCTGCAGCGTGTCGAGCTTCACGGATCTCCCGGTCGATCTGCTTCTGTTGGGTGACATCGCGGAATGTCGATTCAGAGTGCAGTGACTCGCTTTCGCCGGTCAGTCGGGTTGAAAAGTTAAGAGTGATGACGTTGCCGTCAGCACCGTCCACATCCATTTCATAGTTCTGAACCCGACCATGTTCGATGAGTTCGGCAATGAATGCTTCTCGCCCTTTCGCGTCCCGCATCATTTCCAGGCTGTTCAATCCGATCACAGACTCTACGTCTTTGTATCCGAGTATTTTTGCTGCGGCCGGATTCGCCATCTCGACGACGCCCTGCAGATCCGAGATCCAGTAGCCCTCCGCCATGCTCTCGAATAGCTGCCGGAAGGTCTGCTCGCTGCCTTCGGCTGCTTCTCGGGCTGCATAGAGGTCGGTTATATCCATCTGCACGCCGTCCATGTGGCGCAAACCGGTGACCGAGTCAGTAGCCATGCTGCCCTGGACGCGAACCCAGCGGGTTTCGCCTTTGCCGGTCACAATCCGATGCTCGAAGTTAAAATCCTGGCCGCTTTCCAGTGCCTCACTGATAAGGATGTTCATGCGTTCCCGGTCTTCAGGGTGCAGGATCTTTTCGAACGGATCGGCCTGGTCGATGAAAAATTCCGGTGGATGCCCGGTAATCGCGGTTATGGCCGGACTCATGTAGGCGAACCGCCACTCCCCGTCATTGTTCTCGGCAAATCGATAAATTGCCCCCGGTACGTTCTGAATCAATGACTGCAGCTGCCGTTCCCGTTCGGCCAACTCGTGCGCCAGCAGATGATCGTCGGTTACATCCAGGATCACGCCGTCGGCGAAGCTTGCCCCGGTGATTGGATCTGTGCTGCCGCTACCTTGCAGCTGGATCCAGCGCACCTCGCCATCGGGTCTGATGATGCGCAGTTCCAATGAGTACTGTTCACCGGGTTGAATGTCGACGTTCTGGAGTGCCTGGGTACCTTCCAGGTCTTCGGGGTGGATGATCGGTTGGAGCGCGGGTTGGTTTTCGAGGAAGTACTCTGGCGGGTAGCCGGTGATGTCCTCGATTGCGTCACTCATGTAGGTATAGCGGGGGTTATCGTCAGCAACAAAGTGAAACAGTGCGCCGGGGCTGTTGCGGATCAGTGAACGAAACTGTTGTTCACTGCGCGACCGCTCAGTCACATCGCGTACCACGCCATCATTGGCGATGTGATTGCCGTTGTTGTCGAAGACGGGCACCACGGAAAGTTCGACTCTGATGTGTCCGCCGTCTCGTTGAATCAGCGTGGTCTCGAAGGCGCGAACTTCGCCGTGCTCGCGCAGCTCGGCGAGGAGAACGTCACGTTCTTTCGGGTTAACCCAGAGGTCGGCCATACTCACTTTACCGATCATCTGTTCAGCGTTGTCATAGCCGATTGTCGCCACCGCTTTGGGACTAACGATGATGATTACACCCGCCAGATCCACCCGGTAGAATCCATCCAGGAGACGCTCTGCAATCTCCCAATAGGCTGGATTGCTGTCGCTGTCCATCTTGGAATTGTCGATGTCGCTACTCAAGTTTTCAGCCGAAACCACAATGTATTAAACGCAGTCTATCATTGCTGAACGAGCGATCGTCGCTGGCGTTGGCGCACGACAAAGGGCTGCCGGTGTCGGGAAAAGAGAACGACGCCTGCTGGCTGGAAGACAGACTGATTACTCGAGAACACCGCGCCAGGCTTTAGTGCGATCTCGCATCTGCTCTTTCATGTCCGCAGGCAGCATCTCGACCGGATCACGATTGGCCCGGATTCCCCAGCCGCCACCCAGCGCCCGATAAACCTGCACCAGCGCAGTAGCGACATTGCCTTCGGCGCTGGCGAGCAGATCCTGCTGTTCGGTGTCGGCAACCAGAGTATTGATGACGGTGTTGAAACTGATCAGACCATTACGGTACTGGGTGTTGGAGACCTTCACGGCGCGACCGGAAGCGGCAGCCGCCAATCGATAGTAGCCTAACTGCTCGTGAGACTTGAGGTAGGCGACGATCGAATTCTCGACGTCACCTTGAGCCTGCAACACGGTCTGCTGATAGTCCACAAGCAGCTGTTGGAACAGGGCATCCTGCAGGCGGACGTTACTTTTCAGGCGTCCGTAGTTGAACAGGTTCCATTGGAAGCCTCCAAAAACATCCCAGGCTTCGCTGTCGTTGGTGAACAGATCACCGGTGTCCATGGCCTGGGTGCCGATCGAACCACCAATCGAAAATGCCGGGTACAGGTCGGTGATGGCTACACCGATCTGCGCACTCTGGGCGGCAAGCTGGCGTTCAGCAGAACGGATGTCCGGACGCTGACGGATCAGATCCTGGGGCATTCCGAGCGCAATTTCTGCAGGCACACTCGGCACCGGACGGTCCTCTTCCAGCAACGCGCTCATATCCTGAGGCGGTCGACCGAGCAGAACCGCCAGCGCATTTTTTGTCTGCTGTAGAGACGTCTGTAGTGCCGGAAGTGTAGCCTTTGTGTTGTTCATCAGGCTTTCCGCCTGATCAGAATCGAGTTCGCTGACCTCACCGGCTGTAAACTTGGCCAGAGCAATGCGCAGACTCTCTTCCTGACTGGCGATGTTCTGCCTTGCGACGGCGATGCGTGCCTGCTGGGTGCGAATGAGCAGATAGTTCTGGGCAACCTGTGAGGTCAGAGAAACCAGAGCCCCATCAAATTCTGCGACGCTGGCGTCCAGTGCGGCGGAAGCGGATTCAATCTGGCGTCGGAACCGACCCCAGAAGTCGAGTTCCCAGGTGAGATTCAGTCCCAGGTTGTAGTCTTCGAAGGTATTCCCCTGCTCCCTTTCTTTGGCGGCGCCGCCACTGCCCAGCTGCTGCTGGGGATACTGATTGCCGATCGCGATTGCCAGCTGCTGCTGGGACTGCAGGACCCGCAATCCGGCAGAGCGCAGCGACAGATTCTGTTCCAGGGCGCTCTGCACCAGCTTGTCGAGTACGGGGTCCTGATAAGCGCTATGCCACCAGACGGGATCAACTGCAGGTTCATTGCTCAGCAGCTCATCGTCACCGTCCAGCCAGTTGTCCTCAACAGATGCAGCAGGCGTTTGATAATCGGGGCCGAGCATGAAGCAGCCCGTGGTGCTGAAGCAGAGTACGGCAATCCAGCTGAATCTGACCAGCCGGTGGATGGTTGTCCAGTTTTCACCGCGAAGGTTGTCGGGTGGTGTGTCAGTCTTCATCGGTTGCGGTGCCGGTCATTACCAGAACGGATGCCGTGGTACCCACTCTGAGGGCGACACTTTCGGGCAGCGTTTCCAGATTGATGCGCACCGGAATCCGCTGGGCCAGACGGATCCACTCGAACGTCGGGTTGACGTTTGGCAGCAGTTCCGATCCCGTGCTGCCGTCCTGTTGAGCAATACCCCAGCCGAGGCTGTCGACGCGTCCTTGGATCGGATCGTCCGGATACGACATCAGCGTGACAATGGCTCTGTCACCCTGCGCAATGTTGCCAATCAGGGTTTCTCTGAAGAAGCCATCAACCCAGAAACTGTTGATATCCACGAGCGCCAGAGCTGGCTGATTGGCCACCGTCTGACTGCCGAGGCGGAGATTCAGATTGGTGACATAGCCGTCCACAGGGGCTCGGACCTCGGTAAATTCGAGATCCAGCTGGGCCTGCTCAAGGTTGGCGCGGGCTTCCCGGATACTGGCATTGGCGTCTCCACTGGCGCCAAAGTTGGCGCGAGCTTCGGCGAGATCAGCCTGCGCGCTGAGCAGTGAAGCTTTCGCCTGACTGAGGCTGGCAACAGCGCTGTTGCGCTGCTGAAGCGAGACTTGGTAATTTGCCTTGGCGCGTTCCACCGACTTTTCAGAAGTGGCGCGCTCAGGCAGCAGTTGCTGCTGACGCTGGTATTCCGCCTGGTCTTTCTCGATCTCTGCGTCCGCTTCTTTAATTGCACTCTGCGCCTGCAGCAGCGATGCACGAGCTACATCGACCTGGGCGGCGACCGCTTCGATCTGCTGTTCCTGGCCGAGATAGCTGTCGCCGGTTTTATCGTATTGAGCCTGCGCCTGCTCGAGGCTGGCCTGAAAAGTGCGCGGGTCCACCACAAACAGCAGATCGCCTTTGGCGACGAATTGATTGTCCTTGATAGGCAGTTGCACAATCGGTCCGGAGATTCTTGGGGTGATCTGGATCACCTCAGCGCGAACCTGGCCGTTACGCGTCCATGGGTTGGCCAGATAGTCCCAGTATTTCAGAACCACTGCGAGTACGGCCAGCAACACGACGCTACCAGTGAGTAGATAATTCTTTGGAATAGTCATCTGCTAGGCTCCGACCACGAAAGTACTGATCAGCACCGTGTAGATAATCATGAATGACAGTGAAGCCAGCGGCGGGTAAAAAAAGTGCCTGCTCAGGCGTTTACGATCAAGCCATCGGGTGGTGGCAAGGGTCGCAGCAATGCCAAGCAGCGCAGCAATAAGCATGGGTGGCAGATAGACACCTGATATTGCGAACTCGTGGGGTATCGGCGTCATCTGTCTGTCGGCCTTTTTTTCATGTGAAGCTCATGCGAAGCGGGGTTCCCGCAAAGCCTGCCAGTTGATCTGCTGTGCCAGTTCGCCGTAGGCGTTCAACGCTTCAGCAACACCCCGGTGCGCGCCCAGCAGCTGATAAACTTCTTGGGCTTCGGACGAGTTCAGAATGTCGCCTTCTGTACCGGCCAGTTTAGCTCTTAACTGCCTACCTGGCTCGCTGGTTGGAGCCGCTGAGCCTGAGTTGTCTGGCTCTGGCGTATTGGGTAGCGCGAACTCAGCCAGCGTTGTGTTCATCTGTTCGCGCCAATCCTGCAGGTCTGCCTGCAAGTGCAACTGAGCGGCAGCACCCGTATCGGCCTGAAGTTTTGTCAGCTGGTTGAGCCGGATGGAAAGCAGCTGCAGTTTGGCTGTCAGGGTCTGAATCTGCTGGGGATTGTTCGCGCTAATGTTTTCAGGGTTGAGGTGGGCTGCCCACGCAGCCATTTTCTGCGGCAGGGTGGCGACCTCACGGACATGAAACGCATACAGCCACTGTGCCGGTGGCGTCGCCGTGCCTCGAGGCTCTTCACTAACCGCGGCCAGGATGATCTGGGCGCTGCGGAAAAATCTCTTCAACATCCTTAAGAAAACGTCTTCCGGGCGCATCGAGAACGGAAAATAGTTGGCTACGGCCAGCAGCACAAACAGCGTGCTGAACATCATCGCGGTAGTTGCCACGCTGATGAAACTGTAGCTCTGGTCATTGCTGATCGCACAGATGACTGAGAATAGCGCCAATCCGAGCGCTCTGCCGAGCATCTGTTGCGGTGCGTGATTCAGATAGCAGATTGCAAAAGTTGCGGCAAAAATAACAGGCGCCAGTTGCAGGTAGCTGCTCAATTGGGGCATCACCAGCAAGTAAACGATTCCAGAAAAAGCAATCGCATAGGCTGTGGGCGCAGACAGAGTCCTGACTTTGAAACCAGGCATCTGCACCACGGCTATCCCTAAGGCAGTGACCATCGTCACGAATCCGAAACCACCTGGAAGATCGCCGATATAGATGACCGCCAGAAAAGCCGTCCATTGCATGACGGCGAATCGTGCAGTGGCGATCAGGCGGTCGCGATCCGGCAGTGCGAACTGGACTTGTGTTGTGGTGGCTCCGAACTCGACATTCTGGTCAGAAAATCCCCATAGACGGGCGGCTGTTGTGAACAGATCACGGGTCAGTTTTTCGACGTCGCGCATATGGGCGCGGGCGACCGCGAGCCCGGCCCGATCGTAGTGAGAAAGCGCTTCGACCACCTGGAGATCGGCGGGTAGAGTGACTTGCGCCGGCTGCCGGGATGGTGGGCGCTGGGCCTGCATATCGCCAATGGCTTTTAACCGTTCAGAAATTTCACCGTTGAAGCTTTCAAGGTTCGGAAATGCGTCCATGAGCTGCTGATGAGAAATTTCGCTGAGACTGTCACGCCAGTGCTGCAGCGCGGCGGTCAGCGCGGTGGATTGAACCTGAAACTGGCGCCATCCGGCTTTCTGCTCGATCACTTCCGAGGTATCAGCCTCTGCCGCCAGCAGCAGTTGAGCAAAGTTGTTTTGAGCCTGGAGTTCTGCGGCCTCCAGTTCCGCTGATCCAGACGTTGTTGAGCGCCCTTGCGCGAGTTCAACACAGTTTAGGAAGGCTTCGGTCTGGCACTTGGTCAGAGTAGCCGTGCTTTCGAAAAACGCCGCCCGACTGCTGTTGGGCCACAGGAACAGCGCGACCAGGGTGTAGACCAGGATGCCCATGCCGGTTTCCTGGCCGCGCATGATCGCAGTATTGAAAGCGTCGGTGGGATCTGGACCGCTGTCGAAGCAGATGATGGCGGTCACAAAACCGCTGACCTGCCAGAAGTAGCTGGCACGTTGACCGCCCATCTTATAGGCACACAGGCTGGTAAAGAGCGACAGCAGCACAATGAACAGCCAGCGATTCTGGGCCGTCAGGCTGATGATGATCAAGGACACCGCCATGGCTAAAAGTGTGCCAGACATTCTCAGAGCGGCTTTGTTAACCGATTGACCCACAGTGGTCAGGCTGACGAATGCAACGGCAAAAGCAGCCCAATATGGCCGATCCCAGTCCATCAACAGCGCAATAGCGTAGGCGATGGTCATTGCCAGCGCTGTCTTGATTGAATCTTTGGCTTTGATCGACAGTTCAAAAGACACGGCTTCGTGGATGGACTGGCTGGCAGGTGCGGGCACCATCTTCGCTGAGTAATCCTGTGTTGGTTTCCCGGTATTGTGCCAGACAGTGAGTGCTGGAGCAGAACTCGGCTAGACTGAGCTGGCCGCGGGTTTCATTGCGTGCTGCCGTATCATGCGGGCGTGCTGTGAACCGCTCGAATGTGGAGGAAGATTCAATGCCAAAACTGTCCGAAGCCGAGCGTCGAGAATTTCTCGATACTCCCGGGATACTGATGCGCATCAGTGTGGTTCGTGAAGACGGTAGTCCG
This sequence comes from uncultured Pseudomonadales bacterium, assembly GCA_937921865.1. Taxonomy (GTDB): domain Bacteria; phylum Pseudomonadota; class Gammaproteobacteria; order Pseudomonadales; family Azotimanducaceae; genus SZUA-309. The sequence goes on along the minus strand of CAKZWF010000075.1, from coordinate 1,526 downwards.
CTGGTAACGCCGATCTGGTTTATTCACGAAGACGACGCGATCTATTTCACCCCGAGGGAGTCCTCGGAGTGGTTCGGATGCCTGCGCCGCGATCCGCGGGTGGCGCTATGTATTGATGAACAGCCGCTGCCTTATCGGAAAGTCATCGTGGAAGGCACCGCTGAATTGCTGCACGACATTGGTGAAGACAGCGAGTGGCGGGACCAATATCGAAGGATTGCCGGCCGCTATGTTGATCCCCAGGGTGCGGATGCCTACGTGCGCAATACTATTGATCAACCTCGCGCTCTGTTTCGCGTCGCTCTTGATAGCGCGAAAGTTACCAGCTGGCGCATGCCGATCGAAGGAGAGGACGCTATGGGGATCTGGCATGGGCGTTACTACCAGCCGGGCACCCGGTTCTGAGGTCAGGATTTGGTTTGAACGTTCAGTGATGTCGTTTTTGCACCGAATTCCGCCGGAACTCTAACTCGGCGGAAACGGACTATCCGGGTTTGATCGATCTGCCAGCCTGGGTGATCGATCCGCGCATCGGCGAGATAGCCTTCCGCATGAATGAAGATCGCAGCCACGCCGAAAGCGAGCCGGTAGATGAGTAACGGAGATATGACGCTCTGCAGGGCCTGCTGCACGCGCGAACTTCCGACGGTAATCCTAAAAGTGCAGGACCTGATCCGGCAATGGCCAGATCGTCGGTCAATCGGAGCTATCAGGTTCTCGGCGGTGGCTGACCGCAGGGCCCTGCCTGATGGTGTACCAGGACAGTTCTGTCGCCTTCAGTGATGAACAGATTTGTCGCCACCATCACATTGCCGTCGAGTTCTTCATAGCAGACTACAGCGACGGCACCGGCAAATGCGTGTGCCTCGGCGTTGTAGACATCAATGGGCTTCTGCTGCGGGTTGCTGAGAATGCGCTGCCAGCTTTCGATGATTTTCGCGCGGCTGGTCAGGGCCGGCCATCCCGGGTGCAGGCAGATTACTGGTGAATTCCGGGCCCAGAGTGCGTCCATGTGGTCGATGTCGCGCGCGGCGAAGGCAAGATAAAACGCGTCATTGGCGAACAGGGCCTGATCAATTTCCATGGTTTGAGTATCGAAGGCATGCAGCGCTGGCACAAGGGCTCATCGGCTGGGGGACATGGCGCTGGAAAATAATACTGTATATATATACAGTATTTTGAATGTCACTGATTCTCTGCCGCAAACTCAATCATCGAAACATCGAGCTTCATCACAGTACGCGCGGAGAATCGGTGGGTGTGCTGCGTCGAAGCGGCGAATGCTCTTTTGTGCCCTGGCTCGGATTCATTGACCGCAATGATGCCCGCACCCGGGGGCGGCCTGTGAAGTTGCTTATTGCCCGGGTGGGCCGGCTCGACGGGGCGCGCACGCGATGGCGTGATCTGCAGCCGGGCGAGTATGTCCAGGGATGTCTTACCCGCTCCGGCGCTTACGCCGTCACCGATCTGGACGTCAAATTAATCAACTGAAAAAGTTCTCGGGAAAAGGGGCCGCGGGGAAAAAG
>CAKZWF010000074.1 GCA_937921865.1 uncultured Pseudomonadales bacterium | reverse complement strand
GGCTTCGCCGAAATGGACGAAGGGCGTTTGACTCAGAGGGTCCCGTACCAGGCAGCCGCCACCTCAGACCGCGACCGCAGCTCGGTCTTGCGGAGCAGGACGGCCGGGCGCCGAAGTTCCTGGTCTGGGCGGCCAGGGATACGGACAGCGTGCCGCTGCAGAGGCTGCAGATCATCAAGGGCTGGCTGGAAAACGGTGAGCCCAGAGAGGCGGTGATCGACGTGGCCTGCTCTGATGGGGCGGTCGATCCTGAGACCGGACGTTGTGCCGATAACGGTGCCACCGTGAATCTCGAGACCTGTGCGGTGAGCGAAGACGTGGGTGCATCCCAGCTGATAGTGGTGTGGGAGGATCCTGACTTCGACCCCGCCGAGAAAGCCTTCTACTACGTGCGGGTGCTGGAGAATCCCAAGTGCCGATGGTCAACCTGGGATGCGATACGCGCCGGCGTGCCACCCAGGCCGGACATGCAGGCGACCCTCCAGGATCGCGCCTGGAGTTCACCGATCTGGTATCAGCCAGCCAGCTGAGCGGCCAACTTCGCAGGCGCGCGAAGCCAAACCTGACCATTCAAACCATCGAGCCACCGGGCCGTCGCGTATGATGGTTTGAATGGCCAGCTTCAAAGAGAACTTCAACTCAGCCCTGCGCCCGAAGGGACACATCTTTTACGGCTGGTACATTGTCGGTGCATCGAGCGGCGTTCAGTGGCTGGCCGCTGTGCTGTGGATGCAGTCTTACGGCATCTACATGGTGTATCTGCTGGAGGAATTCGGCTGGAGTAAAACCCTGCTGGCTGGCGCATTCGCGCTAACCCGGGTTGAGAGCGGAATTCTCGGCCCGCTCCAGGGCTGGCTGGCTGATCGTTTTGGTCCTCGTATGGTTCTCACGATCGGCACGGTAATTTTCGGCATTGGCTTCATAGCGTTCAGCCGGGTCGATTCCCTGACCACATTTTATCTGTGTTTTGTGCTCATCGCGCTGGGCTCGAGTCTTGGTGGCTTCGCCACTTTGATGGTCTCTCTGGTCAACTGGTTCGATCAGAACCGCGCCAAAGCGGTGGCGTTCTCCCAGTTGGGATTCTCAATTGGCGGTCTGTCGGTACCTGTCCTGGTGCTGGTAATGGAAGCTTTCGGCTGGCGGGCTACCGCATTCTGGTCCGGTGTGCTGATCCTGGTTGTCGGACTGCCGCTGGTGCAGATGGTGCGCCATCGACCCGAGGATGTCGGCGAAGTCCCCGACGGCTACCGCCGCGCTGATCACGCTGAACACGCGCATCTCGACCTAGATCGCGATTTCACCGCTCGCGAAGCGATGCGTACATCGTCGTTCTGGTTGATCTCGATTGGTCACGCTCTGGCGCTGCTGACCGTCTCGGCGATGATGGTCCATCTCGTGCCACATCTGATTGAAGGGCTCGACTACACCTTAGCTCAGGCAGGCGGCGTGGTTGCCCTGCTGACCGGTTTCCAGCTGCTCGGCCAGCTCAGCGGCGGTTATCTCGGAGATCGATTCAACAAGCGCTTTATCTGTGCGCTGTGCATGCTCGCCCACGCTGGGGGTCTGGTACTGGTGACCTTTGCCTCCAGTTTCGCGATGGTATTTGCGTTTGCAGTGCTGCATGGCGTGGCCTGGGGCACCCGTGGGCCGTTGATGGTGGCGATGCGAGCGGACTACTTCGGCGCACGTTCATTCGGTACGATCATGGGATTCTCTTCACTGATCGTGATGCTGGGCATGTCTTTCGGACCAATTTTCGCCGGACTGATGGCAGACATCTATGGAGACTACGAGCTCGGGCTATCATTGCTGGCAGGGTTTTCCCTGCTTGGATCAATCTGCTTTCTCGCAGCTTTACCGCCTGAACCGAAACGCCATTCCTAACAATCGCCCGAGTTGCTCAACCAGGAGTGATCGACCACACATGAATCTCAAGAAACTCAGAGAAGCCGAATCATTGTTTCTGCATAAATATCCAGGTGGTTTCGCAGACGAGCAGCTGCAGCACATCGGCAAGAAACACAACGTCAACAAGCTGGTTGATTATGCGTCCACGGCGCTGGCGAAAGGTCGTTTTAAGAACCAGGCAGTCCTCCTCGACGACATTGTCAAAATCGTCTCCCGCTCCTCCATGATCTCGATGTTCGAAAAGCCCAAGTTCCGCGACTATGTGAACGGTCTCAGCCGGGATGATCGAACCAGTCTCTGCGCTGGCTTTCGCCGGCTGCTGCACGGCAACCAGGAGAGGGGATTTACTGATATTGTTGAGCTACTGCAGGACGGGAAGCTGGCGAAGTGGAGTCTGCTGACAATCTGTCTGCTCTACTACGATCCGCAGCATGAAGTATTCGTCAAACCCACCACCACGAAAAACGTCATCCGTCAGTTTGAATTGGACAACCTGGTCTATCACCCGCGACCGACCTGGCAATTCTATTCAGACTATCGCGACGCCATTGCAATCATGAAGACCAAAGTTCACCCATCCCTGTCACCCAACAACGCGGCATTCACCGGTTTTCTGATGATGACCACGGCTGTGCATGAGTAGTACCGAACTCGCAATGAAACCTGGTCGTATCCTGCTGTTAGGCGCACTGCTGCTGGCGTTCATCGGCAGCGCGGCAATTTTCCAGCCCTACCTGCATCCAATCCTTATCGCTCTGCTGCTCAGCACCTTCTGCCAGCCGATTCATGAGCGTCTATCCAGCCTGCTTGGCGAGCGTCCAAGCTGGGCGGCTTTCATCACCTGTATCGTGATGACATTTGTGGTGGTGGTACCACTGGTGCTGGCGCTCATCGCTCTGCTCAATCAGGGAGCCGGATACGCACGGGTGCTGATCGACTGGGTCAGTGATGGCGGTCTCAGCAATGCGATGAGCTGGCCACTGGTGGTCTGGGTAACCTCGAAACTGGAGACCTGGCTGCCCGCGGAATTTCTCTCGCCCGACTCATTGAAACAACAGGTGGTCACGACGGCCACAGGCCTCAGCAGCGTGCTGATCAGTTTCAGCCGACAGCTGGCCGGTGGACTGTTGGGCATGATCTTTGACCTCGGTCTGATGGTGCTGGTGTTATTTTTCGCCCTGCGTGACCACGACAAGCTCATGGACTTTCTGCGCAACGCCATTCCGCTGTCGCGCAGTCAGGAAGACCACCTGCTCGAAGAGACCGCATCGGTCACCCGATCAGTACTGCTCGGCAATGTGGTGACTGCACTGCTGCAAGGGCTGGCTGGTGGATTCGCCATGTGGATTGCTGGTTTCCCCGGATTTTTCTGGGGGGCGATGATTGCGTTCGCGTCGTTCATTCCCGTTATCGGGACTGCTCTCATCTGGCTGCCGGCAGCGGTCTATCTTATTGTCACCGGCGACTCGGGCTGGGGTATCGCGCTGATCGTCTGGAGCATCGTGGTGGTCGGTTCAATAGATAATATCGTTCGGCCCATGATGATGTCTGGTGCTGCGTCGATTAACGGCCTGGTGATTTTCCTGGCGATCATCGGCGGGCTGCAGTTGTTCGGGCTGATCGGACTGCTCTACGGACCGCTGATCATCTCGCTGGCTCTGGTGCTGTATCGAATGTACACGCAGGAGTTCCGGGATTTTCTCGATAAACAGGATGCCAGCTGAGCTGATTCGAGTTTGATTCAGTCAGCCGCAGTGTCTCTCGGTGCAACAAACGATCCATTCAGAAAACCGGGGTCGAACCGGGGTTTTTCAGAAGCACTCGTCCAGGCCGTTCGCCTTCAACCAGGCACCCACCTGACCGCGCTCGTAATCGCTCAGCTGATTGCGTATCCGTTCGCTGATCATCGCTCGTGAGCGCTCCGGATAGGGTCGGGACAGAAAGCTGACCTGTTCACCATAAATGTCAGCGTGGCAGGCTTTAGCCCCGACTGCCTGGGCCGCCTGATTAGCGAGGATGTAAGGCAGATAGCTGGTCTGCATTTCTCTCACAATGAACTGCGCGAACTCCGTACTGTCCGGCATCCCGGCCAGTTCCCCACTGCCGTCCCAAGTGTCAGCAGTACCCTCGCTCCAGGCGATGACTCCCGGATAGCCGGCGGTCAACTGCTTCGGATCCGGGTCCATGTTGGTGTGAGCACGCAGGCCGCCAAGTACCACGCAGTCGACGGCTGTCGGCCGATCACCCAATAGATAGCGCGTTTCGCCCAGCTGTCGCTCCATAGCTTCTAACAATCGCTGGTACTCGAGTTCTGCAGCTTCGCGCTGTTGCGTGGATTCGGTGCCAGTGGCTCTGCAGGCTCGCGGTCCCCAGTCGCGAACACGCGCAGCAGCCTCGGCATCACCTCCGGCCATACGCAGGGACGCAAATTCGGCACTGGCGGGGTAATGCCAGCGGTAATGCACCATGGTTCGGGCGATCCATTCATCAAAATATTCTTCGATGATATGCACCAGTACCCCCAGAGCACCTTCAGGAAACATTCGCCGTGCCGGGTAGCGGGCGTCCAGCAGCGACAACAGCGGAGTGGTATCGCCAATCATCCAGTTTTCAGGGGTCTGCAGAACCGGCACCTGATGAGTACCAGAGCGGCTTTCGATGACTGCGCGATTGTCGCGGTTTTTTGCTGACAACTCGAAATCTACGCCGTAGAAGATCAGGGCGGCTTCCAGCTTGCGGGTGAAATAACTGAGTTCGCCACCGTATACGACATAGCCCATCTGAAGTCCCTGCTCAATCACTAATCGTTGCCGGGCTTCAAGCTACCGCAAGCTACGCCAGTAGCTCAAGGGCGCGACGGCAGGAAAGGGACAGCAAAAATGTTTGAGGATAGCCAGAATTGGCGCGCCGCAGTGCGCGATAACTGGGATCAGGTTTACTCTGACCCCACAGTTACCCAAAAACCAAAAAACCAGGGTCGAACCGCAATTTTCTCGGGAAATTCCTTAAATCTCGGTTCGACCCCGTTTTTCCTTAAACCTCGGTTCGACCCCTTTTTTTCAGCCGTAGTATTTTTCAGTGAAGCGAACGATGCGCTTCAGCCCTTCCTGCAGCCGATCATGGCTCTGCGCAAAGCAGATACGGAAATAGGATTCGTTGTCCGGCCCGAAGGTATAGCCCGGTGCCAGGCCGACGTCTTCTTCTTCGAGCAGGCGCTCCACATAGTCGAGCGTGTCGGTGCAGCCTCTGACCCGTGGAAATGCATAGAACGCGCCCTCGGGTGAGGTGTAGTCAAACAGCGCATGATTGCCGAGTGCCGCATCCACCAGCCTCCGGCCGTGCTGAAACTGTTGCTGCTGTTCGGCAACAAACCCTTCGCCCTGCTCCAGGGCTGCCACCGCACCCAACTGGCAGAACACGTTAGTGGTGGTATTGAAACATTCGGACAACGCGGTCCAATGCATTTCATGCCGCAAAGGTGTCACAACCCAGCCGATCCGCCAGCCGGTCATCGCCCAGGCTTTGGAGAATCCATTCACAACCACCAGCGGGTCATTCTGCTGTGCTACCTGCAGAAATGACGGCGCATAGGCACTGTCGAAAACCGTCCGGTGGTAGACCTCGTCAGCAATGATCAGCACCTGATTGTCCCGGGCGAACTGCATCAGCTTGCGCTGGTCGTCCTGACCCATGACCCAACCGGTCGGGTTGGACGGTGAATTCACAAATATCGCTTTGGTGTTCGGCTGCACCGCGTCGATGATTTCATCTGCACTCAGCCGCCAGCCATCCGGGGTGAGCCGTTGCCGCACATAAGACAGATCAGCACCGGTGATCCGAAACACTGCGTCGATGTTCGGCCAGACCGGGCCGACGATCAGGCCATGGTCACCGGTGGTCAGCACCATCTGCGCAGCAATTGTCACCCCCAGCATCGCAGCACCCGGCACAGTGATGCGTCGCTCGTCGACGTCTATTCCATAAAGGTTGTCGAGATAGTGTTTGATCGCATTGCGCAATTCCGGACGACCGCGGGTATGGCTGTAGAAAGTTTCACCCTTATCCAGCGCTGCTTTGGTGGCATCGCGAATGAATTCCGGAGTCACGGTATCGCCTTCACCAAACCACAACGGGATAACTTTCGGATCATCCAATCGCTTGAACGCCACCTTGGTGATGCCGTTCTGTTCCAGGGATTCAATTTCGTCGCGAAAAGGCTTCATGGTCGTGCCCGGTGAAAAGCCGCTACTCTAACAAAGAAGGAGACTGAGGGCGGCTTGCCGTTCATCTGTGTCGACCAGGCTCAGTCGAAATAGCATGCCCGCTGAGCGTCCCTTCTGAATTCATCTAAAAGCAGCAGGTCATCAGGCAGCGTCCGCCCCAAACTGAGCTCAGGAAGATTATCCAGCGCAAACCAGTCGACGGCTGAAGTTTCCAGACTGGTTTGTGCTTCACCTCCGATCAGCTCGCAGTAAAAAAATAGCTTGTAGATCCGCTCCAGGCGGCGCGGCACATAGGCATGCAGATTTCGGTCTTTGACAGCCACCAGTCGAGTGGCTGCTACTACAAAACCGGATTCTTCCAGCGCCTCCCGTTCGACACACTGTTTTGGCGATTGATGTTCATCTGCCCAGCCACCCGGCAAGGTCCAGCGCTGATCTGCAGACTCTTTGACCAGCAGCACTTTGTCGTCCCGAAACACGCCGGCACGCACGTCGACTTTAGGCGTTGGATAACCGCGTTCCGGCAAAAATATGTCAGCGATCTTCTGTGCAGGCTGCTGCAGCGCGATGGCAAGTAGATCGTGAGCAATACCGGTCAGTTCTTCAAAGCGCTCCCGATCATAGGGATCCCGGCTGTATTCGAGTCCGGTCTGGGCAATCGCACGGATGCGCTGAGCGTGCTTCAGCAGCTCATCCGCATCACTCACAGCAGCGCCTTCACGTCCGCCAGCCGCTCGATACAGCCGATGGCCTCAGATTGATCTGCCGTCAGGTTCCGGACAATCACATCGGTGTAGCCCATGTCTGCCAGCTTCCTGAACTGCTCGGCTACCTGTTCCGCGGAGCCCGCCACCAGGCTCTCCTCAGCGAATCCCCGATAGCCTGCATCGAGATAGGGTTGCGCCACGCTGCGAGCTTCTTCGGCGGTCTTCCCGACATAGATATCCCGCCGGATCGCCACCGCAGTCGGTTGCCGATTGAACTCCGCACACGCCTGGCGATAGCGACCAGCGCCCTGGGCTGCCTGATCCGGCGTCAATCCTGGTGACGCCAGCCAGCCTTGTGCCATCTGAGCGGTTCGGCGAATCGCACGGTCGGCCTGAGCACCAATCCAGACATCGATGGGCCCGGGCGGCAGCGGAGAAATCCGCGCTTTGTCAAAGGACCAGGGCGCCTGCGCGGAGACAGTTTCGCCCGCCCACAGTTGACGCATGATGGTCAGACTGGCTTCGAACATGGCTACCCGGTTGTTCAGACTGGTACCCATTCCCGCAGCCTGACGGGGATCGCCACCGAGACCGCACTGCATGATGAACGGCCCTTGCGCGATGCTTGCCAGCGTCGCGATCTGTTCTGCCAGCAGCACCGGGTGCCACAGCGGCAACAGATACAGAGCGCCACAGGGTTTATCTCCCCACTCCGCAAGCATCCGACCGAGGATCGCGGTGTTCTGAAAATACGGAGTAGCAGTCACATGATGATCACCGACAAACAGCGAGTCGAGATCAGCCTGCTGCGCCGCACGGGCGCGCTCGACCATGAAACGGGCACCATCGCGGGCAGCAATGCCCGGATAGCTCGATGAGACAGATATGCCAATGCGCATGCAGTTACCTCAATTCAACCCTGCGCAGACGGTGGGTGAGCAGGCGGCCATCGTCAAACAGAAATTCTCCTTCCAGCTGCTCCCCGGCTAAAACCCGCGGCAGCCAGAACCGATCGTCCGGCCACATCCTGGTCAGCGGCAGCTGATCGGGCGACACCCATAGTGGCGCACCTTCTGCGGTTTCTACCGCGGTGCCGGTGCAGCCATGAGCCACAAAGATGTAGCCGAGCCACTGGCGTTGCACCAGATCGACAAACTTAAAGGTGCCCTTCAGCTCCGGGTCGATTGCGGTCACGCCGGTCTCTTCCTGGGTTTCGCGAATCGCACACTGCAATGGAGTCTCTCCCGATTCCAGCTTGCCGCCAGGACCATTGATCAATCCAGCGCCGTGGCCGCGTTTTTTGTGGATCAGCAGCACCTGACCGTCATCGAGCACAAACAGCAGCGTGCCGATGAGATCCGGTGACCAGGTCTCCAGCAGCTTCTCCAGCTGCTGATCCTGATCAGACGGTGGCTGGGTGATGGTCATGAATTGTCAGGGTCCACCGGGGCAAACTAAACTCTCCACACCGACCCGCATTGAGCGGACATGATCATCGAGACAGTTCAGGGTGACATCACCCATCAGCAGGTTGATGCAATCGTTAATGCGGCCAACGAAAGTCTGCTTGGCGGTGGCGGCGTTGACGGCGCAATTCATCGCGCCGCGGGTCCCGATCTGCTGCTGGAGTGTCGCACCCTGGGTGGCTGCCCTACCGGCGCAGCGAAGGTCACTGGAGCCTACCGACTGCCTGCAAAATACATCATTCATACCGTGGGGCCCATCTGGCAGGGTGGCGGTCACAGCGAAGCCGAACTGTTGAGCGGTTGCTATCGAAACAGCCTGGCCATTGCCAGCGAGCTGCAGCTGCAGAGCCTCGCGTTCCCGGCAATCAGCACCGGCATCTTCGGCTATCCGCTGGTCGAGGCGACAAAGATTGCGATCGCCACCGTTAAAAACGCGCAATTCAGCGGCGAGCTGGTCCGATTCGTCTGCTTCGATGCCGAAACTGAAAATACCTATCGGCGTCTGCTCGCATAAAACACTGTCGAATGGTGAGTTCAGAGCGGGTTCAGTCCGGATAGCGGGCTTTGAGCGCTGCATGCAGCGCCAGGGGAATATCTTCCGGCGCGCAGTCCAGCTCCGCCAGGGCTTCAACCAGGTGTTCGTTGTCTTCGCGTCCTGACCACACCTTGTGATACTCGCCAGTTTTGTAGCCGTGCGCCTGCCGGAAGTTATTCAGCACGTTCTTACCGATGTACAGATCAAACAGTTCCGAGTAAGACATCGGTAGTGTGCGCATCACTCCGGCAAAAGCCGCCAACGGAAAGCTCCTGGAAATCAGCGTTTCCGCGGCCAGGGTTTCAACCGCGCAGCGAAACCCGGTTTCACTGGCGTCCGCCTCTATCTGCATCAGCGTCTCAGCAGCACTACCGTCAAGCGCGTCGCTGCGCATCAGCTCACTCAGCCCGAAATGCCAGATATCCACGATTTCCAGCTTCACCTGGTCGAGATCCGGATTCTGCAGCTTCCACCACTTCCAGCCGAAGTGATCCAGCAGCTCAGCACATTCAACCCAGATGGCTCGGTAGTATTCATAACCCTGAGTACGCCACTCAGGGTGGACGTGCTGATTGTGGCTGTCCTGCATCGCAGCCATTGTCTGCAGCATTTCGTGGGCCTGTTGGGACGACAATGTATCCAGTTCGATCACCTTTTTACTGATTGGCAGAAGCCAAGTTACTGATTGGCAGAAGCCAGGTCTTGTAGGGTACCGGTGGGAATTATGCGGTATTCTTCAAGGCATGGCCAAAGTCCCGATTACCGCGCTGGTGATGCATCCGGTTGTGCGTGACGAACTGATGCGCACCGATCACATCGAAAAGCTGAAATCCATCACCCGCCTGGTGCGCGAGGAACCGTTTCGCACCGTCAGCGAGCTGGGCAGCGATCTGGAATCCGTCGAAGTACTTGTTACCAGCTGGGGCTGCCCGAGAATCGACGAGCAGGTTCTCGCAGACCTGCCCCGCCTGAAGATGATTGCGCATATCGCCGGCAGCGTGAAAGGTTTTCTCGACGACATCGTCTGGCGAAAAGGCATCCTGGTCACCAACGCAGTCGCCGCCAACGCGGTCCCGGTCGCTGAATACACGCTGGCGGCAATTCTGTTTGCGAACAAAGGTGTATTCACCCTCAATCATTTTTACCGGAAATACCGAGAAAATCGTGCACCGTGGACCAAAGAAGCACCCAACGTCGGCAACTATCGGAAAACCGTTGGCATCGTCGGCGCTTCCCACGTTGGTCAACTGGTGATCGAACACCTGCGCCGCTTCGATCTCAACATACTGCTCTATGACCCCTTCATTACCCCACTGGCCAGCAGGGATCTTGGTGCCCGCAAGCTGGGTCTGGCTGAGTTGCTGAGCGAAGCCGATGTAGTCAGCCTGCACGCGCCGCTGTTGAAAGATACCCAGCGGATGATTGGCGCCCGGGAACTGTCATTGATGCGCGACGGCACTACCCTGATCAATACCGCCCGCGGTGCGCTGGTCGATCAGGCCGCACTCGACGAGGAACTGATCCGCGGTCGACTATCGGCCATTCTGGACACCACCGACCCGGAAGTTCTGCCTCCGGATTCCCCGCTCTATTCCCTACCGAACGTTTTCCTGACCCCGCACATCGCCGGATCGCTGGGCGATGAAACCCAGCGTCTGGCAGATTTCATGATTGCGGAAATCGAGCGCTTCGTGCGCGGCAATGCTCTGAAATATCTGGTTCGACGGGAACATCTCGCTCGTCTGGCGTAAACTCCCTACCTGAAAATCGAATTACAGGGGGACAGCAATGGATTTGTCATACGGTCCGGAATACGAGGTTTTCCGCGAGGAAACCCGGGAGTTTATAAACAGTCATCGGGACCAGGCCCCGCGCGGTCAGGGCATGAAATCGCCCGAGGTTCTGAACTGGCAGAAGCTGTTGATCGAAAACGGCTACGCAGCCAGAACCATCCCCAAAGCCTATGGTGGCTATGGCGCCCAACCCGACATTCTCAAGTCCAGAATCATTGCTGAAGAGTTTGCCAGCGCCCAGGTGAATTCCGGACTGGGCGGCCAGGGCATTTCCATGCTGGTACCAACGCTGCTGGAAGTGGGCACCGAAGAGCAGAAGCAGCAGTTCATCGGTCCGACATTGCGGGGCGAGATGGTCTGGTGCCAGGGCTACTCAGAACCCGGAGCTGGCAGCGATCTCGCCAGCCTGCGCACCGCGGCCGTTCTGGAAGGCGATGAGTGGGTGGTCAACGGCCAGAAAATCTGGACCAGCACCGCCCAGCACGCTGACTGGATTTTCTGCCTGGTGCGTACCGAACCTGATGCGCCGAAACACAAAGGCATTTCGTTCCTCCTGTTCGAAATGTCGACGCCGGGAATCGAAATCCGACCACTGGTCGATATGACCGGTGTCGCCAACTTCAACGAAACTTTTTTCACTGATGTTCGGGTACCCAAACACCAGATAGTGGGTGAACGCGGTCAGGGTTGGATGGTCGCCAACGCCATCCTCGGGCACGAGCGCGACAGTCTGGGTAACCCCAATGTCACTCTGAGTCGCCTGAACTCACTGATGGAGTTGATGAAGACTGAAACTATCGCCGGCGAACGATTAATCGACAATCCAATCTATCGCGATCGGCTGATGCAGATACAGGGGCGGGTGATGGCGCTGCAGTGCAACGACCTCAGAGTCCTGTCTTCCCGTCTCAACAATACCGACGCACGGCTGGCGCGGATGATCGTCAAGCTGCAGGGCACTGAGCTGCGCCACGACCTTGAAGGTCTGGCCATCGATGTAATGGGCGAGATGGGACTGGCCTACGCAGACAACCCGCATCTGCGCGATCGCGGCAGCTGGCAGAGCCAGTACATGTATTACCTAGGACTGATCATCGGCGGCGGAACCTCGCAGATTCAGAAGAACATCATCAGCGAGCGCGGTCTGGACATGCCGCGCGAGCCCAAAGTCGAAAAGGCATCTTAAGGAGCGCACCCGTGGAATTTGGTCTTTCAGAAGAACAGAACCTGCTGCAGCGCAGCGTCAATGGCTTTCTCGACAATGCCAGCTCGCTGGAAAAAGTCCGCGCTTTGGCGGAAGACGGTGGCGACGTCTGGCCTGGCTTGAGTGAACTCGGCGTACCCGCTCTGCTGGTACCGGAGAGCGCAGGTGGGCTTGGTTTGAGCACGCTGGATGCCGCGATTGTGGCTGAAGCACTCGGCGCGCATACCGCGCCGGCTCCGTTTGTCAGCAGTGCGGTGATGCTGCCGGTGGCATTGAGGTCAGCGGGTGGTGATCACGACAGCCTGTTTGCCGATCTCGCCAGCGGGGCAGTCCGTGCCGGCTGCGCGCTCGCCGACGGCTACGGCACTCGTGCAGGCAGTGGTATCACCAGCAATGGTGATAGTTTGAGTGGCACAGCCCTGTACGTGCTGGATTTCGATGCCGACGTTTACCTGGTCGCAGACAATCAGCAGGCTTTGTTTCTGGTCGACAAAGATGCGGCTAATCTAAGCGCTCAGAGTCTGACCACCATCGACAAAACCCGCAGTACCGGCGAGCTGACTTTCTCAGCGACCCCGGCCCAGCGGCTTTCCGACGATCCGGCAGTACTCCAGGCAGTTTTAGACGCAGGCCGGATCATGCTCGCGGCAGACACCCTGGGTGCAGCTCAGGAAATGCTCGATCAGGCGGTCGAATACGCCAAACAGCGGGAACAGTTCAATCGACCCATCGGGTCTTTCCAGGCGGTGAAACACATGTGCGCCGAGATGGCCGCGGGTTTAGAGCCCTGTCGTGCCATGGTCTGGTTTGCAGCACATGCCCTGGACACCCTGCCCGATCAGGCCACTATGACCGCGTGCCACACCAAGGCGCATCTGTCGGAAGTCGGCAAATTTATCGCTAAAACTTCCACAGAAGTGCATGGCGGCATGGGTTTTACAGACCTGGTGGGTCTGCACTACTGGTTCAAACGCATCGGATTCAATCGTCAGTTGCTCGGCGCCCCGGAACTGCTGCGCGAAGAAGCAGCCCGTGCCCAGCAGTTGGTGGCCTGAGTGAGCGAATCCGCGCCAACGCCCGGATATCCCGTTCTGCCGCTCAAAGACACGGTGATTTATCCGCAGATTGTGCATCACCTGTCGGTGGGCAGATCCCGCTCGCTGGCCGCTCTGGCTGCTGCCGCGCAGCAGGGTCAGCAGTTAATTGCCGTGGCACAACTGGATTCGGGGGTGAACGATCCCGGCGTCGAAGATCTGCATCCGATTGGCACCCTGGCGAAAATCAGTCGAGTCGAAAAACACGACCAGGGGGCCCAGGTGATTGTCCAGGGTCTACGACGAATACAGCTCACCGATGACTGCCGTGAGGCTGAATACCTCGGCGTTCGCTTCAACGAACTCGCCGACGTGGTGATCGACGATGCGGGTGACAAGGCACCCACAGTGGATGCTCTACTGAGGGAAAATCAACGGCTGGCACAGCAGATAGCCAACGTCCTGGATACGGAGAACGGCGATCAGATCTATCAGCAGTTTGTTGGATCAATTGCCGACCCTATTACTCAGATGTATCGGGTGGCCTCGCTGGCCAACCTTACCATTGAACAGCAGCAGATGGTTCTGGCGGCATCAGACAGCCTGGCTCTGATGCAGGCACTGCATAACATACTTACCCACGAGCTTCAGGTTATCGAGCTGCGCCGGCAGATTGCCGAACAGGCTCGCGACGATCTGGACCAGCAGCAGCGTGAGCATGTTCTACGTCAGCAGAAACGTGCGATCGAAAATGCCCTGGGCGAAGCGGGTGAAGACGAAGACATTGTCGAGCTGAAAGAGCAGCTGGATAAAGCTGAACTGCCGGAAGCCGTCCGCAAAGAAGTTGACCGGGAGCTGTCGCGGTTGGCTCGCATGTCAGCCAACGCATCCGACTACCAGGTTGCCCGCGCCTATCTGGAACTGGTGGCCGAGCTGCCCTGGCAGCAGCAGACTGATGATCAACTGGATCTTGCCCACGCGCAGCAGGTTCTGGACGAAGATCACTACGGGCTCGAGGATGTCAAAGAACGCATCCTCGATTATCTCGCGGTCATGAAGCTTAACCCCGATGCTAAAGCACCGATCCTGTGTCTGGTCGGGCCTCCAGGTGTAGGTAAAACTTCACTGGGTAAGTCCATCGCCAGAGCCATTGGTCGCAAGTTCGAACGTATGTCGCTTGGCGGCCTGCATGACGAGGCTGAACTGCGGGGCCATCGTCGTACCTATATCGGCGCTATGCCCGGCCGGATCATTCAGGGCGTACGCCGGGCCGGGGTCATCAACCCTATCCTGATGCTCGATGAAATCGACAAGCTGGGCCAGGATTTTCGCGGGGACCCAGCTGCTGCGCTGATGGAAATCCTCGATCCCGCGCAGAATCAGGAGTTCCGCGACAATTATCTGAACCTGCCTTACGACTTATCCAGAGTCCTGTTCATCACCACCGCCAACACTCTGGAAGGTATCCCGCGCCCGCTGCTGGATCGGATGGAGGTGCTCGAACTGTCCGGCTACAGCGATCAGGAAAAACAGGCTATCGCCAGAGCCTATCTGATACCCCGCCAGCAGACCGAAACCGGCCTTTCCGAAGATCAGCTGGAAATCAGCGAAGAGGCGCTGCATCGGCTGGTGCGGCGCTACACCCGGGAAGCCGGCGTGCGGGAACTGGAGCGGGTGATCGGTCGACTGGCTCGCAAACGCGCTCGACAGGTTGTCGACAAACAGCCGCTGGAAGCCGAGATCGACTCGGAGCTGCTCACTACACTGCTGGGACCGGAGAAATTCCAGTCAGACAAAGGCCGCACCAGTCTCGCGCCAGGAGTGGCCGCAGGTCTGGCCTGGACTGAGGTTGGCGGCGATGTACTGTATGTCGAAGCCAGCCTCACCCAGAAGGATGACAAGGTCACCCTGACTGGCCATCTGGGGCAGGTCATGCAGGAGTCTGCGCGCGCCGCCAGAAGCTATCTGTGGTCCGCGGCCGAATTACTCGGTTTAGACAGAGACACCATCGAGCAAACCGGTGTTCATATACATGTACCTGCAGGTGCGGTACCTAAAGATGGTCCGTCTGCCGGTGTGACGATGGCCACCGCACTGTTCAGCGCCTATACCAGCCAGCCGGTTCCCGACGACCTGGCCATGACCGGGGAGCTGACGCTTTCCGGACTGGTGCTGCCGGTTGGGGGTATCAAAGAAAAGCTGCTGGCAGCTCATCGGGCGGGTATGCGCAAAATCATTGTGCCAAAAGAAAACGAAGCGGATCTGATCAAACTGCCCCAGGCAGTGCGTGACGAACTCACGATTACGACGGTAAGCACTCTGAGCGAAGTTCTGGACGCCGTCTTCAAGCGCTGAGCTTAGCTCAGCAGCGCCGATACTCGAGAGCGTTGCCACGCTTGCCAATCATCTCAATGGCACCGGCTTCACGCAGGCAGTAGGCCAGCTTCTGTGCCATGCCCCGAGGTTGCGCCATGACCTGGGCAAGATCGCTGGTGGTAAATACTTCCGGAAGTTCTCCAGGAGCTAGCGACCACAGATCCGCCACCTCGGCAAAGCGGTGCGCCTCAATCACTTCCACCAGTTCCCGGCGAGCTACCCGCCAGCCTTTACGACGCCAGCCACGGTTGTTACTGGGCACTCTGAACTCTTCTTCACTGGTCAGCACAATTTCCAGTTCAAAGCGGGGATGATTCAACAGGTCGGGAATGCTGACCAGTGAATCCAGCAGATTGGCCACCCCACCTTTTTTCGGTGATCGCCGGCGTTTGGCAGGCAGGTCAGGGTCTTCGGAGACTTTGATGATGTAGCGGGTTGCCGCAATCGAATGGACAAGCACCACATGGTGTTCTTCAAGCAGCGTTTCCAGTTTTCGACGCAGACCACTGAACCCGCTGGTCTGGATTTCATAGAGCACGCGATCTTTGCTGACCACGTCTGCAACATAGTTTCCTATCGCAACTTCCTGGGTCGCGCCCGCATCGCTGTAGAGATTCTTCAGCGCCTGGTGGACGGGTCCTTCGTTGAGAATGCCAATATCGTTTGCCACAGGTCGGCATTAACTCAGGGCTGACACAGCAAGTCCAGCGCTCCTCCAGCCGGCTTGAAAAGCCCGCTTCAGCGGGTGACGCGTTAGATAGGCTCAGGCATACTGCCTGACGGTTACCTCGGCCACACCGGCCGAAAACCGCACATTCTGACCATCACTGCTGTGACAATTAGGGAGAGCACAATGAGCGCAGACGGCACCTGGACCACCACAATGAATACCCCTATGGGCGCCCAGAACGGCACCATGGACCTCGCCACCGACGGCGGCACTTTGACCGGCACACTCAGCGGACCACAGGGCTCACTGGACATTGTCGACGGCACCATTGATGGCAGCGATCTCGCCTTCAAAGCCAATGTCACTTCACCTATGGCTATTACCCTGGAATTTGCCGCAACCGTCGACGGCGACAATATCTCCGGCACCGTCAAGCTCGGCGCTTTCGGCAGCGGTGATTTCACCGGCACTCGAGCCTGAGTTGACGCTCAGAGTTACCGGATGCATCCGGTAACTCCCAGTCCAGCGTGTACCAGCCGCCTGACTGGATCAAACCTGCTGTTCAATCACGACTCATGAGCTGGTGGTGAGTTGACGGTGAGTTAAACATGAGCTGGAAAGACGAAATTGACGAGCTGCACGCACGCGAGCAGCTTGCCCACGAGATGGGCGGCTCCGAAAAGGTTGCCCGCCAGCACGAATTCAACAAACTCACGATCCGAGAACGCATCAACGCCATCGGTGATCCCGAAAGCTTCCACGAAATCGGCGCCCTCGCCGGCGTTGGCGAGTACGATGAAAATGGCGAACTGACCAGGTTTACCCCCTCCAACTTCCTCTTCGGCACCGCTGAAATCGATGGCCGACCCATCATTCTTTCCGGCGATGATTTCACCGTTCGCGGAGGCTCCGCGGATGCGTCTATCCCCGGCAAACGAACTCAGGCCGAAGGTCTGGCTCTGGAACTGCGGCTGCCCCATGTCCGGCTGGTCGACGGTATGGGTGGCGGCGGCTCGGTAAAGACTATCGAAACCGCCGGCCGCACCTATATTCCAGAGCTGCGTGGCTGGGAGACGGTGGTTCGACACTTAGCGGTTGCTCCGTCAGTGTCTTTAGCCCTCGGTTCGGTGGCCGGGATCGGCGCCGCCCGAGTCGCCACCAGCCACTATTCGGTGATCGTCAAAGGCAGCGCGCAGATGATGATTGCGGGCCCGGCCCTGGTCGACTGGGCCAATCTGGGTGAGGTGAGCAAAGAAGAGCTGGGTGCGGCAAAAATCCATACCCGCAATGGCGCCATCGACGACGAGGTGGCGAGCGAAGCTGAAGCTTTTGATCGCGCCAGACGATTCCTTTCCTATCTACCTTCCTCCAGCGATGAGCTGCCACCGGTCACCGAGTGTGACGATGACCCACAACGTCGTGAAGAAGCGTTGCTGGATCTGATTCCGAAAGACCCCCGCAAAGTCTACAAAATGCGTACTGTGATTGACGCAGTGCTCGATCGGGATTCGTTCTTCGAAATCGGCAAACACTGGGGTAAATCCATCATGACCGGTCTGGGTCGTCTGAATGGCGTACCGGTCGCGCTGTTTGCGGAGAACCCGATGGTGTACGGCGGCGCCTGGACTGCGGATGCCTGCCGCAAGTTGATCCGTCTGATTGATCTGGCGGCTACCTTCCATCTGCCGCTGATCCATCTCGAAGATTGCCCCGGTTTTCTGATCGGTAAACAGTCAGAGGAAAACGCCACGATTCGATTTGGCTCTCAGGTGCTGGCAGCTCTGGGTCAGGCAGATGTACCGTTCTGCTGTGTGGTGGTGCGCAAAGCCTTCGGCGTTGCCGGCGGTGCCAACAGCAAACCCGGAACACATCACTTCCGACTGGCCTGGCCTTCCGGCGACTGGGGTTCGCTGCCGATCGAGGGCGGTATCGAAGTCGCCTACAAAGCGGAGCTTGCCGAAACGGCAGACCCCGATGCCCATCTGGAAAAGATCAAAGCTCGATTGAACAAACTACGTTCGCCTTTCCGTTCAGCCGAGTATTTCGAAATTGAAGAAATCATCGACCCGCGCGATACCCGGGCCAATCTCTGCCGCTGGATCAAACTGGCAGCCAAAGCCCTGCGACCAGAGCCGGCTAGATTCTGGTACCGGCCGTGAGCGGACCCGCCCTGATCTCTGCAATGAATACTGGAGCACTGCCATGGCCCTCAAGAATTTTGACCTGAAAACCTCACGCCACCGGTCGCTGCTGACAGCTGCGCTGCTGCTCAGCGCCTGGGCAGGCAGCGCGGCTGCAAACCCGATATCCTGTACCCAGGGTGAACTGAGCCGAACTGTGGAAATCATCTACACCGAGCCCGGTCAGCCCGTTCCCTGCGAAGTCATTTATGCGAAACCGGCAGCGGGTACCATCGAACTGCTCTGGCAGGCGATGAACGAAGCCGGCTACTGCGAGCAGCAGACTGCCGGCCTGATCGAAAAGCTGGAAGGGTCTGGCTGGCGCTGCAGCAAGCAGGCCGACGAAGCGCCGGAAGAGTCCGAATCCGATTATTAATCGCTCAGTGCGAGCGCAATGCCTCGAGCACAGACTCTAAAGAAACTTCTTCCTGATCCTTAAAGGCTTCGAGCCGACGATAGACATCACGGGCGGCCAGATGAAAACCATCGGGTAGATCCTGAGCCGCAAAAGTCGCCGCAATCTCTTCCATCTCACCCGCAAACCGCCAGGCTTTGGGTGCACTGCCCCGAGCAGCCCCTTGCGATCGTGCGGTCAGTGCAGGCTGGGAGATGGACCATTCCTGGAGCAGTCCGGCTTCTACCCCTTCGGCTGCCGCCAGCGCGCGGATGGCCAGCAGCAGCGCGCTGGTTCCCTTGGTATAGGCCGCGTAGCACATTTTCAGTGCCGAGGCGCTGCCCGGTGGACCTGCCACGAGCTGGGCGTCCAGATAGCCGCCGTCAAACCAGGTGGCGACCTGGGCAGCTCGCTCACCGCTCAGATACAGTCGGGTACTGCCAGGCTGTGTTGCCGGCGGTCCAACAATGCCGCCGTCAACAAAGTCTTCACCAACCACCGCGTAAATCTCGCGGGCAGTGTCTGGCGACACCGCGTTAGCATCCAGATACACACCCGTGTACCCGGCTGAGATCACCGCGCGCGCCAGCGTCAACGCCTGGTCAGGTGGACAGACCGAAACAATCCCTTCAACAGATTCAACCAGAGCTGCCAGGCTGCCACAGTCACTGAAGCCACCGCCCTGCGCGCGCTGGCAGGTCGCAGCGCTGCGACCATCTGAGATCCACAGTACTTCATGACCCGCGCTGCGCATCGCTTCGCCGACTGATACCCCCATCGCACCCGGGTGCAGCAAGCCGAGCTTCACAGCCGGTAATCCAACGGCGGCTGACGATCCCCAAGCAAAGCTTCGTAGTGGAAGTCTTCGCCACGCCGTTGCACCAGCTCAGTCTTTGCGTTGTCGATGATCTGCGGGTCTTCGAAAAGCTCAATTCCAGTTCTGGCCAGAAGTCGGGCAGCCAGCAACATGCCTTTGTGCGCACCACTGGTACCGCCAGCGGCAACCGCCTGCCAGCTGTGAGCAGGCGTACCCGGTACCCAGGTGGCCGTAGTGAATCCAACAGTCGGCACCAGCCAGCTGACGTCACCCACATCCGTGGAACCCATGCTCTGCCTGAACATAAAGGGTTGAATCTCCAGGGTTGAATCAATGGGGATCGCTTCAGAGCCCGGGAGGGTCTGACGGATCTGCTTCGCAAACTGCCGCTCAACGGCGTTGTAGCGAAATCCTCCCAGCTCCCTGAGATTGCCATCCACCAGTCTGGCCAGCGTGTCATTCGGCATCAGCGGATAGTTCCCGTGCATGACTTCGTGATCCATTGTGGTATCCGTCCCCAGCGCGGCAGCCTGCCCGGCAGTAACGACCCTCTCAAACAGTTCAACCACTGTGGCCGCACGCGGGTGGCGCACGTAGTAGTAAACCTGTGCCCGCTCCGGAACGATGTTTGGTGCATCTCCACCATCAGTAATCACATAGTGAATGCGCGCATCAGACGGAACGTGCTCGCGCATCATGTTGACCATGTAGTTCATCGCTTCCACACCATCGAGCGCCGAGCGGCCTCGATGTGGTGCCGAAGCTGCATGAGCCGCAATCCCATGAAAGGTGAAGCGTCCGGACTTGTTGGCATTGGTGCTCGACGGAGAGGCGTTATTGCGATCGCTGGGGTGCCAGTGCAGGGCAACATCGACATCGTCAAACAGGCCCGCCCGTGCCAGATAGACTTTGCCTGAACCACCTTCTTCAGCCGGTGTTCCATAGACCCTGACCGTGCCGCTGGCACCGGTTTCCTCCAGCCATTGCGCTATCGCCACTGCAGCAGTCACCGACGCAGCGCCAAACAGATGATGCCCACAGGCATGACCGCCAGCACCTTCCAGCAATGCTCGTCGCACCGGTTCAGCAGCCTGAGACAAACCCGGTAGAGCATCAAATTCCGCCAGCAGCGTGATTACCGGCTCGCCACTGCCATAGCTGGCGGTGAATGCAGTGGGTATCTCCGCAGCAGGCGCTGTGATGATGAATCCACCCGCGCGGAGGAAATCCTGCAGCCGCACGCTGCTGCGTTTTTCCAGGTAACCGAGTTCAGCAAAGTTCCAGATCTCCTGGGCCAGCTCGGTCGCCGCATCAGCCTGCGCATTCACCAGTTCGTCAACGTCTACTTCAGCGGCGGAGGCTGAAACAGCAACGCTGAACATCAGCACCAGACCCAGCCAGGAGCACCATCCTGACCGTAGTTGGCGAAATGCCTGTCCCCTCATAGCAAACCTCCCTAATCGTCTTTTCAAGTCGCTCCAGCGGCTAAGTCGCCCCGGCAGTCATTCGCCCCGGCAGTCATTCGCCCCGGCGGTGCACCACACCCAGGATTGTCGCGGGAAAATGATAACTCACCCCACCTGCGCCACCTTTCACACGCCGTTCACCAGCATTCAGGAAATATTCATTCAGTCAGAGTAAATTGTCTAACCAGACAGGAACAGTCAGGAAACAGCCATGAAAACACCGCTTAACCGCTACCTGGGCGCCAGCCTGCTGCTGTTGTGTTCCAGTCAGACGAGCTTTGCGCTGCCGCCGGAGAGTCACGGAGAATCTGTGCGCAGTATTCCTGACGCTCAGCAGATCAGCGCTTGGACCACCATCGACAATCAGCGCGTAGTCATTAACGTTAACGCTACCGACACCTATCTGCTCACACTCAAACAACAGTGTCACGGCCTTGGCTGGGCTCAGAATATTACCGTGACCATGTCCAACAACACGATCTGGGCCGGCTTTGACGAAATTAAAGCCGACGGATTGCAGTGCCCCATCGACAGAATTTCCCGGGTGTCAGCCAATGATCTGCTGAACCTGCAGACGCCCTGACCCAACCACTGCCCTGCCGTGCATAAAAAAGCCCGCTCATGCGGGCTTTTTTTACAGGTGCGGATGTCGATCAGGTCGGCAGAAAGTGCACCGGATAGCTGATTGTGGTCGTGCCCACATCCCGCTTGCCGAAATCGAACAGGCGGATGCGATTCACGATCTTGGCTACAACAGATTCGTCGTCAATCTCCGACGCAACAACCTTCACGTCCGCCACCCGACCCGAAGGATCGATCACCAGTTCCAGAACCACCTTACCCTGCAGGGTAGGATCCTGGCGCAGAGCGCGGTTGTAGATCGCGAAGATTGCGCCCTTGTTAGAATCAAAGATTCGACGGACTTCTTCAATACTGCGCTCCCGCGGATCCAGCTCGCGCGGTTTCTTAACGCCACCCTCACCGGTCGATGCAATGGGCGCTTCCACCTTGGTCGTCTCCCGGCCTGCCAGCGCAATGCCGCCAGTATCGCGAGACAGTGCGGTCACATTCACACCCGAGCTCCGAGTGCCATGTTTGGCAGTCATGATAGATCGGTCGATGGTAGCCGCTTCACCTGAACCCTGCTGAATCGCAGCGGTATCCTGCAACGCAGCTACATCAACCGCCTCGCGCATGTCCGCGAAGGTATCTTTGAAAGCCAGCAGACCGGACAGCGATGCCTTTTCCTGCGCATCCGCGACAGTCGGCTCAGGTTCCGGAGTGACTTCCGGCTTGGGTTCCGGCTTCACTTCAGGAATTTCTTCCGGAATGGGTTTT
The DNA here is from genome assembly GCA_937921865.1 of uncultured Pseudomonadales bacterium. Taxonomy (GTDB): domain Bacteria; phylum Pseudomonadota; class Gammaproteobacteria; order Pseudomonadales; family Azotimanducaceae; genus SZUA-309. Next base: position 33,393 of record CAKZWF010000074.1, on the reverse strand, counting down.
TCTTCTTTGACCTCTGGAATTGGCGGCGGTGATGGAACCACGGGAACAGGTTTTTCCAGCACGATGCGCGCCAGCTGGGGCGGCAGCTCTTCCAGTTCTTCCCGATCCACTTCCGGTACCGGTAACAGCGGAATCACACCGCCGCCAATGGCGATGGTCAGCACGCAGACCATCAGCAGTCGGTTGAACTTCCTGATGTCGTCGCGATCGATGTCCCACGGCAGGGAAAATTGAGGTCCTACGGCGATCACACTCATGACGCGCCTCCAGCGGCCACCGGCGGGCTAACACTGGCAGTATCCGGCAGGCCTTCTGCTTCCAGCAGCTCATCGTCTGCAGCGCTGAGACGGTTGACGGCAAGAGAGATCTTGGCGAAGTCAGTCTGCTGACAGGTCAACATGACTTTCTTCAACAGCCAGTAAGGCAGTTCATGATCACCCATGATGGTGACTTCAAGACCACCTTCAGGGATTACCCCTTTGCGGCTGGCCTGATAGTTGAGTTCTTCAGCCAATCCAGGAATCACACTCACCGCCGGATCGCTGGCTTCACTGACTGTAGCAACAGGCCGACCCTGAACCACCAGGTCATCCTGACTCACAGAAATTACGATGCGGTTGTTCGGCTGTTTCTCGGAGGTCGAATCCGGCAGTTTGATTTTCGAGCTGGTCTGCAGGACTTCGACTTCCGAAGAATTCACCATCAGAAAGAAAACCAGAATGGTGAAGATATCCATCAGCGAGACCAGATTCAGAGACGCGGTTTTGCCGTGTTTCTTCTGAGCGCCGCGGCGCTGGTCGTGGCGAATCTTGCTCATGATTGCCCTCCCTTCGCTCCTGACGCAGACGCACCCTGCGCGACAGCCGCGCTGGTGGGTGAATCACCAAGGGAAATCACCGGAAACAGTTCAGCCTGCACCACGGCAAGATTCTGCACCGTCGGATAAGACCGGACTGTGTCCATGATGGTGACCAGGGTCTGGTAGTCAGTGTCCTGCTCCAGCAGCACTGTGATGTCCTGTTTCTCAGGCATGCGGCGCTTGAGCTCCTGCATCACCAGTGACAGCGCAGCAAAGTCATGCTGGCCGTCTATCATCGGCAGTTTCTTGATTACACCGCCTCTGCCATCAGCAACCTGCAGGGTATCGTCGCGAACGACAACTTCCAGATGTACGGCTTCCGGGTCAAACGCTGCGTCTGAGCCTTCACCGGTCGGAAAGTTGAGGTCAATGACCGTGGTATGAGTAAACACCATCGACAGCAGCAGTACCGGCACCAGCACGATCATGAGATTCATGAACGGCGTGACGTCGAGATCCGCTGCTTCCTGATGGTTGTGTTTCCTGCGCCTGACGCGATCCATGCTGGGGTGCTCCTGGCCTATTCTTTAATTACTTGCTGCGAATATGTGATGCGAATCAGGCTTTTACAGGCGATGCTTTGGCCGCCTGTGCGGGTGCCGCAGCGCGTTCTTCACCATCCATCAGGTTCAGAAATTTCACGACCGCAATTTCCAGACTTTCGACAATCGCGCTGGTCTTGCTCTGCAGTATCGAATGCACCAGCAGCAGCGGTATCGCCACCATCAGACCGAATGCAGTGGTGTTCATCGCAATCGAAATACTCTGTGACAACAGCGTTGCTTTCTCAGCCGGATCCGCATTAGCCACCGCTGTGAACGCAGCAATCAAGCCGATAATCGTACCGAGCAGGCCAAGCAGCGTAGCGATGTTGGCAAAAGTCGCCAGATACGGTGTACGACGCTCAATATTCGGCAGAATTTCCAGCAGTCCTTCTTCCATCGCATATTCGATATCAGAACGACGGCGGGAAGAACCCCGGCGATTCATACCATCAGCAATGATGCGGGCCATCGCCGAGGTCGACTTTTTGGTCAGGTCTGCCAGCTCACGCTGTCGCTTCTGCTTCAGCAGCGGCAGGATCTGATTAAAATCACGCCGGTTCACCCGGGTCTGATTCATCAGGTAAAAATAACGTTCCAGCGCGATCGCCAAGCCGATCCCAAGCACTATGGCTATGGGATACATAAAGGGACCACCTTCCTGGAAGAAACCTACCACGGTCGTATACATGTCCATCGTTTACTCCTTTAACTCTTTCGAGTCCGTTCCATCCAACGTTCTAAAATATGAAAGTTCGCGCCGGTAAGCCGGCGGGTACAGGCGCCGAAACACGTCCATCTCTGTGAATTGGGCTTTAAGCTCGATATCCGGCAACCCACCCGGCTCACGCCAGGGCAAGATATACAGAACTTTCGGCAGCTCTTGGTTGCCAGAGATCACGGTTTCATCAAGTTGAATGACACCCTTGGGCATCACCTCCTGAGCTGATGCCAGAACTGGCAACAGCAGCAAGCTCGCGGTCAGGACTCTGGCGATGTGTCGAGCCCGAGTCATACCCCGAGCCTCCGTTCCAGATCCATGACCCAGCCCTGAACCCGACGATCCGGTTCATCAAGCAGAGACTGATATGTGCGGTAGTACTCGAGCGCTTCCGGGAGCTTGCCCAGATACAGTTCATAGAGAATGCCCAGGTTCAGGTAGGCATACTTGAATTCCGGCACCAGCTCTATGCAGGTCCGGTAATGTTCTTCAGCGCTGACAAAGTCGCCATAACGACGGGACAACACCCCGAGTTCGTTATAGGCGTAACAGTTTCTCGGATTGGCACGAATAGCCTGCTGGAAAGCCATCCGGGCTTCCTCCTGCTGGCCGAGCTCCACATAAACCTGCCCGAGGTTGATCCAGGGTCCGGCGAGTTCCGGCTGATCGGCGGTAATTTCCAGCAACAGAATCTCCGCGTCCTGGAAACGCTGAGCCTGCATCGCTACTACCGCCTGCTCAAACGCGCTGAGATTGCCGCGCTTCACATCCGGGGGCGGAACTTCCGGCAGCAAAACCTCTTTGTTGTGGGCTTGCACAGGCGGCAAACCCGCGGTGCCTGTTGCATCTTCAGGCTTATCCAGCCCGGAGCCGCCGCCGCACGCAGCCAGGCTTGCAGTGAGCAGCAGCAACGACCAGTTTCTAGTGAATCGTGTCGACATAGGCCACCTCCAGCTCGGATTTATCGAAGCGCGCCGGCATCAACTGGCTGAGCGCCGTAAAACTCTTCTTCACCCAATCGTCGTAGACGCCGTCCCAGCTGCGACGCATGTTGATTTCGTGCAGGCTGATCGCCTGCTCTTCAAACGGAAAAGCCTGTTCTTCCAGCAGAATTTCATACTGCTCGAGTTCCAGTTCGTTCAGATCAGCCGGTCGATCAGAGACCATGATCGCTGTGGATAAAGCGGCATAGAGATCAGCAATCTGATAGGTCGCCGCGGTGGCATATTCAGCCACCTGATAGCTGGCAACAGCCTCAAAAGCTTTCAGCGAGCGCTGTAGAGACTTCTGTTTGTTCTTCAGACTCTTGTTGAGCGGGTGGGTCAGCTGGACTGAATCAAACTTGAAGCGTTCATCTTCAGCGAGAATGTACTGTGCCTGAGCGGCCAGATAGGTCGCCCGTTCGCTGGCCTGTGAGCCCATATCCCGCTGCAGGTCGATCTTCTGCGCCAGCCAGAAACGACGTTTGTCTCCGTCATCAAGCCGGGTGTAGAGCTGATCGAGGTTATCCATGGCTTCCATGCGCAGATCCATGGGCTTTTTGTAGGTATTGGCGTAATCGCGGAAGTAGGTGATCGCATTGTTCACCTCGTCCAGCTGCAGATACAGCTCCGCTGCGCGGTACAACGACTGGCGGCGGACATCCTGTTCATCAGCAGACTGCGACATCCTCAGATACTCAGCGGCTGCCAGGCTGAAGTCCTGAGTCTGCTCGTACATATCTGCAAGACGTTTATCCAGGTCTCTACCCAGCTCATGATCCGGGTAGCTACTGCGGAAATCTGTCAGCAGAGCGGCTGCTTCATCAAGCTGTCCGGTACCTTCAATGACCGCAACAGCATCGAACTGACCCTGAATCGCCAGTTCCGCCTGCGGATCGAGATCCCGTAAACGCAGGTAATGGGCAACCGCCATATTGGTGTCACCCGCTGCTTCGCTGGCTTCACCCTGTTTATACACTGCTGCCAGCAGACGCTCGGCAACCTTGTCGTATTCCGCCTCTTCAAGCTCAATGGTCAGCAGCAACTGATAAGCACGTTCTGCTGCGACGAAGTCATTCAGCTCGAAGTAGCCATGGCCGAGAATCAACAGCGCCGACTTGTCGATGTCATCCGGCAGCTGGGTCCAGGTGCTGCGGAGATTTTCCGCCAGTTCCACCGCGACTTCATATTCACCAAGCGCAAACAGACTGTCGGCTGCTGCAGCCTGCACGGCCGGCGCTCGTTCATCCGCAGAGAAAAACATCGCAAATTCTATCTGGGCATCAATCTTCAGACGCTGCCAGAGTTCGAGCTCTCCATCAGGCGCACTGATCACCAGTTCTTCCAGAGCAAGAATTGCGGCATAACCAGCTTCGGGCGCCTGGGCAAAGTTGGGATGTTCGTGCACGACCGTCTGGAAAGCGGCCACCGCACGGCCATGCTCCTGAGCTTCGGTATATACCTCACCCAGCAGGAAGTAGTGTTCGGCGATGGACGGATCGTTCGGGAAGGTCGCGACAATCTGTTCGTACCAGTCCGCAGCCAGCAGATAGTCTCCGCGTTTGTCGCTTTCCTGGGCTTCGGCATGCGCCAGCTTGGCCAGTTCGCTGAGGTATTCTTTCAGGGTCGGCAGATAGCCGGCGCGTACTTCATCATCGTGCACACCCCAGAAACTGCTGTTGATGCCGTAGCGGGTGACAAACTCTTCTTTTTTGGGTCGGATTTCACTCGGGAAGTCGGCACTGACCAGCGTGTCGATCATGCCAATGTGCGCCGCGGGGGCACGCGGATCCAGACCATTCTGCTCAATGAAGGTCTGCCAGGTGGCCACACTATCCAGATAACGCTCGTCGTTCAGATAGCTGTCCGCCAGCTGCTGATAGACCAGATACTGCCAGCCCGGTCGATCGAGCCGGCGCATTTCTTCAGCCAGCGTCTGTGCCCCGTCCAGGTAGCCCAGGCCCAGCACAATCACACGCAGACTATCTTCAAGAATTTCCTGCTGGGTCAGTTGAGCAGTTTCCAGGGACTGCCGGCTGGCATCGATCAGCAGGTTATCGATCACCGCAAAGAAGCTCGCCAGGCTGAGATCGATATCACCCAGTTTGAATTCCGCCCAACCCATCATGTACAGCGAGTTCTGCCAGTACGGAGAAGCATCCCCAAGTTGCACAACAAAACGATAGTCCCGTGCAGCTTCCCGGAAGCGCTCCCGGGAAAATTCAATCTCGGCGCGACGGAATCTGGCTTCAACGATGTATTGACTGTCCGGATAGCCGGCAATCAGCCGATTCAGATAATCGATGCTGGTGTCTGTTTCCCCAACAAGATCATGGGCGCGGCTGAGCTGATAGAGAATTTCATCTCTACCTTCACCTTCAGTATTTGCCAGCAGCGATTCATAGAGATCCACCGCCGCGGCATAAGGTGCTTCGTCACCGGCGATATCGAGTTCTTCACCAACGTTCATCTTCAGATCAGCAAGACGTTTGCCGACCGCATGGTTTTCCAGTGAATCCGGAATCAGGCCATAAACACGCTCATAGGCAGCCAGTACCTCTTCCTGGGTTGGCCGGGCGGCGACCGCTTTCGGCAATTCCAGCTCAGGCAGATCGGCAACCACATCAGCGATCTTGGGACCGCGGGGTTCGTTGTCATCACCACCGACAAAAGGCATCCAACTGCAGCCAGTCAGCAGGCAAAGCAGCACCAGTGAGCTGATACGCGTAGACGAAATCATCACTCACCACCTTCAATGCTGGATATCGCCAGCTGATCGGTTGCCCGGGCGATCGCAATCCGGGTGACCAGTAGATACTGTTGAACTTCGCGCATTTCCCGCTGCATGCCACGCTTGAGTTCAGCCGCCAGCGCAATCTCCCGATTTTCCCGGGCACGATTCACCTGGGCACTGATGTTGTTGGCGCGATCCGTAAAGAGCAGGAAATCAGTTTCCACCCCGGCAGAAAACTCCGCTTCTGCATTCTGTACTTCGGTGATCCGCCCATCCACATCTGCCAGGATCTGACGGTTGTCGCGCACGCCGCGCTCCAGCTGTCGAATTCTGCTGGCGCTGTTTTCAACCAGCTGCCAGAACAGCACCCCTTTGAGGCGATCCATACGAGCCAGCCAGCGCTGTTGTTCGCTTGGTTTCATGCCCTTGCGAACCAACGCTTCCATGTCCGCCAGCTGGTCGATCAGTTCCCGTTCATCGGCATTGGCCAGCCTGCGCATCCAGGCTGCTGATCGTTCCGGTGTTGAACTGCGCAACTCACTAAGCTCTTCGGCCTGGGCTTTAATCTGCTCACTCAGAGCGCCGCGATTGTTCAGAAGCTGCTCATCATGAAGCAGCACTCTTGCCTGCTCTGCACGACGACGCTGTTCGGTGGCCACTTCATCAAATGCCGACAGTTTTTCAGGCAGCTGATCGAGCCAGTCCTGCATACCGAGCAATTCGCGCCACTCCAGCAGAACTTCATGGGTATCTTCCGTCGCCAGCCACTCAATCCAGTCGGTGTGGCCAAGCTGCTGTTCCCAGCGGTCCATAATCTGGTTCATTCGTTCGGCATCGCGATCAGGCGAAGAGAACACCAGCAGCAGACCACGTACCCAGACCGGATCATCCGCCTGGCTGTTCAGATCTGTCAGTACTGTCAGGCGATTTTCGAAGCTACGTTCTGCGGCCCGATACTGAACTAAAGCCATGTCTTGAGACGCCAGCTTTTCCAGACTGACCGGAAAACCCAGGCGTGCCTGAGCGGTACTTGACGTCCAGTAATCCTGCTTCTCCAGAGTCATCCATATGCGCGCAGCGAGCTCATAGTCCTCGGTTTCCATCGCCAGGCTGGCGTAAGAAGCCATGGCCAGATCGCGATATCGACTGTCAGCCGGCAAGGCACCCAGCACAGCTTCCGCATCTGTCGTGCGCTTACTCTCCCGAGCGACAAAAGACATTGCCAGTTTGGCGCGCTCTTTGAGGTCAATAAGTTCGTCATTGCCGAGCGCATCGTCCGCGTCGCGCAGCGGAGTCGCAGACAGGGCCTGGAAGGTTCGCTGCGCTCCAGTCAGGTCACCAGCTCCGCGCATCGCGACGCCGAGATTGAACAATCCGTAGGCACGCAACTGATGATCAGGTTCGAGACGATTCAGCGCGGCTTCGGCCCGCTCATACTGGCCGTTGTGAATAGCCAGCTCCGAGCGCATGAATTCAACTTCCGGGTGGAATTTACGGCGACCCAGCCAGGACTTACCCAGTTCTATCTTATCCAGCTGAGGTCCGAGCTGAGCCCAGTCCTGGCGGCGGTGATATTCCCGCGCCAGATGAAAGGCCAGACGCATCTGATCAAGCTCGGTCAACTCTGCAGGATCAACTGCATCGAAGGTTTCTCGAGCATAGCCGTACATGCCATCGCTGAAGGCAAAACTGCCTTTCGCGAGTTCGAAGCGCACTGAATTATCGCCAAGACGATGCTGCGCTTGCGCCACTGAGGCGTCCAGCAGAGCCTGCTGATAGTCCTGCTGATAATAGCTGTACAACATCTGCCGGTAGGTAAGTTCATCAACGGGCATCGCACCCGGAGCAGCAACCGCGCAGCTGAAGATCAATTCGCAGAGAAACGCTTTCATGTCATCCTGACTCGGCGTCTAGTTTGATACCGCGGCTCGGAACTCCGGCTGGTATTTGGCAGTGGAGTCGCTGATTGCGAGTTCCACAAATGTTGGTTCAAATGACTTTTCGAAGTCCACGGTGGTGGCTCTTCGGTAGTCTCGACCACTGGGTCCGCGACCGGTGAAAAACGCAGTAATGGAGTTATCACCCTGCTTCACATTGCCGACATAAACCTTCTGGACGCCACCCCGATAGAGCGCGTCTATCTGCTTGTCGGTATAGAGATGACTGGCTACCTCTTTACCGTTCAACTTGAGCACAACCGAATCGAGCTGGAAAAAATCACCTAGATCCATCGACAGAAACACTGAAACCTGGGAACTGGCAGGGAACAACAGGTCTTCTTCCAGAATCACCAGATCACGCTTGAGTTTCAGCAACGCCTTCTTGACGTCTTCCATTTCCGAGTCGAGCGGCTTGTCGACCGATGCCTCGACCGGCTCGGCAGATACAACTGTTGCGGGCTTTTCTTTAGCCGGCGCAGCCGCTTCAGTAGCCGGCGCAGCCGCTAAGCTATGCCCATCCACTGCGGAAAAGTCGGGAACCGCGCTCTGTGCGGGTTCGTCGCTGGTCTGTGCCTGTGCGATCGGAGACAGCCATAGCAGGATGGCTGTCACGGCGCTGGCAATGAGTGCTGTCCTTCGCATCATCTTTGTCCTTTGAATCACTCGCGGATGAGTTGTTTCACGACTTCAACGTATTTGGCTTCATCGCCCGGCTTGTAGCCGCGGTGGATGTAACGCACAACGCCGTCGCGATCGACAACCACCGTGCTTGGCATGGCTTCCAGGTCGTACATTTCGCTGACTTTCTGGCCATCATCAATCAGGATTGGGAAGGTCACATTGGTGCGATCAACAATTTCCTGAGCTGGATCTGCTTCGCCTTCAACATTGATGCCAAGCACTGCAAAGCCGGTATCCACATAGCGATGATGCAGGCGATCGAGGATCGGCATCTCCTGACGGCAGGGTCCACACCAGCTGGCCCAGAAGTTGATCAGCACTACCTGGCCACGATATTCTTCAAGCCGCATATTGCCGCCGGCAAGATTTTCCAGAGTGAAGTCCGGAGCCTCGTCCTGCAGCATTACCGCGTTCACCTGACCCGCCATGACAAGCATAATCACGGGCAGCAAGAACCGAATCGCTTTCATATCCTTATACCTCCAGTCACTCAAACCAATAGTGAGCCGTCGAAAGATCAGGCAGATACCACTTGAATCCAGCGCGACGCACCCGCGTGGCGCTGGATCTTCCACCTCGTCGACTCCGTGTCGACGCTGAGGTCCTTTCAGCTGAACCTTTCGAACTACCGGCAACACCGGCGCCGCTTTCCTTGCGGCATCACCCGTCACAATCCTTGTGGCGGTGAGATGACAAACAATCCATCGTTCATCATCGGCTCTTCAGTCAGGCGGAGCGCTGCGATAGTGTCGCCGAGCATCACGCCGAGCAGATAACTACCGGGACCCGCCGACTGCACGCACCGAAGAGACTCCGGATACGACAGCGAGTCCCGGTATAACCGGGCCACCGGTCGTAGGACCGACGGTCTACAAAGCGGTGCAGACGTTTACCTGCGCAGTACGCACGTTAGTTGAGTAGCACGATGGAAAACGTGCCTGAATTCACACTTCACCCGTCGTCTGGTTCAGCATGGAGAGGAAATGAGAACAGTTCGGCTCGTCGGCCGCGGCACGGCGGCGTGGGGACTATGGGCCGGTACAGATCGTCAGGGACGTAGCTCTTCGAGATCCGCCGAATAGCGCATCTGGCCATCCGCAGCCACGATGATTGCATCGATACCATCAAGCTGATTGATCAGGTCCAGACCTTTGTCGGGCCCCATGACGAAGACCGAAGTTGAAAGAGCATCCGTGAGCGTCGCCTCGGGACCAAGGATGGTCACACTCATACTGGCGCGGGCTGAATCTCCCGTCGCCGGATCGAGGATATGGTGATAGCGTATGCCGTCATCTTCATAAAACCTTTCGTAATCACCGGATGTTGATACTGCAGTATCCGTCAGCGGCAACAGTGCTGTGACCTCACCATCTGCACGTGGGTCAGCAATACCAACATTCCAGGGTTCACCCCTGCGATCACCGAGTATGCGACTGTCACCCCCGGCGGAGACTGAGGCTTCCGAGACATCAGCAGCTGCCAGAAGCGCAATACAGCGATCCACTGCATGGCCTTTGGCGATCCCACCAAGGTCTATGTACACGGCTGGATGACGGAAGCGAACCGCCCGCCTCTGCCGGTCGATTTCGACATGCTGGTAGTCAATGGCTGCCAGATTTTCTTCGATCAGCGCGTCATCCGGTCGCTGGCCTTTGCGATAGTCGTAGTAGCGGCCAATCGACGCGTAAGTAATATCAAACGCACCGCCGGTCAGATCCGACACCTGCTCGCTTTTCGCCAGCAGATCGAGCATCTCGTCTGAAGCGTTTACCCAACCTTGAGGGGCTTGCCGATTTATGTAGGACAGCTCGCTGTTGTCAATGTAAGGACTGAACGCCTGTTCTATTCGACGCATCTCCGCCATGACCTGATCAAGCAGCCGGGCGGCCTGTTCAGCATCGTCATGCCACAGCTCGGCGGTAATCTGGGTACCCATGATGTGCTGGCTGTTTTCATACCAGGCCGCTCGAGCCGCGGTGCTGAACAGCAGGACCACAGCCAACAGCAGACACTGGAGCTGGGCAACAATGCTCTGCCGTCTAGCAATTCTGAACATCAGGGGCTGCCCGGTTGCGCACAAACAGCCGCGAGGCTGGAGATCGCAACGCCACGGCGCGCTTGGCGAATGCCATTACGGTCATGTCCGCTGGTGAGGTAACACAACGAGATACCGGTCTCCGGGTCCACCCAGGCAAGCTGACCCCCTGCGCCATTGTGGCCGAACGACAGCGCTGAATTGGTTCGACCGAATCCCCGATAGTTGCGGGTTTCGTCACCAGCGATGATCAGACCGAGGCCGCGATTGGCCAGCTTGCCGAACAACGGGTCAGTAAACTCACCGGTGCGGATCACTCGCGCCTGCTGCAGCGTCTGTTCCTGCCAGACGCGCGGACCTGCCAGCGAACCGGTCAGCAGGGACTGGTAAAACAACGCCAGACTGACCGCATTGGTGATGCCACCGCCACCGGGTACGCCCACCGCCCGCACCTCGGGATTGTTGAAGTTGAGGATTGCATCGTCCGTCACCTCGGTCACCGGAGGTTCCGGCATGCCAAGGCGCTTATAGTCTTCCGAAGTCAGCGCTTCGCCCACCATCGCACAGGGCACCACTCGGTCATTCTCTGACGCCGGCAGACCTACATACAGATCGTTGAGGCCCAGCGGTTCGACAATTTTCTCCCGGATGAATTGCTGGAACGCTATACCGCCGCGCCGCTCGATGATTTCCGCGAGCACCCACATGGTTGCGGTCGGGTGATACTCATAACGGGATCCAGGTGGCCAGCTCAAACGCCACTGCGCAAAGCGCTGCCAGCGTGTGCCAGGATCAAGCCAGTCGAGCGGACGGAACGGCGCAGCTGGAAACCCGGCAGTGTGCGTCAGCAGATGTTCAACGGTGACCGTGTCTTTGCCGTTGCTGGCAAACGGCTCAATAATCTCAGCAACTTTGTCGCCGAGCGACACGCTGCCGTCTTCAAGCAGCAGCCAGATTGCGGCGGACGTCAATGCCTTGGTTGCGGAAAAGATGCAGAACAGGCTGTCGTCTGTCGCCTGTCCGTAACTCTGCTGGACGACAATCCTGCCGTGGCGACCCACGGCAATCTGCGCCGCCGGTAACAGGCCTTCAGCAACCTCACGACCAGCACGATCCAGCAGCGCGGAGACCCGCTCCGGATTCAGACCTGCCTGTCGGACTGCAACAGCCTGCGCTTCACTGATCATCTGCAGATAACTCCTGCCTATATGGTTATTCCAGATAATTACCCATGAAGCCTACCCCACGCAATCACAAGGTCTATAGAATCCACCTCCACACCAGCAAAGGTACCAGATCATGCGCACGATCGGAGACTTCACGGAGGCTATCGGCAACACTCCGTTGATTCGCATGTCACGTTTATCAGAACTGACAGGCTGCGAAATCCTCGGTAAAGCAGAATTCCTGAATCCAGGGGGTTCTGTCAAAGATCGTGCAGCGTTGTGGATGATTCGCGATCATGAACAATCCGGCGCGCTCAAACCGGGTGGTACCGTCGTGGAAGGCACTGCGGGCAATACTGGTATCGGCATCGCCCACGTCTGCAACGCCAGGGACTACAACTGCATCATCTTCATGCCCGACAATCAGTCGCGTGAGAAGGTCGACATGTTGCGAACGCTCGGCGCTGAAGTTCGGGAGGTGCCAACCGTCCCCTACAGGGATCCGATGAACTACCAGAAACAGGCCGGGCGCTTTGCCGAAAGCTTGACCGGTGCGGTCTGGGCGAACCAGTTCGACAATATTGCCAATCGTCAGGCCCACTTTGATTCGACCGGACCGGAAATCTGGCAACAGACCGAGGGACAAATAGACGCATTCACCTGCGCCACCGGCACTGGCGGCACCCTGGCTGGCGTTTCCCGCTATCTCAAAGAGCAGCGTGAAGACGTGAAAATTGTGCTGGCCGACCCGATGGGCAGCGCTCTGTACAGCTGGGTGAAAACCGGCAGTGCGGAAATGAGCCGCGGACCATCAATCACCGAAGGCATCGGCAACAGCCGCATAACCGACAACCTGGCCGATACCGTGGTCGACGACGCGGTGCAGATCGCCGATCAGGAAATGGTCACCATGGTCTACCAGGAATTGCATACCGAAGGCTGGTTTTTTGGCTCCAGCACCGGCATCAATCTCTGCGCTGCGGTAAAAGTTGCCAAACAGCTCGGGCCCGGCCACACAATTGTGACGATACTCTGCGACTCCGGCAGCAAGTATCAATCAAGACTGTTCAACGACGATTTCCTGGCCGCTAAAGGTCTTACCCCCTGGAAACCTCAACGCCCATTGAAAACCGGCTCGCGTTTTTCCACAAAAGCTTTAGCCGCTTCGCGATGATCTTCGGTCAGACCAGCATGCACGTGGTGAGTGGCCTCCAGATCCAGACACTCGATCACATCGCCACCCATGGCTGCCCGATTGAAGTTTTCTTTCATATAGCGATAGGCGACCGGCGGACCTGACGCCAGGCGTCTGGCCAGCGCCATCGTTGCGCTTTCCAGTTCTGCCGCAGTCACTACCTGATTGGCAATGCCCAGCCGCAGACACTCTTCCGCGCTGACCCGATCAGACAGGAAGTAGATCTCTTTGGCTTTCCCGCTGCCAACGAGATTGGACAGAAAGAAGCTGCCGCCATAATCACCGCTGAACCCCACCCGGGCAAACGCAGAGGTGATGAAAGCGGTGTCTGCCATGATGCGCAGGTCTGCGGCCAGCGCCAATGCCAGACCCGCCCCAGCCGCTGGTCCGGGCAGACTGGCAAGCACGGGTTTGGGCATCATGTACATTCGACCTGCAGTATTGCGCTGATTCAGCCGCTGCGCGTATATGCGTTCGTCCAGCGTTGGTCCAGCTCCGCCGGCACCGGCGGCCGCCATGCCTTTGACATCGCCACCGGCGCAGAAGGCTCCCCCTGCGCCAGTCACCACTATCGCTCGTACGCTGGCGGCACTCTCCGCGTACTCCAGCGTGCTGGCCAGAGCCGCATTCATGTCTCCAGACATGGCATTACGCGCCTGCGGTCGATTCAAGGTGATGACGGCAACGCCGTCTTCTTCATAAGCCAGCAGATCTTCAGTCTCCGTGGCAATTTCCTGTCGGCTCATATGAGCTCCTTAATCGATTAGGTGAGTTTCAAATTATCCGCTGCCAGGCAGTGCTGTCTGTGCCAGGGGCACCTGAAGACCCCGTATGGGTGCCCTGCAGCAATAAACCGCTCCAGCATCATCAGTTGGCGCACCATCGGATCCGGAGACGATGTAGAGATCCTGCAATTGATCGCCGCCAAAACAAACGCTGGTGCACATGGGTTCGGGAATCTTCAGCAACTGCAGAAATTCCCCACCCGGGGAATACCCGGCAACACCGCCGCCGCCCGCGAGCGCAACCCAGACACTGCCATCTAGCGCGACCGCCAGACCGTCCGGAGCACCGGCATCGGTTTCAACAAACACCCGCTTAGCGCCGAGATCGCCATTGTCTGCCACAGCGTAGCTGTGCACCGTGCGGCGGCGGGAGTCGGAGTGATAGAGCGTTCGACCATCAGGAGACAAGCCCAGACCGTTGGTCAACTGAATGTCCTGGGCCACCTGTCGGCTGCTGCCATCCAGATCGATCAGATACAGGTCACCGCTGGCCGGTTCACGGCCGTCGGCAAATACCGGACTGGCACCCAGTGAGCCAACATAGATGCGTCCTGCAGCATCCGTCGTGAGGTCGTTGTAGCCGACGTTACCGTTGGCTTCGTCCCGATCGAGCAGAACCTGGGTGGCTCCGCCTGAGAAAGACTTGAAAGAGACATTCCGACCGCTGACAACAATGCCACCCGCCTGATGCCAGGCCATACCGCCAATACCCCGGCGGTGTTCAAAAACGGTCTTTACCGCGCCGTCTGCAGCCAGGGAAAACACCCCGCCACCGAGCACATCACTAAACAACAGCCCGGACGGTTGGTCGGCGTCTGCTCCAGCTACCGGGGCTTCCCGCGGCAGCCATAGCGGGCCTTCAATCAGGCCATAACCACGGGTCAGTTCCTGCATTTTCATCCCCACCTATTGGCCACAGACCTTGTCACACACTTAAAAAAGAGGCAACACTAGTCAGTTACACAACACTGGGAGAATCAGGCAGACATGCGCATCAATCACGAACAGCTGACAGCGTTTGCCACAGCAATATTTGCCAGTGCCGGGACTGAAGAAGTCAGGGCACGCAAAGTGGCGCACCATCTGGTGATGGCAAACCTGAAAGGCCACGACTCCCACGGGGTCGGCATGATTCCCGCCTACGTCGGCAACATCAAAAACGGCAACTTGAATATCGCTGCCGACGCCGCGGTGCTTCGGGACCAGGGCGCGGTGATGCTGTTCGACGGTCAATTCGGTTTCGGCCAGCTGGTCGGCAGTCAGGCCACCGAACTGGCCATCGCCCGCGCGCGGGAAACCGGCGTCGTCTGCGCTGGCGTGCGTAATTGCCATCACCTGGGACGCATCGGCAGCTACGGAGAGCAGTGCGGAGAGGCAGGACTGGTTTCGATCCATTTCGTCAACGTGGTCGGTCACGCGCCGCTGGTCTCACCGTTTGGTGGCCGGGAACGGCGGATGACCACCAACCCGTTCTGCTGCACTGTACCCCGCGCCGATGACATACCCATTGTTCTGGACATGGCCACCAGTGCAGTCGCCCAGGGCAAGGTCCGAGTTGCCCATATGAAAGGTGAACAGGTGCCAGCCGGGTCTCTGATCGATCATCAGGGCCAGCCAACCACTGATCCGGGGGTGATGTTCAACGAGCCGCTCGGCGCGCTCGGACCATTCGGAATGCACAAAGGCTACGGCATGGCAGTCATGTGTGAGCTGCTCGGCGGCGCGCTGGCAGGAGAATGGACCGCCCAGCCCGACAACGAGCGCGGCGTCCAGATCGTCAACCACATGTTCATGGTGATCTTTGACCCGGCAGCGTTTGGCGGGCTGGACAGGTTCAACAGCGAAGTCACCGCCATGGTTGACTATCTTCACTCCACAGAACCCGCGCTCGGCGTCGACAAGGTGCGTATTCCGGGCGAACCGGAGCGGGAAGCCCTGGCTGAACGCAGCGCTGCCGGCATCGATATTGACGACAACAGCTGGGCGGGACTGCTCAAGGCTGCGGCAGCAGCCGGCATGGACGACGCTGCCATCAGCGCAGCCGCCGGCGGCGCGTAGCAATCAGCTCAGTGCAGATTGCGCTGGAATAGCGCCAGCAGCCGGGACCAGTGGGTTTCGGCTGCTGCTTTACGATAGATCTCACCCCGATTGGGAAACACAAAGCCATGATGGGTACCCGGATACCACTCGACCCGATAGCGAGCACCGGCAGCAGCCAGATGGCGTTCCAGGGCATCAATCATCTCCCGGGGTGCCCATTCATCATGTTCGGCACAACCAAAATACAGCTCTGCCTGAATCCGATCCGCATCCAGATGAGGTGAGTCTTCCGCTTCAGTGCACAGGCGCACGCCGTGAAAGGATGCCGCCGCCGCCACCTTCTCGGGAAACGCTGCCGCAGCCGCAAACGCAAAGGGACCGCTCATGCAATAACCCACCACACCGACCGGGCCGGATTGTGCCGATGGATCGCCACGGAGAAATTCGAGCAATGAAAGTACATCTTCACAGACCATCGCGTTTGACAGCGAATTCATGTGAGCCACCATTTCGGCTCGGCGCTCAGGCGTGATCACAAATTCCTGAACACGACGATAGTAGAGGTTCGGCAGCATCACGAAGTAGCCGGCCGTGGCCAAACGCCTGGCCATGTCATGCAGCTCTTCGCGTTTACCCGGGGCGTCCATCAGAAACAGCACGACAGGAAACGGCCCGGCTTCATCGGGACAGACCACAAAAGTATTCATTGCCCCGGCGGGGGTATGAATATCGATTTCCCGTTCAATCATGTTCAGGATCCTGCGTCGATCGGTGTTGATCGGGTTCTGAGAAACGGTACTCGGCTGCCAGCGCAGCTACGGAGTAGCTGCCGCCGGTTTTTTCTGCAATGTCAGGATCCATCGCCAGCGCGGCAAGACAGCGGCCGACAAATCGGGGTGATTGGGTGTGAGCCGAATCAGCCTGCGGCGTGCCGCTGGCAATCCCCGTCAGGACTGGAGGGGTCGCGATCGGCCCCGTCCGCAACGCCAGTGCAGTCACGTGATGGGGCGACAGTGCCCGGGCAATATCTCTGGCGATACGATCGTAGCCAACCTCCGCAACGCCACGGCCAATATCCCGCGAATCCTCTGGTGCATTTCGACAGAACACATTGACGATCAGGCCGCGCTTCGCCGCCACCATCATGTCAGCCGCCTTCACCGCGGCAACGTATGCGCCTCTCAGAGCGACTCCACAATGATCATCCCAGACCGACAGGGGCCGTTGCCAGAAGGGTAAGTCGCTTGGCTGATCAGCAGAAAACTGACAGCCGTTGTTGACCAGTAAATCAAGAGCACCCTGTTCTGCGGCGATCCGTTCGAAGAGCGCCGACGCGGCGCCGTCATCCGGTTCGAGAATGTGAATGATCGCCTGGCCGCCCAGTTGCTCAACCCTGGCAGCAGTCGCTTCCAGGGTTGAAGGTTCGCTCGGCTGCTGCGGACTCAGCCGGGAATCGGCGAGGTATATGGTAGCGCCCGCCTCAGCCAGACCTTGAGCCATGCCGCCGCCAACATCACAGCTCGCGTTGGTCACCAATGCGATTTTGCCTTTGAGATCCGCCACGTTTGTTTCCCGTCAGTTCTCGCATTGACCGCCCAAAGAATCCGGCTGAAAGGGCAGCCTTGCTGATGTTCAAAATCCGGCATTGTAGCAGCGCAGAACTGGACCCGCCGTAGCGCTTAAGCTAGGGTGGCCGCTCGTTTCGCGATGAGCGCCAGTAGCCACTACAGATAGAGCCAATGCCTGCATCAGACATAAAAAGAGCGGGTTTAAAAGTCACCCTGCCACGCCTGAAAGTGCTCGAAGTTCTGGAGAACGCCGAGCCTCATCACATGAGCGCAGAGGATGTCTATAAACATCTGATGGACTCTGAAGACTCCGTCGGTCTGGCCACCGTCTATCGCGTGTTGACTCAGTTCGAAGCTGCCGGGATCGTATCGCGACACAACTTCGACGACGGTCATTCAGTCTATGAGCTCGCCAGCGATGAGCACCATGATCACATGGTGGATGTGGACACTGGTCAGGTCACCGAGTTCATCAACGAAGCCATCGAAAGGCTGCAGCACGAGATTGCCCAGGAACATGGTTTCGAACTGATCGATCATGAACTCGTGCTCTACGTCCGCAAAAAATCCTGATCCGAAGAGCCACCCGATCGATCGAAGACCAGGCGCTGGCAAAGCGTCGAACAGGGACACAGCGCCTATTGCAAATGAGAATTGTTTCCATTTAAATGGGCTCCCTTTTCACCTGACCCTCGGACATGCTCCCGGAGACGACACTCAGCCAACTTAAGATAGGCGACACCGCCAGAGTTGTCGGCTACCAGGCAGATACCGACTACTCTGCCAGGCTGATGCGCCTGGGTCTGATCCCCGGCACTGAGCTGGAGGTCAAACGTCGCGCCCCCCTCGGAGATCCCATCCAGATTCAGTTTCGCGGCTACTCGCTGGTGCTGCGTCCTGCGGAAGCTCACCATCTGCTGCTGGAAGCCATCGAGCGCGCATGACCACCATCGCGCTCGTCGGCAACCCAAATTCGGGTAAAACCACGCTGTTCAATGTCCTGACCGGTACCCGACAGCGGGTCGGCAACTGGCCGGGTGTGACCGTTGAGAAGAAGACGGGTGAGTTTCGGCATGGCGGTGAACGGGTCAGCGTGGTTGATCTGCCCGGCACCTACACACTTGAATCTGTCGGCGACGCGATCGATGAAAGCATCGCCCGCAATGCGATTCAAAGTGCAACTGAACCACTCGATGTCCTGGTCAATGTGATCGATGCGTCAAGCCTGGCTCGTGGCCTGTATATGACCACGGAACTGCTTGAGACCGGCAAACCGATGGTGATCGCGCTGAATATGATCGACGTCGCCGATCGCCACGGGATACACGTCGACAGCTTCCACCTGTCCCAGGTACTGGGCTGCCCGGTAGTTCCCATGATAGCCAGTGACAGCGATGGCGTCGGTCCACTCAAAGATGCCATTGAAAATGCCCGGCTGCCGGATTGTGAGTTGCCGAAGTTCACGTCACCCGAAGATCGCTATCATTTTATCGACAGACTGCTGCGGGACTGCAGCAAAACAACCCCGGTCCGGCATACGATCACCGATCGCATTGATGCCGTGGTGCTGCATCCGCTACTGGCCTTCCCGATCTTCCTGGCCGCGATGTATCTGATGTTCCTGTTTTCCATCAATGTCGGATCCGCATTCATCGACCTGTTTGACGGCGTCGGCAACGTACTTTTTGTCGAAGGACCCCGGCAGCTGCTGACCGCCATTGGTCTACCCGAGTGGCTGACGGTGTTGCTCGCTGATGGCGTCGGTGGTGGCGTACAACTGGTCGGCACCTTCATCCCGGTAATCGGCGCACTGTTCCTGGTGTTGTCTTTTCTCGAAGACACCGGCTACATGGGCCGCGTCGCGTTCATCGTCGACAGGCTGCTGCGGCGTCTCGGCCTGCCCGGCAAATCTTTTGTACCGCTCATCGTCGGCTTTGGCTGCAACGTGCCGTCGGTCATGGCCACCCGCACCCTGGATAACCAGCCAGACCGCATCCTGACCACGATCATGGCACCCTACATGTCCTGTGGTGCACGGTTGACCGTCTACACCCTGTTTGCCGCCGCCTTTTTCCCGAGCAACGGCCAGAACATCGTGTTTGCTCTGTATCTGATCGGCATCATCGTGGCCGTGCTCAGCGCGATGGTTGTCCGCAAGTATCTGGTGCAGGCACCCCAGAGTGCGTTTGTCCTTGAACTGCCCGCCTACCATCTGCCCACAATCAAGAATCTGACGCTGCAGACCTGGCAGCGCCTGAAGGGTTTTGTGGTCCGGGCAGGCAAGGCCATTGTCGCGGTGGTGGTGATTCTCAACGTGGTGAACTCAGTCGGCACCGATGGCAGCTTCAACAACCAGAACAGCGAGAAGTCGGTGTTGTCCGCTATTGGCCGCACCATCACACCAGTTTTTCACCCGATGGGTATCACCGACGACAACTGGCCCGCCACCGTCGGGATCTTCACTGGCATCTTTGCCAAAGAGGTTGTAGTCGGCACACTGGATGCGCTGTATTCACCCCACGCCAACGGCGAGCCGGCCAGTCTCAGCGAACTGCTCGAGGCTGCCGTCGTCAGTGTGCCCGCCAATCTTTCCGAGCTGGGTGACAGTCTGCTCGACCCACTGGGCATCGCGATCGAAAGCGATCAGGATCTGCAGGAAGCGGCCGCCGCCCAGGAAGTCGACATGGGCACCCTGGGTCAGATGCAGCTGCTTTTCGACGGCCAGCTTGGCGCCTTCTCTTATCTGCTGTTCGTCCTGCTGTACATGCCCTGTGTCGCCACAATCGGGGTCATTCTGAAAGAAATTGGTGCCTTCTGGGCCGTATTCAGCACCACCTGGTCGGTGGTTGTCGCCTATACCTGTGCGGTGCTCTGCTATCAGATCGGTAACTTTGCCGCGGACCCGGCCGCAGCAGCGTTATGGATCGGCTTGGTATCTACTCTGGCTGCGCTGGCTTTTGTCGGTCTGATCCGCTTTGGCCAGCGACGGGCGCCGCCGCTGATCCCCCTGGTTCAGCTCGACTGACGTAAGACTTTATTATAAATCTAAATGAGAATAGTTTTTATTTAGAATCTTATTCGCTAAACTATGTTCTTTCGCAACTCCGCCAAGGAACACCCAATGAGCAGATTCATCGCCGTCACCGGCTTGTCACTGCTGATCGCCAGTAACAGCGCCTGGTCCAGCGATCGCTCCATCGAAGCGCTGTGGCAACTGGTCGAGTCCCAGCAGGCGCAGATTAACCAGCTCACCGATGAGTTGGATGCCACCCGATCACAGCTTTCCAACACCCGTGCCAAAGCGCGCATCACCGAAGAGCAACTGGATGTCACCGCCAGTTACGTCGAACAGGCGCTGGCGGAAACCAGTGACAGTCGTCTGTCCATTGGCGGTTACGGCGAGATGCACTACAACAACCTCGATGCAGACGACTCTGACAACGACCTGAAAGAAGTCGACTTTCACCGCTTTGTCACGTTCATGAACTACGACTTCACCGATCGCATCCGGCTGGTCACCGAAGTGGAAATCGAACATGCGCTGACCAAAGACACCGCGGATGGCAGCAATACTGGTGAGGTCGAAGTTGAGCAAGCCTACATCGAATACGACCTCTCCGATCAGTACTTTGCGCGTACAGGTCTGTTCCTGCTGCCGATCGGCATTCTCAACGAAACCCATGAACCCCCGACCTTCTATGGGGTAGAACGCAATAACGTGGAGAGCATCATCATTCCCAGCACCTGGTGGGAAGGTGGCGCCAGCATCGGCGGTCGCTACAGCAATGGTATTTCCTGGGACTTCGCCGTCACCTCCGGGCTGGACATGCCCACCGACGGCAGCAGCGCCTATCGGGTTCGCAGCGGCCGTCAGAAGGTCTCAAACGCTGCGGCAGACGATCTCGCCTACACCGGTCGGGTCAAGTACACGGGAGTTCCCGGCCTCGAACTGTCCGGCTCCCTGCATTACCAGACCGACCCGACCCAGGGCAATGGCGGTGACCTGCTCGACGAGGGCCTGCTGGTCAGCACGCATGGCATCTACACCCGGGGGCCATTCAGTCTCAGGGCGCTATGGGCGCAGTGGAATTTCGACGGCGAGGGCATCGAAGCCGCCGATGTCGACCAGCAGACCGGCTGGTACATCGAGCCCAGCGTGAAAGTCCGTCTGTTGAGCAAAGACTGGGGCTTCTACACCCGTTATGAAGACGTAGAGGGCGGCCGGGATCGCGATCAGTTCGACCAGTGGGAACTGGGCTTCAACTTCTACCCGACTGATAACGTCGTGTTGAAGTTCGACTATCGGGATCGCGAACACGACATGGACAGCGAGTCAGGCCGCGATTTCAGCGGCTTCGATCTGGGTGTGGGTTATCAGTTCTGATCCATCAGGCATGAGTGGGCTTCCAATCTGCCCACGCTGACGGCACAATGATCTAGATGAAAATAAGAATGATTCTCGGTTGCATTATCTGTTCGGTAGCTGCTGCGTCAGCAGCAGCCGCTGAACGGGTTTATCTGCACCCGGATGAGTTCATCAACAGAACCTTCGCCAACTCAGCGCCTCCAGCCCAGGCGCTCTGGGTGGCACCAGAACTGCGCCAAGAGCTGCAGAACCAGTTCGGTTGGCGCCCGGGCATGCGCGTCCGCTACTGGCAGGACGGCGAAAGGACAGCGTGGATCCTCGACGAAATCGGCAAAGATAAACCCATTACCGCCGGCGTAGTTGTTGCCCGGGGCGAGATCGAAACCGTTGAAGTGCTGGTGTTTCGCGAAAGCCGCGGCTGGGAAATTCAGTTGCCGAGATTTACCGCCCAGTTCGTCAGTGCCCGTCTGACACCCGACCAGCATCTCACCCAATCCATTGACGGCATCACCGGCGCCACCCTGTCGGTAAAAGCAATGAAGAGAATGGCGCGGGTGGCGCTGAGACTGCATGACCAGACCCCGACCGAATCAGCCCAGCAGATCCTTTCCCGGGCAGACTAGACTGTTACGCCGAATACACCGCTATGCGGGCGTCGCGGCTGGGGGCGTACTGGTGTATCTGCTTGTTACCGGTCTGCCGCTGCAGTTCGACAGTCTGCAGCTCGGAGACCAGTTCGTATCGACCCCCTTCATTCTGGAGTCGTACAACCTGGATGCACCAGCCGAAGTCAGTTTCGACAGCGGCATCGCCCAGGTTGGCAATCGATTGTTCTGGGAAGACGAGCAGATTGTCGAGGCAGGCGAACTGCTGGGCGCAGTGAACTATCAGGGTCTGGTGGTTATTGGCACCCCCGACGCACTGTTTGTGCTCTCGCCCACTGCACCCGGAGCGCTCGAACGCATCGATCAGCTGACACCGCTGGCAGGGATTGCACTGCACCAGGGTCAGGTGCTGTTAAACACCGGCAGCGGGATCCATCAGATGGACTCAGCCCTGCTCAACGCACTCCCAGTGCCGGAACCACCCGGAGACATCGAGTGGCAATCGCCACAGCTGATCAGCGGATCGCAGGCCGAGATTTATCGGAGCGCTTATCGCCAGCGCCTGCTCAGCGTTGAACGGCTGTTGCAGGACTTACACAGTGGCCGAGCGTTTGGTCCTATCGGCGTTTGGGTTATCAATCTGGGCACCCTGCTGCTCGCCGGTCTGGCCATCACCGGCTACTGGATCTGGTGGCGCTCCAGATAGTCCGAGCGCACCTTCAGCAAACCCGTCATCGGTAAGCATTGGCCTGGATGTTATACAGCTGCGCATACTGGCCATCTGCTTTCATCAGCGTGTCGTGATCACCCACTTCCGCGATACGCGCCCCGTCCATCACCACAATCAGGTCAGCCATCCGCACGGTACTGAAACGATGAGACACCAGGATCGTGATACGACCTTCAGCCAGACCGGTTTTTGCCGTGGCCGCATAGCGTTCAAAAAGCGCATGTTCAGTTTCCGCATCCAGCGCGGCGGTTGGTTCATCGAGCACCAGCACCAGCGGCCGATTGCGCATGAAGCCACGGGCAAGGGCGATTTTCTGCCATTGACCGACACTCAGATCTACTCCCTCGGGCCAGGTCGGCCCGAGCTGAGTCTCCAGTCCGGCAATCAGCGCCTGGACGACGTCGTCGGCACCCGCGCGCTCGATAGCCGCAGTCACTGACGGCTCATCGTCCAGTCGATCAATATCTCCAACCCCGACTGAACGTTGAGTGTTGTACTCAAATCGGAAGAAATCCTGAAACGCGCCAGCTAATCGAGCGCGCCACTGTTCTGCAGATACCGTCCGCAGATCGGTCTGATCGATCCAGATGCGGCCGCGCTCCGGCTGATACATTCGACACAGTAGTTTTATCAGAGTGCTCTTGCCGGCACCGTTCTCCCCCACGACGGCGACCACAGACCCAGCCGGCAGGGTCAGATTGATGTTATCCAGAACCTTCTGAGTGCCACCCGGGTAGGTGAAATCGACACTGTCGAAGCGAATACCCTGATGGAGTTTTTCCGGCGCCGGCGCCTCGACGTGCTCGTTTACCGCAGCTGCGTAATCCTCCAGCCAGGCCATGCGTCGAGAACCGTCCATCCAGATGCCGCGCAGAAATCCAATCTCGCCAACAGTTGCGCCAATGTAGGCGGAAAGCCGCGCCCCGGCGGCCAGCACCAGCAGGACCGCGCCCGGCGTGCTGTCGAGTACTGACGCGACAAAAACCACAGCACCAATGTAGCCGATGCCGAAAATGGTCCAGGCCAGCGCGCTCCACAGTGCGGTCGCCAATCTTGCTGACTCGATCGGGCCAAAATACTGCTCCCAGGCCGCCCGTCGTCGGCGCACCAGCAGATCGCCGATGCCGGTTACCCGGACCTCTTTGCCGGGCGCTTGAGTGGTCGCAGTGGTGAACAGATGCCGCGCCATGCGGTTGAAAGGTGCGCCTCGCTCCTCCGCATCCCGCTCCACGGCGGGTCGCCAGCTGGCGGTGAGCACGGTGGGGATGGCAAAAGCTGCCAGCAGCGCCAGCGCCGGGTGGATGGACATCAACAGCGCAATAGTGACTCCCAGGCGCAGGATCCAGCCGCAGGTGGAAAACAGCGACATATACATGTGATCGAGAACAAATACCTGATCCCGAAGGACTGACAACCGATCGAGAATTTCCGGGTGTTCCTGATGGGCCACGGTCGCAACACTCGCCTGCAATCGGGCAACGTGCGCCTCCAGGGCGATGGTTACCCGATCACGGAAGCGGCGCTGAGTACGGTCACTGAATACCCGCAGAAACCAGGTAGCTGCCGCCGACATCGCCAGCCCCAGCGCGGCGATGATCACCAGCGTTCGATCATCACCGAGAATCCCATCGGCAATGAACTTCAGCCACAGCGCGATAAGCGCGTCCGGCAATGCCGAGAGTAATGACAAACCGAAGGCAATGCTGATCAGTCCAGGTTCTGCCTGATAACCACGCTTCATCGCCCGCCACATCGCCGGCCATGCGGCCGGCAACTCTGGAATCATATCGTTACGGGCCTTGAGGTCCGCTGCCGCCATTGCGCTAGTCGAGGACATCGAAACCCTCCTGTTCGGCAAGCTCTTTCGATTCGTTGAACCGCTCCGCCTGCAGGCTGAACATCCGGCAATACCTGCCGTCCAGCGCTATAAGCTCGTCGTGAGTACCCAGCTCAATCACCCGGCCTTCTTCGAGCACACAGATCCGATCGGCCTGACGTACGGTTGAAAACCGGTGAGAAATCAGAATCGTCGTACAGGATCGGGTCTGAGCCAGCAGTCGGGAAAAAATCTCCGCTTCGCCGCGCACATCCAGCTGGGCGGTAGGTTCGTCCAGCAGCACCACACCGGCGCCGCTGCGCACCGCACACAGCGCTCTGGCCAGCGCAACACGTTGCCACTGACCGCCTGAAAGGTCGGTACCTCCGACATAGGCTTTCGCGAGCGGCGTATCCAGATCGGCAAGATTGCCGGCGCCCGCATCAGCCAGCGAGTCGAGAATCTGCTCATCGCTGGCATCACCTGCAGGTGCTACGTTGTCGCGTAGTGACCACTCGAAACGGATGAAGTCCTGAAACACAGCGGTCAATCGATGCCGCCAGGAAACAGGCTCGAGTTCCCGCAGATCAATGCCATCCACCTCAATGGTGCCTGATGCCGGGTCATATAAACGACACAGCAGCTTGGCCAGAGTAGTTTTGCCGGCACCATTCTGGCCGACGATAGCCAGCGAACTGCCTGCAGGTATCGTCAGATCAAAGTTCTCCAGAACCTGCTCAGAACTGCTGGGATAAGCAAAGCTGACGTTCCGAAAGCGAATGGACTGCGCCGGAAGAGCATCGGCTGAGCGGCTGCCAATGCCAAGTGCACCTTTCCCGGCCATGGTGGTTTGCAGTCGCAACACAGCGGCTGCGGGCGCGGACGCGCCATCAAGGGCCCAGGACAGACCGCCAAACGCGATCATGCTGGTGCTGACTGCAGCACTGGCGAAGGTCACCATCTGCCCCAGCTCGATGGACCCGGCCATTGCCGCCTGGGCCAGCATGCCAAACACCACCAGATTGGCGGCCACCACCACCAGCAGACTCCAGATCATCGACTTCTCACGCAGCCGTGTGGCTTCCCAGCGCAGTTCATACAGGCGCCGACGACGTTCAGAAAATCGATCAACAATCCACTCACTCAAACCAAACAGGCGCAGTTCTTTTGCCGCCGGTGGATCTACGGCAACCCGGAAGCTGTAATCCGCGTGCCGCTGAGCTTCGCGTACTTCGTCGGTGTTGCGGTCTTTCCAGACCGCACTTTCACGCAGCAGCCAGTGCGTGGCGAGCCAGCTGCCTGCCAGCAGCAGTGCGGCGAGCGGAGAGAAAAACGCCACCACGATCGTGGCGGCAACCCCGCCGACAAACTCAACCAGCCCGGCCGCGATGAAATCCATGGACACCGCCAGAGGTGGGCCGGTGATGCCAAGGTCGAAGTCCCTGGCCATGCTCAGATCTGTCGTCAGCGCCGGATCTTCGAGATGACCGATACCCGTGGGTGTCACACAGAGTCCGGCCAGCTGGTCGTAAAGCCAGGCTGCGGTGCGGCTGCCGAGATTTTTACTGATCACCAGATGCAGCGGGGCAAGAATCTGCAGACCTAAGAACACCACCGCTACCGCCGCCAGTGGTGCCACCAGGGAAGCCTGCGTCTGCACGGCAGTGATCAGATAGCCCATCGCGATTGCAAATCCTGCCGGTAGCAGCCCCCGCAGAATCAACAACAGCCACCAGAAAGCTGCCAGCGTGGCTGCGGCTTTTGGCAGCACGGTGGCAAACTGCCATTCAGGCCGGGCCAGCAGCCGGTCAACAACTGAACCGGTCATAATCGTCTCCCCTCAAAGACTGCGACTGCCAAGCATAACACCCGGTCATCGCAGCCAAGCGCGCTCCCGGCACCAGCCAGAGCCGATCTGCAACCAGTGGCGTTCTGATCGCGACTGAGACAAACTTTTTTCTGATCTGCTGCGACATTCAGCAAAACCCGAAGGATCTACAGGCATGTTTGGGGAAGCTCCCGACAACAAGCTGGTGGCCCGCGCACTCGCGGGATCCAACAGTGCCTGGAACAAACTGATCAAACGCTACGAGCGACGCGTGTACAACTATGCACTGAGAATGGTGGGGAACCCGGATGATGCACAGGACATGATGCAGGAGGTGTTCATGGGCGTGCATCGCAATCTGCCCGGCTACCGGGGAGACGGCGTATTCGCCGCCTGGCTGTTCCGGATCGCGTCGTTCCGCTGTACTGACTTCCTGCGCCGACGGCGCTTCCACAGCAGCTTTGATGAAGCCGACGGTGACCGTATCAGCCCCAATGAGCCGGCGCTCGAAGCGATGGCCACCCACGCCAACGAACAGATTTCCAGAGCACTGCTGGATCTGCCGGTCGAACAGCGGCACGTCGTGGAATTGAAGTTTTTCCAGCACTTCACCTTCGAAGACATCGCCAACCAGCTGGGCATTTCGCCGAACACCGCCAAAACCCGGCTCTATGCCGCTTTGAAAAAACTGAAAAGTCACGAGGAACTTCGCGATGCGATGTGAAGACGCCAGATTCCGGCTGTTTGACTATGTGGATCACACCCTGGCTGACCGCGAACGTGCGGATCTGGACGAACATCTGGACACCTGCAGCAGTTGCCGAAGCGATCTTGAAAGCCTCAGTGACCTGTCCCTGCAGGCCAAGGTCTGGCACGACCTGCCGGCCCCACGCTGGCAGCCACCTCGAGTTGGCTCCGGCTTCGACAGCAGCGGTCTGCAGCAATGGTTTCCGAGCCTGGCAAGCGCGCTGGCGCTGATTTTAGTTGCTGGTCTGTATCTGCAGCCGACGCAAAACGGGCTACCCGCTCCGGGTAACAGCGGCCAGACCATGGCGGGCACACAGCTCCCCGGCAATACCATGCCGGTCAGCGCCAGGGCGGATGCACTGCGCATCAGCAATCGCCTCGAGCGACAGCAGGAACTGCAGGCGCTGGTGCAGCTATTGAGGGCGGAAATGGATCGGCGCAATGAAGAAACCGAAGAAAGTCTGCGCTATGTCATTGCCCACCAGCTTCAAGGACAGCAAGAGATTGACGACCTGTATCAATACATCCGCAAAGTGAGTCTTGATATCACACCCGAGCAGGAGCAGATGTAGCGATGAACATGCTTAAGCTGCTGAGCGCCGCCATCGCGCTGGTCCTGGCCTGCGCGGCTAGCGCAAAACCCGTAGTTGATATACCAGAAGTGCTCCAGGAACTGGAGATCGGTAAGGACGTGTTTCGCTCAGCCATGAGTCATGCGATCGGCAGCCACCTGCGGGTCACCGGGGTGGATGCGGAGTTTCTACCCCAGCAGGGCGTGCTGGTCACAATGAGTGTGGTGCAGCCCTGGATTGACGTCGACCAGTTTACCGAGCGCTCCATCGATCTGAGCACAGAGGTCGAGAGCCTGCATGACGTGCCCGATTTGGTGTACGAGATCATGACCGAGCTCAATATGGCTATTGCCCCCTACGACCCTGAACTGCTCGAAGAACTCAGAGAACTGCGCGAAGAGCAGAAGGTTGTGCGTTCCGCGCAGCGCGCACTACGCTCCCAGCTTCGTGAAGCCCGAAGAGCAAAAAACAGGG
Source organism: uncultured Pseudomonadales bacterium (assembly GCA_937921865.1). Taxonomy (GTDB): domain Bacteria; phylum Pseudomonadota; class Gammaproteobacteria; order Pseudomonadales; family Azotimanducaceae; genus SZUA-309. The sequence continues at coordinate 5,009 of CAKZWF010000074.1, read as the reverse complement.
CAGAAGATGATGCTGCCGAGATGGACGAACACATCTCCGAACTGGAAGTTGAACTCGATACGCTGGTGGATGACTACGAAACCCTGAATGGCGATATCGATGCGGTCTATGCTCAGCTTCAGGAACGCCGTCGCACCCCGGGACATCAAAGTGCTGCGATGAACGTAGACCAGGCCGTTGCGGATACCGCCTGCAACTACGGCGATAGCTTCAAGTCCATCGGCGCGCAGCAGTATCTCAACGTCACGGTGAGGCTAAAAGAGTCAACAAACTACTACGCGTTCAAGATGGAGAACGTTTACGCGTGCCGTCGCGGTGACATCACAACCGATCAACTGCTGGATAGCGGCTGGCAATACCAGCGGTAAACCGCTCAGCCGTCCGCTTCGAGCAAACGACGATACTGGCGCATGTGGCGCAACGCCGATATCTCATCGCCGCGCAGTTCGCAGATTCGCGCCAGGTTGTAGTGAGCATCCGGCACTGCCATTGCACGTCGATAGTAATCAGCAGCCTGATCCACCTCTTCGAGCTCATCAAAAACAGTGCCCATGTTGTAGAAGGCCAGCTGGTGATCGCCAACCGATTTCAGCGCCCGTTCGTAGTGCTTTTTAGCTGCTTTGAGATCCCCGCCCAGCTGCAGCAGCCGACCGAGATTAACGTGGGCATCAGCATTTGAGTCGTCCAGCGCGATAGCCTGCGCATAAGCTTCCGGGGCCTTCGCAGGATCAACTTCTTCGAGATCAAGCCCGAGGTTGTACCATTCATCACTATCAAGGTTGTTGGCGACTTTCGCTTCGTTGAGGTTGCGTTTGGCCAGATTGGCGACGTTGTCGGCCAGATCCTGAACCGAAAAATCCAGTTGAACCTGGCCCGACTCAGCCTCCCAGAGGTGATTGTCCTGACGAACCACCACCGTGTTGCCATCGGCAAATATCCTGATCGAGGCGAGTGTATTGGCCGACTCCAGCTCCGCCTGCAGTTTCAACAGCACCCGATAAGCTTTACGGGTCGGAACTTTATCGTCGAGTAAACCTTTGGCGGTACGCAACAGCACAACATCCTGAAAGTTGAATCGGTATTCATTGCGTTGACCGCGCACAGGATCAAGCAACGCCCGCCTCACGTAGTGGCGAACCTGATCTGGTTTCATGCCGATGAGATCGGCAACTTCCTGAGTGCTGTATCCGCCCATCTGCTGGGAGAACGTTCCATCTGATCGGGCCCACTGAGCAGGACCGTGATTGCTTTAAAGTGACTTCGCGATCACTCAAGCTCTATTTTGGCTGCTTGAGGAGTGATCGTCAGCTCTTTTTTACCCCAGAACCGTCTCCCGACTCCGCATTGCCAGGTTAAGGACCTCCGCAGGGACCTATTTGACAGTCTGGTGCTGGCAGAGGGTGCCTTCGCACCAGTTTTTCCCATTCCCAGTTAAGGCCTATGCGGACCACCACGCTTGCGCAACGCTGGTTTCTAATGGCAGCAGCACTCGGGGTCTGCAGTGTGGTCTTGATTGCTCTGCTGTTTGCATCCGGCCTGCTGTCTAAGCCATTCACCCCAGTCAGCTATCTGATTCTGGCGTTGGCCGTGGTGGCTGTTGGCGTAGCCGCCTATATGCTCGCGTCAATCGCGCTGCAACCCATTGGCGGCACCACCTCCGCGATTCGGGATATCGATCCAGATCAGCCGCGCCTGCCAACCAATACCGCGGCCGGTCAGGAACTCAACGAGCGGGTGAGCGCGTGCAGCCAGGTCGTCGATTCGCTGCTGAGCGCTCGAACCGGTATGCGCGACGAAGTCAGTCAGCGCCGAACCGCCCAGCTTACGGCTACTGCATCTAGAGCATCTACCAGCGCTATGAATCGTCCTCGCCGCCGGCCTCATCTGCTGAGGTTTCTGATGGTTCTTCGATCAGATCCGGACGGCGTCGATCCTCCTTCAGCTGCTGGCGCAACAACACCAGCTGTTCCCGGGTGATTTCCTGGAACCCGGGAATCTGACAGGGTGGACCAAATCGAGCTGTCGTCCCGAGGCCAATCAGGCCGCGAATGGAGTCGAGGGCACACAGCTGTTCGGATCGGGTTTCATAGCTGATAGTGGCATTGCGCTCGAGCATCGGGCAACGATTCCGGAACTGCACCAGGTAGTACTTGCTGGCGCTGACTCTGAAAACCACGTGCTGGTCATTGAGCACATTTGAACTGCGAATCCGACTGGTTGAAATACAGCGCGGTGCATCACCATAACTTTCCGGATCAGCAGTCTGGGTGAGTATTTCTTCTACGCTGAGTTCAGGGCCGGTTTGCGCATCGGTTTCCACACTCACCGCCGACTCTGTCGATTCCACGGCATTCGAATCGGCACTCTGTGAAGCCTGCAGCGGTCCGTTCACCAGAAACAGCGCCAGCAATGCGCCCAACCTGACCAGCAGCCTGTTCTGACCCAGCCTCATCCTCGGGACATCGCTTTGAGTGATGCGGCATACACCTCGTCGATGGGTTTGAATTCGCCAAGCACGCAGTTTGCCCGAACAACGACCGGGCGGCCGCTCGACAGGAGTCCCTGGCGAAGATCGAAGCTGCTGTTGGCATACACCATGTCGTTTTCACACAGGCTGCTGATGCCTTTGATCACCGTGTGAATAACCATGCTCCGGCGCAATCCGGTACAGCTGCGTTTCAGGGTGTTCACCCAGTAGTTGTTGCCGCTGGAAAACAGCAGCAGGTCCTCCGAAATGACGTCGATATGACGATATTTGCGACGATACAGGCAGTGAACCGGCTCACCGTACGCATCCGCAGCAGTAGCTTCGCCGAGCAATGCATCCAGCCGCTTATCAAGTTCTTCGGCTTTTGAATCGGCCTCATCAGATTCAGCTTCCTGTTGTTCTGCTGGCGCTGAATCTGGACCTGGGTGTGAACCTGTCGCAGCTTCATCCTCCGGCGGATGTTCAGCTTCTGCGTGCGGCGCGGGTTCGACACCTGCTTGGGTACTGGCTTGCGTCTCCGTCGCACTCTGAGCGACTCCACTCAAGCCGTACAGCGCGATCAGCAGCAGTAGCGCGGCCTCTGGCAGTCTTTTCATAATTGTCCCGACCCTCTCTCATCGTCAAATTATGTCACGCTGCACGCATCCCTCAACGCCGGTAGGACAATTGCGCAGTCTGCCTGCAGCTTACTGTGAAACCAGTCGTCAGCGCGGGTTTTACCCAGATTTACCGCTGCCATCGGCAGACCGAGCTGGTGAGCCCGGCGACAGAACCGGAAACTGGAAAACACCATCAGAGAAGTGCCGACAACCAGCACGCCATCCGCTCGCTGCAATGCTTCGAATGCCTGATCCACCCGCGACCGCGGCACCGAATCTCCATAAAAAACCACGTCTGGTTTCAATACGCCCGCGCACTCAGGGCACTCGGGAATACGCACACCGGCACTGTCTTCAGCGCCCCCCAGATCCGCATCTCCATCCGGCGCAGGCTGACTGGGTGCGCTCAGCAGTCCCGGATTGTGCGTTTCGAGCCAGCGCTGCAGCCGGGTCCTGGGCTGCTGATGGCCACAGCCCAGGCAGACCACTCGGGCAAGAGAGCCATGCAGCTCAATCAACCGCTGCTGACCGGCCTGCTGATGCAGTCCGTCAACGTTCTGAGTCACCACACATTCAATGCGACCTCGCGCCTCGAGATCCGCCAGAGCCGTGTGCGCGCCGTTGGCACGGGCAGCCGCAAAGGCAGGCCAGCCGCGCAGACTGCGGGCCCAGTAGCGTTTTCTGGCAGGTTCACTGTTGATGAAGTCCTGATGCTGGATCGGTGCCGGGCGCTGCCAGTCACCGCGATCATCACGGTAGGTTTCGATTCCGGAAGGTGCGCTGCAGCCAGCACCGGTGATCACAAACAATCGCTGTCGGCTCGACACAAAAGCCTGCAGTTGATCGAACGACAAAACTATCTCAAACGATCAACGGCCTTCAACGCAGCCCTGGCAATGCGCGGCATGAAGCTGGTGCCCATCGGCGTGCCGCTACCGCTGTTGAGGGTCGCCGCCACGGCAATCTCGCGCTGAGGGTCACAGAAGGCGCCACTGCCGCCATAACCATAGTGGCCAAACGCCTCCGGGGCTTTAACTCCCAGAGTAAACGCACGGTGATAACCCATCCGCCAGTGCATGGGCATGAACAGCACCCGGTCACGAGCGCGACTGTGCACCTGACTGAGTTCCCGAACCCGTTCTTCAGAGAGAATCCGAACGCCATCCAGTTCACCGCCCGCTGCCAGCATCGCGTACATACGAGCCAGTGAGCGTGCCGTGAACTGGCCGTTGGCGGCGGGAATGATCGCCATCACGGTGGCCTCCGCGTTCCAGTCGAAAGTCTCGGTAAACGGATTGAGTGCTGCATTGAATTCCGACAGTTCGATACCCAGATGGCTCAATCCGGTTTCCAGCATACCAAGCGCTGACTCCTGCCAGTCGGGTCTCGGTTCACGCGGTTCCGATATACCCTGGGTCAGCTCAGCACGTCGATAAAGCTCATTGTGCGGCATACCAATAAACATGCCATCAAGGCCGAGTGGATCAACCAGCTCTTCCTGCAGGACCGCCTGCAGTGACCGGCCGCTCACCGCTTCAATCAGTCCACCGACGAGCCAGCCATAGGTCAGCGCGTGATAGCCGTGCTGAGTTCCGGGTTCATGAACGGGTTGCGCCTGGGCAATTACACTCTTCATGTGCTCCCAGTCGAGCATTTCATTGGGCCGGGATATCAGCTCGGTGATCTGATACAGACCCGCTTCGTGACACAGCGCCTGACGGATGGTGATGGCTTCCTTGCCGTCGCAGCCAAACTCGGGCCAATGGCTCGCTATGGTGTCATCGTAGCCGGCTTTGCCCTGATCCACCAGAATATGCACCAGCGTGGACAGCACACCTTTTGTTGTCGAAAAGCTCGGCGCGGTCGTGTCCTCACGCCAGGGATTGCGGGCTGAATCTTTAATGCCCCCCCAGATGTCTACA
>CAKZWF010000073.1 GCA_937921865.1 uncultured Pseudomonadales bacterium | reverse complement strand
GACGTGGTGGAACTGGCCCGGCGGGTGCAGCGCGATGGTCGTCCAGCCCTTGAAGACCCGATCATTCGTGATCAGCTGGTGCAGTTCCTCATTGAAGATCAGGGTGATCGACTGACTGGCGCACGGTCGCGTTTTCCTGCTCTGACCAGTGAGCGACCCGCATCGATCGCCATGTCCGGGAAGTTGCGCAGCACCGAACTGAAGCGTCGTCTGATGCAGTTCGCAATTACTCTGCAGGGCGCCAATGGTATCCGCTGGGTGGGGGATGACCACGCAGAAGATCGCGGGCTCTGGCAGCGGTCCTATTTCAACGCATTTTCCGCCACCATCGGCGGAGGCACCAGCCAGGTACAGGCAAACATCGTTGGCGAGCGGGTGCTCGGCCTGCCCAAAGACTAGGAGTGAACGATGGCTGAAACCCGATTGCAGACCACGATGACTTTCAGTGACGAGCAGGCAATGCTGCTCGACACGGCAGTCGAATTCTTCCGCGATAAATCTCCGACTGCAAAAGTCCGGGAACTGATGCTGAGCTCCGATGGATTTGATGAATCGGTCTGGCGAGAAATGATTGATCTGGGTTGGACCGGTCTGGCCATACCTGAAGCCTACGGTGGCAGCGGTTTGGGGCTTGCAGCCGCAGTGCCGATTGCAGAGCCGATGGGACGACATCTGTCGGCAACTCCGTGGCTGGCAACCCAGCTATTTACGCAGGGTATTCTGGCCGGGTCTGAAGACCTCAAGGCCACCTACCTGCCGGCCGTTGCTGAAGGTGCAACAGGTTCGGTCGCCCTTTCGGAACTTGACGGTGATTGGGATCTGGGACGGGCGAATCTGGCGTTCACGGTGTCCGGTGCAGCGGTAACGCTATCCGGTACCAAGACTTTTGTTCTAAATGCTGCGTCTGCCGATTATCTGCTGGTCAGCGGTCGTCTGGACGGGGCGCCGGCGCTGGCCGTGATCGCGACAGACCGGCTGCCGAGTGACGCATTGCGCACTGAAACCGTGATTGACGAAACCCGTCGCAGCAGTGAACTGATCCTTGAAGGTTTTGAAGTACCGGCGCAGCAGACAATTACCGGCGCTGCAGCGCATGAGACTCTACAGCGGATTCGTGACGCTGCACTGCTGTTGATCTCAGCCGAGTCGGCGGGCGGTATCGCCGGTGTGCTCGAAGTAATTATTGATTATCTGAATACCCGTACTGCGTTCGGGCGGAAAATTGGCAGCTATCAGGGGCTCAAGCATCCGACCGTTGATATCCTGATAGGCTTGGAACGTACTCGCTCGCATGTCTATCACGCGGCATCGTTGTTGGATGCGGGCGTTGCTGCAGAAACTGCACTACGGATGGCCAAAGCTCAGGCGAGTGATGCGTTTGCTTTTGCCGGCGACCGAGCCATTCAGTTTCATGGTGGTTTCGGCTTCACCTGGGAATGTGACGCTCAGCTGTACCTGCGGCGCGCACTGTGGTCACAGTATGCGTTTGGCGATGCGCTGCATCACCGCCGGCAGCTTGCAGAAAGCCTGCTCCGGTAGCTGCCTTGCGGCTCTGATTTTGCAACCAACTGAAAACTCTGATTGAGGAACTTCCTATGCCCGACTTCCCTACGCCGAATTTTTCGCTGGACCTCAGTGGTCAGGTAGCGCTGGTAACCGGCACCACCTCCGGGCTGGGCAAACGATTTGCGACTGTGCTTGCGGCCTGTGGTGCCCGGGTGGTGCTGACCGGACGCAGAGCCGACCGCCTTGATGCGCTCGCCGCGGACATCCGCGCCGCGGGTGGCGAATGCCTGCCGCTGGTACTCGATATGGTGAACCGGGACAGTATTCGTGCAGTAGTGGATGAGGCGGAGAAACAGTTCGGGGCGATCACGATACTGGTCAATAATGCTGGCATTCCGGATGCGCAGTACGCAGTGAAAATGTCCGATGATCTGGTTGATGCGGTGTTTGATACCAACCTGCGCGGCCCCTGGGATCTGTCCTGCGAGGTAGCCCGGCGGATGATTGCCGCAAAAGTACCGGGCCGAATGGTCAATATCTCATCCATTGGTGGCTTTAACTATGGGGGGAATGGAGCGGCGCTGTATTCAGTCACCAAGTCGGCCATTGTCCGGATGACCGAAGTGCTCGCAGTGGAATGGGCACGCTACAACATCAATGTGAATGCGATCGCGCCTGGCGCCTTCGCGTCGGAAATGATGGACGGAATGCTTGAGCGGATGGGCGACATTGCCAAAATGTTTCCTCGCAAACGCATCGGTGATCCCGCCCAGCTGGACAGTACCCTGCTGTTTCTGGTGTCGCCTTCGTCAGACGCTGTGACCGGCACCTGCATCAAAGTGGATGACGGCCAGGGTCCGCGCTGACTTTGCGCGCCGGGTTGCGAGGATCGGGATAATTGGACTGACTGATGAGTAAAGCCAGAGGCTCGCTCGTATACAGCACTGATTCCGGCGCGCACTGTCCTGGTTGTCGCAGGCGAAAAGCTGACTGTGTCTGTGCCGACAAAAGCCGGCTGCGTTCGACCTCGGGCATTATTGTGTCCAGAGAAACCAAAGGCAGAAAGGGCGCCGGTGCAACTCTGATCACCGGACTGCCGCTTTCTGATGCTGACCTCAAAGTCCTTGCCAAGCATCTGAAAACCAGCTGTGGGGTAGGTGGCAGTGTGAAAGACGGAATTGTCGAACTTCAGGGTGACCAGCGTGACAAGGTGCTCGACCTGTTGGAACTGCAGGGTTTCAAAGGCAAGCGCAGCGGCGGCTGAGAAACACTGTCATCGCGCGATTACGCTGGATGCCAGGAATGTCGATGCGGAACTGGCGCTTGGTGAGCTTTACAGCCTTTCAGGAATGCACGATGAAGCCATTGCCCAATTGCTGAGCCTGGCAGCTCAAACACCCTACAGTGTGGAAGCGATTCGAACGCTGGGTGAGGCTTATCTCGCCGCTGGGGCAGTTGAGCTGGCGCAGATTCAGTTCAACAAATCTGTGCAACTGGAACCCGGCTACTGGCGTAACTACAAAGCCCTGGGAGATGTGCCGGTGCGGCAGGGTCGGTATGCGGAAGCTGTTGAGTCATACTGGCGTGCGGTCAGTCTCGCCGCTAACAAAGCAGGCCCTCTGGGGAACGTGGCGGTTGTGCTTTATCTGTCTGAGGAATTCGAAGATGCGGTTGATGTCCGGCTGCAGGCGCTGGTGTGGGCTCGCCTCGATGAAAGGGATCGACTGGAAAAAGTGATCGCACAACTGATCAAGGCCGGATACTCTGAAGCGCTTATAAAACGCGATGCAAACTTCGGGGGAAGTGCAAATTCGAATCACGCAATTCCGCGGAAATCAGCTCCGCAATCTGTCCAGCGTGATGTTTTTGTTGACGATTCCCTTGGAGAGCCTGAGATTGATAGTTAGTTGTGGAGGAAGTTATGAAATCCAAAATCTGTGAAATGCTGGGCTGCGAGTTTCCACTGTTTGCCTTCAGCCATTGTCGAGATGTGATTGCCGAGGTCAGTAAAGCGGGAGGCTTTGGTGTTCTGGGCGCGGTTGGACACACGCCGGAGTCTTTAGAGATTGATCTCAAATGGATTGATGAGCACATCGAAGGTAAACCCTACGGTGTCGATCTGATTGTGCCGACCAGTCTTGCGAATAAAGAAGGCTCTCTGAGTCCAGAAGATCTCGAGGCGCGTATTCCGCAGGAACACAAAGCCCACGTTGAGAGAATTCTCGCTGAGAACGGTATCGATACGGCAGGTCTGTGGGATCGTCCCATCCGCGGCGATAGCGGCGACAACATGCGCGAGAAAGGTGCCAGCAAGCAGCTTGAGGTAGCGCTCAAGCACCCGATCAGCATGGTGGTCAACGCGCTTGGTGTACCTCCGAAGTTCATGATGGATCAGGCCAAAGCCAAAGGCATTGTGGTGGGTGCGCTGACCGGCAGCAAAGAACATGCTGTTAAACACATAGAAGCCGGCGTGGATGTGCTGGTGGTATCCGGCACTGAGGCAGGCGGTCACTGTGGCGAAATTTCCACGCTGGTGGTGGTTCCCGAAGTGTTGCAGACCATTGAAGAAATGAACGCAGATACCCTGGTGCTGGCTGCTGGGGGGATTGTTACCGGACGGCAGATGGCCGCCTGTATGGCTATGGGTGCCGCGGGAGCCTGGACGGGTTCTGTCTGGTTGACGACCGCTGAAGCTGAAACGGCACCAGCAGTGAAAGAAAAAATGCTGACCGCCACGTCCCGTCAGACAGTCCGTTCGCGCAGCCGCACGGGAAAATATACCCGCCAGCTTCGCTCGCCCTGGACCGATGCCTGGCAGGAGGCGGATGCACCAGAGCCGCTGCCGATGCCGCTGCAGGGTCTGATTTCCGGCCCTGCCCTGGCCCGGATCGACAAACTGGCAGAGGCGGGTGATCCGGCAGCCAAGCGGCTGACTACCTACTGGGTGGGTCAGGGTGTAGGCATGATGAATACTTCTGTCAGCGCACGGAGTGTGGTTTATGAGTTCATGGAGGAATTTGCCACTGCTTGTGAGCGGGTGGGTCAATTCATGGAAGACTAGTTGATGCTGGGTGCTTACAGGTGCTTTTCATGAATTCCTGGCTCACCGGCGTGCTCCTTCTTCAACCGATACGATGAGATTTGACCAGTGAACGACTCTTTGCGGGCTGTGTGCCTGATTGTTCTCCTTGCGCCGTTGGCATTGTTGTTATCGGCACCCGTTCATGGTGCGGCTTCCGGCGGTCACACCGGGATGAACATGGCCGGCGCCAGTTTTGATGAACCCATTGATCTGATTCCACAGGCGCTGGGCAGCTACAGCTGGCCAATCACTACCAACAGCAAGCAGGCGCAGGCCTATTTCGATCAGGGCATGCAGCTGAGGTATGCCTACAATGTCATTGAGGCTGCGAGATCCATGGCGGAAGCTCGACGGATCGATCCGAACTGTGCCATGTGCTATTGGGGTGAAGCCTTTGCACTGGGTTCATTCCTCAACGGTGGCATGACCGTTGAGAAGGCTGCTGCTGCGCATGAAGCCATCGTTCAAGCACTGAGGTTGGCGGATGATCATGCCAGTGAGATGGAGCGGGATCTGATTGTTGCGGCCCAAGCGCGCTATCCGACTGACTACGATCCTGACAATCGGCGCCCGGTTGATGAAGCGTTTGCCGAGGCGATGGCAGGCGTCTATGAGAAGTATCCGAACAATCATGAAGTCGCCACTGTCTATGCCGTTGCGCTTTTCATGCTGGAAGAACGGCGTGGTTACCGCGATGTCGATGCACCGGCGCTACAGCGACTGCATGGTGTACTCACCGGGGTTCTGGAGGAAGACATCCGGCACCCGGGTGCCTGTCATCTGTATATCCATGCCACCGAATCCAGTCAGACACCGGAACTGGGGCTTGAATGCGCTGAGTATCTGGGCGAATCCGTTCCGATTGCCAGTCATATCCAGCACATGCCCTCACACACCTGGAACGAAGTCGGTCTGTGGGGAAGATCCGTTCGTGCCAATACGGCTGCCTGGCATGCGGATCAAAAAGCGCAGCGTAACGAAGGGTTTTCATACGGCCCGACCCACAACCTGCACATGCTGTTGTTTGCAGCTTCTTTCGACGGCCAGGGCGCTGTGGCTACACAGGCTGGTAAGGACTATCGTAAAATCAGCAATGATTCGATGTTCGAAGTCCTCACGCTGATTCGCTTCGGCCGCTTCGACGAGGTACTGGAAAACGATCGGCGCCCGGAGAACGAAGTTTCTGCCGCCATCTGGGACTTTGCGTTCGGCTACGCCAGCCTCAAGGACGGGGATCTGGGGAGCGCGGAAAAGATGCGTGATGCGGTGCAGGAATTTGCAAAGACCACGGATCTGAAATTCCGCTTCCACCCAGCTGGTGACGTTGTTGGTGTGCTGGGCTATCTGTTGGCTGGAGAAATAGAGCTGTCCCAGGGCAATTACCGCAAGGCGACAAAAGCCTTTGAGACGGCTGTCGAGATAGAAGATCAGCTGGGTTACGACGAACCTGAGCCGCTGCCGTTTGCCGCCAGGCACTGGCTGGGCGCGGCTCTGATGGAACGCGGCCACTACAAACAGGCCGAGCGTGTTTATCGTGAAGAGCTTGAGGACCATCCGCTTAATGGCTGGTCTCTTTATGGACTCAAAGCTGCGCTGGCCGCGCAGGGAAAATCTGATCCTGCAGTGGACGCCGATTATGATAAGAGCTGGGCGCGCTCCGACGTATGGATTACGGATTCCAGGTTTTAGCTGCCAGCATTCGCCAATGAAGCCTGGCCATGCCGGTGGCATTTAGAGATGGTAAGCTCAGGTTCATAGATTGCTTCAGGGGAATCCTCTGGCGCCATAAACGGGGGAAACACCATCATGAAAACCGCAATTTCTATAGGCTCAGCCTATTACAACGGCGAAGACTGGGACCAACTGGTCGAATACACGATGGCCGCGGAGCGCATGGGCGTTGATCAGGCCTGGTCGGCTGAGGCCTGGGGGATGGATGCGATTGTTCCGCTAGCGTACCTGGCGGCTAAGACTGAAAAAATCCAGCTCGGCACCGGCATCATGCAGATCAGCGCTCGGGTTCCGTCGATGATTGCGATGACCGCGCAGAGCCTGGATACCGTTTCTAAAGGCCGCTTCATTCTTGGTCTGGGCGTCAGTGGTCCTCAGGTGGTAGAAGGTCTGCACGGTGCGTCTTTCGCCAGACCGCTGTCCCGATTACGCGAATGTGTGGAAATTCTGCGCCTGGCGCTGGCGGGGGAGAAACTCGCCTATGAAGGCAATCACTATCTGCTGCCTCGCCCGGGGGGCGAAGGTAAACCCATACGTCTGTCGCAGCCGCCACGCCCTGAGCTGCCCATCTATCTGGCAACGCTGGGGCCTAAATCGCTGGAGATGACCGGCGAATTGGCGGACGGCTGGCTGGGCACCAGTTTCATTCCAGAACACGCCGACGTCTTTCTAGACCACCTGCGGGCCGGAGCGGAGAAAGCGGGTCGGAGCCTGGCGGACATCAACATTGAAGCGGGTGGCTACTTTGAGGTTGGCGAGGATGTCGAAAAGCTCATCGCCGAGCGCAAACCGGGCATGGCCTTTACCCTGGGTGGCATGGGTTCCGCGAAAACCAATTTCTATAACGATGCCTTCTGTCGCGCCGGCTACGAAGATGCGGCCAAAGAAGTGCAGGCGCTGTGGATATCCGGTAAGCGGGATGAAGCGGTACGCCGAGTCCCCGATGAAATGGTGCTGATGTCCAGTCTGATCGGCACCGAAGACATGGTGAAAGCGCGCCTGAAGGCTTTCAGGGATGCAGGTGTTAACACTCTGCGTCTGGCGACCGGGGGTGAAACCTGGGCAGAGCGAACTGTGGCGCTTGAAGCTGCAATGGACCTGGTCAAGCGCAGCGCGTAGAGATGGAGAAGATGATCAACAAGGGCATACACCATCTGGGTCTGGCAACCCATGATATGGAAGCTACGCTCGACTTTTATGAGGGCATCCTTGGCTTTCCAGCCAGAGTATGCGATCTGATGAATCCTCAGGCCGGCGGTACTATCCGTCATGCTTTCCTTGATGCCGGCAACGGTGAATTGGTCGCTTTTATGGAATGTAATGAGGTTCCAGGTATTGCCGATGATTTTGACCCCAGCATCAATCAGGGTCTGGGGATAGCCGGTGGCGTCATTCACTTCGCCTTCAAGGTGGACGATGTTGCGGAGCTCGAAGAGAAACGCCAGGCGCTTTCCGACAAAGGCGTAAAAGTGACTGACCTTGTCGATCACGGCTGGTGTCAATCCATCTATTTTCATGACCCTAATCGACTTCAGTTAGAATACTGCTGCCTGACGGCAGAATTTTCGGAGGCACTTCTTGGCGATCGACACAGTGATGCCTGGACTTCATTGTCCCGGAGGTAGTGTTTCAGCCGGTGTCATCAGCGCATAGGACAACACATGAAATCAGACGCTGACAAGTTGTTGGAGAACAATCCCGAGCTGAACCAGCTTGATGATGCGACCGTGCTCAGTCATGTGCAGCGCACGCAGGATGAGTGGGTATTTAACACCCTGATGCTCGAAGGCTACGACGTGCCCTTCAAATATTCCCGCAAGAAAACCTATCGCACCCTGAACGGTGCTCGCGTTAACGTGACCTACTATCCGCAGGTCGAGCAGGTTGCCGGTATGGATTTCGAAATCATGAAGGTGGTGCGCATCCGGCGCGCCTAGCGTGTCTGGCTCGCAGAACTAGCGAACCGAATTGACGAAATGACATCACCAGGTGAAAAACGATTGTTGGCAGCGACATCGAACGACATTGAAGCCTGCCGGAGTCTGGCGCAGAAGGTGCGAGGTGAGCTCTACGTTGATGAGCGAGAATCCTGGCAGCACCTGCCGTTCCGCGCGCTGTTGCTCGCTGACAATGACCGCCGCGCTGAACTGGCCGCACTCGCCGATTGCGGTCTTTACCTGGTTGAATCCCGCGAGCTGAAATCGGGACCGGTTGAGGTCGTAGGTCTGTTTCCGATGATTGCGCATCCGGACCTGTCCTCATCCGAAGCTGATCGCCATTGGCGCGATGTGCACGGGCCGCTGGCGCTGCATCACCACGCGGCAATGACCCGCTACGTTCAGCTGGCTGTGGTCGAGCAGATCTCGGGCCCTGCCATCGATGGTTTTGCGCTGTGCTGTTTTGCCAGTCTCAGTGACCTGCGGGAGCGTTTCTTCAGCTACCCGGACAGTCGGGAGACCATTGCCGCGGACGTAGCCCGTTTTGCAGATGTGCAACACTCTCCGGCCAGATTGATCGCGCGGCTCGAATCATTCTCCTGATCGGTCTTGCAGGTTTGCGGGCACCCGCGCCGACCTGAGCTACTGCGACCTGAAGTCTCGAATCGGCCGCCAGAATCGCCAGATCAGGGCGGTTGCAACGATTGATATGACCCCGCCCAGAACCATGGTATTCCCGGCGCCGATAGCGCCAGCCCAGGCACCCACCCAGATGGTGCCGATGTTGTTGGCGGTTTGAGCGGCAAGAATCATCAGCGCGAAGGCTCGACCGCGCATATGGTCGGGAGTGGTCAGCATCACTGTGGTCTGGCGAACGGCGACTGTGACGGCATCAGCTGCACCAAGCAGGGCAATCATCAGCAACCCCACCCACAGCGAACTGGCAGTACCAAAGCCAAACAGGATGAAGCCATAGGCGAAAGATGCATACAGCACCAGCATGCCTTTGGCTCGGAACGCCACCAGAAACAGCGCCAGGAACGAGCCGGCAATGGCTCCGGCCGAGTTGGCGGCGCCGAGCATGCCGGTTGCGCTGGCGCCACCGGCAAACATGCCCAGCGCCAGTACCGGCAGAATTTCCCGATAGAATGAAGCGGTCGTGATGCCCACATCGAGCAGAAACAGGCCTGGCAGGATGGGATGTTTTGCAACGTAGCGGAAGCCATCTTTGGTTTGCTGCAGGGTCGACGGCGCGGGGCCATCTTCGTGGCCGCCAGCGACACCTCCGGCGCGGATAAACAATGGCAACACACTGGAGATCAGCGAAATCAGCCCGGCGCAGATAAACAGGGTGCTCAATCCGGCGCTGATTGCGATTGCTGCAAACAGCAGTGGTCCGGCAATCGCTGCAGCGTTCTGAGAGGCTGTGTCGGTGGAGGCGGCAAGCATCAGATCCCGTTTGGGAATCACAATGGGCACCATTGCGGAGCGGGCCGGGCTGGCGAGCATCTGAGAAGCCGCCGTGAGCGCTATACCCAGGTAGACCATCACTGGTGTCAGCAGATCCTGCCAGTTGAGCACACCTAGCAGAATCAGTGCTGCCGACGTCGTCAGGTTGGCCAGCAGCATCAGTTGCTTGCGATTGACCCGATCAGCGAGCGTGCCGCCCCACAACAGCGCAGGAATCTGCACAAACAGCTGCACCACCCCGATCATGCCCACCAGTACTGCTGAGCCGGTCTCATCGAGCAGCCACTGGGCGGTGCCGAGGATGCGCATCCACACCACAATCGACGCACTGACCATGGTCGCCCACAACACCCGATAGTCACGGTAGAGGAACGCTCCCCAGGGTTTGGGTTTACCCGTGGCCGGGATTTCCTGTGGAGCGTCTTGTTCGGAGGTCAATTAGAACGGCTCGATGAAGCGGAGGTTATTTTTTTCGAGTCCGTCAACAACGATCTGCAGACCGCCTGATTTGATCATCCATTCCAGGCGATGATCCCGGTATTCGCGTTTGAACAAACCCTGATCCATAGCGGTTTTGACCGCTTCGAGACTGACGGCCTCGCTGTCGAATGCGACAGCCTGCGCCGCTTCCCGGCAGGCGGTGACGCTGGATCGTGCGTTGGCCCGTGCCAGCCAGTCAGCAAGGGCGTCTTCGGGTATTGCACCAAAACCGGCGGCACCATTGATAAACGGCACGACGCAGAGATCGCCCCAGCCGAAGCGCTCACCATTGAACCAGTCAGCGTCACCGAGCTGCGCCTCCAGCCATTGATACCATTGCTGAATCTGAGCCAGGCCGCGATCGAATATTTCCTCGGCAAGCGGCCCTTCGCCACGACCGAAATTCTTAAGCTCCGATAATCCACAGGTAATCGCCTCGAAGTGGGTATCCATGACATCTTCGAGCATCCGCACCCTGGCTTTCGCTTGCGGAGTGTCAGGAAGCAGCGGCGGCTGTGGCCAGCGGTCTTCAATGTATTCGACGATGATGGTGGAATCGAAGATCTGCGTGCCGTCGTCGGTGACCAGGGCCGGGACTTCGCCGCGTGGACTGGCCTGCTGAAACACGCCCCCGCTGTTGCCACTGCCGATCGCCTCCGGCATCAGGGTGGTGAATTCGACCTGCTTTTCGGCCAGCGCAATTTTCACCTTCTGGCCGTAGGGTGAAAGTGGATGATCGTAGACAGTCACAGGCATGAGCTGATCTTCCCTGGTTGGTTCTCGTAATCGTGCATTTCTTTATATCCGGGCCCCGCATTATCAGCGCCCTGTATTATCCGCGCCCCGCCTATGTCCCTACAGGCAGTTTGCGTGGGGGTGATGATAACGGATCCTGGCGTTAGCGCCCGCTCCGAGGCCATAATCGGCGTTATGAACCTGGGGGGGTTATGAGCAACGCCGACTTAATTATCGAAATTCTTGAACGCGAAGGCGTCGAGTATCTGTTCGGGTTTCCGAACAACCGTCTGTTCAATTCCGCGGCGTCCCATTCAATTCGCCCGGTAATCGCGCGCACTGAGCGGGTGGCCATCAACATGGCCGATGCCTACACGCGCATGCACAATGGTCAGAAAATTGGTGTGGTGGCGGTTCAGGATGGGCCCGGGATCGAAGCCAGCTTCCCCGCGATTGCTCAGGCTTATGGTGATAACACGCCACTGCTGATGTTA
Source organism: uncultured Pseudomonadales bacterium (assembly GCA_937921865.1). Classification (GTDB taxonomy): domain Bacteria; phylum Pseudomonadota; class Gammaproteobacteria; order Pseudomonadales; family Azotimanducaceae; genus SZUA-309. The sequence continues at coordinate 19,147 of CAKZWF010000073.1, read as the reverse complement.
CCTGGTGCACATGCCCCGGCCATGCAGGACTACGACCCGCAGTTCATCGCGTCACGATCTTTTCGCGACATCACTAAACTGGCTAGCCTGATCAACGATCCCCGGACCATCCCGCGGAAGCTGGAAATGGCGTTTTCAGCGCTGAACAACGGCAAAACAGGTCCGGTCCTGCTGGAGACCGCGGCCAATCTGCTGTGGGGACAGTATCCGGAGGAATCGAAACCTGACTATCAATCGCCCGGTCGCTATCGCTCGATGGCCGATCCGGCCGACGTGAGTGAAATTCTCGATGCTCTCATGGCGGCCAGTCGGCCGATGATTCTAGCCGGGCACGGCGTGCTCTATGCCGACGCCTGTGGAGAGCTGAAACGATTGGCGCAGCTGCTGCAGCTGCCGGTGGCGACGTCACTGCTGGGTAAGAGCGCGTTTCCAGAAGATCATGAGCTGTCGCTAGGTACTGCTGGCCGAACCATTACCAAGGCAGCCGGTCACTTTGCCAATGAAGCAGATTTCATCCTCGGCGTAGGCACCAGTTTCACCATCAACGATTTCACCGCGCGGATGCCAGTAAATGCCACGTTAGGTCAGATCACCAATGCACCTCAAGACATTGCCAAGTGTCGGCCTGTGGTTTGCGCCGCAGTTGGTGATGCCCGACTGGTGTTGCGTCAGTTGATCGAACTGGCCGAATCGAAGCTGGGCGGCTCCGGCAGTCCTGATCGCAGCAATCAGCTCGAAGAAATTGCTGAGCTGAAAAAGGCTTTTTTTGATGAGTGGTCCGAACGGCTGCTCTGCGACGATGCCGGAGCGATCTCTCCGTATCGGGTGATCCATGAAATGAACACCCTGTTTGATAAGACCAGCACCGTGGTGACCCACGATGCCGGTAACCCGCGGGATCAGCTGGTGCCTTTCTACGAAGCCACCACGCCTCGTGGCTATCTCGGCTGGGGTAAGTCGACCCATCTGGGTTCTTCGCTCGGCTTCGCGATGGGCGCCAAACTGGCAAAACCCGATTGGCTGTCGGTGAATTTTATTGGTGATGCCGGCTTTGGCCAGACCGCCAACGACTTCGAAACTGCGGTTCGTGTCGGTGTGCCGATCATGACCGTGCTCGTTAACAATGGTGTGATGGGTGGCTATGGTGCCTACATGCCGGATGCGGTCGAGCGTTATCAGGCCAGTTCCTTGGGAGGAGATTACACGGCAATGGCTAATGCGATGGGCGGCTATGCGGAGCGCATCGAGTCGTCGTCTGACGTGCGCGCGGCGCTGGCCCGGGGCATCGAGCAGACTCAGACGGGTAAAGCTGTGTTACTCGAATTTGTCACTAAAGAAGAACCGGTGCTGGCAATGGCCAATAAGTGGGGCATGTGATGTCTCCTGGCAGCGGGATGCCCGCGTTCACACCTCTGGAGTTTGTTGATGTCTGAACTGGAAGCGTTTCGAAGCGAAACGCGCGACTGGCTGGAAGAAAACTGTCCTGCATCAATGCGCACCCGCATGGTGCCGGGGGAGGATGTCAACGGTGGCAATAAACGTCGCAGCACCAACCCGGATGCTTACCTGTGGCTGGAGCGGATGGTCGCCAGAGGCTGGACCGTACCCACCTGGCCGCAAGCATACGGCGGTGCCGGTCTCGACAAAGAGCAGTTCCTGATTCTGCTGGATGAGTTGCAGCGGATTGGCGCCCGCCCGCCGCTGGGCGGCATGGGTGTGTCGATGATCGGACCGACCCTGCTCGAATATGGCAGTGAAGACCAGAAGCTGCGACATCTGCTGCCAATTGCCAGGGGTGAGCTGGCCTGGTGTCAGGGTTACAGCGAGCCGGGTGCGGGCTCTGATCTCGCCAGCCTGCAGACTAAAGCCGTAGACCAGGGTGATCACTATCTGGTCAACGGCTCGAAGATCTGGACGTCGGGCGCCAACCACGCGGACTGGATTTTCTGCCTGGTCAGAACCAACCCGGACGTACCCAAACATCAGGGCATCAGCTTTCTGCTGTTTTCCATGGACAGCCCTGGGGTGACCACCAAACCCATTGTCCTGCTCAACGGCCACTCGCCTTTCTGTCAGACCTTTTTTGACGATGTGAAGGTGCCCAAACACGACCTGGTGCATAAAGAGAACGACGGCTGGACGGTGGCGAAACGACTGCTCCAGCATGAGCGCTCAGGCCTGGCGGCGTTGGCGAGTGCTGACAAGGCTGGACCGCTGGAGCGAATCAATCCGAGCCTGGCGCTGGCAGATCTGGCTAGAAGCTATGATCGCGCAAGCGACGAGCTGGATCCCCAGCTGCGGGAGACTATTGTTGAACTGGACATGCGCAAACGGGCTTTTATCCTCACCCAGCAGCGGGCGGTTGAAGAATCGGCTGCAAATACGCCGGGTGCGGCAACGTCGATATTCAACTATGTCGAAGCGGAATATGTGAAAGACCAGCTGGAAGCTCAGCTGCGTATTCGTGGTACCCAGGGAGTCGGTTGGGAGGGTGAAAGCTTCAGCGAAGAGGAGATTCGGATGGGTCGACTCTGGTTGGAGGCCAAAGCCATTTCCATCGCCGGGGGTTCCAACGAAATTCAGCTGAACATCATTGCCAAACGCGTGCTTGGATTGCCGGACTGATGGCCACGTGCGAACAGTCACCGAATTTTAATGTGCTTAGCACGGCGTCATCTGCTATACAGGTTTGATACTGGTCGAGGTCCGAATGAGGGCGAGTTTTACAGCGGACCTGAAGACGTAATCCAGATGTAGTAAGCCGATGTTTTGCGTGAGCGCGACCCGGTAGGAGATGAACTTCCGCGCGTTGCATGCAACCAGCACCATTGAATTCTAAATTCTGTTTTGGCTGCCATTTTCATGAAGCCAACATCCGTGCATAGTACTAGGCATCCAGTCACTACCACACGCTTGACGCGATGGACTGCACACTGCTATCGCAAATGACCAGCGGTGGGTGGGCGGAATCCTGATGCGTCGAACAAAACCTGCATCGATTGCGATGCGGGGCTGGTTCATAAACTACCCGAACAACTGCGGAGATAGGTGAGGATGTTCAGACTGAGTTCGCTGTCAGGCATACTTCTGCTGCTGACGGTGGCGGCTAGTGGAGTCGAAGTTGAATCGAACTGCGCGATGTGTCATCAGAGCGCGCCGGTTCCAGACGCTCACCCGCCTGCTGCAACAGTATCCGCGCAATCCTGCTCCATGTGCCATGCGGTGAGCGCGGATGACGGCTACTTCCGCTCTGTGCACGCCAAACACAGCTCCGCCGGCCTGGACTGCAGGAGCTGTCATGGCAGTGCCGCAGACGATGCGCTGCAAGCCAAATTAAATACGCTGCTGGCAGAGTGATCGTCTAGTGCCAAGACTTACCGCCGGGACCGCGTTCACCGCCATTCCCAAAATCACCCTTGCCCAGTGGCAGGCTTCCAGCCTTATTACCCGCTGGATGATTGCCTCTCGTGCTGCAGTTCTGGTCATGACCTTCTCATCAGCAGCCCTTGCAGGGGTTCTGGCGCTGCTTGCCGGAACGTTGCAACTCTGGCCCTGGCTCGCCTGCACCGTTGGACTTCTGCTGGCTCACGCGACTAATAATCAACTCAACGATTACACGGACTCGAAGCGCGGTATCGACAGCGGTAACTACTTTCGCAATCAATACGGGGCTCATGTACTCGAAGACGGGCTGCTGTCGGAACGGGCGTTGTGGCTTTACATGGGCGTTACCGGTGGCGTGGCGTTGCTGCTTGGCCTGTATCTGCTCTGGCAGACAGGACCACAGGTGATTTTCCCGTTGCTCGCCGGGGCGTTTTTTCTGCTTTTCTACACCTATCCGCTGAAGAAGCTTGGTCTTGGTGAACCGGCTGTGCTGCTGGTCTGGGGGCCGCTGATGACCGGCGGTACCTATCTGGTCACGACTGGAATCTGGGACTGGCAGGTAGCCTTGATCGGCACCGTGTACGCGCTCGCACCAACGGTGGTAATTTTCGGTAAACACGTCGACAAACTGGAGTTCGATGCAGCAAAAGGGGTGAAAACACTGCCAGTCAGACTTGGCGCGCAGCGGTCACTGAGCTGGATCGTGGCGATGACCTGGCTGCAATATCTCAGTCTGCCGATTCTGGTAGCGATCGGGTGGCTGCCCTGGACCGTGGTTGCAGTTGGTCTGGCTCTACCGGCGGCACGACGCCTGATCCGAGCCTGTGGGGAGCCGCGCCCCAACGTCTGCCCACCCGACTATCCGGAAAGCGCCTGGCCGCTTTGGTATGTCGCGTTTGCTTTCGGCCATGCCAGGCGTTTCGGTCTGTTGTTTCTGATGGGTCTGCTGCTGGCATGGCCGGTCCAGCTGGTCATGTCCCACCTGACCGGCACGGGCGCAGCCGGGTGAGCGTGCAGGCTCAGACCGGGTTGAATGAAGTACCGACCTGTCATGGTGGCTACGAAAACCTCGACACCGAATATGACTACTGGATAGGCGATGTTGAAGGCGAGATCCCTGCGGATCTCCGCGGCACCTTTCTGCGCAACGGTCCGGGCCGCCAGAAGATTGGCGGTGAAACATACGGGCACTGGTTCGATGGCGACGGCATGCTGAGTGCTTTTACCTTCAGCGACGCAGGTGTGCGTTTCCGTAACCGCTACGTTCGAACCACCAAGTATCTCGCTGAAACTGCCGCGCAGAAGGTGCTCTATCGCGGCTTCGGCACCCAGATACCCGGCGGTTGGACAAAAAACATGTTCAAGTTTCCCGCCAATCCCAGCAATACTTCAGTGATCTATCACGCAGGACGCCTGTTGACGTTGAACGAAGGTGGTAAGCCCTGGCAGCTGGAGGCCGGCAGTCTGAAAACCATCGGTGAGTTTGACTACAACGGAGAACTCACCGGCCGGGCTTTCTCCGCACACGGTAAAGTGCATCCATCTACAGGCGATTACATCAACTTTGGTAGCGGGTCGAGTCCGTGGCGGCTGGGCAAGCTGCCGCAGCCCTGTCTGGATCTTTATCGGATCAACAAGACCGGCCACGTTGCCCGGACCAATCGTATTTTGCTCGACACTTTTCCGTTCTGTCACGATTTCGCGATGAGCGACCGCTTCGGCATCTTCTTTATCAATTCCATCGTGATCGACGGTATGGGCGGTTTTTTTCTGGGGCTGCACAGTCTTTCGGATCGTATTCACTTTGATCACGATCAGCCCATGAAGATAGTTGTTGTCGATCTGGACAGCCTGGAAACGGTGGCTCAGTTTGAGACTGATCCTGGAGCCATCATCCATTTTGGCAACGCGTTTGAAGAGGGTGAGGAACTGCAGGTAGACGGCATGTTTACTGCGGATTTTGAAGGCAATGACGTGCTCAGCGATATTCTCAATCCCCATGGACGCATCGGCGGTGGTGAATATCGACGCTTCCGGCTGAATCTTCGCACCGGTTCTGTGTCCAGTGACCGAGTTTGCGAATATGAATCCGAGTTTCCGACCTTTGATACCCGCCTGGCGGGATCCAGGCACTCGTTGACCTATACCGCCTGCTCGGTCGATAACGGTGCCGACAGTTTTTACAACGCCATAGCCCGAATCGATTTCGAAGGCCAAGCTGAGCTGCTCACGTTAGAACCCGGCTGCTACGGTTCAGAGCCGCTGTTTGTTCCGGCAGCGGGCAGTATCTGCGAGGCTGACGGTTATCTGCTGGAAGTGGTGTATAACGCCTGCACCCACTTGAGCGAGCTGAGAGTATTCCGTGCTGATGATCTTTCAGGCCCGGTGGCCGTAGCCCGTCTCGGCCACCATCTACCTCATCAGTTTCATGGTCATTTCTCCGCTGCGCCACTGATGAGCTGACCGAACCACCGCTCCAGACAGCCGAATTTGACCCGATTTTCACCCGGGACCGCGTATACATCACACTAAGCAATTGTGCGGTGTGCCTCTATGTCCATTTCGGCCAAATTCATTCCCGTGGAACCTATTCCTGCGGAAGAAAACGGAGGCAGTGCTGCAGGCGAAGCGCAGTCAGCTGCGCCAATGCGAACCGAGACCCGTCGCAGCTGGATGGGGATCGCGCAGATAGTCGGGGTCATTGCAGTGGTGTCTGTGGCCATTGTGTATTCCCAGGAACAGGCTCCCGAGGTGGCACCGTCGGCCGGTCTCAGCGGGCAGGCAAACCCGACTGGCCCGACTGGTCAGAGTGCCGTTGCTGATGCGCTCGGTGCCCCGCCTGTTCGTGTCGTCGTCCCCGAACGTACCAGCAGCCTGCTGACTCTGACGACCAATGGTTCAGTCCAGGTCCGTAACTATGTTGCTCTGACGCCCCAGGTGGCCGGTGCTGTGGTTGCTGTCGCCGAGTCGATGCGGGCTGGCGGCGAATTTCAGGCGGGGGATGTACTGTTTAAGATTGATCCGCGCGACTACCAGCTTGCGCTGGATCAGGCTAATGCTGAGGTGGCTGCCGCGGAAACCCGTCTTATGCTAAGGGAGGCGGAAGGAGATGCGGCGCGCGGCAACTATGCGTTGCTGCATGGGGACAAACCGGTGCCGATGCTGGTGGCCAAAATTCCGCAGATCGAGCTCAATAAAGCTGAGCTCGATGGCGCTAAAGCTCGCGCTGCTCGGGCTCAACTGGATCTGTCCAGAACACAGTTCTCGCTGCCGTTTGCCGGCAGAGTGACCGAATCCACGGTTGGCCTGGGTCAGATGTTGTCGAAAGGGCAGACGGTTGGTCAGGTGTTCGCGCTTGAAGCACTCGAAGTCGTAGTCCCGGTATCGCAGGAAGAACTGGTTCGCCTGAATCCAGTGACCGACATGACCGCACTGGTCAAGGTAGGCGGCCAGGAAATTCCTGCGATTGTCGACAGGGCGTCAGCAGAGCTCGATGAGCGTACCCGCTTTGCCCGGCTGTATCTGTCGCTGGCAGACGACGTTGTCATACCACCTGGAACCTTTGTGGAAGTTACCCTCAGTGGTGCAGAAGTGGCGGATACCTTCGTCCTGCCGGAATCGGTGGAGCAGGCTGGCTCAATGGTCTGGCGGATTGCCGAGGGTACCCTGCAGCCGCTGACACCAACATTGCTTGCGCGCACCGAGGCGGGCCTGATTGTCGAAGCGTTTGATGCCGGTGAAGGCATCGTGGTTGGCAGTGTGCCGGGCGCCCGCCCGGGTATGGCAGTCACTCCGGTGCTGCCAGAAGCTGCAGACATGCAGGCAAATTCGGTTGTCGGTGTCGGAGAATGAAGGGTCCTGAGATGCGCCTGGCCCCCCCAGGCCCACCGGCCGGTGGCCACTCTGGACTGGTCGCCTGGTTTGCTGAGAATCCGGTGGCCGCAAACCTGCTGATGGCGGTGTTTCTGCTGGGCGGGCTGGTGCAGGCATTTGGCATGTCAGCTCAGGTGTTCCCGACGATTGATCCAGGCATCATCACGATTACGACTGCCTATCCGGGTGCCACCCCATCGGAAGTCGAAGACGGTATCACCCGTCGGGTTGAAGAAGCCATTCTGGGTATCGACGGCATTGATCGGGTTGTGTCTACGGCCAGCGAGAATGTGGGTGTAGTAACCGCTGAACTCAAAGACTCTGCTGACGCCGCCAGAGTTCGCAATGACATCGAAACAGCCGTCGACAGGCTCGCGGACTTTCCTCCTCTGGATGCCGAGAATCCCGACGTTGTTGTCGCCAAGACGGTGTCGGATGTGATCTCAATGGTCGTGTCATCTGAACTTGGCGAAGTGGAACTGCGCCGCGGTGCGGAACTTCTCGAACAGGAACTGCTGGCGCTGTCATCGGTGTCGATGGTGTCCATGCTGGGTATCCGAGACTATGAAATCGCCATCGAGGTCTCGGAAGAAACCCTGCGCCAGTTTGATCTGACTATTGACGAGGTCGCGACGGCGATCCGACGTTCCTCACTCAACCTGTCGTCTGGAGAACTGCGCACAGATGCGGGAGATCTGCTGCTGCGCACCAATGAGAAACGTGAACGCGGCGAAGACTTTGCCGATATCCCGCTGCGTGGGCAGGCGGATGGCAGCGTGTTACGTCTGCGCGATGTGGCAACGATCAGAGACGGATTCGCGGACGTTGACCTGATCAATCAGTTTGAAGACCGACAGAGTGTTTTTGTTCGAGTGCAGAAGTCGGAAGCCGAAGACGCGCTGGCGGTCGCCGCAGACGTCAAAGCCATGCTGGCAGATTACCAACCTGCTCCTGGAATCGATATTGCGATCTGGGACGATCAGACCGAAATCTTAGAAGACAGACTGAGCCTGCTGTTGCGCAACGGCATGCTGGGTTTCGCGCTGGTATTTCTTTTTCTGGTGCTGATGCTGGATCTGCGTCTGGCACTCTGGGTGGCGATGGGTGTGCCGATTTCTTTCCTCGGCGCATTCCTGGTTTTCGAGTTCTTCGGCGTTAACCTCAATATGATTTCCCTGTTTGCGCTGATTGTTGTGCTCGGGGTGGTGGTGGACGACGCGCTCGTCGTCGGTGAAAACATCGTCACCGAACAGGAGGGGGGTCAACCCGGGATCGAAGGGGCTATTGCCGGTGTGCGCGGTGTATTCAGTCCGGTGATGATCGGCGTCCTGACAACTATGGCGGCGTTCGCCCCCTTGCTGCTGGTTACAGGGACCTTCGGGCAGATCTTCCTGCACGTGCCAATTGTGGTGATTGCGGTGCTGACCGTATCACTGATTGAGGTATTCCTGATTCTGCCCGCACACCTTGCTCACCCGGGAAAGTGGAGTCGCTGGCCGCTGGATCTGATCCAGGATCGGGTAAGCAATGCCGTGAAACGGGTGCGCGATGAATACTTCGCACCGGCGGTGAAGCAGGCGGTTCGCTTCCGCTACCTGACCTTGCTCGGCGGTATCGGTCTGCTGGTGCTGGCGGGTGGGCTCGTTGCTACCGGTGCAGTCAGATTTATCTTTTTTCCGTCTTTAGAGGCGGACAATATGAGCGCGGAACTCGAGTTCCCGATCGGCACACCGTTTGCAGTCACTCAGGAAGCAGCACAGCGACTGGTAGCAGGCGCCCGTCAGGTCAACGCTGATGTGGGCGGAACCTCCTTCAGATCCGTCAGCGTAACGATTGGTGGTCGCATCAGCTCCGGGGGTGGACCCGGTGGTGGGACATCGTCCACTACGGCCAGTCATCTGGCTTCAGTACAGGTTCAGTTCAACCCCGAACCCTACCGTACTCTGTCTGCCAAACAGCTTGAGCGACTCTGGCGGCAGCAGGTGGGTCCGATTCCAGGAGTTGAAAAGCTGTCTTATGTTGCTGAGTTCTTTACCGGCGGGTCTTCCCTGGAGTTTGATCTGTCACATCAGGACGATACGGTACTGGTCGAAGCGGTAGAGAGACTCAAGCAGGGGTTCCAGGCGAATCCAGCCATCTATGACATCCAGGATTCGATCAGCCTCGGCAAGAGACAATTTGACATAGAGCTCACATCGGCGGGAGAAGCGGCGGGCCTGACCCCTGCGGATGTAGCCCGACAGCTGCGACAGAACTTTTTTGGTGAAGAGGTGCAGCGCATCCAGCGCGGAAGATCGGAGCTCAAAGTGATGGTGCGTTATCCGAAGGATCAGCGTCGCAGCACGCGGGATCTGTTCAATGTCCGCATCAATCTGGCAGACGGTACCCAGGCGCCGCTGACGGCCATGGCTAAAGTGACTGAGTCGCGCAGTCTGTCGGAGATCAACCGAATCGATGGCCGCCGGGTCATTTCAGTGTCCGGCGAAGTGGATACGGCTCTGACCACACCAACGGATGCCAGCGCGCCGATCCTGAACGATCTGATACCACAACTGCGTCAGGAGTTTGCCGGGCTGCAGATTGCCCAGGGCGGTTTCGGTCGAGACCAGTCAGAAGATCTCGGCTCGCTCGGGAAAATGATGCTTATCGCGATGTTGATCATTTACAGCCTGCTGGCGTCACAGCTGAAAGGCTACGCGCAGCCGTTGATAGTCCTGTCCGGTGTACCGTTTGGTGCCGCAGGTGCGCTGGTCGGTCACTATCTGCTGGGTTTTGATCTTTCCTTTATCTCTCTGTTTGGTATGGTCGCGCTCAGTGGCGTCGTGGTGAACGACTCGCTGGTACTGGTGGATCGGTACAATCAGGTGCGTCGGACCACCGATCTGTCAGTGCTCGATGCGGTTGTGTCGGCATCCCAGCGACGCTTCCGGGCGATTTTTCTGACTACCGCAACCACAGCGCTGGGACTGACCCCGATGCTGTTTGAGACCAGCATTCAGGCGCAGTTTCTGATCCCGATGGCGGTGAGTCTGGCAACCGGCATCGTCTTTGCCAGTGTGATTATTCTGTTTCTGGTGCCGGCACTGATTGTGATTCGCGAGGACTTCCGGCGCGGCTCTAAGGCGGTTTCGGAAGCGCAGCTGGCGCCGGCGTGAATTTACAGTGGCGGTTGCGCCTGGCGTTCGCTGATTTTCTTTACATCGCTCATTCTGCTGCTGAAGTCCCAGCTGGTCAGCCAGGTGATGTCCCAGCGGATGAGCACCTCATTGTCGGCGCGTGACAGCAGCCATCTGGCGAGTTGACTGTCGCTGTCGGTAAGGTAACGTTCCAGCAGTTCCTCCAGTTCTTTGGTGCCGTCTGGAGCCAGGCATTCGGCGAGAGCGCGACCGCGAACACCCTGGTAGGGAATTTCGTTGGTGGAAATGTCGAAGGCGACTTCCGGATGATTCGCCAGGCTTTTCGCCAGTGTCGACGAGCGCGGGCTGCACGACCACAGGCAGCCGTCCCGGTACGAAAACCACAGCGGTACAATCAACAGGCCGTTTCGGGTTTGTAAGGCCACCCGCATTGGTGCGCGCGAGCTGTTCAGGAAGTTTTCTATGTCAGCGCCGCTCCAGGCGCCATACTGCTGTGCTGATTCCACGTTGAGGTACCCGGATACGGTGGCTGCGAGGGGGTGAAGTCTACCCGAATGAGCGCCGCCCGGCAGGTCGCACTGCCAGAAGATTTCCGGGAATCAGGGCTTGTCGAAAACCAGAAAATGCTGCTGTGGCAGAAAGTTACCGGTTTCGACCCATCGCAGCCCAAGTTCGGCCATCTCCTTTTTGGCCTGTTTTTCGCTCATTTTGTGCAGCCGCTTGATCGGTACTCCCGGGTCTTCGGCACGGTACTCGATCAGCACCAGTTTGCCGCCGGTTATAAGAGCGCGCGCCATGGCTGTGCCCATCTCATAGGGATGTGAGAATTCGTGATAAGCATCGACAATGAAGATCAGATCAACGCTGGCTTCGGGCAGTCCGGGATCTTCGATTGAGCCTCGAACAGTTTCGATGTTGCCGACACCGAGTTCTACTTTGCGCGCTTCGATGATCTCCAGCATCTCGGCTTGAATATCGACGGCGAGGACTGTCCCCTGGGGTACCCGTTGCGCAACGGGAAACGAGAAGTAACCGGTTCCTGCGCCAATGTCAGCGACAACGTCATCAGGCTCAACAGGCAGGTTTCTGATCAGCAGATCGGTTTTTTCTTCGCGTGCCCGATTGCTGCGTTCCAGCCACGCGGCACCCTGATGACCCATAACATGGGAAATCTCCCGCCCCATATAGATTTTGCCGATACCGTCGCGGTTGGCGGCGTTGTGCTGGTAGTGACCGTCGGTTTTTGACTGACCGATGGCAGCAGGTGAGATCCAGAAGTCGATGATCAGATAGCCGACCAGGATGACCAGCAGCGTCAGGAGGAATCTGGGAAGGGATCGCAGGTCGCGGATGAACATAGGCAGATGGTCAAAAGACACAGGGACTCAACAGGATATTCGCAGGTCCGTGATGAATCCGTGAACCCAGAGTCCGCTCACTGGCGTCAGGTGACTTACCTGGGTCGCGTCCACAGGCAGACGCGACTGCCAGGTTGGGATTCTATTCGGCCGGCGCAGGAAGCTCGAGTCCGAGTTCTGCAAAGTACTTCATAGCGCCGGGATGCACTGGTGCAGTCAGGCCCTCGAGCATGCTCTGCTGACTGACGTTCCGCATCACCGGGCGGTACTCGGCAATCTCCTCGAGCTGCTCAAATACTGACTTCGTTATCGCGTAGACAACCTCATCACTGACATCTGAGGATGTCACCAGGGTTGCCTTGACGCCGACAGTTTCAATATCTTCGGCATTGTAGGCGCGTTCGTAGAGGTCGGCTGGAATGAGGGTTTCTGAGTAGAAGGGGTTGTTCTCGAGGATCTCGTTGATATTGACGAGCGGGATGAATCTCGCGCCTCTGACTGAGTAGGTGGCGAACTTGATGTCGGTGTTGGGGTGGCCAACGGTATAGAAGAAAGCGTCCAGTTCGCTGTGCATCAGCATTGCCAGGCGCTCTTCCAGATTTACCTGTTGCGCCTGTATGTCCTGCTGCCAGTCAATGTCAGCAGCTTCGAGTGCATCTAGCGCATTCTGGCGGGTGCCCGATCCTGTCATGCCGATATCGACACGACGGCCCCGCAGATCTTCCATGGTCTCGATCCCGGCGTTGGCACCGGCGATCAGCGTGACCGCTTCAGGATACAGGCTGAGCACAGAACGCAGACTGCTCTGCGCGCCTGGTTCCTGCCATGCTGCGATACCCTGCACGGCCTCGTACTGGTGATCCGCCTGGGCAATGCCGAATTGGATCTGGCCCGCCACTACTGCGTTGATGTTGCTGACAGAGCCTTCGCTGGGTTCGTCGCTGATCTGGAATCCGTTGCTGCGCAGATTCTTGTTGGTCACCCGCGCGATCGCATTGCCGATCAGCTGGTAGTTGCCGCCGATACCACCCGTGCCGATAACGACGACGGGGGTTTCCTCGCGCGCACATGAACTCAGAAGCACAGCTGCAGAAATGACCAGGAGGAGCGTGCTGAAACAGCGGTAGGCTCTTGATGAGGTAGTTTTCATAGATGCAGTTTCCATTAAAAAAGTGCCCTGTCCGGTATCTCACTGTCGCTGTTGTCAGATTGCTTCAGTCGCCGCTGAACATGGCTTCGATCTCTGCTACATCCAGACCGCCATCGAAATTGGTGTCTACAAACCACCATTTAAACCAGCCCAGCCGCTCTCTCATGCGTTCTGGCAGCTCTTCTTTCGCCAGCTTACCGTCCATGTCTTTGTCGAGGAAACCGACAAACTGAGCGCTGCCGGCAGTCAGGTTGCTGTGCATCGGCACATCTGAACTTTCGTTGTTCCAGCTGAAGCTCACAGATCCATAGAGCATCTCGTCATGAGACTGTAATCCCCAGGGCACCTCGCGGTCAGGGTCTGGATTGCTCGGGTTCTTTGCTGAGTTATCGTAGGTAGTCTGATGAACGATCTTAGTTCCTTCAGGAACGACTTTAGGTTTCGTGAAACTGTAGGTGCGCTGCCAATTGAAGTCATAGTTGGGCACCGACAGGATCAGCTCTCGATCACCGTCCGGATAAACCAGCTCAAAGCTGGAGCTTTTGCCTCGATAGTGGGAATGAGGAACCAGTGAGTAGATGGTGGCGTCATCCCAGAATTCGAAGTAGGCGGTTTCTGTGTGGGCAGGGTTGTTCGGCGGAATTTTCAGACGCGGATTCAGGACAACCTGCTGGCGTAGAAAGTTGTCAGGAGTTTCTTTGGCAAAATACAGCGCTACCCGCGTTGTGTCAGTGGTTGCAACTCCTGTGGGTGTGTAATGCAGCTGGAACTGATAAACACCTCCGACGGGCACGAATACGCCTGTGCCTTCCGGCATATGGGCGGACTCGTTACCGGGCGCATAGCCCATGATGTAGTTTTCGAACACACTTTCTCGATCATTCTCTTCCGGCGCTTTCTCAGCAGAGCCCATCAATACATGGTGAACAACTTTGGCATCGCCAGGAACGATCGTAGCGGCCTCCACCCAGACGTCATGATCTAACGGGTTTGCAACAACGGGAAACTGATAGTCAACGACGCCGGTCGCTGGGATTTCGAAGGTTGGTATCTCGAGCACCAGGTCGGGCTCGCCTAATGGCCAGGTCGGAAGCTCTGCTTTTACGGCAAGCAGAGGGTCGTCACCTTCACCGCGCGGTGCTCCGGCTTCGATCCAGTGAATCAGCGTGCGGGTATCGGCATCACTCAAGCCGGCGTTGTTCTGCCAGTGCCCGATTTCGGGATCGGCGTGCCAGGGTGGCATGCGCTTTACCCGGATGACCTCACGCATCATCGGTGCAAATCCTTTGATCATGATGTATTCGGACATGGCCCATGGCCCGATGCCGCCTTCGACATGACAGGCACGACAGTTCTTGTCGAGGATCGGCACGATGTCGTTGGCGTAGTCCGGGATCTCATGGCTGGCGGTGTAGGCGATTGCGCAGTTCCCGGCATCTGCGCCCTGGGTTGCCTGAGCCAGCGAGCCTGCGGGCAATGTTTGAGCTTCTGTGTCGCTCAGAGCTTGGACGACCTGCGCCAGTTCCGGGTTGCTAACGTAGCCGCGGTAAACGACTTCCCAGCTTTCGGGGTTCATCACCAGCACTTCGCCAGCCTGATTCAGTTCCAGCGACTGACCGATTATCTGCGCGCTGTCATGCAGCACCGGCATATCCAGATCATTGGCAGCAGCGTATTCGGCAATGCTGCCGCGGGAATCCTGGGAGTTGATCATCAGGATCCGGGCGTCAGGGCTGTTTTCCTGCAGGGCTTTGAGATCCGGCAGCCAGCTCGCAGCGTTTGCACAGGCATTGGCCTGCGCTACGACAATCACCGCACTTGCATCGTCCTGGTAGTAGAGCTCCTGGGCTTTGCCGGTGTGGTCGAGCAGCACAAAATTATCCGCGCGGGCGACTGCTGAGGCGGCATGACTGACCGTGAGTGCGGCAAGGCTGAGGAGCGTGACGACTGATCTTAGGTAGTAGCGGTTAGGCCGGCTGCTCATGGCTATCCTGCTTTCGAAATCGAAAGCAGGCATGTTACAGATATCCGGGGAAAATACAGCGATTAAGACGTGTTCAAGGCCATTTCGTTAGACGTTGACGGGGTGAAACCGCTGGCCTTTTCGTCAGCAAACGTAGGGGCGAGTTCGGAAGTCTGTTCTCCGGAAATTCGACTGGCTCGCAGTGATCTTGGATATTGTGGATCGTAGGGGCGGGCGCGATGCATCAGGCAGCGATTATCCCAGACCACCAGATCACCTACCGCCCAGGTGTGTCGATAAACCCGGGGAGGCTGGCAGGCCCACTCAAGCAGTTCGTCCAGGAATTCCTCGGATTCGTCTGAATCCATGCCGGGAATGCCATAGGCGTGACGGCCGGTGTAGATCGATTTACGTCCGGTTTCGGGGTGGGTTTTGATCAGCGGCCGCAGCGGCGCGCCCTTGTCATGAAAACCGTATTGATTGTCGGTCGAGTGCGCGAACCCGGCTCGGGATTGGGAGTAGTACAGAGAGTGGTAGGCGGACAAGGGTTCAAGTTTGCGTTGCGTCTGCTCATCCAGCGCATCCCAGGCCGCACGCATATCAGCAAATTCGGTTTCACCGCCTTCCGGGGGGATGACCAGGGCTGCCAGCATTGCCGCTTTTGATGCCAGCGGCATGTAGGTGCTGTCGGTGTGCCAGCCTTCATTGCCTTTGAGGATTCGATACTGTTGATCAGCAGCGCTCGCCAGCGACCCGTCGGGTTTCTGGTTGGTGAAGGTGATGGTTGGCCGGGACTGTTTGGGCGAGAGTTTTTCGGTGTCTCCAAACCGCAGCGCAAATTCACCCTGGGCGGCTTCGCTGAGATGCTGGTCTGGAAAAATCAGCACACCATAGCGAAGGAAAGCCTGGTGAATCTCGCTCCAGCTGGTGTCGTCCAGGTCTGCGAGGTCAACATCGGTTACGACAGCACCCAGTGTCGCATCGGTGGCAGTCACGTTAATGGCCATCTTTCGAAGCTCCTGTTGATCTGCGTCATACCGATTATACGGCGCCAGGGGCGTGATTTCGATGGGCTATTCGGAGTCGTCCCGTTCGTCTTCGTGTTGCAGTTGCGCTACAGAATGATCGAAATCAGCCTCACCCGGCTGATTTTCCAGCTCGTCGAGCGAGGGTGCCTCAATGCCAAGATGAAAGGCGGCGTAGCCGGGCATCACGAACTGATCCAGGGCCATGCCAATCACACGTCCGGATGCGGGCGCTAACAGCTTCTGTTTGTCATTGGTGATTGGATCAACAACGATTCCCAGTACGTCACCCTCGCGAACCCGTCTGCCCAGTTTGGCATCGGCGATCAGCATGCCGCCTTTGTTGGCTCGTATCCACAGCGAGCTGTAGTAGGTAGGTTCAGGATTGCCCCACAGGCTTGGGCGCTTGTACATGCCCATGGTGTTCATCAGGGTGAAGAGCGCTTTTTCTGAGTGTTTTACCGCCCTGTCGTCTATGCGCAGAGGCTCGCCGGCTTCCAGTGTGACCGCAGGAATGCCCGCTCGCGTTGCAGCTGCTCGTAGCGTGCCGTCACCCCCCTGGCTGTGCAGGATGACCGTAGAGCCAAAGCCCTGGGTGAGTTCGACCACTTCAGGCACGTCCAGGTTTGCGCGCAGTTGCGGCAAATTGGTTCGGTGAAACGAACCGGTGTGCAGATCGACCAGCGCGTTACAGTGCCGAATCACCTGATCGAACAGGCTCTGCGCGATTCGTGATGCTGAGCTGCCGCTGGCATTGCCGGGGAAGAATCTGTTCAGGTCCCGGCGATCGGGAAGATAGCGGGAATGGCGTTCGAAAGCCTGGATATTGACGATCGGCACACCGATGACCCGGCCTTTCAACTTGTCAGGATTGATCGAATACATCATCCGTCGAACGGTCTCGATGCCGTTGATCTCATCACCGTGAACCGCGGCGGTCAGGCACAGGGTGGGCCCTTCTTCTTTGCCTTGAGCGACCAGCACAGGGGTGGGTACCGAGGATCCGTACAACGATTCACCAGCGTGCCAGGTTAACCTCGACAGCGTGCCGCTTTCGACAGTTTCAAGGCCTTCGGGCAGCGCAGCACCGCCGGGGCTCAGAGCGGCCACGTATTCGAGTTCCGGAGCCTCGACCTGGTCTGTACTGAAACCGTCGAGATCCTGCTCCGGGATCAGTTCGCTCAGTGGCACTGCAGCCGGTGAGGGAACAGCGACGGTTTCCTGTTCGATTAGGGGTGCGACTTCGAGCGGGACCTCTAACGAAGGTTCATCGCTCAATTCGTCTATCTCGGGTTCGCTGGCTTCGGCACCGACTGGCTGTACTGCTTCGGTGTCCGTGGCAACAGGTTCAATGGCTGGAAACGCCTGAATGGTCACGACATTGGCGTTAGCGTCTGGAACCAGGGGGGTCAGCTCGATACTCGAATAATTCAGCTGATAGCCGAGCAGCAGTGCGCCGGCGACAATCAACGTTTGCCGCAGCACCGACTTCAGCTCGAATTTCTTTTTCGCCGCTTTACTTTCTTGCAGAGATTCCATGCTCACCAACAGTCAAGCCTACTTAAGCTGTCCACTGTAACCGATTGATATTTCAGATGATGATACGCGTATGTAAGGTGGGTTCGCCAGTCAGCTTCGGGCGGGGTCCGATAGTGCGAAGCGGTACTGATAATTATGTGATGGGCGTCAGGTTACTGCACAACTGAGCACAGGAAGGTTCCTGGCTGAGTTTCTTCAGCCTCAATGCCGCTTCTCAAGCGGAAATTCTGATTGGTTATGGGTTGGACTACAGGGGGGCTGTTTTGAGGGTGCGAAGTCGCTCGAGCGTGACTGAACAGAAGTCTGTCAGATCTATTTGCCAGCCTGGGAGTCTGCCGGATAGACCAGATCCTCCAGCGAATGAATCGTGTCGTTGTTGTCGGTCATCTGCACGATCAGCTTGGGTGGGATTGGTCTTAGGTAGCCTTTGGATTTCAGCCATTCGATTTCTTCGAGTGTGGCATCAACTCGAGCTGCTCGATCAGGGCTGTAAGTGTGGGTGTCCCAGTAAGAAAAGGGCACTTCCTGGTCCAGTTTGTCGTACAGCGAAAGCGGGTCGCGCAGCTTGAGCGCGCCGATTTCGATCAGCACGCTGCTGCTGGGCACATAGCCGTTGCGGGCAGCCAGGTAGGTGGCCAGATAGTCGGCTTCCCGCTCTTCGGCCTTCGTGAACGATGCAAAAGCTTCGTGATGGATGTCGCTGTTCAGGTAGTCGTCGATTTCGGCTCGGCTGTAAACGGTGGCGGGCCCGGTGCGTCTGTAGGGCCCGCTTTGATTGCTGGTGCCGGCTGCTGACAGTATCGACATGGTGCTGTTGAGTAGATCGGCAGCAAGACTGTCGCCAGGATTGTCAGGCTGAATCTGTCCGGAGATCAGGTGAGCGTACTGATGCCCGACCACCAGAGCCAGTTCATCAGGCTGGTCGGCGAAGTGTTCGACCAGTCCTCGAGTCAGGGTGATGCTTGGGCGCCCGTTGGCTTCGTACTCGGCCGTGGCGTTGATCAGATCCGAATCGTCAACCTGGAAGTAGGGCTCATCACAGCTTTGCGCTTCTGCGAGCGTACGGCACAGCATACCGGCATCAGCAGCCATGGCGTTAAAAACAGGTATGGCTGCCGCTTGCGCTTCGAGTTGGCTCATAGCCTGATAGTCGGGGCGCTGGGCGTTGATCTGCTCTTTGATTTCGGCGACATCGCCACGGCTGGGAGCCGGAGACTGAAATTCAGTGCCCGCGCAGCCGTTGAGCAGAGCAGCGGCGGTCAGGATATTGAGAGCTCGAAGCGTCATGCTGGGATATCGGGAACTCTGCGAAGGCTGTGCGCATTATGGCCTGCCAGCAGGCAAGGTAAAGGTAGCTCGGAACGGAAGGCTGTCCGGTTGTTTGACCGATGTTCGCAAGCGACCGCTGGCGGGGCGCTTTTATATCTACGTACGATTACCTGTGAGGTAGTTGAATCCATGTCATTGCGACTCGAAACTGAGCGAAATGGTGACGAGCACCATTGCAGCGGCGATGACCGAACTCACAGGAGCGAGCTAATGACAGCGTTTCGAATTTTTCTGGCAGCGATGTTGATCGCCGTCGTGGTCTATACCGTGTTGGTGATTGCCGATTATGGACTGAGTCCTCTGTTTCCTGTGTTCTTCGCAGACATCGGCAAGATGGCCTGGCCGGGTCAGTTCAACCTGGATTTCCTGTGCATGCTGATGATGTCGGG
>CAKZWF010000072.1 GCA_937921865.1 uncultured Pseudomonadales bacterium | reverse complement strand
CGCCAGAAGGCCGCCCGCAGTGCCTCGGCGGTGATCGTCAGCTTCGACGGCTGACGCAAGTACTGCCGGTAGATGCTGCGCTGTGAAGCTTGGCAAAGTGCGGGAGGGTGGTTATAGTTCGCGCGTGAATATATGTCTTGCCAATCTTTTCCTCCTCGCACTGCTGCTACTGCCGGTGTAGCCGGCGTATATTCTCTCTACAGGGCTCCAATCGCCCACCAGTTCAAAAAATCCCGCTGAAGCGCATGTTGTCGATGTTATTGCGTGAACATGCATGCTGGCGCTGATCGCCGTCAAGCAACGCTAATACCATGACGGCTTGCTATCATTGCGCGCCAGACCCGCAGCCGGATCGTCAACCTTAAAAACGCGACAGCAGCGTATGAGAACAGCGTTTCAGCAGCGCTACAGATAGAAAGAGTCAAAACCATGAGTGAGCCTAGCCAGGAATCTAATCCGAATCCCAGGGGTGGTCGAGCTATCCGCAAGATGCCCTTCGAGAAGTATCGAAGTTTCCCGCCCGTCACCCTGCCGGACCGGCAGTGGCCGAACCGGGTCATCGACACCGCGCCGCGCTGGTGCAGCGTGGACCTGCGAGACGGCAACCAGGCGCTGATCGACCCGATGAGTGTTCCGGAAAAGTTGAGACTCTTCGACCTGCTGCTGGAAATTGGCTTTGCAGAAATCGAGGTAGGTTTTCCTGCTGCCTCACAGCCTGACTTCGATTTCATCCGACAGATCATTGATGAAGATCGAATTCCACCAGGCGTGGCCATTCAGGTCCTGTGCCAGGCGCGTGAAGAACTGATCGATAAGACTGTGGAAGCCCTGCAGGGCGCACCTGAAGTCATTTTTCACCTGTATAACTCGACTTCGGAGCTGCAGCGGAGGGTCGTCTTCGGGATGGATCGGCAGGGCATCATTGATCTCGCCGTCGAGGGCACCCGTCTGGTCAGACAGGGCCTTGAGTCACTTGATTCGAAAATTACCTTTGAGTACTCGCCGGAGAGCTTCACCGGAACCGAGTTGGATTTTGCCGTCGACATTTGTGCTGCCGTTGCGGATACCTGGGGCGCGACGGCCGATAGTCCGATCATCATCAACCTGCCTTCAACGGTCGAAATGGCCACGCCAAATATCTATGCCGATCAGATCGAGTGGTTCTGTCGGAACTTCCCGGATCGTGATCGGATTGTTGTCAGTCTGCATACCCACAACGACCGTGGCACTGGCATCGCGGCCACCGAGCTGGCGCTGATGGCGGGGGCGCAACGGGTCGAGGGTACGCTGTTCGGCAACGGTGAACGGACCGGTAACTGTGACCTTGTGACTATGGCGATGAATATGTTCAGTCAGGGTCTCGATCCCCAACTGGATTTTCGGGACATGCCTCGAATCCGTTCGGTCGCTCAGGACGTGAACAAATTGCCGGTGCCGGAACGACATCCCTATGCTGGTGATCTGGTTTTTACCGCCTTTTCCGGTTCGCATCAGGATGCGATTCGCAAAGGCATGTCACATGTTGCTGCTGATCATTGGGAAGTCCCCTATCTGCCAATCGATCCCGCCGACGTTGGCTCGTCGTACAAAGAAACGGTGCGCGTAAACAGCCAGTCCGGCAAAGGTGGCATAGGCTTCATTCTGGAAGAACACCACGGTATTGCGTTACCCAGAGAATTACTGGTCGAGTTCTCCAGTCTCGTGCAGAAACTGACTGAATCTCTGGGTCGGGAAATAAAGACGGATGAAATCCTGCAGGCACTCATCGACGAGTACGTAGTGGAGCGTGGTCCTTATCGACTGATAGATTTCGACCTGCTCAGTGGTCGTGAAGCGGATCAGCGCTGCGTTGCCCGAGTCGAAGTCTCTGAGCAGCAGATGACCATCGACGGTGAGGGCAGTGGTCCCATCGAGGCGTTTGTTAATGGTCTGGTTGAGACGCTCAACGAGCCGCTGAACATTGTCGACTATCATGAGCATGCTCTGACGTCTGGCAGTGATGCCCAGGCGATCTGCCTGCTGGCGATTGAAGATACCGAGTCCGGCGGTCGCTGCTATGGCGCAGGGATGAGTCGAAACACCATTGCTGCGTCGCTGGTGGCCGTTGTCTCAGCTATGAATCGTCGCTGGCGCGGCTGACCTTCAGATTCTTGATGACGTTGTCTTTAATCTGCAGGGTTTCGATCAGGTAGTCGTCAACACGCAGGCACAGGTTGTTCTCGGGTATCGCTTCCAGATGCTCGAGAACCAGGCCACTTAAAGTCTTCGGCCCTTCGGTGGGCAGGTTCCACTCGAGTGCACGGTTGATGTCGCGCAGTTGTGCCATCCCGTCGATCAGATAGGAACCGTCTTCCTGAGGATGGATTTCGGAGACTTTGGCGGCGAAGTCCGTGGTGAATTCGCCAACTATCTCTTCGAGGATGTCTTCTAAGGTGACAATGCCCATCACATCCCCGTATTCATCAACCACCAGCGCAATGCGCTTTTTCTCCTGTTTGAATTTCAGCAGTTGTGTGGGCAGCTGCGTGCCTTCAGGCACGTAGTAGGGCTCTTCTGTCAGCTGCATCAGGTCAGCACGGGTCAGCGGTTCGGTTTCGCTCTGACGGGGCAGATAACGGGCCACCCGGCGCAGATGCAGCATACCGACGATGTTGTTGATGTCCTCTTTAAAAACCGGCAATCGAGTGTGCTGGCTGTTGGCCAGAACGTTGAGAATTTCACCGACTTCGTCGTCGATGTTGATGCCGATGATTTCGCTGCGCGGCACCATGATGTCGTTCACAGACACCTTCTCGAGATCCAGAATGCTGATGAGCATGTTCTGATCGTGGCTGGGTAGTCCTACACCCTCGTTGACCACAGTCCGAAGTTCATCAACGCTGAGATCATCATTGCTCTCTTCAGTTCGTGGGATGAAGGGTTTGACCAGCAGGTTTGCTACCGCATTAATCGAAAACACCAGCGGATACATCAGGCTGAGCAGCGGTGTGAGCAGGTGGGCAGCGGGGAAAGCGATCCGTTCAGGCACTTGAGCCGCGAGTGTTTTAGGCGCGACCTCCGCGAATATCAGGAAATAGATAGTGAGGATCACCGGCGTGATCACCACACCGGAATCGCCGAATAGTCTCAGGCCGATGATCGTCGCGACACTGGCAGCCATGAAGTTCGCCAGGTTGTTTCCGATCAGAATGACACCGAGCAGGCGATCCGGTCGACGCAGCAGGCTGTTGGCTTTGCGGGCGCCTCGATGTTTTTCTTTGACAAGATGGCGCAAGCGGTACCGGTTAAGCCCGATCATCGCGGTTTCGGAGCTGGAAAAGAACGCCGACAGAACGGTCAGGACGGCGATAATTGCAAACAGCAGTGAGTTAGGTAGCTCTGACATGGTGCTAGTTGTGGTTTCAGTTTCCGAGCAGGATTTCGATAACGAACTTGCTGCCGAAGTAACCTAACAGCAGCAGAGTAAATCCGATAAGGGTCCAGCGGACGGCCGTAGACCCGCGCCAGCCGAAGAAGTGGTGACCAATCAGCAGCGTGGTAAAGACCAGCCAGGACGCAATGGTCAGCACGGTGTGGTGGACGACCCTCTGGGCGAATAGATCTTGCAGAAAGACGAAGCCCGTAAGGATGGCCAGCGTTAATATTGCGACACCGGACTGCAGCAGGCTGAACAGCAGATTTTCCATTGTTTGCAGCGGTGGCAGCAGACGCACCAGAGTAAAAGCCTGTTTGCGGCGCAGCCGGTCCTCCAGCAGCGCCAACAGCAGTGACTGGCAGGCGGCCATGAACAGAATGCTGTAAGCGACTATCGACAGCAGGATGTGCCAGATCAGCGGCTGTTCCAGAGAGGTTATGGGCTGGTAGGCCGCATCGAAGCTCAATTCGAGCACGATGCTGATCGCTGCCAGCGGCGCAACCAGCAGCAACAGGTTGTGAATGGCTGCGCGCAGACTGGCAAACAGCAGGAAACAGACCATTACCCAGGCCACCAGGCTGGCGGATGTAAACAGATTCAGGTTCAGCCCTGCTGATGTGCCGATAAGCGCAAACAACACGAAGCCATGCAGCGCCAGTGATGGGAACAGCAGCCACCACAACACCCGCGCGTCTGGCTCGGCGTTACGTTTCAGTCCTGACAGCTGCACCGCTGTGCTGGCGGCATATCCAGTGGCTGCGATCATGCCGGCAACCGCGGTGACGGTGGATACCATGGCGCGAGTTTGTCATAACGCACCGGGGCCGTGAAGAGCTATAATCGTGAGATGACGACTATCGCAACACTAGAGGATATGCATGTTTGAGAGCCTTTCGGATCGGCTGACTGAAACCCTGCGAGGCCTGTCGGGCAAAGCCCGGCTCAGTGAAGAGAACATCAGCGACGCGCTGCGGGATGTTCGGATGGCGTTGCTCGAAGCTGATGTCGCTCTGCCGGTGGTCAAAGAATTTGTTGATCACGTCAAGGCGGCGGCGGTGGGTACGGCGGTCTCTTCAGCGCTGAATCCGGGTGAAGCCTTCATCAAGCTGGTACATGCCGAGCTGGTGCACCTTATGGGTGATGCCAATGATGCTCTGAACCTGTCGACCACGCCGCCGGCTATTGTGCTTATGGCGGGACTTCAGGGGGCTGGTAAAACCACGACTGTGGCCAAGCTGGCGCGGCTGCTCAAGGAGCGGGAGCGAAAAAAGGTTGCCGTGGTCAGCGCCGACGTCTATCGGCCTGCAGCAATTGATCAGTTGCGGACCCTCGCTCAGGAGGTGGGCGCTTATTTTGTGGAGTCCACCGCAGACGAAGCACCCATCGATATAGCCCGCCGTGCGGTGAGCGAGGCGCAGACGCAGTTTGCCGACGTACTGTTGGTCGATACCGCCGGGCGGCTGGCGATCGATGAAGACATGATGACGGAAATCCGTCTGCTCCAGGATGACCTCAAACCGATCGAGACGCTGTTTGTTGTTGATGCAATGACCGGCCAGGATGCTGCGAATACCGCCAAAGCCTTCAACGATGCGATCACGCTGACCGGGGTGATCCTGGCTAAGGCAGACGGTGACGCCAGAGGCGGTGCGGCACTTTCGGTTCGCAGCATCACGGGTAAACCGGTGAAGTTCATCGGCATGGGCGAAACCACGGACGCGCTGGAGCCTTTCCATCCCGATCGAGTCGCCTCCCGGATTCTGGGTATGGGCGATGTGCTGACGCTGATCGAAGAAGCCGAGCGCAAAGTTGACAAGAAAAAGGCCGAACGACTTGCCAGCAAGTTGCAGCGCGGCAAAAAGTTTGACCTGGAAGACTTCCGTGATCAGCTGAGTCAGATGTCGAGCATGGGTGGTATCGGCAATATTCTGGAGAAGATACCTGGGATGTCGCAGCTGCCGCCTGGTGCCGAGGCAGCGGTGAACGACGGCGCTTTCAAGCAGATGGCGGCGGTGATCGATTCGATGACCCCGCACGAACGACGCTTTCCTGACGTCATCAATGGATCCCGCAAAAAGCGTATCGCGCTGGGCAGCGGCACAATGCCGGCAGATGTCAATCGGGTGCTCAAGCAGCACAAGCAGATGCAGAAAATGATGAAGAAAATGACCGGCAAAGGCGGTATGCAGAAGATGATGCGCCAGATGTCCGCGCTCAAGGGTAACGCCGCCCGGCGCGGGATGCGTTGAGGCCTATTGCCCTGCGTTCCCGGACGGGAATTCTGTTGGCGTTGAGGCTTGCATGCGCGCGGCGTTCCATTACAATACCGCGCCTTTCGATCTAGGGTAATTTGATGGTAACTATTCGCCTGGCGCGACACGGGTCTAAGAAGAGCCCGTTCTACCACATCACGGTGGCCGACCAGACTACTCAACGCGATGGCCGCTTCGTTGAGCGACTGGGTTTTTATAATCCGTTGGCCAAAGGGCAGGCTGAAGGTCTGCGTCTGGACCTCGATCGTCTTGAATACTGGATTGGCGTTGGCGCCCAGCCGACCGAGATTGTTAAGAAGCTTGTTCGGCAGGCTCGCAAGCAGCAGCAGACCGAGGCGCCAGTAAGCGCCTGATACGCAGGCCAGCCGCGCCGGCTTGGCCACTCATCCAGATCATGTCGAATGAACTTAAAGACCCTGGCGATGTGGTGGTCATTGGCCGCGTTCAGGGTGCTTTTGGTGTTCAGGGCTGGATCCGTCTTGTTTCCTACACCGATCCCGTCTCCAACCTCCTGGAGTACACACCCTGGTTGCTGCAGGAAGGCGATTCCTGGCGGGAGCTCAAAGTGTACGCGGTGCGAGCGCAGAGAAACGGCTTTGTTGCTCAGGTGGCCGATGTTGATGATCGTGATGTAGCGGCTTCGCTGCGAGGCAGATTGATAGGGGTCGCACAGGACGTATTGCCCCGAGCAGGTAATGACGAATTCTACTGGCGTGACCTGGTTGGTCTCGCAGTAAAAAATACTCGAGGCGAACATCTCGGCAGAGTTGTGGAGGTCATGGCAACCGGTGCGAATGACGTACTGGTGGTCGATCTCGATTCGGCAACGAACGAAGACCGGCCTGACGAGGTGAGCCAGGAACTGATTCCCTTTCATCGGCAGTTTGTTGCCGAGGTTGATCTGTCTGGCGGTACTTTGACAGTCGATTGGACGGTTGGTGAAAGCATCTGATGTACGTTGCCATGATCAGTCTGTTCCCGGAATTGATCCAGGCTGCCAGTGAACATGGCGTGTTGGGCCGGGCACTGCAGAGAAAAATTGTCGACCTGACGCTGATTAACCCCAGAGTGTTTGCCAGCGATCGACACAATACGGTGGACGACCGACCTTATGGCGGTGGACCCGGGATGGTCATGATGTGTGAGCCTCTGCAGGCATCTGTCAGTGAGGCTCAACGACAGTTTGTTGCGCAGCGTCCTGATGCTGCCAAGCTGCCGGTGATTTATCTGACGCCGAGCGGTGAGCCGTTGACCCAGCGGGTCGCGGGTGAACTTGCGCAGCTGTCGGGCATGGTTCTGGTCGCTGGACGTTACGAAGGTGTCGACGAGCGTTTTGTAGACTCCACGGTTGATCGAGAAATTTCGATCGGCGATTACGTGTTGTCGGGTGGTGAGATGCCGGCATTGGTGCTGCTGGATGCTGTAGCCAGACTCCTGCCCGGCGTGCTGGGTAACTCCGCATCCGCGGTGAGTGAATCTCATCTTGATGGATTGCTCGATTACCCTCACTATACGCGCCCTGAAAATAGGCCCGAGGGGCGTGTCCCCGAGGTGCTGCTCAGCGGAGATCATCAGGCGATCGATCGTTGGCGCAGGCAACAGGCTTTGTTGCGGACCTGGCGCCGGCGTCCGGACCTCCTGAGTCAGCGTCCACTGTCTGCAGAAGAGCGGAAACTTCTGGCAGAGGTTCTGAGCGACCTGCCGAACGGGTAATCGCGGAGCGGCTGGAAGCGGAAAACCGTAAAGCCGTAAAAGTTAAAGATAAAGTGACAGAAAAAGAGACAGCCCGGATACACCGGCTGACTGGATTGACGAATTTTGGCGACACCGAAGACCGGTGACAAGAACAGGAGTGTAGACCGTGCGTAGGAATAAAATCATCGAGGGCTTGGAAAACGAGCAGCTCAAAGCGGAAATCCCGTCGTTCAGCCCTGGAGACACGGTGGTCGTACAGGTAAAAGTTCGCGAAGGTAACCGTGAGCGCCTGCAGGCCTTTGAAGGTGTGGTGATCGGTCGCCGTAACCGGGGTCTCAACTCTGCATTCACCGTCCGCAAAATATCCCATGGCGTTGGCGTTGAGCGTACGTTCCAGGCTCACAGCCCGATGATCGACAGCATCACGGTGAAGCGCCGGGGCGATGTCCGTCAGGCGAAACTCTACTATTTGCGCAATCTTTCTGGACGTGCGGCGCGGATCAAAGAAAAGGTCTGATTTCGCCGAGGTCGGTTTCGCTCCATCGGTCGCGCGGGCGCACGCTCGCGCTGAACCCGGATGCCCAGGCATGGCTGCGCAATAGTCCGTCGCAGGCAAAGCACTTGGGGAAGGTTCGGGTTTCAAAATCCAAAAAAGAGAACCAGCTTGCCAGGTTGGCGGGGACCAGGGGAGGGGAGAGTCCTGGCAAGCCGGTCATGTTCCGTCAGTCGGGGGAGAGATGATCCGACTACCGGTGCAGCATTTCAGGGCCAGGGGGACAGCTGGCTGATTCCCGTAGACTGCCCTTAAGTAAATGCAGATTGCGTGCCAGAATTTTATGCAGATGAAAAAACCTCTGCGCCAAGTTCCAAATATTCCCTAACCCGTTGAATTTACTGAGAATAATAGGTGCTGGGCGCTGGCATGCTGGCAACGGCAGCACGTTAACCGGAGTCTAACCTCCTGCAGATCCCTGAGCCGAGCTGACCAGCTCTGGCTCGCAACTGACAATTTGTGTCAGGCTTCAGCTGAAGCCTGGTTGCTTTCAGCAATCAACGGGAGCTTGGTGATCTATGCCGGAAAACCTCAGCGCAAATCACGAAATTGACCAGTTCCTGGACGAGGTCTGGCTGGAGAAGGGGCTGTCAGCCAACACCCTTGCAGCTTATCGTCGTGATCTGCGCGATCTGGCATCGCGGATACCCGGCTCATTGCTCGCAGCGAACGAACAGGATCTGCTCACAGCTATCAGCGAACGCTTCGAATCCGGTTATCAGGCGCGATCTTCAGCGCGATGGTTATCGTGTCTCAGAAGTTTCTACCGCCACGCGCTGGCTCGCTCCAGAATTCAAGATGATCCCACCGCCCACCTGCAGCAACCCAAACTGGGCCGTCAGCTACCCGGTTCACTCTCTGAAGCCGAGGTGGCCGGATTGCTGGCTGCGCCCGATGTGGGCACCGCGGTTGGGCTGCGCGATCGCGCGATGCTAGAACTGCTCTACGCCTGCGGGCTGAGAATATCTGAGCTGGTCGGGTTGCAGGTC
The DNA here is from genome assembly GCA_937921865.1 of uncultured Pseudomonadales bacterium. Taxonomy (GTDB): domain Bacteria; phylum Pseudomonadota; class Gammaproteobacteria; order Pseudomonadales; family Azotimanducaceae; genus SZUA-309. Next base: position 47,906 of record CAKZWF010000072.1, on the reverse strand, counting down.
GGTTCGGTCAACGTGCGCCAGGGTGTAGTGCGGGTGACCGGGAAAGGCAGCAAAGATCGGCTTGTGCCGATGGGGCAGGAAGCGATTCGCTGGATATTGCGATTTATAGAAGAAGGACGGGATCTGCTGCTGAAAGGTAATGATTGTGCGGCGCTGTTTCCCAGTCAGCGCGGTCGATTTATGACCCGGCAGACTTTCTGGCATGCAGTCAAGAAATATGCTTTTAATGCCGGAGTCAGTCGGAGCATATCTCCGCATACGCTGCGGCACGCGTTTGCAACCCATCTGCTGAACCATGGCGCTGATCTGCGTGCGGTTCAGATGATGCTGGGCCATGCCGACCTCTCGACGACTCAGATCTATACTCATGTTGCGCAGGCTCGCTTGAAGCAGTTGCACAGCGAACACCATCCGCGGGGCTAGCAGTGCCAGAATGGACTCGCATAGAATGTGCGGTTTTATCCGGAACGTCCGCCACCGTTGGTGGTCAAATGGTCCGGGTGAGGCCAGCTACCTCTTTGCCAGCTATTGCTTCGCCGGCCATCTTTTTGCCAGCCAACTCTTTGCCAGCCATCTGGGGAACCTTATGAAATCTAAAACTCTGAGTTATCTTCTTATCCTGCCCCTGCTGGCTGGGGTTTGGGGCGCTTCCAACGCCTGGCTGCCACAGAGCGGGGGTATTGCTCATGCTGCAGAGCCTGCTGGCGGTGACGATGGTGCCCATCTGGTGGCCAGGCTTAAGGAGCTGCGACCTGATATCCCGATCGAAGCCGTCAGTGCAAGCCCGCTGCCGGGAATCTATGAGCTGAAACTCGCCGGCGGCACGGTTTTCTACGGCACAGAAGATGGCAAATACCTGTTTGCCGGTGATCTCTACGAACTTGGTGAGACCGACCTGGTGAATCTGGCAGATATCGCACGGTCTTCCGATCGCCGCGACCTGATGGCAACTGTGGCGCTGGATGAGATGGTCGTGTTTCCAGCGGACGGTAAGACCAAAGCGGTGATCAGCGTGTTCACAGACGTGGATTGTGGCTACTGCAGGAAGTTGCACCAGGAAGTGCCCGCGTTGAATGAGCTGGGAATCGAAGTCCGTTACCTGGCTTATCCCAGGGCAGGCGTCGGCTCACCCAGCTATGCCAAGATTGTCTCAGCATGGTGTGCTGATGATCCGAATGGCGCGATCACCGAGCTGAAAGCCGGCAACGATATCCCTGAGAAGAGTTGTGATAACCCTGTGGCGGCGCAGTTTGAACTGGGTCAGGAAGTGGGTGTGACCGGTACGCCGGCAATTGTTCTGGAAGATGGCCGGTTATTGCCGGGGTATGCCCCCGCTGCCGACCTTGCTGCAACACTTGGGCTGTAAGCTAACAGCCTCTATGCAGGTAGCTATAGGCTTCTTTAACTAGCTATAGGCATTCTTTAAGTAGCTATAGGCATCTTTAAGTAGCTATAGGCATCTCTGAACACTGCCTCTAGAATTGCGGCCTGAAATTTTTCTCGAGGCAACTGCTTGAATAAACCACCACTGTCGATTGCTGTCTGCGGTCTGGGCACTGTAGGCCGGGGTGTGCTCGAAGTTCTCAAGCGTAATGCAGATATCATCGAGCAGCGCGCCGGACGACCGATACGCGTGGTGACGGTTGCCAGTAGAACCGCCAGACCCGAAGTCGATCTGCTCGGCGCGCGCTTCACTACCGATCTTAATAGTGTGATTGATGATCCGGATATCGACCTAGTGGTTGAGCTGATTGGTGGCGAGACGCTGGCCGATGATCTGGTTCGGCGATCGCTGGCGGCGGGCAAACATGTAGTCACCGCCAATAAAGCCATTATTGCGACTCATGGTGACCAATACCTGGAAATGGCTGCGGCCCGAGATCTGGTATTCGGGTTTGAGTCAGCTGTGGCCGGCGGGATACCGGTCATCGGGGCGCTGAGTCGGGGTCTTTCGGCAAACAGAATTAACTGGGTTACCGGCATCATCAACGGCACGTCCAACTACATCCTTACGGCCATGGCGCAGTCGGGTCAGGATTTCGCCACCGCGCTTGCCGATGCTCAGGCACTCGGGTACGCGGAAGCTGATCCCAGCTTCGATGTCGGTGGGATCGATGCAGCCCACAAGTTGACAATTCTGGCCTGTCTGGCATTCGGTATCGGGATGAGATTCGAAGAGGTCTACACCGAAGGGATCGAAACCCTGACTATTGATGACATCGAATACGCCCGCCAGCTCGGCTACCGAATCAAACACCTCGGCATCGCTCGACAGACGCACGCGGGGGTAGAACTGCGGGTACATCCGACTCTGCTCCCCGAACAACAGCTGCTGGCCAGTGTTGATGGCGTGATGAACGCTGTCATGATCAACAGTGATGCGGCTGGAGACACGCTGTATTACGGTGCTGGTGCGGGTGGCGAACCCACTGCTTCAGCGGTGGTTGCCGACCTGATTGATGTTGCCCGCGGTTGCGCGCCGCGTTGGTGGGTACCCGAAGCAGGCCCGGATGACGCAGTATTGATTCCAGTTGCTGATATAGAGTGCGCCTGCTATCTGAACATTCCCTCGATGGATAAACCCGGGGTTTTTGCCCGTGCGGCAACCATTCTCAGTGACCACGACATCAGCATTGAAGCCGTGATCCAGAAAGAGCAGGCGGTGCACGTCGATGTGGAGCAATCCTGGGTTCCGATCGTGATTCTCACCCATAAAGTGCGTGAGCGGGTCATGAACGAGGCGATTGCTGAGTTGGAAGCTTTACCAGAGGTAGTGAGTCCCATCAAACGCATTCGCGTTGAACATTTTGTCTAACCCGGAGTCGGTTCAGTTGGTTGTGCGAGCGCGGGATAATCCGACGCACACCCTTGCGGGTCAGACCCAATCGCTACCCGTGCTGCTGCAGCGCATTTATCTGAACAGGGGTGTCCGCCACACCGACGAACTGGACCTTTCGTTGGCCTCGTTGGCTCCGCCAGATACCCTGCCGGATATTGATATCGCCGCTGAGCGTCTGCGCGTTGCCATTGCGGACGGTCAGCGGATTGTCATTGTCGGTGATTTTGATGCGGATGGCGCGACAGCGGTGACACTCTCGGTGTCTCTGCTGGAAGCGATGGGTGCCCGGAATGTCGCCTTTTTAGTACCCAATCGTTTTGAATTCGGTTACGGGCTGTCGCCTGAGATCGTCGAGCTTGCCGCATTGGATGATCCCGATGTCATTGTCACTGTCGACAATGGTGTTTCCAGTGTTGAGGGCGTGGCCAGAGCAGTCGAACTGGGCATCGATGTGATTGTCACCGACCATCACCTGCCTGGTTCGCAGCTGCCTCAGGCGTTAGCGATCGTGAACCCGAATTTGCCGGGCTCAGAATTTCCGAGCCCGGCGATGGCGGGTGTCGGCGTTGTCTACTACCTGCTGTCCAGAACGCGTGCGAAGCTGAAAGCCAGCGGCTGGTTTGCCACTCGACCTGAACCCAATCTCGCCGACTGGCTGGATCTGGTGGCGTTGGGCACGGTGGCAGATGTGGTGCCACTGGATCACAACAATCGAATACTGGTCCAACAGGGCATCAAACGGATTCGAGCGGGTCATTGCCGGCCGGGTATCCGGGCTCTTTGCCAGATTGCAAAACGTGACCATCGGAAGCTGGATGCTGCCGATCTCGGCTACGCGATTGGTCCGCGGCTGAATGCGGCAGGACGTCTTGACGATATGGCCATCGGCATACGCTGTCTGCTGGCCAACACCGCTGAAGAGGCTCGTGACATCGCAACTGCGCTTGATGAGCTGAATCGAACCCGGCGCGCACTAGAGCAGGATATGGTCAGGGATGCTGAATTGATCGTTGCCGCCAGCAGTGAACCTGAGGCTGAGCGCTATGGTATCTGTGTCTATGATCCGAGCTGGCATCAGGGCGTAGTGGGCATCGTTGCCGGCCGAATGAAAGACAGATTTCACCGTCCAGTGATTGCCTTTGCCGAAGCGGGAGACAGCGCGCCGGACGAACTCAAGGGCTCAGCCCGGTCGGTGGCTGATCTGCACATTCGCGACGCGCTGGATGCCGTTGCCAGCCGCTATCCCGGGATGCTGAGCAAATTCGGTGGGCATGCAATGGCGGCAGGTCTGAGTATTAAGAGAGTCCATTATCGGCGTTTTGCCAAAGCCTTCGATGCAATTGTCAGTGACCGACTGCCGGAGACGGCGCTGCAGCCGGAATTGATAACGGATGGTGAACTCGGTGAATCTGAGATCAGTCTGGATATGGCCAGGGAACTGGCGGCTGCCGGACCCTGGGGTCAGCAGTTTCCCCAGCCGCTGTTTCATGGAGAATTCGAGATTGTCAGCCAGCGGGTTGTCGGTGAACAACACCTGAAACTGGTGCTGAAGACCGGGGGTAAACTGGTCGACGCGATTGCGTTCCGCCAGCTGCCCGTGGATACCACGCACGTGCTGGTGGCCTACAGGCTGGCAGAAAACGACTATCGGGACAATGTGACTCTGCAGCTGATGGTGGAGCATATGGCTGCGTTGCCTTAAACTCTCGCGCTTTTTGCGCATCGGCATTGCCGCTGCCAATTGTCGGGGAAACACTGGATAGAGCATGGCTGAGATAACTGCTGTTCGTGAAATGATCAAAGCCCTTGCGGAGCGTGAGACGGCGCTCAGGGGGTATCTTTGACTTCGTTGGCAAACGCGAACGCTTAGAAGAGCTGGAACGGGAGCTGGCTGAGGCGGACGTCTGGAATAACCCTGATCGCGCTCAGGCGTTGAACAAAGAGCGGGCAGGGCTGGAGCAGATTGTCAAAGTTCTGACCGGTTTCGCAGATTCCCTGACTGATCTTGGTGAACTTGCCGAGATGGCTTCTGACGAAGACGACGGCGGTTCGATTGATGAAGTGCATGCTGAGCTTGAACGACTCGAAGTTGATCTGGCCGGCCTTGAATTTCGCCGTATGTTCCAGGGAGAACTCGACCCTAATAATGCCTATGTGGAAATTCAGGCAGGTTCTGGTGGTACTGAAGCCCAGGACTGGGCGGAGATGCTGCTGCGGATGTATCTGCGCTGGGGTGAAAAGCGCGGTATGAAGACAGAGATTACCGAACTGTCTCCTGGAGATGTCGCCGGGATCAAAGGTGCAACCGTGCAGTTTGCCGGCGATTATTGTTATGGCTGGCTTCGTACCGAAACCGGCGTGCACCGGCTGGTCCGCAAGTCGCCTTTTGACTCGGGCAATCGCCGGCACACATCTTTTGCATCGGTTTTTGTCTCGCCGGAGATCGATGATGACATCGAAATCGACGTGAACCCGTCCGATGTCAGGGTGGACACCTATCGGGCCAGTGGCGCGGGCGGGCAGCACGTCAACCGAACAGACTCTGCGGTCCGCCTGACGCATTTACCAACTAATACGGTTGTGCAATGCCAGAGCGAACGTTCACAGCACCAGAACAAAGACAAAGCCTATAAACAGCTTCGCGCCAAACTGTATGAACTGGAAATGCAGAAACGACGCGCCGAACAGCAACAGATTGAAGACAACAAAGCCGATATTGGCTGGGGCAGTCAAATTCGCAGCTACGTGCTGGATCAATCAAGAATCAAAGACCTGCGCACTAATGTTGAGACCAGCGATCCCGGCAGCGTGCTCGATGGTGATATCGATCTGTTCATCGAAGCGAGTCTGAAAGCTGGGCTTTAACGATCAACCGGGAGCGACTTTGAACAGACTTTTATATTCAGGCGGACTCGTTCCGATGACATTTCCACAGATTTACACAGGCACCAGGCGATGAGCAGCGACAGCGATATTGTGACAACCCGGCGGGAAAAGCTCGAACGCTGGCGTGGAGGCGGTGATGCCTATCCGAACACTTTTCGTCGTGAGGCCTCAGCGGCGCAACTGCATGAGCAGTATGCAGACATGGATAAGCCGGCTTTAGAATCTGCCGGAGCGCAGACCCGGGTCTGCGGTCGGATCATGTTGCGTCGGGTCATGGGCAAAGCCAGCTTTATTACTCTGCAGGACGTCAGCGGTCAGATTCAGTGTTATGTCCGCGGTGAAGACGTCGGCGCGCAGGCGTACGAACAATTCAACGACATCTGGGATATCGGTGACATTGTCGGAGTTACCGGCACGATGATGCGCACCAACAAAGGTGAACTCACCGTTCATGCCCAGAGTATCGAGCTGCTCAACAAGACCGTGCAGCCTTTGCCGGAGAAGTATCACGGACTGAGCGACACTGAGACCAAATATCGCCAGCGATATCTGGATCTCATCATGAGCGATGAAACCCGGCGGGTGTTTAAAATGCGCTCGGCGGTGATTGCCGCCATCCGCCAGTTTTTTCTCGACCGGGATTTCATGGAGGTGGAAACACCCATGATGCATGTGATTCCGGGTGGCGCAACGGCAAGGCCATTTCAGACCCACCATAATGCGTTAGACCTCGAGCTTTATCTGAGGATTGCCCCGGAGCTGTTTCTCAAGCGTCTGGTGGTGGGCGGCTTCGAGCGGGTATTTGAGATCAACCGCAATTTCCGCAATGAAGGCTTATCGACGCGCCATAATCCTGAATTCACGATGCTGGAGTTTTACTGGGCATACCATGACTTCCAGGATCTGATTGAACTCACCAGTGATCTGATGCAGCAGGTTGTGGTCGCAGCATGCGGCACTTCATCGATCGAATATCAGGGTCAGACCCTGGATTTCTCGAAACCCGGCCGGCAGATCTCCATGGCAGATGCAGTGGTGGAGTTCACTGATCTTGCTGAACCCGACACCACAGATGCAGCGCGACTGCGCGAGTATCTGGAGCAGCACAACCTGGCCACTGACCCCGGCTGGGGTCAGGGTAAGCTGCTGACCCAAGTGTTTGACGCCAAAGTAGAAGAACGTCTGGTGCAACCCACGTTCATCACCCACTACCCAACTGAAGTATCTCCGCTGTCTAGACGTAACGATGAAAACCCTGACGTTACAGATCGTTTCGAGTTGTTCATCGCAGGCAAAGAGATCGCCAATGGCTTCTCGGAGCTCAATGATCCCGATGACCAGGCCGAGCGTTTTGAAGCTCAGGTAAAAGACCGTGCGGCGGGGGATAACGAAGCCATGCACTTTGATCAGGATTACATTACCGCGCTCGAGTACGGGCTGCCGCCAACGGCTGGTGAAGGGCTGGGCATTGATCGTCTGGTAATGCTGCTGGCTGATGTACCGTCTATTCGGGACGTACTGCTGTTCCCGTTGATGCGCCCCCGGGAGCGCTGATGCAACAGGTCCCGGTGAACACTGATGGCTGATGACCGGATTCGCCTGGAGCCCTCCTGGAAACAGGCACTGAGTGCTGAGTTCGCTAAAAGTTACATGCGCGAGCTGCGCGAATTTCTGAAGCAGGAAAAACAAGCACGGAAAACCGTTTACCCTCCGGGTGAGGCGATTTTCCGCGCCTTAGACCTTACTCCGCTGCAGGAAGTCAAAGTCGTGATTATTGGTCAGGATCCCTACCACGGTCCTGGTCAGGCCCACGGGCTGTGCTTCTCAGTACAGCCGGGCGTCCGGCAGCCGCCGTCTCTGATTAACATCTTCAAAGAAATTCGCCGGGAGTTTGCTGATGCTGGTAACCGGCTGGACGGTGAGCGTGGCTGCCTGGAACCCTGGTCCAGACAGGGCGTGCTGCTGCTGAATGCGGTGCTGACGGTAGAGCGGGGCCAGGCCGGTTCTCATCAGGGTCGCGGCTGGGAGACCTTCACCGACGCGGTGGTGGAGGTGTTGAATCGTGAGTGCGCTAACCTTGTGTTCATGCTGTGGGGCAGCTATGCCCAGAAGAAGGGTGCCATGGTCGACAGGAGTCGACATCTGGTATTGACCGCTCCTCATCCTTCGCCGCTGTCAGCACACCGGGGTTTCTTCGGCTGCGATCACTTTATTGCCGCTAATGACTATCTTCAATCGCACGGCCGGGAAGCGATTGACTGGCTTGCAGTAGAGTAGTCGAGCGCCTAGGTTAGCTGTTACATAGTAAGGGAAATGTCATGATTGAGTCGCCGTGCGAACAACTGCTTGTGGAAGTCCGGGACCATACGCTGGTCATCACGATCAGCAACCCTCCGGCTAACACCTGGAATGAGGAAAATCTTGCTGGGTTGGAAACTCTTGTGCAGCAAGCTAATGCTGACAAAGAGATCTACGCACTGTTGATCACCGGCGCTGGCGAAAAATTCTTTTCAGCGGGCGCTGACCTGAATGTGTTTGCCGAGGGTGACAAGCAGGTCGCGGGGGTTATGGCAGGCAGATTCGGTCGGGCCTTTGAGACGCTTGCAGATTTCCGGGGTGTGAGTATCGCGGCAGTCAATGGCTATGCGATGGGTGGGGGCCTCGAGTGTGCGTTGGCCTGTGATATACGTGTTGCCGAATCGCACGCTCAGCTCGCTCTGCCGGAAGCAACCGTCGGACTGTTGCCATGTGGTGGTGGCACCCAGAATTTAGCCTGGCTGGTGGGAGAGGGCTGGGCAAAGCGGATGATCCTGTGTGGTGAGCGTGTAGATGCTGCGACCGCGCAGCGGATTGGTCTTGTCGAAGAGGTGGTGGATCGGGGGCAGGCCCTTGGTCGCGCCCTGACTCTCGCGCAGGGTGTCGCAAAACAGAGTCCGGTGGCGGTAAGTGCCTGCAAGACATTGATCCAGAGCGCACGTGGTGGGTCAATTAATTCCGCCTACGCACAGGAGCGTGATGCATTCGTCGCCCTTTTCGACAGTGCTGACCAGAGCGAAGGTGTTAATGCATTCTTAGAAAAACGCCCGCCACAATGGACCAATAGCTGAACAGTGTGTGGTTAAGCCAAGGAGGCAAGAGTGTCAGACGCTATAAACGCTGAGCAGGCCTGTGTTGCACTGTTTGCGCATCCGACTTCCTCAGGACACATCGTCGCAGAAGCGCGTTTGAACAACCCTGCAACGCTGAACGCGCTGAGTCTGGAGATGATCGATATCCTGTTCCCGGCGCTTGCCCACTGGGCGGCTGATGAACAGGTGGTGGCCGTCGTGTTGACCGGGGCTGGAGAGCGTGCATTCAGCGCCGGTGGTGACATTCAGGCGCTGTACAGAGCCATCGCACACAATCACGAGCAGGGCGAACGGGTCGACGAGTACCCGTACGATTTCTTCGAGCGCGAATATCGTCTCGACTTTCGTCTGCATACCTATCCAAAACCAGTCATTGCCCTGGGTCACGGCGTGATGATGGGCGGAGGTCTGGGAATATTCATGGCTGCTGATTTTCGCCTGGTGCCTGAAAAATGCCGGATTGCGATGCCTGAGGTGACGATTGGTTTGTTTCCTGATGCGGGTGGAACCTGGATGTTGCGCAACATGCCAAGACACCAGGCGCTGTTTCTGGGGATGACCGGGGCTTCCATTAACTCTCAGGATGCGATGCTTGCCGGGCTGGCGACACATGCTTTGGCATTTGATTCCTATCCGGACTTTCAGGAGCAGTTGAACTCGCTGCCCTGGGTCGGTTCTGCTCAGCGTGACGCCACGCTCATCTCCGAACTGCTGTCTGGCCGGGATGTGCCCGATCTACCGGAGGCGAATTTGCCTGCGGTTCCCGAATCACTGGCTGAACCGACAGGGTTACTCGAGGTTGTGAGCGCCATACGTGAACTTGCCGACACCAATGTCTGGCTCGGCAAGGCGGTTGCGGCAATGGATCAGGGCTGTCCAACCACCCAGGGGATAGTTGTTGAACAGTTATCGCGTGCCGGGGAGCTTTCCCTCGCTGAGTGTTTTCGCATGGAGATGACCATCGCTACGCACTGTGCTGACAACCATGACTTTACCGAAGGTGTGCGGGCGTTGCTGATCGAAAAAGACAATGCGCCGAGGTGGCAGTTTGGAGATGTTGAATCGTTGCCCCGGGCATATGTTCTCAGTCATTTCGAAGAGCCCTGGGCGCGAAATCCATTGGTAGACCTGGAGCAGGAAACGCTATGAAGATCGGTTTTGTGGGACTAGGCAACATGGGTGGGCCGATGGCCGGTAATCTCCTGGCATCAGGACACGAACTGAAGCTGTTTGATCTGGTCGATGCCGCGATCGCAGCGGTAGATGATCAGGCGGCTGTCGCGTCTGCAGCTGATGCGGCACGTGATGTGGACGTGTTTGTCAGCATGCTGCCGGCGGGTAAACACGTCAGGGCGCTTTATCTTGACGAGGGAGGGGTGCTTGATGTGGTTGCCCAGCAGACACTTCTGATTGATTGCAGCACCATCGATCCGCAGAGCGCTAAAGACGTCGCCGCTGCGGCTGCGCATCGGGGTATCGAGATGCTTGATGCGCCGGTTTCGGGCGGCACAGCGGGTGCTCAGGCCGGTACGCTGACCTTTATTGTCGGCGGTAGTGAGGCTGCGCTGGAGCGCGCCAGACCATTGCTGGAAGTTATGGGCGCCAACATATTTCATGCCGGTGTAAATGGTGCCGGGCAGACTGCGAAGGTCTGCAACAACATGCTGCTGGCCATTCATATGGCCGGAACGGCTGAAGCGCTGGCCCTTGGTGTCGCCAGCGGTCTCGATCCAGGGGTGCTGTCTGAGATCATGAAACAGTCATCGGGCGGTAACTGGTCGCTGAACGTCTACAATCCTTATCCGGGAGTGATGGACGGCGTGCCCGCGTCGCGCGGCTATCAGGGCGGTTTTCTGGTGGATCTGATGGCCAAAGATTTAGGCTTGGCGCTGCAGACCGCTCGTGAAAGCGGCAGCAGTGTGCCGTTGGGAGCCCTGTCAGAGAGCCTTTTTTCATTGCATAAGAACAGCAACGAAGCCGGACACCTGGATTTCTCCAGCATACAGTGGCTCTATCAGCCAGATCTGAAACCTTGAAGCAACCGTCAGGTTGAGTGTTGATCAGACAATGGACTCTTTTGCCGCAGTAATGTGTTCTTCAAAAGCCGTCATTTCGCTGGCTTCGCCTTCCGGGTCGAGCACGACGTTGGCAAAGGCGTTAATTGTCCGTCCAGTCCAGATCGTTCAGCGGATGACTGCTGCCGGCAACTCGCTGAAGATTCGCGACCATGACCATGACCATGACCATGACCATGTCGATGTAGTCGACCTTGCCCGCCACTGTTGAGAACTTGCTGTAGTTAGAGGGCTCCAGGGAGATTTCAGCGCGTATCCGCAACGCCACTTAAGGCAGGCTGGCCAGTTTAAGCTCGTCTTTGTCCATCGCCTGGGTGACTTCCTGCTCTATCTGGACCGCGAAATTTGACATGTAGATGTCACATCGGTTGAGGTGATCTCACGGAAGTATAGACAAGCTTTACGGATGCATAATGACACCTGTATCCGGATCTTCGAACGGCTCCTCGGCATTGGTCTGCAGCACACACAGACTCATCGCGCTGGCGCTGTCAGCGGCGCTCTGAATCACCATGCCAACACTGCGACCGAGACTGTCGGTGAGTTCGGTGCCAGGGCTGGCCACAATGGGTTGGCTGTGATGCAGTGGCGTCAGCCGTCTTTTCACCTTGCCCCGGTGCTGTGCTCTGGCGACAACTTCCTGACCGAGATAGCAGCCTTTGTCAAAACTGATTGCGCCAATTTCCACAAGGTTCAGCATTTGCGGTAGAAACCGGTCGGCGGCTGCCGCAGTCAGCCACGGCACCCGCGCCCTGATGAGGGCTGAATCGATATCGTTGCGTTGGCCTGTGCCCAGGCTCTGCCAACGCTGCTGCAGGGTTGTCTCGCTGGTGATCAGTTCGAGATGAACCTCCTCGGCGATGTTGCCGGAGCCATCTGGACTGATTGATGCCAGCAGCAGATGGTCGTCAACCAGAATTTCCATGCGGGTTTTGGAGAACGCCAGATAAGGCTTGAGAACAACCTGGAGTTTTGGAACCACAGATTGCGGGACAATCCACAGCAGCTGAGTTTCCTCGACAGCCAGTGCCCAGCCGAAAGCCGTCACGCGGCCTTGGAGGTTGCACAGGGCTGCAGGTTCAAGTGTCTGGTCGCTGATCCTGCTGGTGTCACAGGTGAAATAGCCCTGCAGGAAACTGCGTACATCGCTGCCGGTGAAGCTCAGCACTGCGAGATCGTCGATCATCACAAGCCCGCTCTCGGAATATGTAATCGGTTCTTCAGTGGTTAATGACTGCCAGCGAGAATCAAGCATGTCCGTTTCCAGATGGGCTGTGTGGGTGCATAGTACTCCGATTGTCATTACAGTCGAACGATGGAAAAGTCAGAAACAGACTCGAAGATCCACACAAATATCAGTGCGGGCAGCGAAACCGATACCAGTTCGGAAACCCCTACAGAGATCCTTACCGAAAATCGCATAGAGGTAGACCCCCTGAGCGCTGATGGGAGCGACGAGCAACGCGTTAACTATATACAGCAGCTGCGCTGGCGCAGCCGTCGCGGCCTGCTGGAACTGGAACTACTGCTGCTGCCATTTGCCACCGATTGCCTGGACACACTGGCTGAAGCAGCGCTTGGTGACTATGAACGGCTGCTGGGCTGCGAAGATCTGGATATCTACGACTGGCTGCAGAAGCGAAACGCACCTGATGACGATTCTCTGCTGAAGATTGTTGCTGCGATTCGCGACTATCAGCAATCTCTCAAGCGCGCATAGCCGATCGGTTAACGGATCAGAGCCGGTTTCTGGTGCAGCCGGGAAAACTGCGGCAGGCATACTGGCTGACTCTGATCGGCATCGTGCTGGTGGGTGGCTGGCTTTGGTTTGGGAATTCTGGCTTGGCATTGCTGGGACTCTGGTCGCTGGCGAGAAGGCCCTGGGACTGTGCAGCGCATGTTCTTGATCTGCACGTGCTCTCGGTGGGGGACTGCATCACCTCGCCGTGGCGGGTTGCTTTGAGCCTGGCTGGCGAACGTCACGAAGTGTTTTGCGATGAAATGCCGGAGAGTGAGTGGCGTCGGTTGCGGCGTTGTTTACAGGAGTGCAACGGGCCTGCACAAAGCTGAGTCAGCGAGTGGCCTCGTTCATCCTGCTGCAGGCCGCAGCACATCGAGCGGGTCTGCGTAGCCGGGAAAGATAATGGTATCCACGGCTCTTTGTGCGGTTTCCGGGTGATCCAGGTTGAAATGCAGGCCGCGGCTTTCCTGGCGGGCCAGGGCAGAACGAACAATCAATTCGGCAACATGGATCAGATTGCGCAGTTCGATCAGATCGTTGGTCACTCGATAGTGACTGTAGTATTCGTGGACTTCCTGTTTGAGCAGATCAATCCGCCGCAGCGCCCGCTGCAGACGTTTATCGGTCCGAACGATGCCCACGTAATCCCACATTGAGCGACGCAGCTCTTCCCAGTTGTGCGCAATGATCACGTCTTCGTCGGAGTCGGTAACCTGGCTTTCGTCCCAGTGTGGAATGTTGGTGGCTTCGAACGGCTCATCCAGCCGGCTGCGGATATGTTCGGCGGCTGCGCGGCTGAAAACCAGACACTCCAGCAGCGAGTTGCTGGCGAGCCGGTTGGCTCCGTGCAGGCCGCTGCAGGCCACTTCGCCTACTGCATAAAGCCCAGGCACGTCGGTCGCCCCATCAGTGTCAATCAGGACTCCGCCGCAGGTGTAGTGGGCGGCTGGAACAACAGGAATTGGCGCTTCGGCGATATCGATACCCAGCTCCGCGCAGCGTCGAGAGATATTCGGGAAATGGGCTTCGATGAAGTCCCGGTCACGGTGGCTGATGTCCAGGTGCACACAGTCCACGCCCAACCGTTTCATTTCATGATCAATGGCACGGGCAACAATATCTCGAGGAGCGAGTTCGCCGCGAGGGTCGAAACGTTCCATGAACCTTTCGCCGCTGGGCAATTTCAGCAGACCGCCTTCACCCCTGACCGCCTCTGAAATCAGGAACGACTTTGCGTGCGGGTGATAAAGGCAAGTCGGGTGGAATTGATTGAATTCCATGTTGCCGATCCGACACCCTGCACGCCAGGCCATAGCGATGCCATCACCGGTGGAGCTGTCTGGATTGCTGGTGTAAAGGTAAACCTTACTGGCTCCGCCGGTTGCCAGGATGACGAATCTGGCCTGGAACACTTCGACATGGCCTGTGGTCCGGTTCAATACATAAGCTCCCGCAACCCGGTTAGAGAAGCGGCCCAGTTTGTTGAGGTTGATCAGATCGATGGCAACACGGTCGTTGAGCACTTCGATTTTCGGATGATCCAGTGCTCTCGCGGTGAGGGTCTCGGTTATTGCTTTGCCGGTGGCGTCGGCGACATGAAGAATGCGCCGGAACGAGTGGCCGCCTTCTCGAGTCAGGTGGAATTCATTTTCATCATGGTCGAAGTCGACACCCCAGTTAGCCAGTTGGGCAATGGCATCGCGCGCGCGGGCGACGGTGAACTCGACGACCTTCTCGTCACACAGACCTGCGCCAGCCACCAGGGTGTCCTGGACATGGGCAGCTATGCTGTCTGCCGGATCGGTAACGGCCGCGACGCCGCCTTGAGCCCAGTTCGAAGAGGCGCTCTCCAGATCGCCTTTGCACAGCACAGTGACGCGAGCATGGTCGGCAAGGTTGAGAGCCGCAGTAAGGCCTGCAGCACCTCCTCCAATAATGAGGACATCGGTCGCGAAACGCTGAGTCATGAGGCCGCTAGTATATGAGAGTCGATAACGGCAGAATAACGCGCTTTTGCCCAGCCGGTATAGCCGGCTGTGAATTAGAGTCTGGCGTGACAGACAGATACAGTCTGGTGCCAGACTCGCAAGCTTAAACAGGACAAAGCGACAAAGGTGGCGAAGGAGACCGACAAAGAACTTGTCCGTAGGGTCAAAAAAGGTGACAAGCAGGCCTTTGATCTCCTGTTTTTGCGCTACCAGCACAAGATTCTGAATCTGGTCAGCCGCTACCTGCGTGATCCCGAAGACGTTCAGGACGTCACTCAGGAAGCTTTCATCAAGGCTTTCCGCGCACTGCCGCGCTTTCGCGGCGACAGCGCCTTCTATACCTGGCTGTATCGAATTGCGATCAATACCGCGAAAAACCACCTCGTGGCGAGAAGTCGTCGTCCGCCTGGCACGGACGTCGATGTTGAAGACGCGGAGTTCATGGACGGCACAGACGCACTCAAGGACGCTGAATCTCCGGAATCGGCATTGGCCCGGGATGAGCTCAAAGCGGCCATAGACAGCGCCATACAGGATTTGCCGGACGATCTGCGCAGCGCGGTGACGCTCAGGGAATTTGACGGTCTGAGTTACGAGCAGATTGCTGAAATTATGGATTGTCCGGTGGGCACGGTGAGATCGCGCATTTTCAGGGCGCGGGAAGCCATCGACCGGGCGATCGAGCCGTTGCTCAACAGTCAGACCAGGCAATCGCAGGGTTGATCGGGTGACGCAAGCGCTGACAGCTGTTAAAAGGAAACCATTGGCCGTTGAGAAGGTCATATACCCGGTAGCGGTCAGACAACCCCGGAGCGGTTGGTCGAGGTCGCGCAGGAAGGGCGTGTTGTGAATAAACAAAACCGGATGATTAGAGAGTCGAGATGTCGGAAAAGCTGAAAGAGGCGGTGTCGGCTGCCGTAGATGATGAGGCGGATGAGTTTGAATTACGTCGCGTCCTCGATGAAGTCCATAAAGATGCTGGCCTGAAGCTGGCGTGGGAGAGATATCACCTGGTTGGCGCGGTCTTGCGAGAGGAGCGTCTGACACCCGATCGAGGCTTGCGGGAGCGGGTCTGGGCTGAGCTTGAGTTCAGCGCTGAGACAGACAAATCAGTGGTTCTACCCGAGCCGGCGGAGCCGGTCGCGGATGCACCAGCAAGCCGACTGAATCGTCTCACTGGTCTGGCCGTTGCAGCAAGTGTTGCATTGGCCGTTGTGCTCGTGGGTTGGAACTTCACCAGCACGCCGGATAGCGCCCCGGCTGTTGTTGCGGTGCAGGATTCCTCGCCTGGCTTTGTCGAGGCGGAGGTGTCAGCTGGCAACGCTACAATCACTCAGGCAATGGTGACCGATCAGGATCAGACGCGGCTTACCGCGTTGATGCTTGCTCATGCGCAGAATCGCGGGATGAGTCAACCAGGTCTCGCTGCATTTACCAAAATGGTCACCTATCAGCGTCGATGAATCTGCGTCCCTGCATCCATGTCCTTTTGCTGATTGCTGCTCCATTCGCGGCCGCGCAGGAAAGTGCCCGGCAGTGGCTGACGGACATGAATGCAGCCTTCTCAGGCTTAAGCTATGACGGTGTATTCAGTTTTTACAGTGGATCAGACCTGGCGAGCCTGCGAATAGTGCACATGGTCGTCGATGGCGAGCAGCGTGAACGATTGGTGCACTTGAACGGAGCACCGCGTGAGATTGTCCGCAGCGGCGAAGACGTCGCCTGCATTATGCTTCCGGGCGATGAGTTGCTTGAGCTGGAAGCTAATATTCCCGCTGGTCCTTTCGCGCGGGCGTTCATCCGTCGCTACGATCAGATTTCCGCGCACTATGGATTTGATTTTTTCGGTGAAGACCGCGTTGCCGGCCGCAGCGCGGTGCGCCTGGCTGTGTCCCCACTCGATGAAGATCGATTCGGCTACCGGCTCTGGCTGGATAAAGAAACACGTTTACTGCTGCGTTCTGAGTTAATTGATGCTGACGGGCAACGGCTGGAAATTTTTCAGTTCAATACCCTGCGTCTGGGCGACGAAGTCACGGCTCAGGCCCTGGAACCAGCGTCTTATCAGGGTGAAATCCGCTCATATCTGCATCTGGCCGCCAAACCTGCGGTGCCGGTGCAAACGCCAGACGTCGAGTGGCACACCAGTTGGGTGCCCGCAGGCTTTGTGATGGCGACTGCTGATGTGCGACGGCGGCCGGACAATCTTGCCTCGATTAACACGATGATGTATTCCGACGGTCTCGCCGCATTTTCGGTATTTATCGAAGACATGCCGAAGGCCGGTGCTGCCAGCATGGTGTCCCGCTCCGGCGCTACGGTCGCGGTAACACACCTGACTCCTGGTCCGGAAAATCGCGAGCACCTGATTACCGTAGTGGGCGAGCTGCCGACCGATACCGCACAGCGGATTGCTCAATCGATAGAGTTTCGATCGCAGCTGTGAGCGATCGAATTCTGCGCCACGGCCGGGTGGTAGGGTCAGCCGCCAAAGGCTTGAGTGCGGTTCGTGTTGACAGCCCCTGCGACGGCTGCAGCTCTGGTGGTTGTTGGCGGGTCCGCGCAACGCAAGCTTCCGAAGCGCTGCTGGTTGCCGTGAATCCACCGATTTCTGGCAGAATAGATGAAACTGTTTCGATATCGGTATCTCGCAGCGGTTTAACGCGAGTCGCTTTACTGCTGTTCGGGCCGGTGTTGTTCGCTTGGGCGACTCTGGCCGTTGCCAGTGATCAGGGTGTCAGCGGCGGATGGCTCAGTGTGCTGGCTTTGGTTTTGACGGTCTGTGCGCTGGGGTTTAGTCGAGCGATGTTGCAACAGCGAGTTGCACCACTGCTGGAACTTGATGCCCGTTCGGCCCACGCAGCCCGCGCGGAAAGTTGAATACGTCAGGTTGTGGTCCTGAGAATTTAAAGTGTTTGTGTTTCGAGACGTTTTCCTGAGAGGAGTAGTCGATTGTCACCAGCCAGAAGATTTGATTCAGTCGCGGTAACGCCATCTTGGTTGGGCGTGATGGTCTTGTCATGGCTGTTGCTGGCTTTCGAGGTATCTGCGCGAGAACTCCCGGACTTTACTGAACTGGTTGAGAACAACGCTGCTGCTGTTGTGAATATCAGCACCGTCAGACATCGCCAGGAAACTCAGCGCCCGCGCTCCCGTGACGAGGAACTCAACGACTTCTTTGAACGGTTTTTCCCGCCGGAAGGCAGTCGTCCTGCTCCTTTTCAGCGCCCGCGCAGTCTCGGTTCTGGTTTTGTGCTCGATAGCGACGGCTACATTCTGACCAATAATCACGTGGTCGAAGATGCAGATGAGATCATCGTCCGCTTCATCGATCGACGTGAACTGGTCGCGGAGCTGATCGGGTCAGATCCTCGCTCCGACCTGGCGCTGATCAAAGTGGCCGCAGACGATCTGCCCTTTGTCCGGCTTGGCAATTCTGACCAGCTGAAGGTGGGTGAATGGGTACTCGCTATTGGTGCGCCGTTTGGTTTTGACTATTCGGTTACAGCAGGAATAGTCAGTGCCAAAGGCCGCAGTTTGCCCACTGAGCTGAATGAAAACTATGTGCCGTTCATTCAAACTGATGTGGCGATCAATCCAGGCAATTCGGGTGGCCCTCTGTTCAATCTCAGTGGTGAGGTAATAGGCATCAACTCCCAGATCTACAGTAACTCTGGTGGTTTTATGGGCGTGTCATTCGCCATTCCCATCAACATCGCGATGGAAGTCGCCGAGCAGTTGAAGAGTAATGGCCGGGTTGCCCGCGGCTGGCTGGGTGTGGTGATACAGGAGGTCAGCCGGGATCTTGCTGAGAGTTTCGGGCTCGAGCGACCTCATGGCGCGTTGGTCTCTCGAGTGCTCGATGGCAGTCCTGGGGAGCAGGGCGGTATTAAGGAAGGCGATATCATTACTGCCTTCAATGGCCAGGCAATCGATCTTTCTTCTGAATTGCCGCACTTAGTCGGGCGAGCTAAAGCTGACTCGGAAGCAACGCTTGATGTCGTCAGGGAAGGCAAGAAAATCAAGATCCGCCTGAATGTCGGTGAACTGCCGGACCGGGGTGAAGCGCAGGAAATCGGCCGCATCGGTGGCGCAGATGAAGCACCCTCGCGTCTCGGTCTGACTGTCGCGCCACTCGAAGAGGTGGATCTCGAGCGACTCGGTATAGACAGCGGGGTGCGCATCGTCAGTGCGGTGGGAGCCGCTGCAGAAGCGGGGGTCCGCGAAGGGGATGTAATTACCAAGCTGGATAATCGCGATGTGGGCAGTCCCGAACAATTTGCTGAGGTGGCGGCGCAACTGCAACCCGGACGCTCGGTTGCCGTATTAGTGATTCGCGGTCAAAACCCGCTGTTTCTGCCGCTGCGAGTGCCAGACTGAGTAACCTCGCCTATCCAGGGGCGATGAGCTAAACTCGCGCGCCGTTGCCACAGGCGGGTTATCCGTGTCAGATATCGAGCGCATTCGTAATTTCTCAATCATTGCCCATATTGATCATGGCAAATCGACCCTGGCTGATCGCCTGATCCAGCTGTGCGGTGGCTTGGCTGAGCGGGAAATGGCTGAGCAGGTGCTTGATTCGATGGACCTCGAGCGCGAGCGGGGTATTACCATCAAAGCTCAGAGCGTGACGCTCGACTACACTTCCGACGACGGCAATGTCTATCAGCTGAACTTTATTGATACTCCTGGCCATGTCGACTTCAGCTATGAAGTCTCTCGCTCCCTGGCAGCCTGTGAAGGCGCTCTGCTCGTTGTCGACGCAGCTCAGGGTGTCGAAGCGCAGTCCGTGGCGAACTGCTATACAGCAATTGAACAAGGACTCGAAGTTCTACCGGTTCTGAACAAACTCGATCTGCCGCAGGCTGATCCTGAAAAAGTTGCGGCAGAGATCGAAGAAATCATCGGCATTGACACCACCGATGCAATCCGAGTGAGTGCAAAGACCGGAGATGGCGTGCCCGAACTTCTCGAGCGTTTGATCCAGCAGATTCCGGCCCCCGAAGGCGATCGCGATGCGCCCTTGCAGGCACTGATCATTGACTCCTGGTTTGACAATTACCTCGGTATCGTTTCTCTGGTCAGAGTTGTTCAAGGGCACCTCGCGAAAGGCGACCGGGTGCTGATGAAGTCCGTAGGCAAAACTCACATCGTTGATGACGTCGGCGCTTTCACTCCGAAACGGCGCTCGCAGAGTGTCTTGTCCGCAGGTGAAGTTGGCTATGTGGTAGCTGGTATAAAAGAAATTCAGGGAGCACCCGTTGGCGATACCATCGTCCTGGCCAGCCACCAGGAGGTTGATCAGCTACCGGGCTTCACCCGGGTCAAGCCCCAGGTTTTTGCGGGGTTGTTTCCGGTTAACGGAGAAGACTTCGAGGCATTCAGGGAAGCGTTGGAAAAACTGACTCTCAATGATGCATCGCTGTTCTATGAGCCTGAAACTTCTGATGCACTGGGTTTTGGTTTTCGCTGCGGCTTTCTCGGTATGCTGCACATGGAGATTATCCAGGAGCGGCTTGAGCGTGAGTACGGGTTGGATCTCATCACTTCAGCACCTTCGGTTGTCTATCAGATAGTTGCCGCGGATGGATCTGAGCTGCAGATCGATAATCCTTCAAGAATTCCCGCCAACTATGCAGAGATGCGCGAGCCGATTGCTGAAGTCAGTATTCTTTTACCCCAGGAGTACGTCGGCAACGTCATCAGCCTGTGTGTGGAACGTCGCGGCGTGCAGAAGAACATGCAGTTCTCAGCAGGGCAGGTAGCAATGTCCTGGGAAATGCCGATGAGCGAAGTGGTCATGGATTTCTTTGATCGGCTCAAATCAGTGAGTCGTGGATTTGCGTCTTTAGACTATTCTTTTCTTCGTTTTGACACTGCCAATCTGGTCAGGCTCGATATTCTGATCAACGGCGATCGGGTAGATGCGCTGGCAATGATTGTTCATCGCGATCACGCTCAGTCCCGTGGACGGCAGCTGGCGGAAAAGATGAAAGAGCTCATCCCCCGGCAGATGTTTGATGTTGCGATTCAGGCGGCGATAGGAGGACAGATCATCGCCCGTCAGACTGTGAAAGCGTTACGAAAAAACGTTACGGCCAAGTGTTACGGTGGTGATGTAACCCGTAAAAAGAAACTGCTAGAGAAACAGAAAGCGGGTAAAAAACGTATGAAGCAGGTGGGAAGTGTGGAAATCCCGCAGGAGGCTTTTCTGGCGGCACTGAGAGTAGAGCGCTAGTGGATGTAGATATGCCACTGCTGCTCAGTTGGGCAGTCCTGATAACGGGGCTGATCTGGTTGGTGGACGTTGTCGTATTCAGACCAAGACGTCGCTCTGCTGTCAGGCAATCTGAGAACACGGCGGACAGTGCCGGTGCTGCCGATGATCGGGGCAGAGAACCGCTCATAGTCGAATACGCCAGATCGTTCTTTCCAGTGCTGCTGCTGGTGCTGGTGCTGCGTAGTTTTCTCGGTGAACCCTATCAGATACCGTCGGAATCCATGGTGCCTACTCTGCAGGTAGGTGACTTTGTGCTGGTGAACAAGTATGCCTACGGAATCCGCTTGCCGGTGTTCGGTACCAAAGTGATTGATGTTGGTGAGCCGGCTCGCGGTGATGTGATGGTTTTCATCCCGCCTCATGATTCCAGATATTTCATTAAGCGGGTTATTGGTTTGCCTGGCGACGTCATCCGCTATCAGAATAAAGCACTCTATGTGAATGGTGAACGGGCTCGGTATGAGTTCATTGACGAATTTCAGGAACGCCTGGCGTTTTCTTCAGGGTTCATTCCGATCAGGGAGTACCTCGAGGATCTCGGCGGCGGCTCCCCTCATTCGACCTATCGGTATGCGTTCAGTGAGGAACCCCGCGAATGGACAGTACCTCCTGATTCCTATTTCATGATGGGAGATAATCGAGGTAAGAGTGAAGACAGCCGCGTTTGGGGGTTTGCGGCGGAGAAAAATATCGTCGGCAAAGCGGTCGCGATCTGGGTTCATAAAGACCCGGGGTTCAATATGCCGACCTTTTCCCGTAACCAATGGCTGGACTAGACGACAGTTGTGACTGGGAGATAAAGTGAAATGAAATCGAGCAAATCTGCTGGGATCAAAACCAGCGGCCTCAAGAGTCCGAAACACCGCAGCACGGGCCTGAGTATTACCGGCATAATCCTGTCGGTTGTCGGTCTGGTTGCGATTATCACGTTATTGCTGCGGCTTGGTCCGCACTACATTGACTGGCGAACAATGCAGAGCGTCTTTACTGGCCTCGAGCGGCAGTCTATCCACGAGATGAACAAGAATCAGATCAGGGAAGCTATCGCAAAAGGTTTTCGTATCAATGGCTTACGAGACTTTGATCAACGCAGTCTAGTAAATATAGAGGCCGAAAAAGAGTTCACAACTCTGAGCGTCAGCTATGAACAGCGAGAGCATATTGTCTACAACGTAGACATCGTGCTGACGTTTCAAAAGAGCTTCCAGTATCCCTGAACCGGTGGATCTTCGTAAGCTCGAGCGACGGTTGGGATATGAGTTCAACGATACCGCGCTGTTTGAGCAGGCACTGACCCACAAAAGCCACGGTACTCCCAACAACGAACGCTTGGAATTTCTGGGCGATGCGGTCCTCGGGTACGTGATCGCGCACGAATTGTACCTGCAACATCTGACCCTGGCGGAAGATGCGCTGACTCTGATGCGCGCCAGCCTGGTGCGCAAGGAGACGTTACATCAGATCGCCACCCATCTGCAGATTGGCGACTTCCTTCGTCTGGGTATTGGCGAGCGAAAGAGTGGTGGACAGCAACGAGCATCGATCCTGGCTGACGCGCTGGAGGCAATCATCGGCGCGGTGCGGCTGGATGGAGGGATAGAGGCAGCTGGTGATCTGGTGACACGATTGTTTGAGCAACGACTTCAGGCAGTGATCAATCAGGAGTTCAAAGATCCTAAAACCCGATTGCAGGAATTGCTGCAAAGTCGCAAGCTGCCGTTGCCTGGATATGAAGTGATTGCGACTTCGGGCTCCGAACACAGTCGAACTTTCACGGTCAGCTGTGTGGTTAGTGAACTCGATCTGACTGCCGAAGGGGCGGGTGCGAGTCGACGAGACGCTGAGAAGGTGGCCGCAGAAATCATGATAGAGCTGATAGTAGAACGGATAGATGATGAAAACTGAGCAGCCACGCTGTGGCTACGTGGCTCTGGTCGGCAGACCGAATGTCGGTAAGTCGACGTTGATGAATCATCTGCTCAAACAGAAGCTCGCGATCACATCCCGTAAACCTCAAACTACTCGTCGAACGATGCTCGGAGTCGACACCGATGCAGACTGCCAGGCCATTTATGTCGATACCCCCGGTATTCATGAACCTGGTGACCGTGAGATCAATAAGTTCATGGTCAAAGAGGCCATTTCTGTATTACAAGATGTCGACCTGCTGGTTTTGCTCGTAGAACACAATCGTTGGACGGCGGAGGATCAATTGGTTGCCGATCGGATCAGCGCCGCTGGTGTGCCCTGCATTGCTGTGATGAATAAAGTTGATCAGCTGAAAGACAAAACACTGTTGCTGCCGGCAATTCAAAAACTGCAGAAGCTGGACCTGTTCAAGGAAATAATTCCGATCTCGGCATTACGGGGCGACGGTCTGGACAGTCTGCGCGCCGAAATATTCAAACGACTGCCAGAAGCTCCCCATGTGTTTCCGCCGGACCAGATTACCGATCAGTCCGAACGCAGACTGGTGGCAGAAATTGTTCGCGAAAAAATCATGCGCCGCCTTGGCGACGAGATTCCTCATCGCTGCGCGGTGGTGGTTGAAGGGTTTCATCAGGGCGATAAGGGTGTCGATATAGATGCAGACATCTATGTGGAACGCTCTGGCCAGAAACGTATTGTCATCGGCAAGGGTGGAGAAAAACTGCGTCAGATTGGTGAAGAAGCCCGTCATGACATTGAGACGCTGCTGGATCAGAAGGTCATGCTGAGGCTTTGGGTAAAGGTGAAATCCGGCTGGACCAACGATCCGATGACGCTGAAGCGTATGGGTTATGACTAGGGTAAATGACGAAGCCTGTATCATCCTTCATACCCGGGCATATCGCGAAACCAGTCTCATCGTCTCTGGTTTCTGTCTGAATCAAGGCCGCATCAGTCTCATGGCTCGAGGCGTTCGCAACAGCAAACGAGGCAGGCTGCTGCAACCGCTGAACTGCCTTCGAATCGGCTTTGGTGGCCGTTCGTCAATGATGAATCTCGGTGCTTATGAAGTAGAATTTCAACCGCAGCTGGTAGGTGATGCGCTCGTTTCCGGTATGTACATGGCTGAGCTGATCACACGGTTGCTCAGTGAACATGAAAGCCATCCTCAACTATTTGCCGGTATGTATTGGGCGCTGGAAAATCTCTCTGAGGATATAGAAGGGGTGTTGCGGCAATTCGAGAAACTGCTGCTTGATGAGCTTGGTTACGGCTTGGATTTTTCTACCGATGCGGCGACCCGGATGCCGATTGATCCTGGTCGTCACTACCGCTTTGATCCGGAGATTGGGTTTGTCGCCAGCGATAGCGAGCGGGGCTATCCTGGCGATAGTCTGCTATCAATTGGCCGGGGAGAGTTTCGGAGCCTGATGGATAAACGCCTGGCTAAACGCATCTTCCGGCAGGCGTTGACTGCGCACCTTGGGGCAAAACCGTTGATGAGTCGGAAACTGCTGTACGGCAGGGGCAACCAGTGAGCAAACGAGCACCACGAGAGATTGAGCTGTGCGTCACTGATCTCATGCCTGACGGAACCGGGGTAGGCCAACTCGATGAGCGAGTGGTCCAGGCGAAGAATGCGCTGCCGGGAGAACTTGTCTCGGTGAAAGTGCTGAAGCGACGCAGGGGCATCTGGTACGGCGAAGCCAGCGCTCCAGCGGCCAGAGCCGGCTGGTCTTCTGCACGGATTGCACCAGCCTGCGGCTATTTCCCGCGTTGCGGCGGCTGTGCGATGCAGCACATCGACTATGCTGAACAACTGGCGCTGAAACAACAGCAGTTGACCAGGGCGCTGGCTGCCGTGGGGGTTGAACCCGAAAACATCAACTCACCAGTGCAGGGGCCGAAACTTCGCTACAGAACCAAAGCCAGACTTGGTGTGCGAGTAGTTGGCGGTGAAGTGCTTGTCGGTTTTCGTGAAACCCTCAGTAACCGGGTTGCCCGAATGGAGTCCTGTGAAACGCTCATTGGGGAATTTTCCGTACTGCTGAAACCGCTACGCCAGCTTATCAGTAGTCTAAGCGATCCCACCCGAATACCGCAGATTGAACTTGCGGCAGGTGATCATGAGCAGGCGATTATTGTTCGTCATCTGGAACTTCTGACCGAACCTGATGAAGAGTTGCTGCGGGAGTTTGCCATTCGGCATGACATTCGTGTTTTTACGCAGAGCGCTGGCTATGACAGTGTTCGAATGCTGAGCCGTCACGCCAGTCGGTATCTCGGTTATGCCAATGTCGATTATGGGCTGTACTATCAGTTCCTGCCCTGGGATTTCACTCAGGTAAATCTTGCAGTGAACCGATTGTTGGTGCGTAGCGCACTGGCGGAATTCGGGCGACCGGATGGCGGCCGCGTGTTTGATCTTTTCTGTGGGATCGGTAATTTTAGCCTGGCAGCTGCGTCGTTGGGCTGGTCGGTGACAGGCTACGAGGCTGCTGCTGAATCCATAGACCGCGCTGTGATGAATGCCGAGCGTAATGGCCTGTCCGGTCGGTGTGAGTTCCAGGTCGCTGATCTGTATGATCCTGGCTGCGAGCTTGCTGAAAGCGCAGACTATCTGCTTCTGGATCCTCCAAGATCTGGCGCCGGTCCCAATCTTGCGACATGGCTTGATAG
Organism: uncultured Pseudomonadales bacterium; assembly: GCA_937921865.1. Classification (GTDB taxonomy): domain Bacteria; phylum Pseudomonadota; class Gammaproteobacteria; order Pseudomonadales; family Azotimanducaceae; genus SZUA-309. Next base: position 22,361 of record CAKZWF010000072.1, on the reverse strand, counting down.
CCTTCGACCGCGGAAAGTTGTCTACGTGAGCTGTCAACCAGCCTCTTTTGCTGCCGATGCAGCGGTGCTGCAGGAGAAAGGCTATCTGCTGGAGCGAGTTGGAGTTTTCGACATGTTTCCCAATACGGCCCATATAGAAACCCTTGGAAGTTTCTCCCGGTCATGGTGATGCTTCGTGAACAGATTCCTTTTGATGATGACGGCCAGGTAAATGCTGATGCCTGGCTGGAGGGAATACAGGAGAGCGGTGTAGCTGACCCGGAACATGTGGTTGCATCCGCTCTCGCCATGGTCCGTGCGCTGGATTCGCAGGACATGGCTTTGACGACACGAGGCGTGCAGCTGGCAGCGCTGGTTGTCGCGCTGAAGCTCGATGCCCGGTGTGTTGCTGCAGCACTTGTTTATCGATGTCACCGTCTCGGGCGTTACTCTCTGCCGCAGATCGCGGACGGTACCAGCGCAGAGGTTGCTGGCCTAGTCGAATCCGTTGCTCGCATGGCTGACAGCAGCCTGCTGGAAATGTCCAGTTCGCCGATGCAGGCCAGCGAAGCCAGAGATCAGGTGGAAAACATCCGCCGTATGCTGGTGTCCATGATTGACGATGCCAGGGTGGCTATTCTGAAGCTCGCCGAGCGGGTTGTGGCGTTGCGATCTGCGAAGACTGCATCCGAAGAGCGAAAGCGGCGCATCGCACAGGAGGCAATGTTGATCTTTGCACCTCTGGCGAATCGCCTTGGCGTCTGGCACCTCAAGTGGGAGCTGGAAGATCTGGCGCTGCGCTATCTGGATCCAGATGTTTATAAAGCACTGGCTAAACAACTTGATGGCCGTAGAGCTGAGCGTGAAGCGCAGGTGGCTGAAATCGCGGCTTCGGTGCAGGCGCGGATGGCGGAGCGCGGTATCGAAGCGACGGTATTCGGCAGGGCTAAACACATCTACAGCATCTGGAAGAAGATGCGCTCCAAAAACGTCGGTCTCGATGAAGTCTATGACCAGCGAGCCATCCGTATTGTGGTGCCTGATATTGGCCAGTGCTACTCAGCTCTCGGCGTCGTACACACCGAATGGCAGCATATTCCCAGAGAATTCGATGACTACATCGCGGTACCGAAGGAAAACGGGTATCGGTCTATTCATACCGCGGTGATTAGCGATGATGGTAAGACGCTGGAAGTGCAGATCCGCACTCCCGAAATGCACGAAGAAGCCGAGTTGGGCGTCTGCGCCCACTGGGCCTACAAAGACGGTCGCAGAGAAGACGAGTCCTACGCAGAAAAAATGAATTGGCTGCGCCGTGTGGTCGAATGGCAGGACGAAACCCAGGAACATGGCGGCAGAGATCCGATCAGTGAAGAACTCCAGCACCGGGTTCGGGAAGAGCGCATATTTGTATATACACCGAAAGGGCACGTGCTGGACCTGACCACTGGAGCAACGCCCGTCGACTTTGCTTATCGGGTTCACACGGAGATCGGGCACCGCTGCTGTGCCGCAAAAGTTGATGGATTGAGCGTCGCGTTGAATACCCCGCTGCGCACGGGCCAGCGGGTCGAGATCGTGACTGATGAAGTCGCTGAGCCGCAGCGGGACTGGCTGGAGACACACCTGCACTACGTCGCGTCTACACGCGCGCGGGAAAAAATACAGGACTGGTTTCGGTCCCGGTCTTTGCAGCAGAATCTGCAGGCTGGAAAACTGATGCTCGAGCGACTGTTGGGACGACTGTTGATTCCGATACCTGACGATGAAGCCCTGGCGGAGCTGGCTCATGCCCTTGGCTGCGGCAATTCGGAAGATTTTCTGCTCGCCCTGTCCGTCGGTGATTGTCATGGCCTGGACGTGGTTGCAGAGATTTCCGGCGAACGCGAAGCGCCGACACAGCTCACTCTTCTGCCTGAATCGAGGTTGCGCAATCGTGAAACTTTTACCGTTGATATCAGCGCTCATGATCGGGAAGGGTTGTTACTGGACGTAACAACTTTTCTGAAAGACTCGAAAGTCTCGCTACACTCAAACAGCGGCAGCGTCGACCCTTCTAGCGGTGTTGCGCGCATGGTTCTGGAACTGCAGGTGTCCAGCCTGGTTGAGCTGGCTGTTGTTATTGATGGGCTTCGTCAGATCCCAGACGTATTCGCAGCCAGAAGGGTAGAGAATCAGGTGACCAGAGGTCGTGGGTTGGTCGATGAATCGGACTTTCAGGCGCCTGAAGCCCACTGATATGCACGTTTGGATAATCGTTTTTTTTAACTGATGTTTCGGTAAGGAGCCATTTCTGGTGAGAGTAATTCTGTTAGGTCCCCCTGGGGCGGGTAAAGGTACACAAGCTCAATTCATCTGCGAGCAGTTCGAAATTCCTCAAATTTCAACGGGCGACATGCTGCGCGCTGCTGTGAGTGCGGGCAGTGAGCTTGGATTGCGGGTTAAGTCAGTTATGGATTCCGGAGCGCTGGTCTCAGATGAAATCATCATCGAGCTAGTAAAAGAGCGGATAACAGCAGCCGATTGCGCTAACGGCTTTCTGTTCGACGGCTTTCCAAGGACGATTGTGCAGGCTGACGCGCTGAAAGTGGCTGAAGTAGACATTGACGTCGTTCTGGAGATTTCTGTTCCGGATGAAGAGATCGTCAGCCGATTGAGTGGTAGACGTGTGCATCCTGGGTCCGGCAGAACCTATCACGTTGAATACAATCCGCCTGCGGTAGAAGGAAAAGACGATGTGACAGGTGAAGCGCTAATACAGCGAGAAGACGACAAAGAAGCAACCGTCAGAGAACGCTTAAGTGTTTACCGCGAACAGACACAACCGCTGATCGGTTACTACTCTGACAAGGCGGACAACAGCGATTTGCGCTACATCACAGTCGATGGTCTTGGAGAAGTTGCTGAAATTCAAAAAGAAATCATTAGAACTTTGCGAAACTAGTGGTGTTCTTCTATATCTTTTTGAAATATTATTCCTTCGATTTTTACGTTGCATGATTTGTGTCTTGATCTAAGGTCTTCTTAAAGCAGTTAAGTTCTTAGAGTGTTCATGTTTCTTAAAGGAGTTTTTTCAACTGCGACCTCTCCGAGGAAACGGTAAGAAGAAACGAAAGTTTTGAACGAGGGTTTTCAACGAAGGTTTCGAGCGAAAGTAAGAAACAAGAGTAAAAAGACGAAAGTGAAGAACTAAGTTGAGAGACAAAGACCGGATACGAACAGCAGTAATAAGTAGCAGACCGAATGAGCGCAACATGTATCTTGAAATGTGTTGTTTCTTTCAGAAGGCTGCTTTTGAGGTAAAAATCAAGCCAGCTGGTACATGAAGTACGTCAGCTGGAGTAAGGTCCAACAATAGCCGAGGAGAATCTCTTTATGCCGAGAGCAAAAAGCGCAGCGAAAAAGCGGCCTGCTGCTAAGCGTACCGCTAAGAAAGCTGCTGTGAAAAAAGCGCCCGCCAGAAAGAAGACGTCCGCCAAGAAGAAAACAGTGGCTAAGCGTAAAACTGCTGCCAGGAAAACAGCAGCCAAGCGGAAAACCACTGCAAAACGTCCAGCGACAGCAAAGCGCAAAGTAGCTGCCAAGAAAAAGACAGCTGCGAAGAAAAAAGCCACTGCCAAGAAAAAGACAGTAGCGCGCAAAAAGTCGCCGGCGAAGAAAAAGGTCGCGAAGAGAAAGGTAGCTAAGAAAAAAGTTGCCAAGAGAAAGGTTGCCAAGAGAAAGGTCGCCAAGAAAAAGGTCGCCAAAAGGAAGGTAGCAAAGAAAAAGGTCGCTAAGCGCAAAGTTGCAAAGCGTCCAGCTGCCAAGAAAACTGCTGCTAAAAAGAAAGTAGCAAAGAAAAAGGTGGCCAAAAAGAAGGTGGCTAAAAAGAAGGTAGCCAAGCGTAAGGTTGCAAAGAAAGCACCCGCGAAACGTAAGACTACTGCAAAGCGAAAGGCTTCTACCAAGAAAGCCCCAGCTCGCAGGAAGATTACCGCTCGTAGACGTTAACCTTCGGTAGGCCAGTTGCGTCGGCGGTCTGGACACACCGCTCGACGCAGCGCTACTCCTGCGTCCGATGCAGCGCGGTCAGCTGTTCAGTGCAGGACCCATCACGCCTGTTTTCCTCAGCCGATCAGACCCCTGAGCGGATATACATCTACAATCGAGCCCTCTTCGAGATCACCACACTGTTTTGGTACTCGGATCAGACATCCTGCATCTGCAAAGGATCCGAGACGGTTTGAGGCCTGTTCGCCGGTTACATGCACTTCGAGTGCATTCCCGTTGTTGTGTAAGGTACCGCGTTGATATTCTTCGCGGCCAGGTGAATGGAACAGACGCCCGCCCAATCTGGCCTGATACACAACAGGCGTCAGGTCGTCGAGACATCCTGATAGCGTCAGAATTGCTGGCTGAGCGATCAGCAGGAAAGTGACTATCGTGGAAACTGGATTACCTGGCAGTCCCAGAAAGAGACTTGCACCGATTCGGCCACACGCTAAAGGTTTGCCTGGCTTCAAATTCAAGCGCCACAGATCAAGAGTTCCCAGTTGTTGAACCACTTCTTTCAGGTAGTCGGCGGTCCCCACCGACACGCCTCCGCTGGTCAGAATCAGATCATGTTCGTTCGCAGCATGCTTCAAGGCCGATTCTATGGTGTTGCGGTCGTCGGCGATGACTCCCATATCAGTGAAGTCGACGGGTAACTGACAGAGCAGCTGGCTCAGCACCTGGCGATTCGAGTCGTAGATCTGCCCCGGTGCAAGTGTCGTTCCCGGCTCACGCAGTTCGTCCCCGGTGGAAAAAAAGGCGATGCGAGGTTTTTGGCGAACGTCGATTTTGCTGACGCCACAGGCTGAAAGCCAGGCAATGTCGAAGGCTGTCAACTGATGACCGGTTGGCATCAGCAGCGATCCTTCCTTGACATCGTTACCCGCACGGCGGATGTTTGCGCCGCGTGAGCCAGCCTCATGGACGATGATCACGCCTTTATCAATGCTGCAGTTTTCCTGTGGAATCACCGTATCAACATCTGAACAGAGCATGGCGCCGGTGGTGATCCTGATACACTCGCCGCTGGAAACGCTGCCTGTGTAGGGATGGCCTGCGAGACTGCTGCCGACCAGCTGAAAGTGCTTATGATTGGCTTCGAAGTCCGCTGCTTTGATCGCGTAGCCGTCCATGGCGGAATTGTCGAACGGCGGAACGTTCATCGGAGCGGTCTGATCGCAGCCAAGAATGCGAGCACGGGCGGCGGATACGGTGATCAACTCGTTGGTCGTAACCGGCTCAATCAGCTTCCGGATTGCCCTGACAGCTTCCGGCAAATCTAACGGTTGGATAACATACCTCTATGTCTGTGATATTGGCTTTAGAAACGTCCGGTTCGGTGTGTTCCGTATGCCTTGATTGCGATGGTACCCGCTTTGAACTTACGCATCACGTTGAGCGGCGCCACAACGAACTGTTGCTGGGGATGATTGATGAAGTCTGTGAGCAGGCGGGTGTGGGTCGACGGCAACTCAGTGCGCTGGCATTTGGCTGCGGGCCCGGTTCTTTCACTGGAGTCAGGATTGCTGCGGCCTGTGTTCAAGCCATCTCTTTCACACTGAAAATCCCTGTGGTTCCGGTACCGTCATCGACTGTGCTGGTTAATGCCGCTGTGCGCCTCGGTCTTGTTCAGCACAGCAGCGAAACCCGGGATCTGCGGGTGTCTCTGGTGACGTCTATCCGGTCCCGGGCAGAACTCTACTACATGGCCGGCTACTTGCTGAAAGACTCCGGTGTGGAGGTGGTGATACCGGATGAGCTCTATGATTCGATAGCATCGCTGCCATCAGAGTTGTCTGCTCAGTCAGCGCTGTTTGGAGCCCCGCCACAGTGGTGGCAGGGTGCGCAGTGGAACCAGGTGACGCCGACTGCGACTGATGTTGTGGAGAGTGCGCTGGAAATGCTTGCTCGGGGTGAAAGTGTTCCTTCTGCATTAGCCTTGCCTGTGTATGTCAGTGGTGACACACCGTGGCGTCGACAGGGTGAAAACTGAAATTCGCCCTCTACTGAACAGGGATACCTAAATCGACGATCTGATGACCTCCATTTCTGGCGCCCATCTGCCTGCCAACAGCGGACCACAAACGTTGCGGAACCGCGAACCGGCGCCTGGCCTCGCCAGTCAGGAAGAGTCTGTGAGCACTTTACCGCCGAAAGGGAAGATTTCACCTCTCAGCGCAGGCGGTTCGCAAGCTCATGCCGTAGTCAGTTACGGTCACACAGCACAGCTGCATCATGGCGGCCGGCTCGCTACCTTACTCGACGTCCACGTCTGATGAAGCTGCTGTTCGCCGCGTCTGAACGGAACCTGGTCGATCGCTGGGGGGACTACTTCGAACTGGTCAGCGAACCTGATTGCCCGATCGATCCTGATGAATTTTACCTGCGCTTTACTCGTGATCAGCTGGCACTGTGTCGGGGCACTGATCGACGGGGCGTTCGGGTTGATGACAGCGAAACTCGAAACCGTCTGCGTGGTAAGTTTGCGCTGGGCCAGGCTTGTGGGAATCCACGTGCCGGGTTGACCGTGCTTGATGCCACAGCAGGTCTGGGTACTGATCTTCTGTCGCTCTACGCTCGTGGATATCAGGTGAGTGCCTGTGAACGCAATCCGGTTCTGTGGGCGCTGCTTGACAGCTACCTGTTTGCCCGGGGAATTGTGGACATAGATCTGCGCCTGGTTGATGCGGTTAACGCAATGGCTGATCAGCGAGCAGCGGTCTTTGATGTGATTTATCTGGATCCGATGTTTCCTGAACATCGAAAGAAGGCGTTACCGGGCAAAGCCATGCAGTACCTTCGTGATCTTCTGCCGGCCCAGGAGCAGCATGTCGGTCTGCTGCTGGAGTCGGCCAGGCAGGTGGCCGCAGACCGGGTTGTGCTGAAACGTCGACGTCGGGACGCGACGGTTGGCAATCCGGACTGGCAGGTGATGGGCTCAACGGTGCGCTATGACGTGTACCGCCCTTGCGCCTGAGTAGCCCGATTGGTGTGAATCCCCGATTTTTGTCCGCGAAATGCTGTTATCAGCTTTCCCTCATGAGTGCGTAGCGGAATTCAGGATCTATAACGGACTGAGCGGCTCGCAGGATGTCAGTGAACAGCGGGGAGTGACTGATGTTGCCGTCATCGCCTACGGTGATCTGTTGATCATTGGCCAGCTTATCGATGAACAGGTTAAACAGTCTGGCGTCAAAAAATTCCGGTGCATTCAAACCATAAATTCGACTCATCTTGTGAGCCACGTTCTCGCAGGCGCTCTGCAGCTGGTTTCGAGTTTTGGCTCCGGGTTGGCTGATCAGTGCAATGACAATGTACAGGCGTTCCAGGGTCGGCATGATGATGTCAGCCAGGAAGCGCAGCTGATTGTGTTCCGAAGTGCTCAGTGCCGGTGCCGTATAGCCACCGTTAGTGTGAACTTCGATCAGCCCACTGCTTACCAGATGTGCAAGCCACCGGTCGCTGGCGCCAGCGTCGACTCGAAAGGTCAGTTCCTCGGCAATATAGGGGTGCACGATGTCGATCATATTTGACAGCGCGAGCTTGTTTATCGGTCGACGACGGCGGTAGATCAGAGCGGCAATCAGCGATGGCAGCGCCAGAGTGTGAGCAACGTTATTCCGATACCAGGTCATAAGGATTGCGTTAGCTGCCCGGTGGCATATGACATCGCCGAACTCGTATTTTTCCCGGGTCAGCATTCCCAGTTTTTCGACGTAGTCGACTACGGCCTGGCCATCTAGATCGGGCAGCGTGAACGCCTGGTTTGCGTCATTCATCTTCAACAGCTTGAGAAAACCGTCTATCAGCTCTACCAGCTGTGATTCGTCGATTGCGGCATTGGGTGTGCTGAGTGTTGCCAGTGCCACCAGATTTACCGGATTGATTGCCGCAGCTTCGTTGATTCTGACCAGTAGCTCGTGGGCCAGCCGTTGTGCACTGTCAAGCTCCGGATATTCGCTCACCCACTGTTCTACGGGCAGCGGCTCCCCGAAATTGATCTGTACCTGGCCAAAGTTCTGACGGATCAACCTGAGACCGCGGAACAGATCACCGATGGATTCACCCCGTTTTTCACTTCCGCGCAGCTCGCTGAGATAGCTGTTGGCTTCGACCAGTTTTTCATAGCCGACATAGACGGGCACGAAAGCCATCGGTCGCGGTACGCCACGGTGATGATTCTCCAGGGTCATTTTCACCAGGCCCAGCTTTGCCGGCAGCAGTCGACCGGTTCTTGATCGACCGCCTTCTAAGAAGAATTCGACGCTGTGGCCCCGTCGGTAGACCTGGTAAAGATATTCGCCGAAAACAGCTGAGTAGATTGCATCGTTACGGAAACTGCGACGCATGAAAAATGCGCCAGCGCGGCGCAGAATAGCGCCCAGCACCGGCAGGTTGAGATTATCTCCGGCAGCAATATGCGGGATCATCAGCCCCTGGCGGAACAGCACATACGACAGTAGCAGGTAGTCGATGTGACTGCGGTGTGACGGCACATAGATAAGCGTGTGAGTTTCGGCACTCCGGACTACATTGGCCAGTCCATTCACATTGAGGCCGTTGTAGATCCTATGCCAGAACCATTGCAGAAGCTTTTCCAAAACGCGCACTGTTGTCATCGACATGTTGGAGACGATGCTCATGGCTGCTTTGCGGGCTTTGCGTTCGTTGCGCAGCTGATCGCCTTCTTTATTTGCCAGTACCTGTTGGACGTTGCGGCTCGTCAGAATCTGCGCGACCAACGTGCGCTGATGAGATAGGTCTGGTCCCAGTACAGCACTGCGCTGGTTTCGTAATCTGACCCGCAGCAGCCGCGCTGTGTGGCGCACACGCCGGGCGGGCTCGATTCGCGACAGTTCGCCCAGATTCAGCGGTGTCGCAAAACTCACAACAATGTGATGGCGGCTGACAAAAAGGTTAAGCAGACGTTTCAGTCGTGATGTAACCGCCCAGTGTTCGGAAAACATGCCACTGATCACGTTCCCTTCACGAGCTGGAGAACGCCCCCAGAATACGGCGACAGGCAATAGCTGCACTGGCGAGGTCGGGTCAGGGTCTTCCAGCAATCGCAGCATCCGCTGCGAGTAGGTCTGCATCGTGTTTCTGCGAAACAGACCGCCGGTTGCGCGATTCAGGAAAAAGAACCGGCGCTGTTCGGATCCGTCTCTGGTTGCCACTTCGTCCAGTGGATTCGGCAGGTTATGTTCAGTGCAGGTGAGATCGAGAATGATCAGGTCTGATAGAGACAAGGCATCAAGAACGTAAACATAGTTGTGAGTGCCACTGGCCTCTGGAAGCGCTTCGGGGCCGGCCAGATTCGGCCGGGCAATCCGGGCGATCACCCAGCGGCAACAACGATAACCAATTCTTTTAAGGTGCCGGAACCGATCGGTCATCAGGGAGGGTTAATTCCGCCGGCCTTTGAACAGATCTTCTGCTTCTTCCGGAATGGTCACACGCTCTCCGCGGGAGAAGATCTCCACTTCCCAGACGTCGTCATACTTGGACTTGGTGACCTTGTCGGCATCTTCAGCAGTACGGATTACCGTTGGTCGTAGGAAGATCAGCAGATTGCGCTTTATCGTATCTTCGCTGTCAGCACGGAACAGTCTGCCAATTCCGGGAATGTTGCCGAAGAAGGGAACTTTGCTCTGTGCTGATGATATGTCGTCCTGAATCAGGCCGCCAAGCACTATGGTCTGCCGGTTCTCAGCAAGTACCGTGGTTTCAATGGTCCGCTTGGAGGTGACGACATCAGAAAAAGCAGAGTCGCCAATGGGGGTCTGTATGACGTTGGTGATTTCCTGGTTGACGTCCAGGCGGACTGACGTGCCGTCGTGGACGTGAGGTGTAACCGTCAACTGCAGACCAACGTCTTCCCGTTGAATGGTCGTAAAGGGATTGTCAGATCCATCACCGTCGGTGGTGAAGGAACCAGTACGAAACGGCACTTCGTTACCAACGACAATTTTTGCTTCTTTGTTGTCGAGTGTCAGGATGCTGGGTGTCGACAGCAGGTTGGCGTTGGTATTCGTCGATAACGCCTGGACCACTGCGGCGAATGAAAAGCCGTCCGGGTCGACCCTGGCGACAGCGATTGTCGGCGTGTCCAGGACACCCAGTCCGCCGCTGATATCCGTTCCTCCATCATCGCCATCATCGCCACCGCCAATCCCTCCACCAATCAAGCCGGTGAGCAGGTTGTTGACGACACCGTTGAGCGGTGAGGTCACCAGGGGTGAGGTTTTGCCGCTGGCGTCCACGGCCGCAAATTCGACGCCGAGAGAAAAACCATCCTCCAATGAGATCTCAACGATGGCCGCCTCAATAAGGACCTGACTGCGACGCACATCCAGACTGTCGAGGATTTCCTGGACTTCAGCCATTTTGCCGCGATCGGCGCGCACCACAATGGCGTTGAGAGACTCATCAGCCTGAATGGTTGGTGCCTGCAGGCCTTCTTCGGTGTTGGTCGACTGATCGGCGACCAGTGCGTTCAGAATCTCAGCAACATTGGCAGCGTCAGCGTGTTTGAGATAGTAGACCTGTGTCGACCCGGCTGACGTGGCAGGCTGGTCCAGCTTGGCCACCAGCTTCAGTACCTCAGCCACAGGTCGCGATTTTCCGCGGACAACCAGGGTGTTGTTGCGCTCATTGGCGATCAGTTGAATACGCTGCGGACCTGCCGCACCGCGACCGATCTGATCCGGGGCAACCTTCTCCAGCAGGGCAACCACGGTGCCAACCCAGGCATGTTCGAGGTTGACCATGACAATCTCGTCTTCGTCAGCAACGTCAATTTGTTCGACGATTTCCATCAGTCGCAGCAGGTTGTCGGCATGATCGCTGATGATGACGATGTTCGGTTTGGCTACTGCGGCAATGTGTCCGTACTGAGGGATAAGCGGACGCAGTATTTTCACCAGTTCAGCTGATTCGACGTTCTGCGCTGCAACTACTCTGGTGACAAGTTCTTCTGAGGCGATCGCGCTCAGATCTCCGTCTGGCCCGGGCGTCTGTTTGCCCTGGGCATTCGGTATTACCCGGATCACGTCCCCTGATGGCATGGCGATGAAGTTGTGTACACGTAACACGGACAGGAACAATGCGTAGACGGCGTCCTGATCCATTGCGGTGTTGGATATAACCGTGACGTTGCCTTTGATTCGTGGATCGACCACAAAGGTTTTACCGGTAATCGCAGCGACCTGAGAGACAAACTCCCGCAGATCAGCATTTTTGATATTGATTTTCCAGGTCTGTTCCTGAGCCCAGGCGCTCATGGCGCTCAGCGACAACAGTGCCGTCGCGGTAATCAACCTGAGGCGTCGACTGAATATTATTGTTTTCATTGTTTCAGTGAGGCGGTCACAAAAAACCGCCGCGTTCCTCTTTGTACTTCCAGTCGTGCCGAGCCCTGGTCAAGTATGCTATCGATCTGTTGACGGTCCTGCTGAATGTTACCTACCGGCTGGCCATTCACTGACAGGACAACGTCGCCGGGTTGAAGTCCGGTCTGGCTCAGATAGGGTGACTGTGCGAGGTTGCCCAGACGATAACCCTCCGCTCCATCGACGGTAACCGGGGCAATGCCCAGGTCGCTGAGTGTGCCTTCTGGATCCACATCCAGCCGCTCCCGGTAGTTGTCGACAAATTCTCTGGGCGTGCTGGCAGCACCTTGACCGGGTGTCCAACTCGCCGAACTGCTGCCGTTTTCTTCGTATGTCTCGCTATCGTCTGCGTCAAAGCCTGCACTGCCCGAGTCATCTTCAATCATTTCGTAAGAACCGATGTCTGATGCGGTGTTCTCCCCGGGGTTGGTGACAAGCACCGAGCTGACTTCAGGAAATGTCAGGGTCTCCAGGTTGCCTGCGCGGCGCAGGACGATGTGATCCGGGTGCACCTCCATCAGTTCAGCGTTGCCCGGCACCACTGCGCCAATGGCGTATAACTCTCCAGTTTTACCCTTCTGCGCGACAATTGCGGCGGAATCTTCGGGCACGTCACCAACAAAGACGCCTCGGAGTTCCAGTGGTAGACGGGTCTCCACGGTTGGAGCGGCCACCGTTGTGGCGTTACTTGCATCTGCGGCACCGAACAGGTTCCGCGACAGTATGGCATTGATGCTGGTGGTTTGACTGCGTTGAGGTTGCACGTTATTTCGAACCGGGTCTGATGTTGCACTTGAAGACTGGGGACCGGAAATCACGAACAGCACGGTTTGCGCCAGGGTGGCAGCTATGCCGATGATAATCAGCCACCGAACCGGCTCGATAAGCCTGGGCGTCCACGTACTAAACAATGTGTCAATCTTCTCCCGATAAGCAGTTGATATTAAAAAACTTGTTCCTCAACCTCCAGCACTACCTCGTGATCCGCGTCCGAACCCGGCCAGGGTCTGTTTAACATTTTGGTCAGCAACTTGGTGACACCGACCTTGGCGAAACCATCGTCCTGCAGTTGGGCCTGGAGCAAAGGCGTCTGCCCACCGGCGGCGAATACCACAGCCTCTGCCCCAGGGCCGAGGACCGCGGTCATTTCCGGCAGTATTCCTGACGAAATCTCGCCTGCCAGCTGATAGGTGACAGGTCCACCTTCCCAGTGTAAGTCTCCGCCGGCGCTATCCGGTCGTCCGCCTTTGAACTGCAGCGCGACATCTGTGAGGGTGAACTGCCCGCTCAAGCGGATGTTGTAAGGCGCCAGCCATCGATTAACTGCTTCAGCTGCGACAGTGCCATTGGTCGCTTGGATGCCAGTATCCGGTAGCAGCTGCAGTGATGTCGTCAGATTCTGCTCCGAGCTTTCAAGCTCAACATGGTAGCTGAGCTTGCCTTGCAGAATTGTGACGCCTTGTAGATCCCAGCGGACAATACCGACGGGTTGTCTGGCCACGAGCAACTGCCCCTGACCCTGCCAGAGCGTGCCGTTGGTGCCGATCAGGGTTGCCTGGCCGCTCTGCTCGATCAGCCATCGCAGTATCCCTGCCGGTGCCTGGGTAATCAGCAGAGTCAGGAAGATGACTGCCCCAATAAGAAATTTGTTACGCATCACTGACCAGCAGACCGGTCATGAGTTGCAGATAAATGTCACTCAACTTGACCAGATCGGCAAGTTTCACACATTCATTTACCTGATGAATTGTTCCGTTCAGCGGGCCGAGTTCGATCAGTTCGCAACCCAGGGACGCAATGAAGCGACCGTCTGAGGTACCGCCGCCAGTCGAATGTTCGGGGATGAAACCCTGGACGGAATTAATTGAGTGATCAACACACTCCAGTAAACGGCCTCGTGGGGTCAGAAACGGTTGTCCGGACACCGTCCACTCAATCTGGTGATCCAGCGCATCCTCAGCGCACAAAGCTTCGATGCGAGCCTGTAACCCGTCGCTGGTCTGGGCGGTTGAAAAGCGCAGGTTGAAGTCGACGATCATCTGGCCGGGAATCACGTTGCTGGCGCCGGTACCTGCTGCGATGTTGGAGATCTGAAAACTGGTTGGCGGGAAGTCGTCGTTGCCCTCATCCCAGCGTTCGCTCGTTAACCGGGTGAGCATTGGCAGCGCAGCATGGATTGGATTCAAAGCCAGTTGCGGGTATGCGACGTGTCCCTGAATGCCGTTGATTTTCAGGCGACCGTTTAACGATCCACGACGGCCGACCCGAATAATATCACCAACCTGGTCGGTTGATGAAGGCTCGCCAATCACGCAGTAGTCGCAATGCACTTGCCGTGCCCGCAGCGTTTCCACAACCTTCTGAGTGCCATCAAGCGCTGGGCCTTCTTCATCACTGGTGATCAGGAAAGCAATACTGCCGTTACCCGGATGTTTGGTAACAAATTGCTCGACGGATATCAGCATGGCCGCGAGACTGCCTTTCATGTCCGCTGCACCGCGACCGTAAAGCAGGCCATCTTCGATGACTGCTGAGAAGGGGTCGTGGCGCCACGCCGAGAGTGCCCCAGTCGGGACAACGTCGGTGTGCCCGGCGAACATCAGTAGCGGTCCTCCGCGATCGCGAACTGCCCAGAGATTGTCTACCTCACCATGGCGCATGTTTTCGATGCTGAACCCGAGCGTTTCAAGGCGTTTGCCGAGAAGCTGCTGACAGCCCGCATCTTCCGGAGTAACGCTGGGTCGGCAGACCAGTTCACGGGTCAGTTCGGTAATCGTCTCGAGGGTGGACATGGGCAGTTGTCGAAGTCAGTTGTGCGCGTGCAGCTGAGCGTTGAGCTCGATGGCCCGACGGTTACTGCGGCACTCTATGCGGCCGGTTTCGCTGTTGCGGATGAACAACAGGTCATCACCACCAGCGAGCTCCCGGGCTTTGACCTTGCGCACCTCGGTGCCTGTTTCATCGAGCAGACTGATCTTGGTCCCGGCAGTGATGTACAGGCCGGCTTCGATGGTGCAGCGGTCACCCAGCGGGATACCGGTACCGGCGTTGGCGCCGATGAGACAGTTCTCGCCAACGCTGATGACAATTTCGCCGCCGCCGGACAGGGTACCCATGGTCGATGAGCTGCCGCCGAGGTCACTGTTTGCGCCGACTGTGACACCTTGAGACACCCGGCCTTCGATCATGTTCGGCCCCAGTGCGCCGGCATTGAAGTTGATAAACCCCTCGTGCATCACAGTGGTGCCGTCGCCAAGAAACGCACCCAGGCGGATTCGGCTGGCGTCGGCAATACGAACTCCGCTGGGCACCACGTAGTTGGTCATTTTGGGAAATTTGTCGACTGCCATTACCTCCAGATGCTGGCCTTGGGTCTGGGCTTTGATCAGAGCCGCGGCCAGCTCATCCACGGCAATTGGTCCGCGGGTGGTCCAGGCAACGTTAGGCAGGTGGGCAAATATGTTGTCCAAATTGAGTGAATTCGGCAGAGCCAGACGGTGTGAAAGCAGATGCAGCTTCAGATAAGCCTCCGCGGTTGAACTGATCGCGTCATCGTTTTCCAGTACTACACACCGCAGCGCCCGTTCACCTGCTGTCAGGGCTTGAGTGGCCTGTTTGAGTTGCCCCTCCGGCAATTCATCTGCGAAGGCGGCTGCCACAGCAGCCGCCACCTCGGTGACGCCAGCACTAAAATGCCTGCTGATGATCTCAGACAGGTTGATGTCCGGCTGCATGCATGGCGCAGGAAAGTAGCAGTCGAGCATGGCACCGGCGGCGGAGTGGCGGCTGATCCCGAGGGCGAACGCGAAAATGTTGGTCATGAGTCCAGGCTGACAGGCGGAAAGGGCGGCTAAATTAGCATATCGGCCCGCTGGCCGTCAGGCTCGGTTGCGTACCCAGGAGACCAGCCGTTGGGCAGCCTCCAGGCTGCTTTCCAGATCGGCAACCCAGGCGACGCGAATGTGTCCCGAACCCGGGTTGATCCCGGCCGAATCGCGGCTGATGAAGGAGCCTGGCAGCACGGTAATGTTCACGTCGCGAAACAGTTCCAGGGCAAATTGCTGATCGTCACCGGTGACGTTCAGCCAGTGATAGAACCCGCCCTGAGGGGCGTCCAGGTCGAACACCTCCGCCAGAACGGGGCTGACTGCTGCAAATTTCGCTCGATAAGCAGCCCGGTTTTCAGCAACGTGCAATTCATCAGACCATGCCGCCGTGCTGGCCCGCTGCACATGAGCAGGCTGCGCACAGCCTTCGTAAGTCCGGTAGGTGAAGTAGCGATCGAGGATCCGGGCGTCACCGGCAACGAAGCCGGAGCGCAACCCGGGCAGGTTTGAGCGTTTGCTCAAGCTGTGGAACACCACCAGATGCTCAAAACTATCATCACCAGCCTCGGCGGCAATCTGCAGAAAACCCGGTGGCGGGTTCTGTTCGTCGGGATACAGCTCTGAGTAGCACTCGTCGGCTGCAATCACAAAGTTGTAGCGACGTGCCTGCTCGAGCAGCCAGGTGATTTCCGCTGGCGGCAGGACTTTGCCGGTGGGATTACCCGGCGAACAGACAAACAGCAACTCACAGCGTTGCCATACAGCTTCCGGAACCGCTCGATGGTCGGGCAGATAGTCGTTGTCGGCGGTGGTGTTCAGAAAATATGGCTGCGCTCCGCCGAGCAGGGCTGCACCTTCGTAGATCTGGTAAAAAGGGTTGGGCATCAGGCACAGGCTGGCATCCGATCCGGTGAGCACCGCTTGAGCAAAAGAAAACAGCGCTTCCCGGGTGCCGGAGACGGGCAGGATCTGATTGTCGGGACTGACCTCGGCCTGAAATCTGCGCCGCAGCCATGTGCTGATCGCCTCACGCAGCAGGTCACTGCCCCGTGTTGACGGGTAAACGCCCAGATCAGCCTGCAGCGCGGATGGTTCACTGAGCAGTGTGACAATGGCCGCCGGTGGTGGATGTTTAGGTTCACCAATCGACAATGCCACATGCGCAAAATCCGGATTGCCGACCACGCCGGCTTTCAGCGTGTTCATTCGCTCGAATGGATAGGGCTGGAGCAGTTCGAGTCGGGTGTTCATGACAGACTGGCGAGCTCGCTGTCGAGCCTTTGCCTGATGGTATTCTCCAGCAGATAGACCCGTTCTGCATCGATGATCGCTGCGCCGTTTTGATCAACAATTCCGAACACGTCTTCCACACGTTCGCCGAGTGTGGCAATGCGCGCCAGCTGAACGCTGATCTTCAGATCCGCAAAAATACCGCCAATCGCAGCCAGCAATCCCGGTCGGTCTGCGGCAATCACCGTCAACAGCGAATAGTCGAACTCGTCTGAGTTGGTCAGATGTACTTCAGTCCTGGTTGGCAGCTGTTTGAGCTGTCTTGGTACATGTCGGCTGACGATTTCCGCATCGCTGTCAACGTCGGCAAGCTTGTGGACAAATTGTATCGCAAGCTCACTGCGACGCTTAACAGACGGCGCATCGCCGTTTTCTTCAAGCACGATAAACGAGTTCAGGCACAAGCCTGAACTGGCGGTATGAATTGTGGCGTCGACAACTGAAAGCCCAAGCTGGTTCAGAGCGCTCACGCAACCGACGAACAGACGAGGTTTGTCGGCAACGTAGATGAGTAACTCAGCCGCACTCTCCTGGCGAATCTGTCCACGCCTTTCCAACAGGACCACCAGCGGCTTTTCAACCGGTTCGTGCTCGATCATGCGCAGCGTCACCTCGGCTACCTGTCGGGGGGTATGGTGGAGAAAAAATTCTTCTCCCGGCACCTGCCAGGCGGCATCGACCGCATCATTGTCGATGTCGGCTTCGAGGAGTTTTTCGCGTGCGGCAGACTGACAGGCGCGAATTGAAGCGTCGCGATCGAGGGGAGATTCCAGTCCGCGTCGCAGTGCTTTTCGGGTTTCGTTGAACAGCGTGCGCAGCAGACTGGCCCGCCAGTCATTCCAGAGGTTGGGGTTGGTTGCATTGATGTCTGCAACAGTCAGTGCGTAAAGATATTGAAGTCGACGTTCTGACTTGACCTCGCAGGCGAAACTCAAGATCACATCCGGGTCGTAGATATCCTGGCGTTGAGCCGTGCTGGACATCAGCAGATGCTTTTCCACCAGCCAGGCAACCAGGTCTGTGTCTTCAGGATCAATCTGGTGGCGCTGGCAGAATGCTCTGACGTCGATTGCGCCCAGTTCAGAGTGGTCGCCGCCCCGGCCTTTGCCGATATCGTGGTAGAGCCCGGCAATATACAGCAGCTCAATTTTCGGCAGGTTGCGCACGCAGTGGCAGGCAACCGGGTATTTGGCCTCACTGGAACGATAGTGAAAACGGCGCATGTTGCGGATCACCATCATCGTGTGTGCATCCACTGTGTAGATGTGGAAAAGATCGTGTTGCATCTGTCCGACGATTTCGCCGTACTCAGGCAGATAGCGGGCAAGAATTCCGTATCGACGCATGCGGGTCAGTTGGGAGACCAGCGTATACGGTGCTTTCAGCAGGCTGATGAAGAGTTTGGTGTTGGTCGGGTCATTGCGGAAATCGTCGTTGATCAGATGCAGATTATCGCGAATTGAGCGGATGGTTTCTGCTCTCACACCTGAGATGTCGCGTCGATTCGCCATGATCACGAACATTTCCAGCAAAGCGCTCGGGGTCCCGGTAAACACCTCGGCATGGGTGGTTTCCAGGTAGTCGTTGCGAATCTGAAAGCGGCCGTTGATCGGTTCAAGGCGCGGCTTCTCTTTGCTGCGCAGGGTGCTTTCATCGAAATACTGCAACACGATGTCGTTGACTTCCCGCAGCTCCAGAACGTGCCGGTAGTAGTGATTCATGAACCGCTCAACGCCCAGCTTGGCATCGGTGTCGGCAAACCCCAGGCGCTCAGCCAGGTTGCGCTGATATTCGAACTGCAGCCGATCTTCCTTGCGGTCGGCAACAAGATGCAGACCAAAACGCACCCACCATAGAAACCGCCGACCGTCTTCCAGCCACACCCGTTCCTGTTGGGTAAGCGCGCCGTATTCCTCCAGCGCCTTGGGTTGCGCGGTGCCGAACTGGCGTAAAAACACCCACATGACGGTTTGCAGATCACGCAGTCCACCTGGCGAAGATTTGATGTTGGGTTCCAATCCGTAGTCGACGTTATCGAACTGCTTATGACGTTCGAGCTGTTCGTCCCGTTTGGCTCGGAAGAAGCGATCAATCGGCCACAGCCGCGGGGAGCTGAGTATTTTGTCCAGCTTGCCGGCCAATCGGGTGGAACCCGCCAGCAGGCGTCGCTCAAACATCGCCGTGGCGATTGTGATGTCATCTTTGGCGAACTGTCGGCATTCGTTCAGTCGTCGCACACTGTGGCCAACCTCGAGGTTGAGATCATAGAGTACGTGGAGGAAGTTGCTGATCGGCTCAGCCCAGCGATGAGGTCGCCGACCAATAATCAGCAGGTCAATATCAGACTGGGGAAATAACTCCCCCCGGCCGTAGCCGCCAACTGCCAGCAGACCAAGCTCTGCATTGGCTTTTTCCGGGATATGCTGATGCCAGATTTCTGCGATCAGCTGGTCAAAGAAATCGCAACGATCGATCAGAAGATCTTCAACGTTGTGCCGGCTCCAGTAGCGGTCAGCCTGCTGCGAATTGTGTTCGTTCAGGCGCGCTCGCAATACCAGCGTTGATTCGCTGATGCCGCCACCATAATTTCGTAATGTACCGTCTTGTATACCGCCTTCGGTCTCGCTGAGGGTCACGCAAACGACTCTTCAGAGCGTCGCGTCAGCACTTCGGCACCTGTGGCGGTAACGAGCAGGGTATGCTCCCACTGAGCAGATAATTTGTGGTCTTTGGTGACCACAGTCCACTGATCGGGAAGGATTTTAACGAAGCGTTTACCGGCATTAATCATCGGTTCAATGGTGAAAGTCATCCCTTCTTCGAGGGTAATTCCGGTATTTGCCCGGCCATAGTGAAGTACCTGAGGTTCGTCGTGGAATTGCCGACCGATGCCATGCCCGCAGAATTCTCTGACCACTGAGAAACGGTTGGCCTCCGCATGCTGTTGGATCGCGTGACCGATATCGCCAAGCCGTGCGCCAGCTCTCACCACCTCGATGCCTTTGTAGAGGCACTCCTGGGTGACGCGGATCAGCCGCTGCGCCAGGACTGATGGCTTGCCAACACAGAACATCTTGCTGGTGTCTCCATGGAACCCATCTTTGATCACCGTAACGTCAATATTCAGGCAATCGCCACTTTTCAGAGTCTTCCGATCCGAGGGGATACCGTGGCAGACCACATGGTTTACCGAGGTGCAGATAGATTTGGGAAACGCAGGTCCTGGTCCATTGGAGTAGTTCAGTGGAGCAGGGATACAGTCCAGTTCGTTGACAATGAACCGGTGGCAGACTTCGTTGAGCTTGTCTGTGGTGACCCCGACTTCGACGTGCTCGCCGATCATTTCGAGGACGCTGGCAGCCAAAGCGCCCGCGTTACGCATTTTTCCGATCTCGTCTTCATTCGTCAGTCTGGCGACCATTTATTTGCCTGTTTGTGCGGACAGCCGATTATGGTATAAAGCGCGCCGCTTAAGGGCAATGAACCATTGTCCGTAGCACCTTAGAAGATCCTGGACGGCAAAACCGAACAGGGTCGAACTTTAAATAAAAAATCTCACGCTGCTGGACACTTGCTTCCGGGTGCCGCGGGTTTCATTTGTCAGTCAGGCTTAAGCCTGGTCTGGTGCTGATTCACCGGGTTTGAAGCAGGATGCGGCGGAGGCGCAACCCGGAGAAAACATAATGAGTATCAGTATGCGCGACATGCTCGCCGCCGGCGTGCATTTCGGCCACCAGACCCGTTTCTGGAACCCGAAAATGGCACCGTACATTTTTGGTTCGCGGAACAACATCCACATCATCAACCTCGAAAAGACCCTGCCTGCGTTTAATAATGCGCTGGAAGAACTCGCCAAATATGGTCGACGTCGCAACAAAGTGCTGTTTGTCGGCACCAAACGCGCTGCCGCCAAGGTGATCCGCGAGCAGGCAAACCGGGTTGGCATGCCGTTCATCGACCAGCGCTGGCTCGGTGGCATGTTGACCAACTACAAGACCATCCGGCAGTCCATCAAGCGACTTCAGGAACTGGAAATTCAGGCAACGGACGGCACTTTTGAGCTGCTGACCAAAAAAGAGGCCCTGCAGCGGACCCGTCTGATGACCAAGCTGGAAGGCAGCCTGGGTGGTATCAAAGAGATGGGCGGCTTGCCCGATGCGCTGTTTGTGGTCGATGTGATGCATGAACATATCGCGGTCAGCGAAGCCAACAAGCTGGGTATTCCGGTGTTCGGCGTTGTCGATTCCAACAGCAGCCCCGATGGGATCGACTACGTGATACCGGGTAACGACGATGCTATTCGAGCCATCCGGCTTTATGTCACGGCCGTCGCCGACGCAATTGCCCAGGGCGTAGATTCTGCGGCCGGCACCGTAAGTGCCGACGACTTCGTTGAAGTACAGGAAGACGCCCCGGTTGCGGCAGCGGCCGTTGAGAGCGCGACGGCAGCGCCCGCGGCGACAGCGCCCGCGGCGACTATAGAAGAAAAAAGCGTAGCGGAAGAAACTCCGGCCGCGTCAGCGGCCGCTGAAGCAGCGGTTGGGCAATCAGCGGCGCCCGAAGCGGCAAGCAGCGCTGATGCTGATCAGGCTGAAACGAAGGAGTAATCACATGGCAGTTACTGCAGCAATGGTCAAAGAGCTTCGGGAGCGTACCGGGCTTGGCATGATGGACTGTAAAAAAGCGCTCACTGAAGCCGGCGGTGATATGGAACTGGCCATCGAAGAACTGCGTAAGCGCAGCGCTCTGAAGGCTGCCAAAAAGGCGGGTCGAACGACTGCTGATGGTCTGCTGGGTGTCAAAGTTGCCGACGACGGTTCCCGTGGAGCACTGATTGAGGTCAATATCGAAACTGACTTCGCAGCCAAAAATGACAAGTTCATCGATTTCGTCGATGCAGTTCTGAATCAGGTTTTTGACTCTGGTGTTACGGATCTCGAAACCCTGATGGCAGGGGAGCTCGGTGAAGCCAGGGCAACGCTGGTGCAGGAAATTGGTGAAAACATCAATGTGCGCCGTGCAGAGTGTTTTATCTCTGATGGCGGATCGATCTCCAGCTATCTGCACAGCGACAAGCGAAAAGCTGCACTGGTTGAGCTTGCCAAGGCCAACGACGAGTTGGGCCGGGATATCGCGATGCACGTCACCGCAATCGCGCCGATGGTGGTGGAATCCTCGGAAGTCGCCGCGGATGTGCTGAGTAAAGAGCGGGAGATTTATACCTCCCAGGCTGCAGACAGTGGCAAACCACCAGAAATTGTCGAGAAGATGGTTGAGGGCCGGGTGCGCAAGTTTCTGCAGGAAATCAGCCTGGTCGATCAGGCTTTTGTCAAAGATGGCAACACCAGCGTCGGCAAGCTGCTGGCAGAAGACGGCAACAGCGCGCTGCGTTTTGTCCGCTTCGAAGTGGGTGAAGGCATCGAAGTCGAAGCTACTGACTTTGCCGCTGAGGTAGCCGCGCAGATCAGCGGCGAAGCCTAGAGCCAACTTGCGACGTCTGCTGTTAAAGCTGTCCGGGGAAGCCCTTGCTGGTAGTGAGGGCTTCGGCATAGATCCTGCTGTGCTGACCAAACTGGCGCTGGAGATTCACGCACTGGTGCGCAACGGCGGCGAACTTGGCATTGTTCTCGGCGCCGGGAACCTGATGCGCGGCGCGACCCTCGAGCGCGCCGGAATGGATCGCGTGACTGCTGATCATATGGGCATGCTGGCGACGGTAATGAACGCGCTGGCATTTCGTGACCTGCTGCGTCAGAACAACCAGCCAGCTGAAGTATTCAGCGCTTTCCCTATTAACGGTATCGTCAAGGCCTATCGCCGCGATGATGCCGTCGCCTGTATT
>CAKZWF010000071.1 GCA_937921865.1 uncultured Pseudomonadales bacterium | reverse complement strand
TTCAACTCTGATCGCCATTAGTCATTCCCCAGTTTTCAAGCGAACACTGAACGGTAGCATTGAGATAGTCTTTGATTCCAATCCTAATGGAAAGTGTTTTCGAGAGTCGGAACTGACCGTTTGCAAACGTCGGTTTCTGGCTAAAAGCGGACATTAGATTCACGGAGCCGAAAGGTCCGCTTCCGACCCATTCCTGCCTCGCGCACAGCACAACGTTTTGTCTGCTTCCGATCGGAAACAGCGAGTTGAGCAATGGCGATTTCTCCATTATCCTCACCCCAGCGTCTCATCAACCAGAACGGGTTCTCATATGCCCAAACGTGTGGTCATTTCCGGTTGTTCCGGCGGAGGTAAATCGACGCTGCTTATAGAACTCTCCAGGCTAGGCTATGGAGTCGTCGAAGAGCCAGGTCGCAGAATTATCGCCGAGGAGCGGGAAACCGGAGGCGATGCGTTTCCCTGGGTTGACGCAGAAGCGTTCGTCCGACGGGCAATTGAAATGTCTTTACGTGACATCGATGAGTGCTCAAACCCCAGTCAGTGGGTATTTTTTGATAGGGGTCTTGTTGATGCTGCATCCGCATTGTATCAAATCACGGGTGAGCCGCTTTCAACCTCTCTGGGTGTCGAGCATCTCTACCATCGGAAAGTGTTTTTGACGCCGCCTTGGCCGGAGATTTATGTCACTGATGCGGATCGGCGACATCAATTGTCTAATGCGGTCGAAGAGTACGACAGGTTGCTGGAAGTGTATTCATCCATTGGGTACAAGGTGCTGATTGTCCCGAAGACAAGCGTAAAAACTCGAGCTGATTTCGTGTTAGAGCAGCTAGCCCAATGACCGCTTTCGGCTGCGGTCTCAAACGGTCGATGCAACACCTAGACTCTCACAAGAGAGAGGAGGATGTTGCAGATGACCTACCGACAGAGAACCCGTTACACAGAAGCAGACAAGGCGCTGATGTGGGAGCGCTGGCAACAGGGAGAGACACTGCATTCGATTGCAAAGCTCTTTGATAGACACCATTCATCGATCCGCGGGGTTTTGAGTAGAACGGGTGGCATCAGACCACCGGAGCGATGTCGCTCAAGTCTGGCGGAGCGAGAAGAGATCTCGCGAGGCGTGATGGCTGGTCACTCGGTTCGTTCTATTGCAGCCGTATTGCATAGATCCCCGTCGACCGTGAGCCGCGAGATCTTCCGTAACGGTGGACGGCAACGGTATCGAGCCAATCAAGCTGATCAAGCAGCCTGGGATCGAGCAAGGTGTCCGAAGATCTGTAAACTGTCTGAGAACCATGAACTTGCGCGCTTAGTAGCCACGAAGCTGCAGCTCGAGTGGTCACCGTGGCAGATAGCTGGGTGGCTCAAGCGCTGCTATCCGGACGATGAGACCTGCCAAGTGTCACACGAGACGATCTATCGGACGCTGTATATCCAGGCTCGCGGGGCCCTGAAGAAAGAGCTATTGCAGCACTTGAGGCGTAATCGGGGGATGCGCCGTTCGCGCCATCACACGCAGAAGACGGCAGCTGTGGGTCGTATCAGTAATACGGTCTCGATCAGCGAGCGACCTGCGGAAGCCGAGGACCGAGCTGTGCCCGGGCACTGGGAGGGTGACTTAGTCTTTGGCAGCAACAACAGCCAGATCGCAACACTAGTGGAACGGCATACCCGCTACGTGATGCTGGCCCGAGTGGAGAGCAAGGACACTGAGACGGTCGTCAATGCACTCATCAAGCAGGCACACAAGTTGCCGCGGGAACTCTACAAGTCTCTGACCTGGGATCGTGGCAAAGAGATGGCTGATCACGAACGCTTCAGCTTAGCAACCGACATCCAGGTGTACTTCTGCGATCCACAGAATCCGTGGCAACGGGGTTCGAACGAGAACACCAACGGGCTCCTGAGGCAGTACTTCCCTAAGGGTATGGATCTCTCTACAGTTCACCAGAACCGACTCAATGCAGTTGCCAGACGACTCAACGAGCGACCGAGAGAAACGTTAAACTTCGAGACGCCGGCTGAACGGTTCAACCAATGTGTTGCGTCGATCGGTTGAGACCGCAGCCGAAAGCGGACATTTACCGTGCTGAAACAAACCTTCTGCTTCCGACCCAAACAAACCATTCCTGGAGTCGTCTGAGCTGAGATAATCTTCTTCAATTCACAGAGGGAGGTCATCATGGATCATCAGGCTTTTGCACAGATATTGGGTAACTATGGGGAGTTTGTCGGGGCTATCGCGGTTGTCATCACTTTGGTATATCTCGCGGTGCAGGTTAAGCACAGTAAAGAGGCGACCGAGGCAAGTACTCGGAGCGCAGAAGCGGCTCAAAAGCTCAGCCTGGCAACCAATCATCTGGCTCGAGTTGATCTAATCACCAGAGCTCTACGTGACCTCACAGCATCCGACGATCTAGTCAACCTGCGCAATAAAGTCGTAAACAATGAACAAGATACGCTCACAGAAACAGAGCAATCGCGAATTAGAGTTTGGTACATCAGCCAGATCTATATTCTGGATAGCCAACACTACCAGTACGAACTAGGGCTCATAGATGAAGAAAGCTGGCTTGAGGCTGTAGCTGTCATCCGTCTCCAAGCCGAGTCTTGGAAGAATCTCGGAATATTCCCGCGACGTTCGGCTTTTGCGCGAGCCGTGGAGGGCATCGTCCAAGGTGGCTCGGTGAATAGTGAAGACTCGTTGCGATTGTAGTTACGAGTGGTGAGTGACCGATTCTGGCCGGAAGCGAACATTGGTGATCAATGAAGTGTTCTGTCTGTAAGTGGTCCGCTTTGCGACAGATCGAGAAGCGTCCTAAATGCACTTCATGGATTCAGCATCGACCCTTCTTTGCCTGTCCGGGCGGACAGTGTTTGCCATGAGCAGGCGGAGTTTTGACTTGGACAGCGACGATCCCTTCAGATCTCTCGTGCCGCTCGTTCCCGTTACCATCGGTTGCAATGGCTGCACCGACTGCGGCCCCGACACCAGCCCCGACAATCGCGCCCTCTCGATCACCAAGTTCTTGCCCAATCACCGCACCAACTGCGCCTCCAACACCACCACCGATTGCGGCTTCAACCTTTTCATCTGCGATTGATGTTTGGGCGAGCAGAAAGACGATAACGAGACCTGCGATATTTTTCATAATCACGACCAGTAATTCGTAACGTCAGAAAAGTAGTGACTTAAACGGCCAAAATCTGTGACGCAATCACACCTATGCAAAAACGGCGTGGAACTGGTACCAAGAAAATGTCTCTTGAGCCGCATTTGTGCTGTATCTGACCGATAGCGGACGTCTCACTCGTGCAATGCAATAGTCTGCTTTCGACCGGATCCGGTCATTCTGGATCAATGGATTGTCTTTCCAAGACCACGGAATCTATCCAGTTAATGAACTCGGGTTCGTAAAATAGCCGCGCTGTTGGGTGCTCGATGATAGTTCTCATTGGTGGGGCCGCGTACCACGTTGCTACGATATTCTCGAGTTCCCTTTCATCGTCTTTGGTTTTCTGTGAATAGAATTGAGCCCAGTGCGTCCATATGTAGTCGTTCTGACTCCAATAAATGAGGCTTGCCTGGTCGAAACTAACATCCCATGCGTTTGCTAGATCGTTGAGCATTGCTTTCCATTGCGGACTTGCCACAGCGTCGAACGTCTTCCGCAGTTCTTGGTTTTCCACAAGACGTCCGTTGATTTCCCGTAGAGCAGAAACTCTGTTCTGGCGACTTTGATCTGTAACGGCAATCCTTGCGTACCGAATCTGGGCAGCTAGATAGGCCAGTGTGATGAGAATCGCGATGGCACCAATGACCTCGCCGATTGCCCCCATATCTTGAATGTTCATATAGCGCTTTTCGAATGTTGGTCGGGTAGCCTAACTGGTTTCAAGGACGGGCGGGTTCTGGCTGATCGCGGACATTCCCCAGGTTCTGAAAAATGTCTGCTTTCGACCCATTCCCGACCTCTATACGCTTTGATTTCGAGGCGTAGACTTTCAGGAAAGGAATGTAGGAGTGATCTATGGATTTAGTGTCTACAACCCAGCTGCTGGGAAACGTTGGTGAGTTCATTGGAGGGATTACCGTACTAGCAACTTTGGTATACCTCGCATACCAAACCCGACAGGGTACCCGCGCACTCGAACGAGCAGAGGCGCGAGCAACGATGGAGACGTTTGGTCAATTCTGGACTTCAATGCAGGACCCTAAAACGGCTGCATTGTGGCTGGAGGGCCAGGCAGGTGAGCTTAAACCAGCATCCGCCGAGCACTGGAGTTATACCTCATTGATGGTTCGATATGTCTATGGAATGCAGAACCTTTGGTCTAGTTCGCGCAAAAAAAAATTGTTCCTAAAAAAAATTGGAAGTCCCAAACCACTAGTTTTCAAGCGATGATTTCAACTCGTGGAGGAGCGGAGTGTTGGGGACGGATCAAAGTGACGCTCTTAAAAGAGTTCGTTAACGAGGTGGAAAAGCTTCGATCAACTGACCCATAGCTCTACAGTCTTGCAGAGGACGTCTGGAAGATTCGATGGGCCGCTATTGGCCGAAAGCGGACATTAACCTTACGGGCCGAAAGGTCTGCTTCCGACCCAAAGCAGCTGTTACAGTTTGTGGAAGGCGCTTCTACGTCCCTATAATCCATAGTGTGAGGTTAGGAAAATCTCTGCCTTCTTCCAACCAATCTGCTTTCGCTACTCGCTGTTTTTCGGAGATCCAGAACAACCATGCATTATTCAACAAAACTGGTTTCAATTTTCGTTGTTGTTAGCTTCCTCATGATCTTTGAAAGCGCCGCTGAAGAAATTAGCAAGTGGTCTCCCGTTGCGCCATACCCTGTCCAAGAGGTGTACTACCCGGGCACAGAGAAGTTGCAACCGAATGAGATTCGGATCGTTGCATGTGGCACCGGTATGCCACAACCCAGGTTGAAACAGGCCGGTTCCTGTTATCTGATCGAACTGGGTAACGGCGACAAGTTCATCTTCGACATGGGCAAAGGCTCCACGGAACGTCTATCCGCCCTTGGCATACCCACGGACCAGATGAATAAGGTTTTCATCAGCCACCTGCACTTTGATCATGCCGGGGACTTTCCTTCCTTTTGGTTAGCCCGGGGAGTGAACGCTGCCCGGCAACCTCTGTATCTCTGGGGACCGGGCGGCGGCCAAAATCCTGACTGGGGAATAAAAGGCTGGGCCGATAAGATCAAACAGGCTTGGGCTTGGGATGTGGCAACGCGAGAATCTTCCGGTGATCCGCGCAGCACTCAATTGACAGTTACGGAAATCGATTGGAAGAAGGTCAATCACCTTTTCTATGATGAAAATGGCGTCAAGATCTACTCTATACCCACCATTCACGTCGACCAGTCAGTCGGTTACATCTTGGAGTGGGAGGGGCTGAAACTGGCCTATTCAGGCGATACGGCACCAAACAAATGGTTTCTGGAACACGCCGCCGATGCGGATTTGGCGATTCACGAAATGATGTTGCCGCCAGACATGTGGCTCGACAAATACAGCATGAGTTACGAGGCTGCCGTAATGTCAGGCACCCAAGGTCATACCACTCCCAGGGCCTTTGGCAAGATCATGGAAATCACACAGCCC
This sequence comes from uncultured Pseudomonadales bacterium, assembly GCA_937921865.1. Classification (GTDB taxonomy): domain Bacteria; phylum Pseudomonadota; class Gammaproteobacteria; order Pseudomonadales; family Azotimanducaceae; genus SZUA-309. The sequence goes on along the minus strand of CAKZWF010000071.1, from coordinate 35,774 downwards.
CGAATGGCAGTTGCATCCCACATGCAAAACGACTTCGATACGGCGCCTATCCTTGAACAAGAGATACGCAGGCACTATCAGGGACCCTTGAGTCTGGCCCGGGATTTTATGGTTTGGAACATCACTAAGGATAAGTTAACGACTCGCATGGCCGTCGCTAACCCCGATAGCTATCCGCCACCCGCACAGGTTCCAGCCCAACCACCTACCGGAGGCGATAACGCCTACCAGTGGGACCCTTTCAGCTTTACCGGTCTAGAGAAACGCACCAGCGCAGTAACCAACGAAGTTGTTCAGGAGTTCAATGACAAGCATGGAACGGATGTAGAGCCAGTTCTGAGCAGTATTCCTTTCAAAAGTGAATAGCGCTTTTTGTCCGTTTTGTGCCCACAGCAGACATTCTTAGATCTCATATCGAAGTGTTTGAGTCGATGTTCCCCTAGAAATAGAGGCCAGTCTCCTGTTCGATTCGTTTTTTTCAGCGCCGGGAGTTGCTACCGTCGATAGCAACTCGTACCTTCGAAGCGCGGCCCGGAAGTTCAGCGGGTCAGAACGCCGGTACTAAGCTGACTTCGGTTGCGCCGGAGGTTGGGGGTTCAAGTCCCTCTCGGGTCGCACTTCGCTCCGAATTCGTTCGCCCGCACTGGATGCGGCTATTCCTCGGCGCGAGCTGAGTTGCGTATTCGCCGCACTCTCTGGGTTCGCATCAAGCGCGGGCGATCCGCGACGTTAGGCGCTGGTGCGTGACACAGCGCCGGATGACACAAAAATACGTCGCCTGCCTTACCCGTTAGTTCTACAACTCGAGCGGCAATGCCGTCGATGTCCGTGTCCTGTGCCATGTAATGCTGGTTGCGTTCTACACTGCGGAATTTCTTGCCGGTTTTCAGACCCTTCAGCCATGGGTGGGACCGCAAGAACGCCTTGTTTAGGTCACTGATCTTCTCGATCCTTGGCGCGCTGGCGCGCATTCGTTCCACTAGTGAAGGGGACGATCGGACAACGACGGTGCCGCCTCCTTCCGGCTCAACATCATCGATGAACAAAAAGACATTGACTCCCGAAATCTCTCCAGGAAGAGAGTAGGGGTGATCGAAGTGCCAGATGTTGTTCGGGAGCAACCACGGCCCCTCCTTGTCGGGGAATGTCGCGAGCGGCTGTCCCCAACTGGTCGGTTGCTCCCGTTGGCTACCCTCAAACACGGCATCAAGCGCGGCGCGCACAACAGGGCTGTCGTTCGGCGCGAATTCGCCCTTCTTCAGTTCGTGGAGCGCTCCAGCGGGACCGGGCTTCCAGGTCGAGGAGTCGTCCTGGTTGAAGCCCTTTTCCTCGAGTAAGGACCAAATGCGACCGTACATCTCGCGTACATCGGATGAGGGCACGGCACCCTCAAGCCGAACGTAGCCGACCGTACTAAATGACTCGTGCTGTTCGGCGCTAAACATCATGCTGACCGTCGGCTATCGGGAAACTAAAGGTGATTTCGAGTATACCTCGATAGCTGTGGAACATCTGATCACCCGACTTGATCCTAAGTGTCCCCCCGCGACCAAAGCGCTGCTTAACCAGTCACTCGTGATGCCGTTTGCAGTAGTTGGAATTTCGATTTGGTCTAGTGCCCGCGGCATAGTCAGGCAACCTTTTCTGAAGGTCGAAAGTCGATTGTGTAGATGTTATCTGAGCCAACCCCAGCGTTCTGGAGCATGTCGATGGCGGCGTCAACCATCGGCGGAGGACCACCAATGTAGTACTCACATTGGTCAGGCTCATGATGCTGTTTGAGAAACTGGTCGTTTAGAACATCGTGTACGAAACCGTGATGACCGTTGCCCCGTTTCTGAGCAGCATCTGAGAAACCAACGTGCCACGAAAAATTGGCGTACTCTTTTTCGAGTCTGTCGAAATCATCTGCAAAGAACAGTTCTTGCGAGTTTCGCGCGCCATACCAGTAGGACATCTTGCGAGTTGTTTTCGCGTGAATTAGTTGGTCCGAAATGTAAGCACGCATCGGCCCCATCGCTGCGCCGCCACCGACAAAGACCTTTTCTGCTTGGGTGTCTTTAACCGGCGAGGAGCCGAATAAACCAGCGACCGTGACTTTATCGCCTGGCTTCAGATTAAAGAGATAGGAAGAGGCTTTTCCGGCTGGATGGGTGCTTCCCGGCGGTGGTGATGCAATTCGAATAGCGCATTTGAGTATCGCGTTCTCGTCGGGGAAATTCGCAAGATGATACGTGCGGCTCAGCGGCTCCTTAGATACTGAACGGTGGGTAAAGACATCGTATTTCAGCCAGTCCGCACGGTACTGTTCGTCAACGTCAATGTCCGAATAGTGCATCTCGTATGGTGGAATCTGCACGCGAACGGAATCGGGAACGTCCGCCAATACGACACCGTCCGGCAGGGTGAGCACGAGCTCTTTGATGAAGGTTGCGACGTTGTGATTTGACCGTACGACACACTCGCATTGCAGCGGGCTGCCATCGAGTGTCAGCTCGTATTCTGCGCTAGCACCCGCAGATACTAATTGGCCACTGTCATCGCGAAGCCGAGCCACTTCCAGCAGAAGCTTGCGCCAGCTTTCGAAACCATATTCGCGCGCAATGACTAATTGCGCTTGGATGATTCCAACGTCGGTTGGATCTTTAAAATACGAAGCAACTCTGGCCGTAGCATCTGAATCGCCAGATCGAAACGATTCGAGGAGTGTTTTTGCTTGGTTCTTCAGATGTTCGTGGTTGGCACCACGAGGCAATTGTGCATTAGGCATAGCAGCCTCCATTTGTTAAGTCCAACACCCGCGCTTTGGACCAAATAGAGGATCGAATTTTCATAGTGTCAGATGGGCTAAGCCCTGCCCGCGGATCGGGATGCGCTCTGAATGGCACTTCATCACGAAATATAGTCCACCGCTGCCCTATAGGCAATGAAAAGTGGGTATAAAAGTAACAAATATCGACGTACGTTCGATGTATCACTAGCAAACGGTGTAGTTGAACCACCTTGGTGGCTGTTCGGATTGGTTCGACCAGCGATCCAGCGGTGTTGAAAAAAAATCCAAGTAGAACCCAATTTTTTCGGTACCGTTTTGGGTTCGGCAAGTTTCGCCAGTGCACTCTCGCTCGCTTGATAGTCGGCTCTCGGCCGATAGCGGAGATTAGCCTCATTGCACCCAATCTGTCCGTGTCGTGCCCGAAGCTAAGCGTCGTTGACGTAGTGACCGAATTGCTGGCGCATGACCTGAAAGTCAGTAGCCACCTGAGTAATTGTGAGGACTGACGCCGCGCTTGAGCGTCTACCGAACTGCCGCCAAAACAAATCCGTATATCGGGTATTTCTCCTCGTATATGAGCAGCTCGTGTTCGCCCAGCTCGAGTCGGTCACGAGCCAGAATGCTTTCGATCTCTCCGCGTGAATTCGAGGCGCCCGGGAAAAGCAACTTGAACTGCGTGCGGTAGAAAATCCGGATGCCGAACTTGATGTATTTTCCGACGAGTCCGTACAGTCCTTTACTTGTGAAGAGCTCCTTCGGCAGGTAGTCGAACGCGATTACGCTACCGGGCGCGAATCCGGCGATGGCTTGCAGGGTGTCGTGAACCACCGCTTCATCTAGGTACATCGATACACCCTCCCACAGGACGTAGGTTGGCAGGGTCGGATCGAACCCGGCGCCGGTGATTGCGTTCAGCCACGATGTCTCGTTGAAGTCGACAGGTACGAAAGTCACATGACTCGCATCGACGCCAGCGTCGGCGAGAGCAGCGCGCTTTTCTTGCTGCGTAGGCGGCCCGTCGACCTCGAAGAATTTGAGGTCCGACCAATGTTCATCATAGGCGCGAGTGTCCCAGCCCGCACCGAGCACGACCACCTGCTGCACGTGAGTACGGGCGTCGTTCAAGGTGCGATCGAAAAACTCCGTTCGCAGCGCCATGACGGACATGACCTTGAGAGGCCGCGCCGGTGGGAAGGTGAACAGGGTCGGCACGTAGCCCGTCAGACGGGTCGCCCATCGAAATGGCGCACTGAACATTGACCAAACGGGTGCGGCGGTTACGGTGAGGTGAGGCGCCAACCGACTCGCGACAGGGTCAGGCCTGGTGCCCAGGTCGTGCATGAACAAGCGCGCCGTATACGGTTCGTAGGCCGTCCCGTCGATACCCTTCGGCATCAGAACCGCCAGCACTCGAAACATGTAGATCGCTGTGCCGATGACGAGAAGCGGCGACAGAACGATCGTCACGAGGATGAAAGCAAGCAGTCGCATGGTTCCCCTGATGAGTCCGGTTGAGGCAAGCCTAGCGCGGACGCCTGTGATACATCAAATCGCAGATCGTTTGAAACGATGTTGCACTATGTGTACCTGGCTCAGGGGCACTATAACCCCATCAAGGCTTGAGGCCGTCAGTGGAACTTCCTATCGGCCGGAAAATAGGGAATTGAACTAATTGCCTCGACTCCGACAATTTCCTTTCTGACTTGCACGTCACCGTGTTGCCGACAATGTTATACACGGTGAATTGACAAACCCCTTGAGAAGGTATTAATTGCGTTGAGGGGAGTTTTGATCATTGTTATGCGCTGTCTGCAGGGCTGATCGCGCGCATTCCTGTTGTTTGATCTATAGGTTGTTCCCTTCGAATACGGACCTATCCAAACTCAGGAGCTGAACTATGACTCTATTGACTCATGCGAGGCGCACTACCACTTGGGTGCTGCTGACCTCGATACTGATACCGCTGATGTTTGCTACGGTTGCGCAAGCGCAATCTGCGGATTCGGCGATCCTTGCCCAGGTGCGTACAACCCACGTCAAACCGGGGATGAACGCGACCTTCGAGGCTTTCCTGAAACGTCTTAATGCTCTTAACAAGAAGCATGGTACCGGCATGCCGACGCTGGTAACCCGTACCAGAACAGGCCACAACGGTTACATCTCGATTACGATGATGGACGCGTTTGCCGATTTGAAGCCTGGTGCCAACTGGGTTGATACCTTCGGAGCAAAAGAATCCGCTGAACTCAGTCGTATGATTGCTGAGTCTGTAGCAGGCGGGCAGGTGCAGACCTTTAACGTCCGTCGCGATCTCGGGCGTCAGCCGAGTCTCACGCCGAGGGGGGCTGATGCGTTCATGACCATACTGATCACGGTTAAGCAGAACAGCGGGCCAGCCTACGAAGAGGCTCTGGCAAAACTGGTTGAAGCGAGCGCCAAGGTTGCGCCGGACGTTCGCTGGGTTGCTTACTCACCAGGTATGAGTTCCAGCAATCTTTATCGGGTTGTGGTGCCCATTGACTGGGAAGACGAAAGCGTAGCTATGCCCATACCCGAACGCTATACGAAAGCTTTTGGAGAAAAAGAAGGTTCGAAGTGGGCGCAACAACTGTCCGGCGCGACAGAAAAAATCGAAACCATGATGACGATCAATCGACCTGATCTGAGCTCGCTCCCGGAGGAATAAGCTCAAGCTGCTTCGCTCGGTTGGCTGTGATTTCTGAGAATCAGTAGAATTGCAGTCGACCGGGATCACTTGAGCAATGGGTGGTTAAGTCTACTCGGTGCGATCAGTAGAGCAGCAGAATCGAAAAGTAGTGACTGATGCTGCCGGCCAGCACAACCAGCACAATCAGCACAACCAGCACAAACAGGTGCCAGATACCGTGGTTCCGCGGGTACCAGTGATCCAGTATGTAAAATACGATACCGGTGGTATAGAAAATCCCATCGGCCACCTGCCAGTTGAAACCTGGCGTCAGTAGCGCTGCGATGATCGGATCCAGCGCAAATACACACAACCATCCCATGATCAGGTAGATCAGAACGGGTACGACTCTGATACCCTTTCTCGGCAGCGCATCCAGAATGATGCCAGCGATCGCCAGACCCCAGATTGCGCCACCGGGCAGCGCGAGCGCCGCTCCGACCAGATGGCTGATACTGTTGAATCGCTCGCCTTTGTACATGATCGAGCGCTGTGGAAGAGCAGCTGAATATTACTGGATTTTCCGTACATGCGAGACACGCCGTAACAGCGCAGTTGCGCAGGCACTGATGATGGGCCTACCTCTTTTTCCACCAAGACCTGATTCTCAAGCTTGAGATTGACAGGAATTTTTCTAATGTCATCGTTGGTGACACTGGATATGAGGTCAAAATGGTTCGCACTACTGATCTGCCCGAGTACGAAAGAGGGCTCCTGCCGGAACAGTATGAGGCGAGTGCCGTACAGGTGGCTGGCTTATTAGATAAGGATCTGGTCGACGCTGCCTTCCTGACACCGGCGTGATGGAATTGATCAGAATGAACGGCGCCTCGTCGCGCGCGACATAATGGTTGCTGCAGTGGATGGTTCAGTCGTTGAGGTTGTGAGACTAACAATTTGGTCGGCTAACGATAGGCCCTTTTTTTGTCTCAGAGCCTGCACATTTCGAAGAAATCTTAAGGTAGAGTGACCAGTATTGCTCACAAACTTGAATAGAAGAGCCCGAGATTGTCATGACCACTACACCGATAGAATTTGATCCCGCCTACGTCGCCTCCCGGTCTGCACCGGACGCCCAGATGTATTACGACGAGGTGAACTCGCAGGAGCCCATGAAATCGGTGCTTGCAAACAATCCTGAGATATTTTTTGTGCCACCCAAGCGAGGTAGCGAGTGGGGTCAGTGGGAATTCCAGCCGGGCGCATACTACGACACCACGGTCGGTTCCAGACACCCCTACTGGCGGGACAAAGATTTACCGCAGCCCAGCAAGAACATTGAGCGGCTGCGTAGTGATATGCGGACGTGGGGTTACTGCAAAATTGAAGACGCTCTGTCATCGACTCAGGTGCGCACGATGCTCAAGCGAGTGCTGGAGCAGGCAGAGGGCGAGCGTCTGGCAGGCATTGCACAGAAAACGCCCAGCGGTCAAAACATCAACTGCTGTGTGAACAAGGGGCGCTGCTTCGAAGGAATGATCGAACAACACCCGGACGTTGTTCAGGGTGGCCCGCTGGTTGAGCAACTGATTACTGAAGCTCTCGGAGACGGCTGGATCTGTACCTCGCTGATTGCGGCACAGTCTCTGAAGGGCGGCGTACCTCAGGCTCTGCACCAGGATCAGAGTAACGCGCTGGATTCAAACCACCCGATGACAGTGAACGTTCTCACGCCACTCACGGATATCGACGAAACCAACGGCGGCACGCTGGTTATTCCCGGTAGCCATCTTGTGCTGTCAGAGGCTGTGCGCAATGGTGTGCCCGTAGGCAAGCTGCCTCCAGCCATAAATGTGGATGCGAAGGCGGGCACGATGGTGCTCACCGATGGACGTTTGCTGCACGGCACCGGCATAAATCACACAGATACGCCGCGCGTGGTCATGTTGAATGGCATGAACAAGCCGTTTATGCGTCAGCAGGAAAACTGGATGCTGTCGGTGCGACCCGAAGTGCTGAAAAGAGCCAGTCCCAAACTGTTGCAGCGCATGGGGTTTCAGGCAACCAATGGCGCACAAACCAATGAAGGGCATGGTTTTGGTGCCAGAGGTCGCGTGGCAGAAGCCGCCGGGGCGCTTGTTGATTTTCGATTAGCCGCAGATCGCGGCGAGTATGTTCGGGTTGGCCAACTGGGACCAGATTCTACGCCGGCAGAACTGCGGGAAGCGTTCACGCTGCGGGACGTTGTTGCGAAAGCCAGGGCCGATGGCTCGAGTGCGCCGGTAGGTATTGGTGGTTCGAACAGCGCTTCTGATTAGTACGCAATCGCTCTGCGCGGCAGTTGCTGAATTTTTTCGTCGTTTTACGATATTTGCTTTACGCGCAGCGAATTTTAGTTAGCCCATTGGTCTGATTGATTGAGACCGCGTCCGTCGCAGGCGGCGCCAGGAAATATCTGGCAACCAGGTTGGCGCTGAGCCTCGGCTGTGATCACCTGATCCCCGGCACCCGCGTCTCAACATCGGACCAGTTCGGGGCGACTAAAAGTCGGACGACTTCACCCATGAGGGCTTCGCCAGTAAACCAGGTCCATGTTTCATTGCCGGGCAAATCCTGCTCTGCCGCGAAGAGTCTAGCGAGTGATCCACGACACCGGGGCATTCAACAGTTCCGGAGCATTCTTTTCCCAATAACGCCATGCCGCGGCGTGCATTTTTTCTGATAATGCACGAGCTTTCTCCGCATCTCGCTGCTCGATCGCCTGCAGAATCCTGTCGGCCTGGCGGGCACTCGCCTGCCGGTGTTGCATGTCGTAATCGATCCCTGAATTTTCCGACAGGTGATGTAGTGCATTGACCAGGAATCCGAGTACCAGATTCTTGGAAGCAACTGCCACCAGTTCGTAGAAGTTCCGGGCTTCGCGCGCTGCTGCATCTGAATCTTCAGTGGCTTCATAAAGGCGCTGCAAGCTCGCCTTGAGTGCGCATATTTCATCGGTGGTGGCATTCTCAGCCGCCTCGGCTACGAGAATGGGGTAAATCGAACGCCTGGCTTCAAGTACGGCGCTGAACGTTGCGTTGGCAAACTGCAGTTGCAGCGACAAAGCGCCGGCAAGGTGGTCAACGCCCGGTATATTTACAACAGGGCCACCACCTGGTCCTGCTTTCATTTTCAAAGCCCCCTGTAACTCCAGGAACCTTAGCGCTTCCCTGACAGTGGCGCGTGAGGCTCCCTGTTTTTCGATCATCACATGTTCGGAGTCGAGTTTCGTGCCCGCGGGAAGTTGCCGTTCCTCGATGTCTTTTACGATATTTCGGGCGACCCTGGTCGAGGCTCTTTCGTGGTGTGAGTTCATTTGAGGCGGGCTGATCTTCTGCTGTTTACATCCGGTCACGCGCTAAATAGTATACTACTTGCGCATAATTGGGGAGAGACCATGCCATCAGTTGAAACCACGATGTCCAAACGCCAGGAGACACCAGGAGCGGATGGATGGAACAGAACTGCACAGCCCGGCGATCCAAACAAATACTTCATCGTCTCCGCCGACTGTCACGCCAACGAACCCAAAGACTGGGTGAAGTCACGCATCGCGCCCGAGTACTTGAAGCGCCTGCCCCGACTGGAAATGGTCGACGGCCAGGCTTTCATCATCACCGAAGGTAATCGCCCCTGGAAGATCAAAACCGATACAACCGACTGGGGACCTGAAGACATCGAACGCAACAAAACCGGTCGAAATGTTGCCGAACGGCTGGCTGACCAAGACCGTGACGGGATTGATGTGGAGGTCGTTTTCGGTAACAAGGGAATTCACGCCTTTGGTACCAATGATCCTGGGTTTTCCATGGCCATGTGTCAGGCCTGGAACGATTGGGCACATGAGGAATTCGGCGCGCACCAGGATCGCATTCTGCCCATGGCGCAGATTCCCACGCTGGACGTTGCTGCAGCGGTGAAAGAGGTAGAGCGCGTCGCAGCACTGGGCTTCAAGGGCATCACGATCCCGGTAAAGCCAGAGTATGGCCCCACAGGGATGGATCAGCGCAACTACAACCAACCGGAATTTGAACCTCTTTGGTCAGCCGTCGAGGATGTTGATCTGCCTTTGACGATCCATGTCTCGACCGGTCGTGATCCCAGAGCAGCTTCCGGTCCAGGCGGTGCGGTGATCAACTACGCGGTGCACTGCTGCGCTGCAAGCCAGGAACCGGTTGCCAATCTCTGCGCCTCCGGTGTGCTGGAGCGACATCCAAAATTACGATTTGCGACTATCGAAGCGGGCACAGGGTGGGTCTCATGGTTGTTGGAAGCCATGGACGAAGCTTTCTACAAGCATCGTATGTGGGTGTCACCTGACCTGAAGGAACCGCCCAGCTACTACTATCGCCGCCAAGCTTTTGCCAGCTTTGGTGAAGACCGCTCGGGCCTTGCCTTGGGTGTGGCCCACAACCTGATCGATAATTTCATGTGGGCCAATGACTATCCCCACCATGAGGGCACCTGGCCGCATTCGGCTGCGGCTATCGAACGCACCATGGGTGACCTGAGTGAGGCAGACCGATCCAAAGTTCTGGGACTTAACGCAGCTCGATTCTGGAATATTGAGGTTCCCGCCTCCTACCAGATAGGCAAGGATCACTCGGGAAAAAACCAGTCAGCCATGCAGACAAATTGATGTCTCTGCGCGGAGCCGCAGCAGTGGTTGGCGTCGCCGAACGTCCTCCGACACGATACACGGGGGAGGAAACCATCTTAGAGCTTCTCAGCGGGGTCGCCGTCGACGCCGTGCAAGACGCGGGTTTTTCTCTGTCTGACGTTGATGGCCTTATCGTGCATCCGATCGGCGGCTTGCCGGGTTTCGTGCCGGCAACAGTCGCCGAATTCCTGGGCCTGCAGCCGACTTTTGCTGAGGTCGTAGATCTGGGCGGTGCAACGGGTGCCGGTATGGTCTGGCGCGCCGCCGCAGCCATTCAGTCGGGACAATGTACAAGCTGTCTGTGTCTCACCGGCACCCGTCGCCGCAGAAGAACCTCTCGTGGCAGTGCTCAGTCTGACTCACCTCGCACACCCCGGTCGATTCATCCGAGCTACGATCGTTCTCCCCAGGCAGAATTTGATTACCCCTATGGCATGATCGGTGCCAACGTCGGCTACGCTATGCTGGCGACGCGCTACACGCACGAGTACGGTCTCACCGATGAACAGCGCGCTAAAGTCGCTGTCGATCAGCGCATCAACGCCAATGCCAATCCCGCCGCGATATTTCATGACCAACCCCTCAGCATCGACGATGTCCTCGCCTCTGAGGTCATCTGCGAACCACTGCATATGCTGGAGATTGTCATGCCTGCGGCGGGCGCTGCGGCCCTGCTGGTCACATCCGCCGACCGAGTAGCCGACGCCAGACAACCGCCGGCCTGGTTACTCGGCGCGGGTGAAGCTGTTACCCATTCATCCTTCGCCCAGGCACCGAATCTGGATGCCACCGGTGTCGGGATCGCCGCGCGAGCCGCCATGGCTCAAGCGGGTGTCACTCCCGGCGACATGGGGCTGGCCTCGCTGTACGACTGCTACACCATCATGGTGTTGTTGACCCTGGAAGAAGCCGGCTTCTGCCCGCGCGGTGAAGCCGGTGCATTTGTCGCATCGCATGACCTCACCTTTGCCGGCGACTTCCCGATAAACACCCATGGTGGACAACTGTCGTTTGGTCAAGCCGGAATGGCCGGGGGGATGAGCCACGTGACAGAAGCCGTTCGTCAGATACAAGGCCGTGCCGGTGATCGTCAGATTCCAGATCTCGAACTCGCTTATGCTCACGGCAATGGCGGCATCATCGCAGAGCAATGCGGCCTGGTGTTCGGAGCTGACCGATGAGCGCGCGCCTGATTCCACCCAGCACCGAACTTACCCAACCCTACTGGGACGCCACCCGCAGGGAACAGCTCGTCATACAGCAGTGCGCGGACTGTGCCGACAGGATTTTTCCACCGCGCGCCCGTTGCCCGAAGTGCGGATCCGCCCAGCTTGAATGGCAGCCGGTTTCTGGCAGGGGTGTGATTTATACCTACACAGTCGCTCGCCGCGCTCCGCACCCGGTTCTCGCCGAACAGTGCCCAATCACGATTGCAGTCGTAGAGTTGGAAGAAGGTCCACGCATGATCAGCAATTTAACGGGTTGCGATCCAAATGAAGTGGAGGTCGGCATGGCAGTTCAGGTCGCCTTCGAAGCAATCGATGATAGCGACGTGGTGTTACCGGTTTTTAAGCAAGCCTGACTGCTGAGAATATGGAATTGTCGCAACAGTATCCGCTGGAAGGCATTCGCGTTTTAGATTTCTCCCGTGTGGTTGCCGGTCCGTTTGCAGGGCGTCTGCTGGCAGACCTCGGCGCAGACGTGGTCAAGGTCGAGCCACCCGTTGGCGACAGCACCCGTATTCACGGGCGCAAGGTGCGTGGCATATCCGGCTTCTTTAATCAGCAGAACGCAGGTAAACGCAATATCTGTCTCGACCTGCGTGCGGCTGGGGCTGCAGATCTCGTTAAGGAGCTGGTCGCAGTGGCCGACATCGTCATTGAGAACTATCGACCTGGGGTGATGGGCCGCCTGGGTATCGATTACGCCGCTCTCAGCGAGGTAAACCCGAAGCTGATCATGCTATCCATCAGCGGGTTCGGACAGGAGGGTCCTGAGTCCAATCGACCATCCTACGCTCCAGTCGTGCATGCTGAAGTCGGCTTGATGCACAGGCTGGCGCAGCGCAATCAGTCGGCCCCTGGAGACCTGCCTCTGTCTGTTGCGGATACTAACGCCTCACTACACGGCGTAATTGGCTTACTGGCCGCGCTGCATCTGCGGGATCAGACCGGCGTTGGCCAGCATATCGACATGTCGATGATGGACGCGACTTTTGCGACAGATGATCGCGCTCATTTCGAACTGGAAGATATCCCCGATTCGATTGTGGTGGGTCCGATTCTCGATCTGCCATTTGGTCGCGTATTCATTGCTTCTGACCCCGAAATGAAACTGGTGTTTAAAAGGCTTCTCAGAAGCGCCCTGGTACAAGATCCCACCCCAGCCAATGCAGACCTGGAAGCCAAAATAGCAGCCCGGCGAGCAATCATTGACGAAACGTTCCAGCAGTGCGAAACCCTGGAGCAGTTCAGTGAGTTAATGGACTCCCTGGATATCCCCTGGGGGGAGGTGCGGGACCCCAGAAATCTGCACCAACAACCCACTCTTGCCAGCCGTGGGATGCTGGTGCAGATCGATGATCGTGCTGGCGGCACTCGGCCAATGGCTGACTCGCCTTATCGATTTTCTCATGCCAGATCCGGCGTGCGCGGACCTGCCGCTCATCAGGGTGAACACAACCAGGAAGTACTCATCGACTGGTTGCAACTCTCTGCTGAGGAAGTCCATAACCTGGTTGAGTCCGATCTCATGATATCCGGCTCGAGCAATTCGAAGGAATCGACATGACTGCACAATCTGAACATGAAGCACAGCTGCTGGCGGCGCAAGCGTGGCGTACGCAGACACCAGGACACAGTGGCTGGGAACGCACAGTGCGGCCAGACGATGCGAATAAGCTCTATGTGATTTCGGCCGATTGTCACGCCATTGAGCCCAAAGATTGGATGACGGGCTATATCGATGATGATCTGCGGGAAAAATTGCGCAACCGCCGTGCGCGCAGAGATCAGCAGATGGACGAAGAACGCGCGGAAGGTGTTCGTGAGCCGAAAGACAGTTCGCTCGTCAAAGAAACTCAGAGCCAGAAAGACCAGGACAAAAAGGACGCCTCAGTCCCAGCTCACCTGCTGGATCGCTCCAAGATGGCTGGCGAAGACCTGGAGCGTTTGCTCTCCGGTCGCTACGCCGGTAAGCGCGTTGAAGACAACGCTCGCGATGGCGTCGATGCGGAGATTATTTTTCCGGGTGCCGTCTTCCTTGCTGCGCAGATCGCCAATGACGATCCCGCTTTAGCCATGCGGTTCTGTGAAGGCTGGAACAACTGGGCCCGCGACTGGTACGGCGATCACTGGGATCGCCAATACCCCATGGCGTTCATCACCACCACCGATGTTGCCGCTGCGGTCGCTGAGATAGAGCGTGTTGCAAAACTTGGTTTCCGCGGCGTGTGCCTGCCGAACAAGCCTGTGTACGGTCCCCAGCCACCCAGAGAGCGTAACTACAATCTACCCGAGTTTGACCCCATCTGGTCTGCGCTTGAGGACACCGATATGCCCGCCACCTTCCATGTCAGCACCGGACGCAATCCGGCGACTACGCGCGGACCGGGCGGCGCCGTTGCTAACTACGTTGCCCACTGTTGCACCACCAATGTGGAGCCGCTGGTCCTCATGTGTGCGTCCGGTATCTGTGAGCAGCATCCGAAGCTTCGCTTCGCGGTTGTCGAATCCGGCATTGGCTGGGTGTCGTGGAGCCTTGAAGCCATGGACGAGGCCTACCGTAAACACCACATGTGGGCCAAACCCAAACTGCCAGAACTGCCGAGCACATATTTTCACCGGCAGGGGTTTGCGACCTTCGGTGAAGACCGTTCCGGCTTGGCCATCGCGGAAGAATTCGGTTTGATCGACAATTTCTGCTGGGCCAGCGACTATCCACATCCGGAAGGCTCCTGGCCTCATTCACCTGAAGCAATCGAACGGCAGATGGGGCGGCTCAGCGACGAACAACGGGCCAAGATTCTCAGCGGTAATGCCGCACGGCTGCTGGGTATCGAGATTCCTGTTGGTCGATCCTGAACGGGTCTGGTGTGGGGTTAATGGAGTCAAAATAGGCCCATATGCCAGCCTGAAGTCACCTCATCGCACATTGAAGTCCTTCCTGGAATGGCAGAGTTTTTGCGACCATCTCAGCCGTTCTGGTGACGTTGATGGCTGACCCCGGACATTCTCGATGAACGAAAAACCCGGCACCAGGCTGAGATTCCTTTAATCCGAATTGAATGGCTATCTTTCCAAGTATCCGTCACGCTAATCTTGATTCTCAAGACCGTAATCCTTTGAGAACTCATCGAGAATTATGTCGGACGCTTCGTAGCCCTCTCGCCATTCTCCCGTTTATGAAATCCGACATTGGGTCGGGTCGCCCTTTCTCCGGCGGCGGTTGTTCCGCAGTACCTTCGACACTCCATGCCTCGTCGTTGGCGTTCGCCGTCTTTGCCCGCCAGAGGAATGCGTCTGTTGTCCTGCAGATCTTCCCGCCCGAGCTTTAAGATAGTTTTGCGCAGTGCTCTGAAGAACTCGGGAGGCTGTGCGTTCTCAAGCAACGTGTAGCCATACAGATCCAGTTCCAGAATGTTGCGGGCGAGATCCAGACGCAGAATTTCTGCATGCATTCGATTCAATCGTGCGTGTGCTTCAATCGCAGATCCTGGCCGCATTTCTTCTGGTTGTGTTTGCGTGTCCGCCATTGGTGGCTCCCGTTTCAAGTGGAGTTGTGTAGAGCAAAATACCAGCTAATCGAATTCCAGATAAATGCCTGCCTGAGATCTCAGTCGGTGAACAGTTCCTGCACGAGCGCCCGCAGGCAGTGCACGACAGCCAGCCGGCAAGGCAACATGCCTTCGAAATCAGGTGTGTTTAGAGACATCCCAGTTAAATGCGCTGAGCGTATCCAATGCGAAAGACAGCGGCTCTGATTCAAGCGTAGTCGCCATGGTGTCGTTCCAGCGATTCAGGAACCCGAAGAGGGCTATCACAGCAACGATCTGCACAATTTGCCGGTCGCTGTAGTGCAGGTGCAGGCTGTCGAAATGTGCCTGCGTTGCCTCGTTAGGCGTTTGACCAGCCGCGAGTGCCAGCGCGATCAGGCTTTTCTCCGCTGCCGTGAACAGGTCGCTTTCCTCGTAGCGCAGAAGTTCGTTGAGCTTTTCGGCTGACGCACCGGCGCCGGTGAGTTTGTGCGAGGTGTGTGCCTGACAATACCGGCATCCGGAACTCAGACTCACCGAGAACGCGATCAATTGGATGAGCTGTGGATCGAGGTTTTCGTCTGCCCCCGAGTGCTTCGGGACAGAATCTGAATAGTTCGCAAACATGGCGCGCAGATCTGCGCCATACACAACGCCTGCAAGGATAGAGAACGCCATAGAAAGCTGCGGCATGTGCGCCATAGTCAGCATTGAATTGGGCACGAATCCCATCGTCGCTTGGGCCATCGCCATGACTTTCTGGAGTTCAGGCAACTCTTCTCGGGATCTGGGTTCAATGTGTGCCATTTTTCTACCTCTGTCTTGCTACTGTTTTCAATCGGACTCAGGCTGGATCTTCCGCAAACCAGGGTACCTGGCCTGATAACCAGTGGGTAAGTTTCTCTTCCTGATCATTACTTTCCAGATGGCGTGGCGGGGTAGCGAAGGTCGCGTAAGGCGTGCACTTCAGCACCAGGCGATTTTCCTCGACGCGCATCTTGTCAATCAGCGGGCGTGCTTCGACCGGTACCGGTGAGCCGGACATTCGCCAACCCACACCCATCATTACATCGCACACGAATTCAGGGTCTCGCTCAATCACCGCATCGCAATACACCTGGAGATAGGAAAACGGCCAGGTCTCATCCAGCACACACAAGCTCACCTTGCCCGAACGTTCCACGGCTTTTGCCTTAGCGCGGTCAGCCATTGTCGCGACATGAAGTACTCCGCTGTCGTCAGGTACGTAATACACGACAGACATTGCGGGACCGTCCGTCTGCCGTGCATAACCGAAGACGCAAGTGCGGTGTGTCAGCACGAACTGCCGGCGTTCCGACGGCAACATGTCCCGATCGGTTGGTGCAGTAAAGGCTGTTTCGGCGAGGGGCAGTAATGCCATGTTGTGTCTCCGGGCAGTTTTATCAGTGGTCCTTGGGGGCTGAGCGCGGCAGCTTCATCGCGCCTCTGACGCTCAGTTCTGGCTGAATTAATCAGGCAAGGATCAGTCGATGGCGTTTGCCTACTTTTGCTGCCGGTCAATCAACTCAAACAGCTCATCATAGTCAGACATCGTTTTCGTATCATTGCGCTGGGCAGTGCGTGCAAGAATCAGCTCATCAGCAACGCCCTCGTACTCGTTGATCCTTGCGGCGCACTGCTCAAGGTTACCTGTAATCGTCATGTTATCGACAACCTCATCCGGAACTAACGCCATCGCTTCCGACATTTTTCCCAGTGGCATTAACCGTGCTGCCTGATCCGCGAACTCATTGAACCCTAACTGGCGAAGTTGCGAGTCGTAATAGGGATGCGGGATAGGGTGGTAAAGTTTACAGATCGCCGCGCGACTTGCATTACGCGCTGCTTCAATGTCCTGGTTGATGCTTATCGTCGCTGCGGTTGGGAAAACAAGGGCGTCCGGGTCACGACCAGCGTCTTCAGCACCGGAACGCGCATTCGGTTTTACAATGTCTCGAACAAATTCGACAGACGACATAATTCCTATTCCAACACCGTCTGAGACCTCTCCGGCGAGCTTTACCATCTTCGGTCCAGAAGCAGACAGATAGACTGGCAGAGTTGCGGAAGCGGGATCCCAGGTTGCGCGCCACCGGATGCGATGAACGTCGCCCTGATAGCGAACTCTTTGCGCCGCGCGACCGACGACAACCTCACGAACGATATTCACGAAATCGCGCATCTTTGCCCGAGACCTGGTCGAGTCTATACCCATATACAGATCGTTAAAAT
This sequence comes from uncultured Pseudomonadales bacterium, assembly GCA_937921865.1. Classification (GTDB taxonomy): domain Bacteria; phylum Pseudomonadota; class Gammaproteobacteria; order Pseudomonadales; family Azotimanducaceae; genus SZUA-309. The sequence continues at coordinate 18,649 of CAKZWF010000071.1, read as the reverse complement.
GCAGATTGCCAGTGCCAATGCCCAGGACAAATCTGCCTTCGCTGATTTCGTTGAGGTCTCGGGCTTCGATGCCAGTCATCCATGGCTCGCGCGCATAAGCGTTGACGATGTAGGTGCCTACCTGGGCACGTTGGGTCGCGTTGATTACCGCCGCTGCAGTGACCGTCGCGCTGCGCCCGGCATCCACCGTGTAGAGAGAGTCAATGCCAGCGCGGTCGGCCTCGCAAGCAATGGTCGTCATTGTTTTTATGGAATCTTCAAATCCCAACATCATGCCAATTTTCATGTTTGTTCTTTCTCCCTGAATAATCTGAATCCGGGTGGTCGACCGCTTGAACGTTATCTGTTGGGTTCTAAGGAGGTGTTCGCTACAGTCGCCTGTTCCTCCTTCACCTTCAGGAGCAGGACCGCGCCGATGATCATGAGCAGCGCCAGCGAGCCAAAGCCGATTCTCTGAGACTCAAACAGTGCGGTTGTAGTCGCGACCAGCAAAGGAGCGAGAAATGCGGTCGCTGTGGCGGACAGCGCAAACAACCCAAAGAACTGGGTCGCCATTTCCGGTGGTGCAATACGTGCCATGAGCGTTCGCGATGCCGACAGGCCGGTGACGAAGAACATGGCGAACACCTGATTGGTGGCGAAGTAGAAGAGCTCCGGGATCGTGGCAAAATAGGGTGAATTCCAGGCCGGTTCTGAGCCCACTTCCACGACGTAGAGGATGGTATCCGGTTGCACGGAAACCAGCGTCAGCAGCACGACCGAGCTGGTAGTTATGGCGATCTGCAGCGCCCGGATTGAACCAACCCTGTCGTCAAGACGCCCACCGGCGTAGGCACCGAACATCGCCGAGGCGCTGGTGCACAGTCCGAATATAAGCAGAGTGGTGGTATCCCAGCCGAATGTGCCGGATGCGTAGACGCCACCAAAAGTCAGTACACCCACCATCCCATCGATAAAAAACATGCGGGCCAGCAGATATCGGGCAATGTTCCCGTAGTGGCGAACGTGTTTTATGGTCTGCACAACGTCCCGCACACCTTCTTTAGCCAGTTGCCACATCGGACGGGTCGACGCTTTTCCGTCCGGGGTAAACAGCAGTACGGGTATCATGAACAGCAGCATCCAGACACCGGCGATCGGGCCGACGATGCGGTCGTGTTCGTGGTTGGATTGATCGATTCCGAACAGTGGTGCATCCGGCAGGAACGCCCATGGCTGGGTGCCTGGCATGGCGAAGGCAAGTAGCACAAAAAGCATCAGCAGAAGACCACCGACATTGCCCAGCGAAAAGGCCAATCCTGAGATCAGTCCGACACGGTTGGTCGGCGCGATCGAGGGCAACATCGCGTTGTGAAAGACCTCTGAGACCGTAAAGCAGATCTTGATCATGAACAGAATCAACAGCGACAGGCCGAGGCTCAAGCCACGTTCCTCGGGTTCGATAAACCAAAGGCACAATGCACCGACCGACATTACCGCGACCGTGCCGACGAGCCACGGCTTGCGTCGCCCGTCTTTATCCGCAATAGCACCGAGAAAAGGCGCAGTGAGCGCCAGGACCAATCCAGCCGCCGCGGTGATGTAGCCGATCAGGGCCTGACCCTGTACCGGGTCGCCGACCACAGTATTGCTGAAGTACGGATAAAAGATGTAGATGATGACCAGGATGTAGTAGGGGTCTCGTGCCCCCTGGCCGAAGGTCCAGCTGAAGTAGCCGAGCGGAGAAGCCGCCGGTGTTCCTGCCAGCGACATGACTTTGCTGCTCAAATCTGATTCTCCCCGTGATGCGCAGTGCCCGGTTTGCTGGTCAGACCTACCTGCGCCGGGATCAGCGATAACTATCTTAGCGGATTGTTGAGGACGACGTCCGCCGCAACGGCGAGGAACGTCCGCCGCAACGGCGAGGAACGTCCGCCGCAACGGCGAGGAACGTCTGCCGCAACGGCGGGGGATTTATCTGGCAACCACGTTTGGGTGCCTCTGCTGGCCCCACTTGGTTGTGGTCGACTCAATGATTGACAGCTCTTATTATATGATGCATATAATAAAGCCATACAGTTCAATCGAAAGTACAGGAGTTCACCATGTCACACCGCGAAGGACGAACGATCCATGATGCTGACAGCCATATCATTGAAGGCCGCGGTTGGCTGGAAAGCTACGCCTCTGACTATGTCAGGGACAATCTGGAGCGGGGAGTTTTTGACCTCAATATGCCCGCGCTTGATCCTATTATCGAGGCGGCAAATAAACGCCTGGCAGGTGAAGACCCTGAACTGACCGAAGCCCTTAAATCAGATCTCTTTGCACACCCGGGCAAACGCAACATGTGGAGCGCATACGGCGCGGTAGAGAAAAAAGAGCGCAGTGATGCACTGAATATCATGGGGGTTGGCTCACAGTTGATCTTTCCTTCGGTCGGTGCCGGACGTTTCGCTGGCTCAAAAGACCTGGAAGTGGTTTATGGCGGCTGCGATGCCCTCAACAGAGGCATGGCAGATTTCTGTAGCGACGATCCAAGACTACTTTCTGTCGGATTCCTGTCTCTGAAAGATCCTGAACGTGCCCAGACATCCTTAAAACTGGCGCTTGATCTCGGCATCAACGCAATCTGGATTGGATCAGATGCAGTCGAGGGGCGCGCTCCCTCACACATTGCCTACGACCCGTTATGGGCCATGATGGAAGAAGCGGGCGTGCCCGTGACCCTCCATATTGGTAGCGGTCAGAATATGCCTTCGGTTTATATGAACACCGGTGTCGAACGCGTGCTGAAAGGCAATATCGGCAACATAGAAACCACCAAGCCTAAAGATCTTCCAGTTATCCATCACACGATCGAACGCTGGCTGACCTGCATGATCTACGACGGCGTACTCGAACGTTTTCCAAACCTCAAGGTTGGCATTATTGAGCTGGGTGCTAACTGGGTACCAGCATCCCTGATGAATCTCGATATGGGTGTGTCTCTGCTCGGCAAGTTTGACCAGAGTTTGAAGAAGCTGACCCTTAAACCATCAGAGTATTTTCAGCGACAGGTGAGGGTAGGACCACTGCACACTGAAAACGCGGGTTGGATATTGAAAAACGTCGGCAAGGATATTCTGATGTTTAACACGGACTATCCGCACCCCGAAGGTGGCAAAGACCCATTTGGTGACTTCGAAATCAGCATGGATGCGGTTAATGCATCTCCAGAAGAACTCGATCGGTTCTACAGTAAGAATTTCGAGGACTACCTGGGACTGTAAGTCTCGACATCTCTGCCTCAAGCACCTGATTAGCCCGGACGTCGTTCGGTCTAATCAGGCGTCTGGCGTATTACCATGGCGTCAGGATAGCTCCTCGATTCCAATCAACGGTGCACACAGCGAGACAGCAGATCTCTTCGATACGCTGAGAGTGTCGTTGATCACCAAACATCACTACACTGCAACTTAACTCTTCCTACTGAGCTTCCTTGCAACGATCTTCGCCCCATCAATCTCCTGCAACACCTGAGATAAATGCCGGTGGTTTTACCGAAGGAAAGGTAGGCGGCCACCTGGTTCGACTGGGCTCCTTCATGGCCATGGGTACGTTGACCATGAACGTGGCGCAACTTGCCGAAGCAGTCTACTTGGGCATGTTAGGCACGGAAGCTCTGGCTGCTATGGGCTTCGCGTTTCCCCTTACTATCACCTTGTTTGCCTTCGCTGGCGGCATTGGTAGTGGGGCATCGTCTGTTATTGCGCGTGCCATGGGTGCTGGCGAGAGGGCACAGGCATCCATTCTGGTCACCCATGCCCAGATTCTGTCGGTGGTGGTCGGTGTTGTCCTGGCTGTAACTGGCTACGCGTACGCCTACGAAATTGTGTCCACTCTGGGCGCTCAGGATTTAGTCCTGGAGCTGACGGTCGACTATCTTCGGGTCTATATGATTGGTGTCCCGTTTTTTCTGTTGTCAATCGTAGGTTCGACTTTGTTACGCGCGACGGGCAGTGCGGCCAGCCCAGGCGTTGTAATGACAGTGGGTTCAGTAATTCAGATTGCGCTCGGTCCAGTGTTGATCTTCGGTTGGTTTGGTTTTCCGGAACTTGGCAGTGCGGGTGCTGCCTGGGCATACGTTATCTCTCGGGTATCCAGCGTTGCTCTATACGCAGTACTACTCGCCAATGCGAAACTCATGACATGGCAGCTGAAAGGCATAGGGCAGTCCTGGGTGGCCATCATGCATGTTGGCGCACCAGCGATTGCCAGCGGATTGGTAATGCCGATCTCGATGCTGGTTATTACCCGATTGTTGGCAAATCATGGGCACGAAGTGGTTGCCGCATATAACGTCGCATCGAGAGTAGAAACCATCGCGCATATGATTCTGTGGTCGTGCTCGTCTTCTGCTGAACCCTTTATCGGGCAGAATTGGGGAGCCCGACAATATGACCGTGTGCGCCGCGCGCTGTTTCTTTGTCATTCATTTTGTCTGGCCTGGGGTGCAGTTACCTTCCTTTTTATGGTCGCTTTTGGCGCCTCATTGGTGAGCCTGATCGACGATAACCAACAGGTGGTGGCAACGGCTGAGACGTTTTTTCTCATTATTCCGCTGAGTATCGGTTTCATGGGCATGATGCAGGTGGCCAATTCATCCTTTAATGCACGTGGTCTACCCCGCCCGGCGCTGGTTATCTCGCTGCTTCGCGGCGTAATTCTTGGCATTCCGCTCGCCGTCTTAGGTGATATGTTGTGGGGGTATACCGGAGTATTCGCAGCGACCGCGATCACCAATGTCTTACTGGGGTTACTGGCCTGGCAGTGGAACCGACGCAGTGTCGAGCGACAAGCTGGTGGCTAGAGACCACGCCAACGCCTGAAGTTCAAGAAATTGCACGGCACCGTTTGTAAGATAGCCGCTGGCAGTCGGTCAGACTGAGCCATTCACCAGCGATACGGCAAATTCAACATGGTCACATGTCGAACCTTTCTGGGTACCACCGCAGCCGGGGCTGCTGCGGTGGGTGGCAGCGACATGACTTTGCTGCTCAAATCTGATTCTCCCCGCAGTGCGCGGTGTCCCGGTTAGCTGGTCAGCTTATCCTGTGCCGCGATCAGGGATAACTATCCTGGCGGATTATTGCGGACGACGTTTGCGGGAACGGCGGGGGCTTTCGCCATTCCGGCGGGTATGTCCGCGGAGGGATTTATCTGGCAACCACGTTTGGGCAACCGCATTAGCGTCGAGCCTCGGCTACGACTTTGAGGGTTCCCTGGCGAGCTGAAATGTCTTCATTTGACTGCGGCTAGGTGTGAACTGGTCTTGCCAGCACCTGGCACCGTTTCATCAGACGACGAGACTGAGGATCAAAGTCATCCCGACGGTGCAGCACACGACGGTTATCCCAGATGATCAGGTCGTAGGGTTGCCACTTCTGTTGCCAGACGATTGCAGGCAGCGCTGCATAGTCCCAAAGCTCGTCGAGGAGTTTTTCACTCTCTTCGATTGACAGACCTGGAATAAAAGCCCATTCGCGGCGACCGAGGTAAAGCGCTTTACGACGGGTCTCCTCGTGGGTCTGAACGATCGAATGAATAGCGCCTGGCGCATCCCTCGGATCATCAAAAGCGTCGAATCCGGGTCGCAGTTTCCCGATGCTCGTGTGAGCCGCATCGTGCTTGATCGTCAGATCGGCAATACGAACCCGGAGCTCATCGGGGAGTGCTTCATAGGCGGCATACTGGTCAGCAAAGTAGGTATCCCCACCGGCAGGCGGTATTTCCACCCCCAACAGAACACTGGCAGGCGGTGGGTTCTCCACGTAGGTCATATCCGAGTGCCAGTTTGCCTCTGCGTTCCCGAGACCACCGATGGGTTTGCCATCGACCAGAATATTTGAGAGTTGCGTGACATATCGATTCTTGACTTTGGCCTTGTCTGCTTCAGACATGCGTCCGAACGGAAGTTCTTCAAGCGGACCAAACCTGGCGCTGAACGCCTGCAACTCATTTTCGTCGATGCTCTGGTTGCGCAATCTCAGAACACCATATTGGAGCCATGCAGCGTAAAGCTGCTCGAACTCTTCATCTGAGAGATGTCGAACGTCCACACCTGTGATTTCTGCTACGAAAGCATCCTTTACCGGCTGCACTCCAATCATTGGGTTTTTTCTCCTTCAGGACCTGTTGCGGCACCTACGGCCCCGCGCGGTGCAAGTATTCGTGCGATCAGCTTCAGCTGATCATCATTGGAATTCTGAAACTGGTGGTAGAGCGCAATGACGGCTGCACCGAAACTGGTTTCTTGCCAGAACTGAGCCTGGAGTGCATCGCTGTCATAGTCGCCCGGCTGTGCAGTCATCGCTTCGGTATAGTAGGCCTTGATGTCTTCGACGGCCCGCTTCAGCCAGGTGATGTCTGTGGGGAGCACACCATCGTCAAGCTGTTCAGCGAGAACTCGGATGTTCTGCTCGGGGGGCTGATCGGATATGCCCACCAGGGTGCGACCGCCACGGCGACGATATGAGAGCTCATACCAGGGCTTGAGTTGGCTGAATTCCCGGCCGAGCCGCGTCTTCCATGAGCCGTTATCGCCGGTGTCCTTTGCAAAGGATACCGGGCAGGTTACCGCGCTCTGGGCTTCAATTGGTGGTGCATCGTGAGGATAGTCCTCTAGCACCGGACCCTCGCTTCGATTCAACAGATCTAATGCAGCCGCGATGACATCAAGCTGGAACGCGGCATCGCCTGGGTTACCGAGCGGTCTCCCTAAGGGAAATGTCACCCACAGGGCGCGGGGCGGTTGCATGCTTTCGGTGTTCTCCCTCACAAGGCTTATGCCGGTGGTCAGAAGTCCCTCGCGTTCCAGGTAGTAACTGAGCGCACTTACAGCACGCGTGCAGTTGGGTCACACAGGTGTCAGGAACACCGCATCGACTTTGTCCTGTTTCAATAATCCAGCTACCTGAGCAGCGCTGCGCTCATAGGCACCAGGCGGAAGCCCTGCACCCATGAAGCTGTAGTGAACGTCTGCGAGGCTCCCGACGACGTCTGTTGCCACGAGTTCCCTGAATCGACTCAGGGGGAAAACGATGTTGACGTCCTCTGCGAAGCCGGTCTTGTCGAAGTTGACCGAGCTGTGCGACATCACCAGATTGTCCGGACCTTCGACGCCATCGATGGGTCGGAACGTGGCGTCGGCAAAATCAAAAGCTGGATCGTCGCGGTAGTGCAAACCAGCAGTGGTAACAAGTGCAAACCGCATCTGATTCACTGGCTTTGCTGGTGTCGTCCAGACAGGCGGTCCCAATGGCGGCATATTCTTCGAAAGCAGGTGATCGCGTTCGTAATCGGGTAGATCGGTCAATCTAACCATGCTGGTGTTCTCCATTCACTCGAGCGGATTGTATCGCCCGGCCGCACAGTCAGAAGTGCCCGGCCGACCAGAGGCTGATGTTGGGTCCAGAGTGTGATATTGACACAGTGAATAACTAATGTCATCGTGAGTGACATAATAATATGGCCGGTATCAACATGCGGCTGACCATTAAGCGTATCGCGAAAACGCTGGGCATTTTGCTGCTGGTGCTTCTAATCGGAGGTGGGAGCTGGGTTACAAAGCCCTGGGACGACCTGCAGAGCTGGCGTTGGTATACGATGCCTTTCGAGAGTTTGCGAGCCGAGGTTTTCTCCAATTGGGAAGTCATTCAACCCGTAGCCCCACTGCAAGCATCGACGAATCCCCGGCAATACCAGCGTAATGTTGCATCGCCGGAAAGTGTTTCTTACCCGATGGGGAATGAGCGTATTCCTCTGACTGCATACCTCGAAAAGGCAAATATTTCCGGCCTGATGGTTCTCCAGGACGGTGAGGTCAAACTGGAGTACTACGCCAAGGGTCTGAGCCGAGAGAGTCGCAACCACATCTGGTCGGCGACCAAGAGCTTTACTTCAACACTGGTGGCGATGGCGCATTTCGAAGGGCGGATTGAGAGTCGGGATGACAGGGTTGCGCGATACGCGCCACAGTTTGCCGGTACTGCCTACGGTGAAAGCTCAATACGTCATGTTCTGATGATGTCCTCCGGTATCGACTTCTTTCACTTCAAAGGCACTCCCGATCGCAACAATATGTACTGGGACATCATGCAGGAGAGACAGGATTTCGATGCATGGGCGGGGGCGCTGGGGCGCCATGTACCCCCGGGGTCAGACTTCAACTACATAGCCACCGACACCCATGTGCTGTCCGCGGTTCTCAGGGGCGCTTATGGTCAGTCCTTTACGGAGATTGTGCAGGACCGACTCTGGCAGCGTGGTGGATTCGGCGGCGATGCGACCTGGGGCCTGGATGGTAGCTGCCACCCAATGGGTCACTGTTGCCTGACATTGCGCCTGGAAGAGTTTACTCATCTTGGTCAGCTCTACGTCGAAAACCTGGTGTTGGATGGGCAGCAAACCGTTCACAACGACTGGTTTTCCATGGTCGAAAATCCCCAGGCACCGTTCCAGGAACCTCGGCTTGATGAGGCGGGCGATCTGCAACGCGGCTACAGCGTTCAGTTCTGGATACCCCACGACTATGATCAGGAGTTCATTGCCGCAGGCGCGTTCGACCAGTACCTCTGGATCGATCGCAGGCAAGGGACGGTGGTCGCCCAGTTCTCGACTGGACAACAAATGTTGTTCACCCAGAGAGAAAGCGGCGCGGGCCCTGAAGAATTTCCAGCCGTCATGCGAACGCTGGCCAGTCGCGAGACCTTCCATTGAGTCAGACGGAAGCTGCGCCTGCTGTAGAAAAGGTTGACGGTAGGGTCGAGCGTACCGCCGCGACCCGCCGGAAAATTCTGGATGTGACCCGTGAGTTGATCCTTGTGGGCACGATCGACCCCACTGCCAGAGAAATTGCCGACATGGCCGGCATTACAACAAGGACACTGTTCCGGCACTTTCCGGATATGGACGCACTGCACCGCAGCTTCATCGAAGATACCGATGCGAACGCTTCGCTTGTCATGGATGAGCCCTTTCCTAAAGGGACGTCTGAACAAGAGAGGGATCAGTGGCAGCAACTCCTCGAGGTGGTAATCGATCGACGGGTTCGCGTTTATGAGTCGCTGCTGCCGCTCTACATATCAACGATCTGGAGCAGATACCGAGCTGCGGCGTCTGATTCCATCCAACGACAAGGAATTGCACGTCGAAGAAGAAGGCTCAAGGAGATTCTTCCCGATGGGATTCTGGAAGACGCTATTTTGTTTGAGGCGCTCGATGGGGTGCTGAGTATCGAATACTGGACCAGCCTCAGACGAGACCAACGCCTCAGCGTCGCGAGGGCCACCCGCGTTGTCAGGGTGGCTGTGGAAAAACTCACGGCCCTTGAATAGCTCCGATTTACGCATTCGCAGAGAAATTTGAAAAAGGTGACGAGTACATCTTCCGGCCAAACTAAGTTAGCAGACGTTATCTGCCTAAAGGTGAAGCAGCGAAACATGAAACAGGTAATCAAGCTCTTATTCACCGAAAAAGGGGTCGAACCGCAATTTTTCTAACTGCCGGTGCCGTAGGTCACCGGTGATGACAGAGCAGCCATCGTGAAGTTCCTCAGTCGTTACCCGTTCACCCTGCTTTCACCCCATACCCGCTAAGATCAGGCCGGCCCGGCAGGGGTATTGCTCAGTGGTTAGTGCTGGTATGTCGCGCACATCCGTTAGAAAAGACGAAAGGGTTTTATCCATGATCAGGCTGACTAACATTGGAATGAGCTACCCGGTTGAGCAATCGCGGGTATCAGTGCTGAAGGAAGTCAGTCTCGATATACAGGCAGGGGAGAGCGTGGCAGTTATCGGACCGTCCGGTTCAGGTAAAACCACGCTCCTGTTGCTGCTTGCTGGACTGGATCACCCGGACACTGGCAGCATTGAGATCCAGGGTACCCGGCTGGATGAGCTGACCAACGATGAACTGGCTGACCTGCGCCGGGATCGCATGGGCATTGTTTTCCAGTCTTTTCATCTGATTCCAAGCCTGACCGCGCTCGGTAATGTCACTCTGCCACTGGAGATTGCCGGGGACCCTGAATCGAACGCGAAAGCAGCGGACATCCTGCGCCGGGTAGGGCTCGACCATCGTGAAACACACTATCCGATGCAGCTTTCCGGCGGTGAACAGCAGCGGGTCGCGATTGCCCGGGCGCTGGTACATTCACCACCACTGATCCTGGCTGATGAACCCACAGGTAATCTGGATAAAGAGACGGGTCGCGCCGTCAGCGATCTGCTGTTTGAACTTCATGACAACCTGGGCAGCACTCTGGTAATGGTCACCCACGATGAGTCGCTGGCGCAACGCTGTGATCGACAGTTACGTCTCGACGGTGGTGCCCTGGTCGAAGGATGCGTCGATGCGCATTCTGCTTAAGCTGGCCTGGCAGGATCTTCGTGGCAGCGGTCAGTCGCTCTGGGTGCTGTGTGCCTGTCTGGTTCTCGGAGTCACGCTGGTTGCAGCAACTGGTGGCCTCTATCAGCAGATCCGGGAAGGACTGCAGGCAGACAGCCGGGCGTTAAGCGGCGGCGATCTGCAGGTGGAATCGCGGTCGCGGTTGCCGACCGAAGCAATCAGCTGGATGGAGGCAAGCGGCCAGGTTTCCCTGCTGATTGAGCTGGCCACGATGATGGGCACTGCATCCGGCGACTTCCAACTGGTGGAGGTCCAGAGTGTTGACGAACATTACCCGCTCTATGGCGAGTTGACCCTTGATCCATCTCTGCCGCTGGCAGAAGTGACTCGAAATGACAGCGGCCGGTTCGGACTCGCTATGGATCCCATTCTTGCCAGTCGCCTCGGGATCAATATCGGTGATGAGGTTGAAATTGGTGCCCTGCGCTTCGAAGTGCGTGCCCTGATAACCCAACAGCCTGATCGCAGTCTCAGCGCTAACTGGGGCAATAGTCCGGTCATGATCGCCGAGCAAGCGCTTGAAAGTACGGGCTTGCTGCTGCCGGCCAGTCGTGTGGACTATGAGTACCGGGTGCGAACAGAGCGGCACCCGGACGACTGGCAGAGTGCTTTGTTCAGGGCGTTTCCCGATAGTGATTGGGAGGTCAGCACTTTTCTGGATCGGAGTGACCGCATTGGCGAGCGCCTCGCCCAGGCGGGGTCGGCGTTGTTGATTGTTGGTTTCAGTACGCTGTTTATCGGTGGGCTGGGCGTATTCAACAGCGTGCAGGCTTATCTGCAGGGTAAGCTCGGAACGATCGCCACCCTGCGGTCCGTAGGCCTTAAAGATCGATCCCTGACGATCGTCTACCTGCTGCAGATACTGATTATGGGTGGGCTGTCCTGTTTCGTCGGCGCAGCGTTGGGTTTTCTGCTGTCATTTATCGGCGCGCAGTTTGCTGCGACTCAGGTTCAGCTAGACACCGTAATTGGCAGTGCGTTTCTGCCCAGCGTGCTCGCAGCAGTCTTTGGTCTGCTTACCGCGATGACATTTGCTGCACCTGCGATTGGACGTGCTTTGTCAGTCGACCCCGCCGTCCTGTTTCGCAGCCTGGATGGAGTGGAAACGGCTACGCCTCGAGCCTGGTGGCTGGCGACACTGGGTGGTGCATTGCTGGTTGTGCTGATCGTGCTGATTGTGTTGCCTGATCCGATCTTTGCCTTGTCGTTTGTTGGCACGGTGCTGGGGTTGCTTGTCATGCTCGAGGGCATAGTGCGCCTGATCAGACGGCTGGCCCTCAAGATGGATACCCGGGCCCCCACAAGACGGTATTTCGCCCTGCACCTCGCGCTTGCGAATCTGCATCGCCACGGTTCTGCGCTTCGCGCATCCCTGCTGACCCTCGGCTCAGCCCTCACCTTGCTGGTGGCCTGTACGGTCCTGATCTCGACACTCCTGGAAGCCATCTCGGCTACGATCCCCGAAGAGTCACCGGACCTGGTTCTGTATGACGTTGCACCTGACCAGCGGCAGGAAATAGAGCAGATTCTGCAGGGCCAGAGTGCGCTGCGAGTTGATATGGCACCGCTGGTTCAGGGACGGCTGACAGCCATCAACGGAGCGTCTGCTGATCTGGACAGCAGCCTCGAAGCTCAGCGTGAGGCGAGAGACGAACATAAGCTGACCTATCGTGCCGGGAATATCGACGGTGTCACGATGGTTGAGGGAGACTGGTGGCCGGAAGGTGCGTCGGACCAGCGTGCCTGGGTTGTGATGGAAGATCGTGAAGCTAACCAGATTGGCCTGGAAGTCGGGGATCTGTTGACCTTCGACATTCAGGGGCGGGAATTAGAAGCCGAATTGACGGGGATTTTTCGGCAGCAGGGCCTGCAGACGCGCTTCTGGTTTGAAGCCATTCTGTCGGATGGCGTGCTGGACCCGTATATCTCGCGCTACGTTGGCGCGAGCTTCATGACGGAAGAGAACGCCATTGCGGCACAAACCGAAATTGCGGAAAGAGCGCCTAACGTCGTGTCGGTGCGAACCGCGACTATCGTAGCAACTGCCAGAGACCTTCTCGGCAAGGCGGTGGCGGGGTTGGCGGTAGTATCCGCCGTGGCGTTCACTGTCAGTCTGCTGGTGCTGACCGGAGTGATGGCCAGTCATCGCTCACGGCAGGTCTATTATTCGACCATTCTTCATACCCTCGGAGCGCGCCTTGGCATTATTCGCCTGAGCCTCAGTATGGAGTATGTGCTGCTGGCGCTTGTTACTTCGGTGTTTGCCCTCGTGCTTGGAATATTGATTGCATTGCCGATGCTGCACTTTCAGCTGCGGCTACCGCTCACGTTTCCGGTCTGGCCGGCTGTCGTTGCGGCGTTCGGCGTAAGCTCGATCTGCCTGTATGCGGGGGCCGATTACCTTATGCGTCGGTTGCATATTCAACCTGCATCCCTGCTGCGAGGCCAGTAGGCAGACTATCGAAACAGATCGGTTGGCTGCACCCCAGCAGAGCTCGTGGCCAGGGACCGGCAAACCGCTGCTCGTCGCCATCGTCGCAGCAGGCAGCTGCTTTGGTATTTCCCGTGGTGGCCGAATTGCGCCAAGATAGCCGCTGGCGGTCGCTCAGCCCGCGCCATTCACCAGCGATACAGGCAATCCTACATGGTCACACGTCGAACCTTCCTCGGTACCACCGCAGCCGGAGCTGCTGCTTTGGGTGGCAGCGTCAGCAGTGGTGCTGAAAATACAGTTGCTGGTGCCGCGCGAGCGGTGAGCAGTTCGGAAGTATTTCAGCACGGTGTGGCCAGTGGTGATCCGCTGAATGATCGCGTCATTCTGTGGACCCGGATCAGCAGTGCCAAAGAGGACCCGGTACCGGTGCGCTGGCTCATTGCCAGCGATCCGGAGCTGAAAACGATCATCAATCAGGGCGTTGTGACTGCGTTGTCAACACGGGACCACACGGTCAAGGTGGATGCGCTGGGTCTGAATCCCGGTCACACCTATTACTACCGTTTCGAAGCGGCAGGGCAGCGCAGTCCGATCGGGCGCACCCGGACGCTGCCGCATTACACCGCGAACCGCCTGAGCTTCGCCGTGGTGAGTTGTTCGAACCTGCCGTTCGGGTACTTCAATGCTTATGCCTGTATAGCAAAACGCGACGATCTCGATGCAGTGCTGCACCTGGGCGACTATTTTTACGAGTACGCACCCAATGAATATGGCAATGGCGAAGAATTCGGGCGCGCTCATCTGCCGGCGAAGGAAGTTGTCAGCCTGTCCGACTATCGGATCCGTCATGCTCAGTACAAATCTGATGCCGATCTGCAGGAAGCGCATCGTCAACACCCCTGGATCTGTGTCTGGGACGACCATGAAAGTGCCAACAACAGCTGGCGCGACGGTGCGCAGAACCATAATCCTGAACTCGACGAAGGAGACTGGCCGTCTCGTCGTGCGGCAGCGATTCAGGCGTATCATGAGTGGCTGCCGATTCGAGAGCAGCCGTCTGCCAATGGCCCGTTCATCTATCGCAGCTTCCGGTTTGGACAACTTGCCGATCTGATGATGCTGGATACCCGGCTCTATGGCCGTGATCAGCAGCTCGAAGACCGGTTCGACGAAGCGGGTCTCAATGATCTCGACCGCACTATTCTGGGTCTGGACCAGCAGGCCTGGCTGGCCGAGCAATTGCGCGCATCAGTCCGTCACGGCATTGGCTGGCGGCTGCTCGGACAGCAGCTGATGTTTGGTCAACTCATCGATGATGAAGGCATTCTGCTGAATGTGGATCAATGGGATGGTTATCCCGGCTCCCGTGCCGCGATCCTCGATCAGCTTGAACAGGAGCAGATAGACAATGTGGTGGTGCTTACCGGTGATATCCACACAGCCTGGGCTATGGATATTGCCCGGGAGCCAATGGGTGACGAATATGATCCGGCTACCGGTCGAGGTTCTCTGGCAGTGGAACTGGTAACCACTTCGGTTACTTCACCGGGCCCGAAGGGTGAACCCGCCGATCTGCAGCAACGTGAGCAGACTCTGGTCAACAACCGTCCGCACATTCAGTACGTAAACCTGCGCGAACATGGCTACCTGCTGCTCGATATCGATGCGCAGCGCACCCGCGGTGAGTTCTGGTTTGTGGACAGCATTGTCGAACGCGGCGATGGCGAATATCTCGCCGCTGCTTACGTAACCGAAAATGGCGCAAATCACCTGAGTCGCGATGCGTGAACAGAAGTGTCGGTGACGGTTTAGGTGCAAAGGCAACAAGTTCACGAAATGGCACGGCACCGTTTGCTCTGTTGAGCGTCATCAGGTGCCCTTTGCCTGGTTTGTGACGCCATGCGATGCACAAAAAGTTTCGCTCAGCGCCCAGAGCCGCTTGGCAACCCCAGTATTGTTGGCTTCCTTGCTGGAGCCAACATTCCTGCAGTGAGAAAAATAGTTGCCTTGAATTTCCTCCGCAGCGGCCCGGGCGGCACAATAGACCGTGGTCGCTGCACCCTGGTCCGGGTTCTTGGTAAATGGGCTGAATAACCTTACCAGCAACCCCAGCACACCAGAGTAGCGGCCTATCTCTGTGGTGATCAACGCGCCGGGATGCAACGAGCAGGCACTGAGACCCTGCTCGCCATAGCGACGTTGAAGTTCGTTGGCAAACAGGACGTTACACAATTTTGCCTGACCATAGGCTTTCATCGAAGAAAAGGTATCCTTGCTTAGCGGAAAGCGATCGAAATCGAGCTGCGCTGGAGATCGATGTGATTCACTCGATACCATGACAACGCGCGCATCATTCGATTTCAGGATTTTGTCCAATAGCAACTCGCACAGCACAAAGTGCCCGAAGTGGCACACACCGACACACAACTCGATGCCGTCTTCGGTTTCCTGGTACTGGGTGGGCACCAATCCCGCATTGCACACCAATACATCGATCGTCTCAAACGGTATCTGTTTGCAGAACTGCCTGATGCTTGAAACAGACGCAAGGTCGAGGGCTAAGCCTTGCGGGTGAGTATCGGGATGACGCTCCGTGATTCTGGCGACCGCCTCATTGGACTTTTCGAGATTGCGGCAAGCCAGAATTACGTCTGCGCCCGCTGCAGCGAACGCGCGTGCCGCTTCAAAGCCGATTCCCGTGTTCGCGCCCGTGACAATAATCTTCTTTCCTGTCAGGTCAACGCCGGAAAGAACTTCCGCTGTGGAACTGCGACTACCCAGACTCTTTTCAGTCATTTCAGCCCTCTCCGGCCGGTTCGCTCACGCTCACCCGCATGATGTGGTTGGTGGCACTCTGATGAATCAGCAGATCACCATCGGTGGTGGCGCGCATGTGCCGCAGGATGCCAGCGTAAACGCCTGAGGACGGGATGGGCCAGCTCTGAAAGGTTTCATCCTCCGGATCGAAACGCACCAGCGCATCCGGACGCATGCCGGACTCGTTGTACCAGATTATGCCGTCGATGATCGCGATGGCATACGGATGGAATTTTGGTCCGCTGGGTGAGGGCCACTCCTGTATCGCGCCAGTCGCAGGATCGTAGCGGCCCAGACGGCCGGCGCCGGAATTCACGTACCAAATTATGCCGTCGTCGGCGATGTCGAGACGGCGAACGCGTGACTCCTGATTAGGTAGATCGATTCGAGTTTGTGTCATGGTCTCGCCATCGAAGCGATACAGGCATGGACCACCATTGCAGGCCACCCAGGCATGTCCATCTGCGTCGATCTTGATGCCGTAGGGGCGCGATCGTGGGCGATCAAGCTCCACCAGTTTGATGGCACCGGTGGAGGGATCCAGCTGGCCGACACGGTTGCTGTGCTGCAGGGTGAACCAGAATCGTCCTGCTCCGTCGAACTCACCGGTGTGGGGGTCTTTTGCATCCGGCTCGGGCATGGAAAATTCAACGATTTCGCCGGTGTCCGGATCCAGCTTGCCGATTGTGGCGTTCCGGTTACCGAGATACCACATGGTGCCTTCGGAGTCTGGCGTCACACTATGTGGTTTAGCACCGGCAGGTAGTGGATACTCGCGCATGTCGCCGGTCTTCCGTATCCGGCGGCAGCTGGATCACGGTCCGGATGAGATCACGCCAGTCGGCGCGGCTGTAGCCGGCACTCTGTTGGATGGGCCGCATGTCGTGGCAGGCTGAACACAACGATGTCACCTCCTGCTGGCCCGGACCGTCGGGCAATGCCTGTGCAGTGCCTGGGGAGGCAGTGAGCAGCAGCGTCAGTCCCAGTGTCAGGAAGGGGGACGCCAGAGTGTTCATCTTGTGTCTACCTCTGTTCTCAATTTTGGTCCCAGATCGACTTGTGGCAGATACTAGCGGGATTCCACAGTGTTGGGCTATTCAGGTCTCCCTGCAATGAAGCACATGCTCAAAAAATATAAGGGACAGTAGCTGCATGGCTGAAGCCTACAATTTTCAAGATGACGATGTAATTGCGCCAGAGGTTTACGGGCGCATCGGCCACCCTCATGAGGCATTTTCCTGGTTGCGCAGAAACGACCCGCTTCGCTGGGTGGAGCCGTAAAATTTCCGGCCGTTCTGGGCTGTCACCAAACACGCCGACATCATCGAAATCGAGAAAAATCCGGCAGTATTCGCCAGTGAGCCACGACCGATTCTCATCCACGAACAGACTCAACCTGAACTGCGTGAAGAAATGGTTGTGGAGATCTTCAAGCGTCTGCAAGACCGACCAAAGCTGGAGGTGCTGGCCACAGCCAGTGAACAGGGTCTGATCAGATCGCTGGTGCAGATGGATCCGCCAGACCACACTGATTATCGCGCGCTGGTTCAGCCCTGCTTCAAACCGAGCAACATCAAAACCCTGGAAGACCGGCTGAACGTGATCACCGAGTTGATCCTGGACGACATGATGGGCGACGGCAGCGAGCGCGAGCTGGACTTTGTTCAAGATGTGGCCGTGTGGCCACCGCTCAAACTCATTGTCGAACTGCTCGGCGTACCGGAAAAAGACGAGCCTTTGATTCTGAAACTCACCAATGAGCTGTTTGCCGGTGAAGACCCGGAAATGATGCGCGCTGGCGATGACCCTCTGTCGGGCATCGACACCGTGAAATCGCTCTACGATTATTTCACCGCACTGACTGACGAGCGCCGCGCGAATCCGCGAGAAGACCTCGCGTCGTACATTGCCAATGGCAAGCTCAACGGTGAGTACCTGCCGTATAAAGAACTAATTTCCTACTACATCATCGTCGCCACCGCCGGCCACGAGACCACTCGCACATCGATTTCCGGAGGGATGCACGCGCTGCTGCGCAATCCGGATCAATTGCAATTGCTGAAAGACAACATCGACGACGAAGACACGGTAAAGCTGGCGGTTGAAGAGATGATCCGCTGGACTACGGCGGTCAATCAGTTCAGCCGCACCGCAACCGCGGATTATGAACTGCGCGGACAGACGATCAGAAAGGGCGATAGCCTGGGACTGTTCTATGCCTCCGCCAATTTTGACGAAGAAGTATTCGACGATCCGTTCAAATTCGATATCAGTCGTAAACCCAACCGGCACCTTGCTTTCGGTACCGGACCGCATCAGTGCCTCGGTCTGATACTCGCACGCATGCAGATGCGAATCTTCTTCACTCAGCTCATCTCGCGTATTGACGAGATGGCGCTGGCGGGGGAGGGCGAGTATCTGAGAGCGAGTGAGAGCGAGCGCGTCCAGCCATCTGATCTAAAAAGAGGCTTCATTGCTCGGTCGACGCTCTCATGCTTCTGACGAGGATAGGAATTTTGACAGGGATAACCAGCCAGTAAGCGGAGTATCAAGACAGGTAAGGCTGTCGCCTGTTTCCATAGAGATCGAAGCTGTGTGATGCAGCTAATCTTCGATCGTGCGCCCATCACTGGTAAACGCCAAGGCTTGAGTTCCAGCAACCCCGACCATTATCGCTTCGATGATGGGTTCGGCAATCGGCTCTGCAGATTCCCAGTCGATCAGAAAGTTTGCACCGAGACCACCTTCTTTATCGAGTTGGGCCACAACGAAAGTCACCGTCGCAAGTGGTGCGACTTGGCGGGGAGAATCGAGGTATTCTGTGAGCATTTTCCCCTCATTGTCATAGTAGCGGACGGAATTCAGAATCAGTGATTGATCAAGGTCAATGTTTCGCACTGACACGTTGACACCGAGCAGTTTGGTGCCGATGGCTGTGCGTATTTCTGAGTAGACTGGCACATAAACCAG
>CAKZWF010000070.1 GCA_937921865.1 uncultured Pseudomonadales bacterium | reverse complement strand
TTAGTGTCTGCGACCGGATCAACTGCGATGGGCCGTCAGGTAGGCCCGCGGGTCGCCGCCCGATTTGGTCGCAGTCTGCTGGAACTTGGCGGCAACAACGCGATGATCGTTGCACCCTCGGCAGATCTGGATCTGGCGGTGCGTGCGATCGTTTTCTCTGCTGTGGGCACAGCCGGACAGCGTTGTACCACGCTGCGCCGACTCATCGTCCACCGCAGTCGCTATGGCGAACTGCTCAAACTGCTGAAAAGTGCTTATGCCAGTCTGCCGGTTGGCAGTCCGCTTGACCCGGCAACTCTGGTCGGGCCGCTGATTGATGAGGCGGCGATGAGCCAGGCCCAGAGCGCGCTTGAACGTGCCGCTGGTGAAGGCGGTGAAGTAACCGGCGGACAAAGAGTACTTGTGGATCAGTATCCGGATGCCTGTTACCTGCAGCCGGCAATCGTTGAGATGCCGGCTCAGACGGCTACGGTCTGCCATGAGACCTTTGCGCCGATTCTTTATGTCCTCGGCTACGATGACTTCGATGCTGCGGTTGCGCTGCACAACGCGGTGCCTCAGGGTCTGTCGTCATGCATCTTCTCTACGGACGTGAAAGAAGTAGAGCGGTTTTTAGGCGCCGCAGGCTCTGACTGCGGCATTGCCAACGTCAATATTGGTCCATCGGGCGCGGAGATTGGCGGTGCATTTGGTGGTGAAAAAGAAACCGGCGGCGGCAGGGAGTCCGGATCAGACGCCTGGAAGGCATATATGCGCCGACAGACCATTACCGTGAACTATTCCGACGAACTGCCACTGGCCCAGGGCATCAACTTCGAGGTTTAACCGATGGCTGAACACAAGACTGAACCCAAGATCGTAAAGATTGCCGTGCTCGGTGTTGGCGGTGTCGGCGAACTTGCCGCCAGGCTGCTTCATGACACCGGCTTCGAGGTCACCGGTGTGGATATGCGAGCGCCGCACGAAACGGTGCCGTTCCGCTTTGTCAGCGCTTCGGTCACTGACGATGCGCAGCTCGAGCAGATTTTTGCGGACACCGATGCGGTGTTGTCCTGTCTGCCCTATCACCTGAACAAGGCGGTTGCGCGCAAAGCGGCTGCACAGGGCCTGTTCTACTTCGACCTCACCGAAGACGTACCGACCACGCAGTTGATCCTGGAGCTGTCGGAAACCTCGTCAAAGCTGATGGCGCCCCAGTGCGGTCTGGCACCCGGATTCGTCGGCATTGTCGGTGCTCACCTTGCTGAACAGTTTGAAGAACTGCGTTCGATCAAACTGCGGGTTGGTGCGCTCCCTCAGCATCCCACCGGTTTGCTGGCCTATTCTTTCAACTGGTCGCCTGAGGGGGTCGTCAACGAATATCTCAACGACTGCGAGGTGATAGAAGCGGGTGAACATAAGTGGGTATCACCGATGGAATGGCTGGAAACCGTTCATGTGAATGGCGTACGACTGGAAGCCTTCACCACTTCAGGTGGTCTCGGCACCATGTGTGAGACCTACAAAGACCGGGTACTGAATCTGGACTACAAGACCATGCGCTATCCAGGCCACGCCAGTCTGATGAACTTCTTTTTTCATGAACTGCTGATGCGCGATGATCGGGAACTCGCCGGAAAAATCCTGAAGAATGCCAAGCCGCCGGTGGATGAAGATGTGGTCCATGTGCACGTCTCCGCAGAAGGTCTGCAGGACGGGCGGCTCAACCGACGGGAATTTGTCCGCTCGTATTTTCCGCTGGAAATTGCCGGCCGACAGTGGCGGGCTATTGCCTGGACCACAGCGTCTTCGGTGTGTGCGATCATTGAAATGGTCAGCGCTGGACTCCTGCCGGAACGCGGCTTTCTAAGGCAGGAAAGAGTTTCACTGCAGAATTTCTTCGCAACGCGTAATGGTGCGCGCTATAAGACCGCGGAGATCAAACGCGCGTTTTAAGGAGCAGATATGATCGGTATTTTCATTCGACTTGGGATTGTTGCCGCGGGGCTGTGGCTGGCGACTGAAATAGTTCCGGGTATCGACGCCCGTACAACGCCCGCACTGCTCTGGGCGGCGGTGGCGCTGGGGTTGATCAACGCCTTTGTGCGACCTCTTGTTGTACTGTTCACGCTGCCTCTCACGGTTCTGACGCTGGGGTTATTCCTGCTGGTAATCAATGCCGGTATGCTGAATCTCGCAGACTGGTTTGTTGATGGTTTCGATGTGCAGGGTTTCTGGAGCTCCATATTTGGCGCGATTGTGGTCGGACTGACCAGCTGGCTGGGTTCTGCCTTCATTGGCAACAACGGGCGCTATCAGGTTTTCGTTGTGCGTCGTTAAGCGTCTGTTCAACGATTCCGCCCGGTGTTGAATTCCGGCTGAGCCCTGGCAGGTGCGCACGTGCTGAAAACGAAAAACTGAAAACGAAAGACGATAAGAGACAGGGGAGACAATCCAGATGAATATTCGAACAGTGATTTTTGCTGCTGCTGGACTGCTGCTGGCGTCAGCCGTGCATGCAGAGAATCATGCGCCTAATCCGTATCAGACTATTGAGGGCTGGGCCAAATTGCCTGAAGGTCGGGTGTGGGGAGCAACCAGTGCGATCTATCCTGCTAAAGACGGCAAGCACATCTGGATCGCTGAACGCTGTGGTGCCAACAGCTGTGTCGACAGCGACCTGGATCCGGTACTCCTGTTCGATCAGGAAGGTAATCTGGTTCGCAGCTTTGGTGCAGGGCTGTTTGCCTGGCCGCACGGCATGTTCGTCGACGCCGACGGCAATGTCTGGGTTGCTGATGCGGTAGGTTATGCGGCGGTTCCGCCTGGCTGGGGGCATGTGATCTACAAGTTCAGTCCGCAAGGCGAGTTGCTGATGACTCTGGGTACCAAAGGCGTTGCGGGCTCCGGCAAAACCACTTTCCGTAAGCCTTCAGACATCTTGGTCGCTCCGAATGGCAGCATCTTCGTTGTCGACGGTCATGGTTCTTCAGAAGGTGAGCCGGTGAACAACCGGGTAGTGAAGTTTGATAACAACGGCGAATACCTGCTGGAGTGGGGAATGACCGGCGGCGATGCGGGTGAATTTGAGGATCCCCACGCGCTGGCGATGGACTCTCAGGGACGGCTGTTTGTTGGCGATCGTGCCAACAGCCGGATTCAGATCTTTGATCAGGAGGGGAAGCATCTGTCTACCTGGACCCAGTTCGGCCGGCCCAGCGGGCTGTTCATAGACAGCAATGACATTCTGTACTCTGCGGACTCGGAGTCGAATGATCGGCGCAATACCGGCTGGAAGCGCGGCATCCGTATTGGCAGCGCGAAAGATGGTTTTGTTACCGAATTCATCCCTGATCCGGAACCTGATCAGGACAACTCTGGCACCAGCGGCGCTGAAGGCGTAGCTGTCGATGCGGACGGCAACATCTATGGCGCCGAAGTTGGTCCCCGCCAGGTCAACAAGTACGTGCGTCGCTGATTAATGTCCACTGTCGGGTTCGCGGCTGCGTGCCGCGAGCCGGACTGTTGCCAGAGCGAGCACAATCGATACCGCGGTCAGCCCATAGAGGCTGGCACTGAAGCCGCCGGTGGCGTCATACAACAGGCCAATCCCCAGCGGTCCCATTACGCCACCGACCTCGGCTGCTGAAAAGAACATGCCACTGGCAGTGCCGGTTTTGCGGGGGTCCATCCCTGGCAGTTCCATCAGGGTCAGAATCAGCACAGTCATCATCGATGCCCTCACCAGTCCCTGAAGAATCAGTGCGCCGGTCAGAACGGCCGGCTGCTGGAACTGCAGCGCCAGGCTCGCCAGTCCCGCACAGATGCACAAGCCACCGAGGATCAGGAATCTGCGTTCGGGTGTTGCCAGTCGTGGGATGGTCAGGGACCCGATGATTCCCACCAGCATGGGTAAAGCCGCCCAGAAACCGGCCGTGGATGCGTCCATACCGCCGCTCATCAGCAGTTCCGGCAGCCAATTGTTCAGACCATGGTTGTAGAGAAACACGCCGATACTCATCAGCAGCACCAGTCTGACGCCGGGTATCCGCAGAATGCTGCCGATCCCGCCGGTGGCCGCTGACGCGGACCCGTCAGCGGCCGCAGCTTCTGTATCTGGTTTAGCCGCCGCGGGCGCTTTAGCCGCCGCGGGCATTTTAGCCGCCGCGGGCGCTTTACCCGCCGCGGGCGCCAGCTCATCATGAAACTGCTCTGTGGCAATGCGGCTGATGATCAGCCAGGTTACCGCCGCGAGCACTGCGATCGCAGCCCAGACCAGCATCACTGCACGCCAGTTGTCATCGAGAATAGGCAGCAGCAGTGGATGAGTAGCGGTGAGTGCGATGATGCCTCCCAGGGTAGGGCCGGTCATATAAATGCCCATGGCCAGACCCCGGCTGGAGCCTGTGAAGATGCTGGTGACAACCTTCGGCGCTCCGGACGAGATGATCGGCCCGCCTAATCCGAACAACATGACGGCGAACAGCAGCACCCAGTAATCGTCGGCGAGCGCGCGACCGGCTGCAGACAGGGCGATCAAAGCAATGCCGATGGTCAGACCGGTCCGGGCACCCAGCCGATCGAGCAGCATGCCGCAGGGGATCGCCGAGGCGATATAGACAAGCTGCCAGGCGCCCATGATGCTGCCGAGCGCAGAATTCGACAGCGACAGATCGTCACGGATGGTGGCAACCAGCGGCGCAATCGACGCGGCAATCACCCCGAAGGACAGGTAGGACAGCCACAATCCGCTCAACAGCAACCAGCGCATCGATTCTTAATAACCCTGAGTAATTTCACCGCTCTCAACTATAACCAAAGTGCAATCTGTGTATCAAAACAGGCGTCTTCCGGGTCCAGTCTGGCCAAAAACCGTCAGCTTCGGCCCTCATTCGTAGCGGACACACGACTTGCGTGTTCAGATAATGTTCATAAAAAACAGTGTCTTATAGGCCTCAAGGAACTTATCAACGTGGATGGCACGGTTGATGCTTCGAATCAATCACCAATTGGCGATCATCGCCAGCGGGTGTGTTACCCATCGGAGTGCAGTTATGGGCCGAAAGTACACAGCCTTATGTCTACGCCAGGAAAATCTGGCTTATGCGGGCACCGGCGGCGTCAGTGAGAACTGTCGCTCACAGCAGTTTCAGGCGGCGTTCCAGGATACCGAGACTGGTCGGGTGGAGCTGGCACGGTTTGAAAACGGACAGCCGGCACCCATGCATATCTTCAGCGGCCTGCCGGACGAATGGATTCTCCAGCGCGATAGCAATGGCCAACCGCTGGCGCTGCTGCCCAGCATCCAGGCGGGATTCGTCAGGGACAGCGAGTTTTATACTCGAGAACAGGCGGCCGCGCTGGTCTGAGCCAGCGCGCTGCGATTTCACGGGGTAGAGGTTGGTCTCAGTGTATGACCGGCGCTTCGACGGGCTGATGCTTCAGCTGATCGAGGGCGTTGCGAAGAGCCTGATAAAAAGCTTCCGGGCGGGCAGGCTCCAGCTCTTCCTCCATGTACTCAGATTCCATGTACTCATGATCGAGATTCTGCTCTGACATGCCAAACATCCTGTTTGTTATTGAGGTCCAGGATATTCGCCCGTCGCGAACGGGAACTCTGTGACGCTGATCAGATTTTAGGCAGTTGGCCCAATGCCAGACGATCAGGAGTTGGCCGGCTATACCAGACTACCGGCCACTGCGACGAGTATCAGCGTGACGGCAACGAGCACCGCGACATTGATACCGATTTTTTTCATGGTCTGGGTATCAACGGGATCCAGATAAGTCATTGTTCTCTCCAATGGGTTCAACTTAAGCAAAGCTAAATTCATTTCCGGCGGACGGTATTGATCACAATCAAATTTCCTAAGGGTTGCCCCGCCCAGGGCGGCTATCGTCGGGTCGATGAATCCGCTAGGCTGCTTGGCTTGTGGTGTTTGTGGATAGCCGTTTTGCGAATTCTGTCTGTACTGCTGGTGCTGTTTTTTTCTGCGTGTTCAGCGGAAATCAACGTATCCGACGAGCCGCCCTATCGGGCCATTACTGACACCAAGAAGTTCATGAACTGGATCCTAGATCCCAGCGCCGATGTGATCTGGGGAGCTTCCGGCTGGATTCTTACCGAAGCAGGCGAGCAGGATCTGACGCCTACTACCCAGGAAGGCTGGGATGCGGTGCGTAATGCGGCTGCAACCATTGCGGAAAGCGGCAATCTTCTGATGATGCCGGGTCATGCGATGGAAGGCGACGACTGGCTGGAGATCTCTGCGGGTCTTACCGCAACGGCGGAGTTATTGATTGATGCCGCAGAGCGAAAAGATTCTGAGGCAATTTTCAATCTGGGTGGCACGCTCTACAACGTCTGTGTTTCCTGTCATCAGCTCTATGTGCTGCCTGAAGCCACTCAGTAGCCCTTCAGATTGAATAGCCGTCACCCATTCGGGTCTGTTGCGCTGCTGGGTGTCTGTCTGCTGCTGGCCGGCGGCGCCCTGGCTCATAACCTCTCCGAGAGCAATGCGCGTTTTGTGGAAGGCCTGTCCGGACCTGCCGTCGGTGCGTTTCTCTACCTGGGCGCAAAACACATGGTCACCGGCTACGATCATCTGCTGTTTCTGGTGGGTGTGGTGTTTTTTCTGTCGCGGCCGCGCGACATCATCATTTTCGTTTCGCTGTTTACCCTCGGGCACAGCATAACGCTGCTGGCCGGCGTGTTTGAACGCTGGCAGGTCAACGCCTATCTGGTGGATGCGGTGATTGGTCTGTCTGTGGTTTATAAGGCGTTTGAGAACATCGGTGGCTTTGACCGCGCGGGTCGTTTTCACATCAATGCCCGTTTTGCGGTATTCGCGTTCGGTCTGTTTCACGGCCTGGGTCTGGCAACAAAACTCCAGGAACTGGCGCTGGGGGACGAAGGTCTCATCACCAATATGGTGAGCTTTAATATCGGCGTAGAAATCGGTCAGATGGTAGCGTTGTCCGTTGTCCTGTTATTTCTGATGAAGTGGCGGTTGAGTCCGGCTTTTCAAAGGCAGGCGTTTGCGGCGAATGCACTAGTCATGACCTGTGGATTCGTTTTTGCCGGTTATCAGTTAACCGGCTATCTGCTTTCGAGGTAAACACTGTGACAACAACCGAATCTGCAGCGTCGACAAAACGGATTTTTCTGACCACGCTTGCGTCACTGGTTGCCGCAATGCTGATTCTGGTTGCGGTGGTGTTGCCCGCAGAATACCAGCTGGATTTGCTGGGTACGGGGGAAATGCTGGGTTTGCTGGGTTTGTCTCGAGAAGCACCCACGGCAGTGACCAATCAGCAAGCGACGTTCCGTGTTGATACCGTGAGCTATGAACTGGGCTCATTTGAGTCGGTGGAATACAAGTATCGATTGGAGCAGGGTGCCAGCCTGGTGTTCGACTGGCAGGCAACGAGTGCAGTGGTTTTCGAGCTGCACGCCGAACCGGATGGTGCCGAAGCTGGATACGCGGAAACCTTTGCCAAAGGTCGCAGCCCGTCGCAGCGCGGTACCTATGTAGCTCAATTCCCCGGCATTCACGGCTGGTTCTGGGAAAATCGCAGCCCAACACCTGTGACAGTGACGCTCATCACCAGTGGCTTCTATAGCGGCGCTACCGAGTTTCGTGATGGCTTTGAAACCCCGATGCTGCCATCAACCGCGGCAGAGTTGCTGGTTGATGAGCCCTCAGCGGATTGAGCCCTCAGCGATCCTGAGCCTTCAGCGGACGTCAAAGAATTCGAGCATGTTTTTACGCTCCGCGTCGGGCACTTCCGCTATGTAGGCGTAGCGACCGGGTTCGAGATCAACCGAAAAATAGGCGCTGCTGCCCGCTGGCATCTCGTTACTGCCGCCCAGAAACCTCACTGGCGCGGGAGTTTCCAGTCCGCTGGGCAGAGTCCAGTTCATCCAGGCAACCAGATCTTCTGTCGCGATGTCTGCTGGGACCGCGGCCACATGCAGATCATGGCCGAGAAAATGCTCGTGGGCAGACTGGTCAATAAAGTCCACCCGCACCAGGTTTGTTCCAGCTACCGCGGCGCCGGTGATCTCGAATCCCTGATCTGTCGACAATTTGATGTGGACGTTGGCAACCGGCGGTGCCGCAGCTTCATTGATGGCACTTACCTCCAGCGCCTGGATCATGCCAAAGCTGTCCGGGTCCGGATTGTAAGAGTGGAATACACCATCGGTTTTGACATAGCACTCAAGCAGATACTGCCCCGGCTCCAGAAATACAGTCGTTGATGATATTTCACCCGGAGACAGAAGCCCGGGTCCCCCCATAAACACGATCTCTCCAAACCAGCCGGGCAGTTCGGCAAACTTGTCATTAGCGCCGGCGCTGTCACCGGCATTCAGAAGGTCCATGCCCTGTTGAAACACGGGGGCAACCACCTGTTGCTGATCGCTCACCGTGATGCCGTCGGGAAGCCGCTCGATGACGGCAAAATGCTCCAGCGCCGATTGATTGCTGAAACGGAAGGTAACCCAGCCCCCGTCAATTGACGTGGGCGCATCGAAAGTCATGCCTCGGGCGATAATGTCGACTATCTGCGGAGATGTCGTTACTGCAGCAGGCATGATTTCGGCTATCGGTGCAGTTTTGACGTCAGAGTTCTCAGATTCCGGCACCGCGGGTGGCGCATCTGCTTCACAGCCATGCAGCAAGCCAAGCAGCACTATCGTGACGGCGGTAAACAAAGGCACTCTGAACCGGTAACCGATCAATCGCCAATCCGGTCCAACACTGCTCATGATGACCTGTCCTTGCCTGCTCTGTTGGCGATGGATTGTTACTCATCAGCGGCAGGCAAAGCAAAAGCAATCAGGTGATCGCCGGGAGGGTTGATGCCGCCCCAGTGTCCACCCGCTGCAATCACCACAAACTGGCGGCCATCAGCGAGCTGATAGGTCATAGGAATACTGTTGGCGGCAGTCGGCAGTCGGACTTTCCAAAGCTCTTTGCCGGTAGTCGCATCAAATGCGCGAAAGGCGTGCTCCATCGCGGCGCCGACAAACACCAGGTCGGAGTCGGTCACAGCAGGGCCGCCGATCGCCGGTACACCTTTAATCCACCAGGCCGGAAAGGGTGCGATGTCCCGGGAGGTCCCGAGCGGCACACTCCAGCGCAACTCGCCGCTGACCATGTCGATCGCATCGAGCGTCGACCAGGGTGGCTCGGTGCAGGGTATGCCCAGTGGCGACATCAGGAAATCGGTAGTGTGACAGTAGGGGGTGCCCTGCTGACTGCCGTAGCGGCCCTGTGCTTCACACTCGGCCCGGGGAATCAGCTGCAGGAAGTTGGGGATGCGGATAGTCACCGTAAACAGCATCTGCTGATCGGGCTGTATTGCCGGCGAACCCCAGTTGTTGCCACCGGCATTGCCCGGATAGTACAAAGTGCCTTCGGTGCTTGGTGGGGTATAGATGCCATCATTGCGCAGGGCTGCCATGGCCTTCCGGCAGCTGCCTTTGTCCCAGAAGGTGAGACCCCAGGCATCGTCAGCAGAAATTCTGCCCAGCAGGTGCGGAAAATGGCTGGGGAAGGGCTGGGTTGGCGACAGATATTCTCCGGCGACCGGGTCCTGGGGCACAGCCCGCTCTTCTACTGGATAGAGCGGCTCGCCGGTTTCCCGATGCAGCGCCCAGGTCATGCCCATTTTGGTCATCTGGATGACGGCGGGAACGGTTTCCCCGTTGATCTGCAGATCAACCAGGGTCGGCTGCGACGGGGTGTCGAAATCCCAGATGTCGTGGTGAACAAACTGATAATTCCAGACCACGCGTCCGTTATCGCCATCCAGAGCGATCAGCGAACTAGAGTATTCGTCGAGACCTTCGCGGTGACCGCCATAGAAGTCGGGTGAGGTGTTGCCGGTCGGCACAAACACCAGATTTCGCGCTTCATCCACTGAGATGATCGACCAGACGTTGGTGGTGCCGCTGCGATAGCTGCCATCAGCCTCCAGTTTTCGAGCATCGTCGGGCACCGGATTCCAGGCCCAGCGCAGTTCGCCGGTCCTGGTGTCGTAGGCGCGGACAACGCCACTGGGCACATCGACTCGGACACCGTCCAGGACCATCGCGCCGGTAATAACCAGATCGCCAAGAATGGCGGGGGGTGAGGTAACACCGTATTCGACGTTGGCGTGCTCGCTCAGTCCCGCGGTCAGGTCGACTTCGCCGTTGTCGCCAAAGTCCTCACAGCGTTTACCGGTGGCGCCATCGATGGCGATCAGCCTGGAGTCCAGCGTACCGGTGAAAATTCTATGGCTGCAGGCAGACTCCGGGGAATCGTCTGATTGCCAGCTGCTGACTCCGCGGCAATTCGGCAGCTGGTAGGCGTCCGCTTCCAGTTCCGGGTCGAATACCCATTTCTCCAACCCGGTTTCGGCATCCAGCGCGAAAACCCGATTGAACGGTGTGCAGTAATAGAGCGTGTCGGCGATCAGGATGGGTGTGACCTGGAAAGATGACTGGGGTGCGTAAGCCCCGGACGGTAGTCGGCCACCTTCACGAAAATCTCCGGAGTTGTGTACCCAGGCCTGTTCCAGTCGGGCCACGTTGTCCCGGGTAATCTGTCTTGCCGGAGAATAGTGCAGACCGCCTGGGGTGGAGCCGAATGCCGGCCAGCCGATTGCTGAACTGCTGGATGTGGGTGATTCGGTTTCAGCCCAGACGGGAGGCAACAGTGTGCTGGCGACTGCCAGAATCGTGGCCAGTGCGCCAGTTCGGGTTTTGTTCACACGGACTCCGTTGTTCCTAGCGTATGCACCACGATAGCGCCGGGCTGGTTCATCTGTCATCTATCGGAGTAAACTCGTTGCGAGGAAAAAGGAGAGAGTCATGCCGGGTACCGTCACCAACCGCCGTCGTTTCTTCCAATACGCTGCCGCCCTGGGTATCGGCGGGCAGACGCTGTTGCGCAGTCGGGATCTGCAGGCTGCAGTATTCGACGCCAAAGAATCCGTGGCGATGCCGTGGCCCGAGATGCGCTACCGCACGTTAGGGCGAACGGGCTTCGATGCCAGCCGGCTGATTTTTGGCTGTGGTGCGGCGTTGATGCGCCGGCCCAACGACCGTCTGCTCAATACCGCGCTTGATGCCGGGGTGAATGTTTTCGATGTGGGTTTTGGTCGCTACTACGACATGGCCGAGCGCAATATGCGCGATTTTCTCAAAGTCCACCGCGACAAACTGTTTCTGATCTCTAAAGCCTATATCGGCAAGCAGGTGCAGCCTGGTGATGACTTCAGCGTCGCAGATGCGCAACAGGCTGCCGCTGGTTGGCTCGAGTACATGAATGAAAGCCTTAAGGACTTAGGCCAGGAGCAGGTTGATGCCTACTATTTCATGGCCTCCAACAACACCCGCGTGATTGCCAGTGATGAGATGTTCAAAGCTTTTGAGCAGGCGAAAGCGTCCGGAAAAACCCGCTTCCTCGGCCTGTCCACTCACCAGAATGCGCACGCAGTGCTGGAAACGGCAATTGACACCGGCAGGTTCGATCTGGCGATGATCGCTATTACGCCCGGTGGCTGGTATGACTGGGAAACCAAAGCCCTGTTGCCTGGCACTCCGAATATGCAGGCGCTGCGACCCATTCTGGACAAAGCACGGGCGGCCGGTATGGGTATGATTGGCATGAAAGCCGCGCGCTACATTGCCGGGCGCAGTTGGTTAGGGAAAGGCAACGCTGATGCGTTCAATGATTATTACGACGAGGATTTGCTGAAGGCCAACTTATCGGCTTTTCAGCGCAGCTATTCATTTGTACTGGAGAATGGTCTGGACTGTGTGAATGCAGACATTCAGTCATTCGACCAGTTGAAAGAGAATTTCGTTGCCGCTGCAACCGCAAGAGAATCGCTTCCGACTGCCTGAAGGTGCTCAATCCGCGGCCGCAATTTCCAGCTGAAGCGGGTGGCTGCCTATTTCAGGCGTTTCACCTTGACGAATTTTTTCATGCCCTCCGCCTGCAGATTGGTTGAGCCCATTACCCCTTCTGTGATCAGCACCGCCATATTGGCCTGGTAGCGGAAGCGGGATTTCTTGATTTCCCGCCATACCTGCCCATTGTCCAGGGTGAGGATGGCTAGATCTCTATGGTTTCGAACAGCGCTGGCAATGTTTGCCTTGAGCTGAGGTGCCGCAGGCTTGGCGGTTTCCTTGTGGGCTGCATTCCGAACCGGGAACGGATCTTCAACCGGTACCGGCGTGCGGTCTGCGATGGCTACCTCTGCAGAAAGTTCAGGTGCCGGTTTGGGGGTGGCTAGCCTTTGTGGCGGGCTGCTTATTGCGGGCCTGGTGAGCGCTGGCTCGACTACCTCGACTACCGGGTTTGAAGCAGGCACCTCGGGCGCAGTGGTTGAAATCAGGGCCTCCTGTTGTGTCGGCCTGACATTGGTTTCCTGGAGCCGATAATCATGCTGATCAAAACACGCCAGTCGCTCACCGTGCTCGACAATCTGCATACAGTCCGATTGATCTTCGAAACAGGCAAGGCGGGTTGAATCGTCTTGCAACTGCGAGCAGATTTCTGCCATGGCAGGTGCAGCGAAGGTGAGCGCGAGAAACGGAATAGACAGACATTTTTTCATGATGTGCTTTTTACCACGGAACGCTGGCGGTGGTGTCCAGCTAGATTGAGAGATAGATATTTTGAACAAAAAAAGCCGGAGCAAGCTCCGGCTTTTGTCTCAGCACAGGCTTGTTAGAAGCCTTTAGTGACGTTCAGAAACCAGGAACGACCGAACTGATCGTAACCGGAAGAGGTCACTCGATTCAGGCGGTTGGAACCCGCGCCTCTAGACACGTACTCAGGATCTTCGTCGAATATGTTGCGCGCACCAAGGGTGACATACAGGGATTCGTCGAAGTTATAGGTCGTCGAGAAGTCGTTGTACCACACTGAGTCTGCTTCACAGTCAGGTGCCGTACTCGGACTGCCGACAAGGCCTTCGTCGAGCTGGAAAATGCCGCAGTCGGCGCTGAGTGAGGCATCCAGACCTGCTTCGGTATCATCGATGTAGCGAGCTTGCCAGACAAAGTCCCAGGCATTCCAGTTCGCCGAAATGACGGTGGAATAGCGATTTTCGGGGACGCCGAAATCGCCGACCTGATCGTCTTCGGGATCGCCGGAGAAGATCTGCACATCGCGTTCTTCCTGGCGAGTGAAAGAATTCTGCCAGGTGAGATTCAATGGTGCGCCGAAGACATCGTCAAACGACGTGGCCAGGGTGAACTCAAGGTCCCAGCCTACCGAAGTTTCTTTACCGATGTTGATGAATGACGCATCCACCGCGGACGGGAAGTTGAAACTTGGGAAGCCAACTACACCGCGATCAACACGGCTACAGAACGGGCTGGAAAGCGCCACAGCATCGTTGTAGCAGCGTTCAAGAATGGTAGTGCCGTTTATGGAAACAACCGTATCCTCGACGTCGATATCGAAATAGCTGAATTTCATGTCGAGGCTGAAGCGATCGCTGATCTGTGGGGTGAGGTTAACGGTGACATTCCAGGAATCGGAAGTTTCCGCTTTCAGATCCTCAGCGTTACCGCCGATGGCTACCGGTACGGAAACGGTGCCATCCAGACCCAGTGCGGTCGGATCTGCACCATCGAGGACACAGTTGTCCAGGACCACCTGCGGGCGAGCATCATTGGCCGGATCATAGGCACCATTAACGTTAGCGTCAGTGGGCACGCGGCAGGGATCAGATGCACCACTGATGGATGAAAATTGATCAGCCAGAAACTGCTCTCGCAGATTGGGTGCACGGAACGATGTGCCTGCGCCACCGGAGATACTCATCCAGTCAAAGGGCATATAGGTCAGACGGGCATTCCAGGTGGTTTCATCGCCGAAGTTTTCTTCGTCGGTGTAACGAACTGCGCCATCGAATTCCAGCAGTTCCATCCATTTGCGACCCTGAAAGATCGGTACGCGAATTTCCCCATAAACGTCCCAGATATCCCGATCGCCGTTGGTGGCCCCTTCAGTCAGCGGGTTCTCAGCAGCCACGCCGCCGCTGGCACCGAGATACTCGGCGGTTGAGCTGATCTCGTCTTTGCGATACTCGCCACCAAAACCGATCTGTACTGCACCGCCATCAGGCATGTCGAAGATTTCGCCATTGAAGTAGAGAGCATACATGGTCTGTTCCACGACCGTGTGATTGGTTCGGGTAGCGATCAGCCACTCGCGTTCGGCGTCTGTGGCGAAGACACCTTCACCTTTGTCACCACCGGTATAGATTTCCGGCGCGAAAAAGTTAACAGGCACACATTCTGTCGGGGTCAGGAAACCGATGTCGTTATTGTTTGGCGGAACACCACAGATGATGTTGCCGTCAGCATCGAGGCGTGAGGTTTCCAGTGACAGCAGCAGGTTGTTTTCATTCAGAACCGGCTGACTCTGATCGCCGGTACCGCGGTCGTAGGACGCATAGAAGTCATAACTCCAGGCATTGTCGGCAAGCCATCCACTTGAGAAATCGCCGCGGAATCCACCGACAATCCGGAAGTGATCCAGGTCCACGTCGCGTCTTTGTGGGATGTCTTCAAGGGTGATGATTGGTGAGGCGTTAACCGGGAAATCATTGTAGGGATTATCTACCAGCACCGGCACACCGGCTGCATCAACAATAATGTTGCCATCGGCATCTTCCTGTGGAATCAGGCCAGGTACGGTCGGGAAGATCTGCTCCGTTGACGCTTTGTTGGTCAGTTCGCGATGGAAGTAGTAGGTCTCGAAATAGATTTCTTCGTTACCGAACCACTCTGGCTTGAAAGAACCCAGGCCAACCATGGAATAGCGTTCCATTGGCGCGACCAGATCAGCAGCCAGGCGCTCATCATCGTCACTGTAGAAGGGCATGTAGGTGAACTTGTCACGCTGGTTGGCAGATTCGGCTGCACCTGGTGCCGTAGGCTCCGGCAGTGAAGCGGCTGAACTCCAGTTCGGGATGTTAATGTTCGCATCCGTCTGTCCGGGCGTGTAGTAGCTGAAGATGTCTTGAGCGTTAGCGCCGTCCAGATCCAGGACGATGTTGTCAAAAAAGCCGTTGCGGCAGAGGTTATATTTGTTGCCGGCCTCGTCACGGCTCAAGGTGCGCAGACAGTCTTCGCGATCGCCACCTGATAACCGGTCGCGATTGAAGTATTCGCCACCGAAGACAAAGTTGCCCCGATCGCTACTGATGCCGGTGATAAAAGAAAGCTGGTCCATATCGCCGCCATCGTCTTCCGGGCGTTCACCGTTGAAAGTGATTTCCAGACCTTCGAAATCATCTTTCAGCAGCACGTTAACCACACCGGCAACAGCATCTGCGCCATATATCGATGACACGCCTTCGGTCAGAATTTCGACACTCTGCACCATATTCATAGGCAGCAGGTTGATGTCAGGTTGGGCGGGTGCGCCACGTACACCGGACGAACCCAGCCGTTTGC
>CAKZWF010000069.1 GCA_937921865.1 uncultured Pseudomonadales bacterium | reverse complement strand
CGTTTTGCGATCCGTGAGGGTGGCCGAACGGTTGGCGCCGGCGTGGTAGCAAAGATCAAGGAGTAACCTCCTTACGAAGCATCGAGTTTGCCGCCGTT
Organism: uncultured Pseudomonadales bacterium; assembly: GCA_937921865.1. Classification (GTDB taxonomy): domain Bacteria; phylum Pseudomonadota; class Gammaproteobacteria; order Pseudomonadales; family Azotimanducaceae; genus SZUA-309. Next base: position 53,368 of record CAKZWF010000069.1, on the reverse strand, counting down.
GGCGGCAAATCTGGCTAGGTGCCGCTGTTCGGCGGCACGACTGGCACGCCCTTCCAAAGACTAAAGAACCGTCTTTATTGACGACCGAGTTTCGCGCAGCGAAACCTCGCTAAGTGATCGCGAAGCGATCACGACACACTCAGTCCTGAGATTGCTTCGCGACCATAAGTCCGACAATGCGCGCAACGGTAAGCGCAATAAACAACTGCCCTCCTAATGCCTGAGTCCAGGTTAGTATTGCCGCGAAGTCTGTTTGAGGCGTTATGTCTCCGTAGCCGAGAGTCGTCATCGTGACGAAACTCAAGTAGACACAAGCTTCAAAAGTGAGGTTTGCAATGAAATCACCGCTGAAGGCCGCTGGATTGCCCTGTAATACGAAGAAGTAGGCGAAGGCGTACATGATGCCGATACAGATGTAGGCGTTGACTGCACCCAGTAGAGTTTCCACATTTACGTCTTTGCTTTGGAATACATGCTGGCGAAAAATCAGCCCGCCCAGGTGGAGAAAAAACAATACGGTGATCAGGTCGATGACGATTTTGAACGGCGAAAGATCAATCAGATTGCCAATCCAGCTGTTGGTAATCATGATGATTCCTAACACCAACGAAACGTAGAAGCCGAATTTGTCAGTAGCTAGAGACAACGGTCCGGCAATGACAATCAGGGTCATGATTCCAGAGAGCCAGAACCTTGAAGTATCTTCTGAGGTCAGGAGAGGCAGAAGGATCAGGAGCGTCAGGAGACTCACCAGCAGGTAACTCTGCTTGCCGAGAAGCTGAACCAGTCGTAAATTCGCAGCGTAACTTTCCTGCATCCTAAGGTTCCTGTGTTGTCGGCCAGCCTCCGCCGAGCGATCGATACAGGCTTACGATAGCATTCAACTCCTGTTGGCGTGTTCCGGATTCAAGAATCTCGGCGTCGAACAGACTGCGTTCAGAATCGAGCACCTCCAGATAACTGACCACGCCACCATCATAGCGAGCCCGCGAGAGCGTTGCGGCGCTGCGCGCTGCGGTCAATTGACGCAGCCGAGCGGTGTGCTCAGCCCGGTAGGTACGAATTGCGGTTAACGAGTCGTCGACATCGCGCAGCGCATTCAGCACCGAGACCTCGTAGTTGAGACGCGCCTGTTGCGCTCGTTGTCTTTGTGCCTCTTCCGCTGACTTCAGCTGACCTGAGTTGAAAATGGGTGCGAAGATGTCACCAAAGAAACCCCACGACTCACTGTCGCTGCTGAGAAGATTATCCAGATCACGGCTGGCGTAGCCGAAATCTCCGGTTAGCGTGATCGACGGCAATCGCTCGGCTCTGGCAACGCCGATCCGTGCCGTTTCTGCTGCCAGCTGTTGTTCTGCGGCGTATATGTCAGGTCGGCGCTCGAGAATATCCATCGGTAGTCCGGCCGGAATGGCATCCGGCAGGCTCTGTTTGCTCAGGTCCAGTGCTCCGCGGTTGATCAGGCGGGGCCGTGATCCGACCAGGATACTCAAAGCGTTTTCGGTCTGACGGACCTCCCGATCAAATGCCGCAACGGACGCTTGCGCATCAGCAGATTCGATTTCCGCCTGGTTGACGTCCAGAGCAGGCACCGTGCCTTTATCGAAGCGGGCTTGAATGATCCCCAGCGATTCGTTGCGCGACTCCAGCGTTCTTTGAGAAATCGCCAGACGGTCGTCCAGATCAAGCAGCTGAAAGTAGGTAGAGGCAACCGCTGAGATGAGCGTGATGGTCACGTTGCGGGCGGCAGCTTCAGTCGATAGCAGATCGGCGCGTGCACCCTCGGTCGCCCGCCGCAACTTGCCCCAGAAGTCGAGTTCAAATGAAGCCACACCGGACAGTGCGTAGTCATTTCGGGTCTCACTGCCCGGCAGGGTTTCTTCGCTGGGACTCACTCTTCCGGCAGAACCTTGCGCGCTCAGGAATGGAAACTGGTTGGCGCGAGTGATACCAAGATTTGCGGCTGCCTCTTCTATTCTGGATACCGCAATACCCAGATCCTGGCTGTTTGCCAGAGCCTCTTCGATCAGCTCAATCAACACAGGGTCTTTAAACACCTCCCACCAGGGCAGATTGGCGATGGAGGGGTCGGTAGAGGCGGGTTCAACATACGTCGCCGGTACGTCAGTTTCCGGGCGCTGGTAGTCGGGACCCACCATACAACCTGTCAGTAGCAGGCTGGTGCTGCACAATGCCGTCAATGCACGCACTTTCAGATTCATGGCGTAGAGTCCGTCGCCTGGGCAGTTTCAGGTGGAACAGGGGTCGATTTGCTACGCGAGATGTACTTTTCGACAATCACAAACAGGCCCGGAACTAAAACAACGCCGACAAGGGTTGCGACCAGCATTCCGCTGAATACCGTCATACCCATGATCTTCCGCGCTTCTGCGCCGGCGCCGCTGGCGAGAAGTAGTGGGACCACGCCGAGGATGAAAGAGAATGCCGTCATCAGGATAGGTCGGAAGCGTAATCGGGCAGCTTCCATCGCTGCATCGACTGCACTCATGCCTTCTTCGACTTTCACGCGGGCGAACTCGACAATCAGGATGGAATTTTTTGCTGCCATGCCGATCAGCATGACCAGCCCGATCTGGGCAAACACGTTGTTTTCAAAACTCGGGCTGAACATGCGGGCGATCCACAGTCCGAACATTGCTCCGAATATCGCAACTGGTGTGCCAAACAATACGCCAAGAGGCAGTGACCAGCTCTCGTATTGGGCGGCAAGGATCAGGAATACGAAGACCAGTGCCATGACAAAGACCATGCTGCCGGATCCTTCAGCCGCCTTCTCCTGGTACGACATGGCGTTCCACGCGTAGGACATGTCACTGGGCAACACTTCAGCGGCGACTTCCTCCAGCGCGGCGAGCGCTTGCGAGGAACTGTATCCAGCAGCAGGCCGACCGGTAATCTCAGCAGCGCGGAACAGATTGAAACGGTAGGTGAACTCGGGACCCGCTGTTGGCTCTGAAGTGATTAATGTTGCCAGCGGCACCATGTCGCCATCTTTGTTGCGGACGTAAAACAGACTCGAGTCAGACAGCTCCTGTCTATATTCGGTTTCCGCCTGAACGTAGACTTTGTACAGACGCCCAAAACGGTTGAAGTCGTTGACATAGGCTCCACCCAGGAAGGAGCCGAGAGTCTGGTTCACATCAGCGGGCTCTACGCCCAGCTTCATGGTTTTCTGAATGTCCACATCCATGAAGATCTGGGGAACGGTGGAGCGATAAGTAGTGTAAAGGCCAGAAAGTTCGGGACGTTTACTGCCGGCTTCGATGAATGCGGTCGCATACTTGTCCAGGTATTCGGGCGTATTACCGCCTCGATCCTGCAGCATCATGGAAAATCCTGAGCCGCTGCCCAGGCCGGGAATCGCTGGTGGGCCGAAAGCGATTGCTATGCCTTCGTTGATTGAGGCCAGTTTCCTGTTCAGCCGGCGGACCACGTTGACACCAACATCCTGCTGTTCCGGTCTCAAATCCCAGTCTTTGAGCTGAACGAAGAAGAATGCGTTGTTGGTTGCTGTCGCGCCGGAAAGCAGGCTGTAGCCGGTGACGGTTGTATACGACTCGATGGCGGTTTCTTCAGCCAGAATAGCTTCCACTTTCTTGGCTGCACGATCGGTCCGTTGCAGTGATGATGCGTCGGGCAACTGCAGATTTACCAGCAGGTAAGCCTGGTCTTCTTCCGGGATGAAACCGCCAGGCACGATTCTGAATAACATGACCAGTGCCAGAGTGAGCGCGCCGAGCACCGCAAGTGCCCGCAGTGGTTTGTGGGTGAAAAACCCGGTAATGCTGAGAAATTTGGTCGTTGCAACGTCAAAACCGGCATTGAATTTCGCAAAAAAGCGGCTGATCCAGCCTTGCTTGCCTTCGCCTGGAGCTTGTAAAAGGCTGCTCGCGAGCGCCGGACTCAGTGTCAGAGCATTGACCGATGACAGCGCCACAGACACCGCGATGGTAATCGCGAACTGTTGATAGAGTTTTCCGGTGATCCCAGCCATCGCGGCAACAGGAACAAAGACAGCGATCAGCGCCAGCGAGGTGGCGACGATAGGACCGCTGACCTCTTTCATCGTCAGGATCGTGGCTTCTTTGCGATCCAGACCCAGACGTTGCATCTTTTCAGTTACGCCTTCCACCACGACGATTGCGTCGTCGACCATCACGCCGATCGCCAGTACCAGCCCCAGCAGGGACAGGGTATTGATTGAGAAGCCAAGCATCGGGAAGGCAGCGAAGGCGCCCACCAGAGCGACAGGTACAGCCAGTAGGGGGATCAGCGTGGCGCGCACGTTCTGCAGGAAGATGTAGACGACAAGGATGACCAGAGCCAGCGCCTGGAACAGGGTAATGATAATTTCGCGGATACCGGCAGAAATCGGTTTGGTGGTATCCAGGGAGATGATGTATTCAAGATCCTCCGGGAAGCGATCTTGCAGGGTATCCATGGATTCAATGACCCGGTTCGCTACATCGAGCCCATTGGCGTCCGGCAGCTGGTAAACGGCGAGTACGGCCGCCGGTTTGCCATTAAAGCGACCAATCTGATTGTAGTTGTCCGTACCCAGTTCAATGCGGGCGACGTCTTTGAGCAGTACCTGGGACCCGTCCGGGTTGGAGCGAATCACCACGTTGTCAAATTCTTCCGGTGTCTCCAGACGGCCCTGAGTCTGGACCGAGTAGGCATACTCTGTGCCCACGGGAGCCGGAGGGCCGCCAAGCTTGCCGGCTGGGGTCAGCACATTCTGTTGTTGAACAGCACTGACGATATCCGGCACCGTCAGTGACAGGCCGCTCAACTGGTCCGGTTTGACCCAGATCCTCATCGCATAATCGGAACCGCCGAAAATGGTTACCTGACCAACTCCCTGAATACGGGCAATCTCGTCGAGGACGTTGATCGAGGCGTAGTTGGTGAGGAACTCAGAGTCGTAGGTTTCCTCTGGAGAGCGCAACGTTACCAGCAGGAGTGGGAACGCCAGTGATTTTTTTACTGTGACGCCTTTGCGTTTAACTTCTTCAGGCAACTGGGCGGAGCCTTCCGAGACCCGGTTCTGCACCAGGACGTTGGCAATGTCTAGGTCCGAGCCGACTTCAAACGCGACCGACAGAGTCATCTGACCGTTACTGGCGTTCGTTGACTTCATATACAACATGTTTTCGACGCCGTTGACCTTCTGTTCCAGTGGCGTGGCAACAGACTGTTCTACGGCAACCGCGTTGGCGCCATCGTAGTAGCCTTCAACCCGGACTTCAGGCGGCGTGATATCTGGATATTGGGCAATGGGCAGGCCGCCGATGGCCACCACGCCCAGGATGACCAGGACGATCGAGATGACCATCGCGAAGATGGGTCGATGAACAAAAAACTCACCCAAGTTCAGGTCTCCGCATCGGCGACTGGCGGCAGATCATTGGCCCCGGCGGGTATTGGATTCACGGTCATGCCTCCGCGCAGGCGCAGCAGACCTTCCACAGCGATACGATCGCCTGGTTTTAGCCCGGTCTCGATGATCCAGTTGCTGCCCATGCGTGGACCCACTTCGACCTGCCTGACCTCAATGGTATTGTCAGGTAAAATTACGAAAATCCTGTAAGCCGATTGCAGCTCGTTGACTGCTCTTTGGGGAACCTCGATAGCATCTTTAAGTTCTGCTGCATCGAAGCGAATACGGGCAAACATGCCGGGTCGCAGGAGTTCGTCCGGGTTCGGGAACTCTGCTTCGATGGTCAACGATCCGGTGGTCGCATCGATATTGCGATCAATTTTGGTGGTATGCCCCGTGTGTTCATAGATTTTGCCATCAGCCAAAGTGAGTGTCAGCGGTACCTCGCTTGACCGGTTGTCCGGACGCTCTTCCCGGCTCAAGCCGGCTTGCGAGTCTTGTTCGACGATTCTGCGTGCAGCAACCAGATAAGCTCTTTCTGCTATCGCCGCCCTGACCCCAATGGGGTCTGTTCGGGAGACGATATTGAGCAGTCCGCCATTATTCTGCTGGTTTATGAAATCACCGACCTCAGCGTCTGACAGCCCGATCAAGCCGGATACGGGCGCTTTGATCTTGGTATATCCCAATTCCAGGTTCGCCAGTTCGACCTGGGCGGTTGCCGCGTCGACAAAACTTTGTGCAGCTTCGTAGTTCGCGACAGCGGAGTCGAGATCCTGGGCGCTGACCGCTTTCATCTCAGCCAGAGGCCGTATGCGTTCCAGATCGGCGCTGGTTTTTGCCAGACCGGTTTGTGCCTGTGCATAGGATGCCTGGGCCTGAGCCAGTTTGGCCTCTAAGGGTTGGGGGTCGATGGTGTAGAGCAGCTGGCCTTCTTCGACAAATGAACCTTCAAGGAAGTGAATGCCGTCGAGAAAGCCGTCGACCCGGGACCGGATGGTGACATCTGTAGAGCCGATGGTCTCTCCGACGATGTCCAGGGGGATCGTGATGTCTTTGGTTTCGACAACGACAAAGGGGATATCCAGTACTTGCGGAGCGGGGACTTCCTGGCTGCATCCGGCGCTCAGCAGAGCGGCGATTACTAGCGAAATCAGAGCACGGTGCGCTGAACGGTTATTATTGTTATACATCCTTGAAATCGTCCGCCCTTATCGAAATGTGGCTTCCCCGCGCGGCCGGACATTTTGCAGGAATGGCTATCGGCTGTCATTAACGCGTTGGTCATGTTGCCGTCATTATCCGTAGCGCTATTCGCACCTGTGCACCTTTATAACCGTGCACCTTTATATAGGGATCAGGCGAACTTAGAGGCATGACGGTGGGGCCGCGCTAGAGTGGCCCGGCCAATTCCGAGCGGCTGAATCGGCATCCATAAGAAAGCTTCAGAAACTCCCGAAAAAGGTGTTGCGGGGTATGGGGGCCATCTGTATTATTCGCGCTCCCTGATTCCGGCAACGGAACAGGTCGTGCGCAGAGTTGATCGCGAGCGGTTGATTGCGAAGCAGAGGCTTCGCACGGGGCAACCGCTCAACGGAACGGGGGAGACCTCGCGTTAACCGTCTTCTCACGCGATCAACGATTTTAATGTTTTTGGAGTTGCTCACTGGTGCAGAATCAGCGGATTCGTATACGCCTGAAGGCTTTTGACCACAGGCTGATTGACGTCTCGACCTTGGAAATTGTCGAAACGGCAAAACGTACGGGTGCACAAGTGCGCGGTCCTATCCCGCTGCCGACCCGTAAAGAACGATTTACCATTCTGGTATCGCCCCATGTCAATAAAGATGCGCGTGATCAGTATGAGATTCGAACCCACAAGCGCCTGCTGGATATTGTCGAGCCCACCGAGAAGACCGTGGATGCCCTGATGAAGCTGGATCTGGCAGCAGGTGTGGAAGTTCAGATCAGTCTGAACTAGTAATCAGATATAGAGACCGGAGCCAGCTCAAGCGCCGGTTCCGCAACAGGGCCCCGATAGGGGGCCAGAAAAGGTGCTAAGACCGTTTATCAGTTCGCTCATGGCGTGGTGATAAACGGTCTTGGCATCTGGCCCAGGCAAATTGTCGACGGCTGAGCCGGCGAACCAGATGGTAGCTGGTCGAAGAAAGATTTTATGAGATGTCCGGCGACGGCCATCAGCGAAGAGAAACAAGGCTAGCGAGCGCATAACGATGACAATCGGTGTGGTAGGCAGAAAGAGCGGGATGACCCGGGTGTTCACGGAAGACGGCGCGTCAGTGCCGGTAACCGTGATCGAAGTAACACCAAACCGGATCACCCAGGTTAAGTCGGCGGAGACGGATGGCTACACGGCCGTTCAGGTCACCACCGGTGAAGTTCGACAGAATCGAGTTAAGAAGCCCAACGCCGGGCATTTTGCCAAGGCAAACACGGCCGCGGGTCGCGGTCTTTGGGAATTCCGGCTGGACGGCGACAAAAGTGGCGCTGATGAAGAGGTTGCGGTTGGTGCTGAGCTTAGCGTTGATCAATTCGAAGCTGGCCAGAAAGTTGACGTCCGTGGCGTATCAAAAGGTAAAGGTTTTGCCGGAGCCATTAAGCGCTGGAACTTCCGCGGCCAGGATAACAGCCACGGCAACTCCATTTCGCACCGTGCTCCGGGCTCTATCGGCCAATGCCAGACGCCCGGCCGAGTGTTCAAGGGTAAGAAGATGGCTGGCCATCTCGGCAATGTTCAAGTCACGACTCAGAACCTGGAAGTGGTGAGAGTAGATGCCGACCGAAATCTGCTGTTGGTCAAGGGCGCTGTGCCTGGACCGGCCGGCGGCAACGTTTACATCCGACCCGCAGTTAAAGCCTGACCTTAGGGTGTAAGGGAAAGAGGAAGACAGGAGATGAACCTGAGCTTGGCAACAGACGGTGGTAGCGTAGAGATCTCCGAGACCGCGTTTGCAAGAGAATACAATGAAGCGCTCGTCCACCAGGTGGTCGTCGCTTATATGGCTGGCGCGCGTCAAGGCACCAAAAGCCAGAAGTCGCGCTCTGATGTGCGTGGTGGCGGCCGCAAACCCTGGCGCCAGAAAGGCACCGGCCGCGCTCGCGCGGGTACCCGTAGCAGCCCGATCTGGCGTGGTGGAGGCGCGACCTTTGCCGCTCGCCCTCAGGATCACTCGCAGAAGGTCAACCGTAAGATGTACCGCGGTGCGCTGCAGTGCATTCTGTCTGAGCTGATTCGACAGGATCGGCTGGTCGCCTGTGAATCATTCTCAGTAGATGCGCCGAAGACCAAGGCTTTGCTCGAGCAACTTAAGCCTCTGGCACTGGACAACGTACTGATCATCAGTGAGACCGTTGACGAGAACCTTTATCTGGCGGCCCGGAATCTCAAGCATGTCGACGTGCGGGATGTTGAAGGTGTCGATCCGGTCAGCCTGATCAGTTATGAAAAGGTTCTGATCACCGTTAGCGCGCTCAAAAAGCTAGAGGAGTCGCTGGCATGAATCAGGAGCGTGTTTACACGGTTATCGTCGAGCCTCATTTCACCGAAAAGGTTTCTGGACTCGGCGACAACAGCAATCAGTACGCTTTCAAGGTAGCGACTGACGCGACGAAAGCGGAAATTAAAGAAGCGGTGGAAACGCTGTTTCAGGTAACCGTAGAAAACGTATCCACGCTGAACGTCAAGGGTAAGAGCAAGAAGACCCAGCGTGGTATGTCGCGAAAGAAAGATTGGAAAAAAGCATACGTTCGAGTCTCTGCAGGGCAGGACATCGACTTCATGGTAACGGACTAAGAAGCAGTCATGGCGGTTGTTAAAGCAAAACCAACATCACCTGGGCGCCGTTTTGTCGTCAAGGTTGTTAACCCGGACCTGCATAAAGGTGGGGCCCATAAAGCGCTGCTCGCTAAAAAGAGCAGGACCGGCGGCCGCAACAATGCTGGTCGAATTACTACCCGGCATCGTGGTGGTGGTCATAAGCAGCATTACCGGCTTGTCGATTTCAAGCGCAACAAAGACGGTATCCCGGCGACAGTTGAGCGTCTTGAGTACGATCCCAACCGGTCGGCGAATCTGGCGCTGCTGAAGTATCTGGATGGCGAATGGCGCTACATCATTGCTCCGCGCGGTGTTAAAGCCGGCGATGAGTTGATGAGTGGCACCACCGCACCGATCCGTGCCGGCAACACCATGGCATTGCGTAACGTCCCGGTCGGTAGCGTAGTTCACTGTGTTGAACTCAAGCCGGGCAAAGGTGGACAGATGGCCCGAAGCGCGGGCACGTCCTGTCAGCTGGTTGCTCGTGAAGGTACCTACGCCACGTTGCGAATGCGTTCTGGTGAAATGCGCCGGGTGCTGTCTGAGTGTCGCGCAACGTTGGGTGAAGTAGGCAACAGCGAACACAGCCTGCGCTCACTGGGTAAAGCTGGCGCTAAACGCTGGCGTGGTGTTCGACCGACCGTCCGGGGTGTAGCGATGAACCCGGTTGACCACCCGCATGGTGGTGGTGAAGGGAAAACTTCAGGTGGCCGCCACCCGGTATCACCCTGGGGCATGCCGACTAAAGGTTACAAGACCAGAAAGAACAAGCGCACGGACAAACTCATCGTCCGACGTCGCGGTAGGAGATAGAGATGCCACGTTCGCTGCATAAAGGACCGTTTGTAGATCTGCACCTGGTAAAGAAGGTGGAGACCGCGTCCGCAAACAACGATAAGCGACCGATCAAAACCTGGTCTCGTCGTTCCATGGTGCTGCCAGACATGGTTGGTCTCACTATCGCCATACATAACGGCCGCCAACATGTTCCAGTTCTGATCAACGAAGACATGGTTGGTCACAAGCTGGGTGAGTTTGCCCCGACCCGCACCTATCGTGGGCATGCGGCAGACAAGAAATCGCGTCGCTGATTGCGATCGAAGAAAGCTAACGCAGAAGAATCGAGAAAGTCATGCAGGTAAGTGCAACGGCAAAAAGATTGGGGATCTCTCCGCAGAAGGCGCGGCTGGTAGTTGACCAGGTTCGTGGCCGTCCGGTGAGCGATGCCCTCGACATCCTGAATTTCAGCACTCAGAAGGGTGCTGGCCTGGTCCGTAAGGTTGTTGAATCAGCCATTGCTAACGCGGAAAACAACGAAGGCGCGGATGTTGATGAGCTGAAAATCTCTGAGGTTTTCGTCAATGAAGGTCTGACCATGAAGCGGATTCGTCCGCGAGCTAAAGGTCGGGCGGATCGAATCTTAAAACGGACCTGTCATGTCACCGTGACGGTAACGGACGAGTAAAAGACTATGGGACAAAAAGTACACCCAACCGGCATTCGCCTGGGAATCGTCAAAGACCACTCTTCGGTCTGGTACGCGGATAAAAAGACCTATCCGGAGTACCTGCTTAATGACCTGGAGGTTCGCGATTTCCTGCGTAAGCGTTTGAGTCAGGCGTCAATCAGTCGAATTGAGATTGAGCGTCCAGCCCAGACTGCCCGGATAACGATTCATACCGCGCGACCCGGTATTGTTATCGGTAAAAAGGGTGAAGACGTAGAGCGCCTGCGCCGGGAAATTTCCCAGCTGATGGGTGTGCCTGTGCACGTCAATATCGAGGAAATCCGCAAGCCGGAACTCGACGCGCTGCTGGTTGCCCAGAATGTCGCGCAGCAGCTCGAACGTCGCGTGCAGTTTCGACGCGCGATGCGTCGAGTCATGCAGAACGCGATGCGTCTGGGTGCGCAGGGCATCAAAGTTCGAGTTGCGGGGCGTCTGGGTGGTGCTGAAATTGCCCGCTCTGAGGTCTACCACGAAGGTCGGGTACCTCTGCATACCCTGAGGGCGGACATCGACTACGCCACCTGGGAAGCGAAAACCACCTACGGAATTCTCGGCATCAAAGTCTGGGTTTTCAAAGGCGAAATCATTGGCTCTGGCGAAGAGGCTGCTGCGGCAGCCGGCTGAGCGGATACGGTTGAAGGGTTAACAAGTGTTACAGCCGAAAAGAACAAAGTTCAGGAAAATGCACAAGGGCCGCAACCGCGGTCTGGCCCAGCGCGGTAGCCGGGTCAGCTTCGGTGAGTTTGGTCTGAAGTCGCTAGGGCGCGGTCGTTTGACGGCACGGCAGATTGAAGCTGCCCGACGCGCCATGACCCGACACGTCAAGCGGGGTGGCAAGATCTGGATTCGGGTTTTCCCGGATAAGCCGATCACCAAAAAGCCGCTGGAAGTGCGCCAGGGGAAAGGTAAAGGCAACGTCGAGTACTGGGTCGCTCAGATCCAGCCTGGGCGGATGCTCTACGAGATGGAAGGTGTGCCGGAAGATGTGGCGCGTGAAGCGTTCACCCTCGCCGCCGCTAAATTGCCGTTTAAGACGGCATTTGTAAAACGCAACGTAATGTAGGCGACAGTCTGGAATGAAAGCGTCAGAACTGCGTGAGAAAAGCGCCCAGGAACTTAACGAAGAGCTGCTGAAGCTGCGGAAAGAGCAGTTTCATCTGCGTATGCAGAAAGCCAGTGGCCAGTTGGGTCAGCACCATCTGCTGCACGAAGCGCGTCGTGATATCGCGCGGATCAAGACGGTGATCCAGGAGAAGAACAATGGCTGAAGAAATCAGCGAAACCAACGAACTGTCGAAGCGCACGGCGACGGGGACCGTAGTCAGCAACAAGATGGACAAGACCATCACGGTGCTGATCGAGCGACGGGTACAGCACCCGGTTTACGGCAAGATTATTCGTCGTTCTTCGAAAATTCATGCTCACGATGCAGACAACAGCTGCAACATAGGTGACGTAGTGACTATCAAAGAATGTCGCCCGCTGTCGAAAACGAAGTCGTGGATGCTCGAGAACATCGTTGAACGCGCACGTGGGGTGGTTTAGGCAATGATTCAGACTGAAACAATGTTGGATATTGCGGATAACAGCGGCGCCCGTAGAGTTCAGTGTATCAAGGTGCTCGGTGGCTCTCATCGTCGCTACGCGGGGATTGGCGACATCATAAAGGTCACGGTGAAGGAAGCAATTCCGCGAGGCCGGGTTAAGAAGGGCCAGGTGATGAACGCGGTTGTAGTGCGAACCCGAAAAGGCGTTCGCCGCCCTGATGGCTCATTGATCAAGTTCGATCAGAACGCTGCGGTCCTGCTGAATCCTCAGAATCAGCCGGTTGGTACGCGTATCTTCGGTCCGGTGACGCGCGAGCTTCGTAACGAAAACTTCATGCGCATCATTTCACTGGCGCCAGAGGTGCTCTGAACACAGAGCACAAGCAGAATTTAGGGTTTCAGACATGCTGAAGATTAAGAAGGACGACCAGGTGGTAGTGATTACCGGTCGGGATAAAGGCAAACGGGGCGACGTGCTGCGAATAATGGGCGACGGCCGTCTGCTGGTATCCGGTGTCAACCTGGTGAAAAAGCATCAGCGCCCCAATCCGAATCTGGGTCAGCGTGGTGGCATCGTCGAACAGGAAGCGCCGATTCAGGCCTCTAACGTGGCGATCTGGAACGACGAAGCAGAAAAAGGCGACCGCGTGGGTATCCGCGAGGACGACGGCAACAAGGTCCGGTTCTTTAAAAGTACCGGCAAAGTAATCGACTAAGACGACCGAAGAACATGTCAAATCTTTATCAGCACTACATTGATGAACTCCGGCCAAAGCTGCAAGGCGACCTGGCGCTGAGCAATATCATGGAAGTACCGCGCCTGGAGAAGGTCACCCTCAATATGGGTGTGGGCGAAGCCATAGGCGACCGGAAGATCATGGAAAACGCGGTTTCCGATATGGCGGCAATTGCCGGTCAGAAGCCGATTGTTCGTAATGCTCGAAAGTCCGAAGCAGGATTCAAGATCCGGGCCGGGTGGCCGATCGGCTGCAAGGTTACTCTGCGTCGAGCTCGCATGTACGAGTTTGTCGAGCGTCTGATCAGCATTGCGATTCCTCGGACCAGAGATTTCCGTGGTTTGAATCCGAAGTCGTTTGATGGCCGCGGCAACTTTTCCATGGGTGTCACCGAGCAGATTATTTTCGCCGAGATCGATTACGACAAGATTGACAAGATCCGTGGTCTCGATATTACGATTACCACAAGCGCGCGAACGGACGAAGAAGGCCTGGCGCTGCTTCGCGCCTTCAATTTTCCGTTCAGAGCTTAAGAGGGATTTAGCAATGGCAAAAGTTTCCATGGTCGAGCGGGAAAAAAAGCGCGCCAAGCTGTGTGCAAAGTACGCAGTCAAGCGGGCCGAGCTGAAAAAGATCATTAACGACCGTAATCTCTCCGACGAAGAGCGGTGGGATGCACAGATCAAGCTGCAGAAGATGCCTCGCGACGCGAGTGCCGTTCGTCGTCAGCGCCGCTGTGGGATAACCGGTCGGCCACACGGTGTTTATCGGAAGTTTGGTCTGGGACGAAACAAGCTGCGTGAAGCGGCCATGCGTGGCGATGTGCCTGGCCTGGTCAAGGCTAGCTGGTAGGAGCACAGATATGTCCATGCAAGATCCAGTATCAGACCTGTTGACCCGCATCCGGAATGCCCAGCGCGCCGGTCATGCTGACGTTGCAATGCCCTCTTCCAAGACCAAAATGGCAATCTGCCAGGTACTCCAGGAAGAAGGCTATATCGCGGGTTTCAGCTCTGACAACGAAGCCAAGCCGACACTCACAGTTCAGCTTCGCTATCACAATGGTACTCCCGTGATCGAAGAAATTTCTCGGGTGAGTCGGCCAGGATTACGGGTATACAAAGCCTGTGAAGACCTGCCAAACATTCGCGGTGGGCTGGGCGTCGCCATTGTCAGCACCAATAAGGGTCTGCTGACTGATCGGGCAGCAAGAGCTGCCGGAATCGGCGGCGAAGTGCTCTGCACGGTATTTTAACGAGGTTCGAAAATGTCTCGAATTGCCAATAATCCGGTAGAACTGCCATCCGGCGTCGAAATCAAAATCGACGGGCAGCAGATCAGCATCAAAGGCGGGAAGGGCGCATTGTCTTTCGATCTGCACAAAGATGTGGAAGTTGAACAGGCAGACGGCACCTTGACGTTTGGTGCCCGCAGCGGCAGCAAAGAAGCACGGGCAATGTCCGGTACAACCCGCGCCATTGTGAGCAACATGGTGAAAGGCGTTTCCGAAGGTTGGGAAAAGCGCCTTCAGCTGCAGGGCGTTGGTTATCGGGCACAAGCCCAGGGCAAGAAGCTGAATCTACAGCTCGGCTTCTCGCACCCTGTTGAGTATGAACTGCCGGAAGGCGTTAAGGCGGAGACGCCAACTCAGACGGAAATTGTGATTTCAGGTGTGGATAAGCAACTGGTAGGTCAGGTTTCTGCAGAAATCCGCGCTTATCGACCGCCGGAGCCATACAAAGGCAAGGGTGTTCGCTACGCGGGTGAGCGGGTGCGGCGTAAAGAAGCCAAGAAGAAGTAACAGGTAAGAGTAATGGACAAGAAGGCAGCAAGGTACAAGCGTGCTCGTCGTGGCCGCGCCAAGATGCGCGAACTCGGTGCTGTGCGACTGACGGTGAACAGAACACCTCGGCATATCTATGCCCAGATCATTGCCCCGGCTGGAGATGCGGTACTTGCTGCAGCCTCGACGCTGGACAAAGACCTGCGTGGTGGCAATACCGGTAACGTTGATGCCGCATCTGGCGTTGGCAAGCTGATTGCTGAGCGGGCCAAAGCTGCCGGTGTATCAAAGGTTGCTTTCGATCGCTCCGGCTTCAAGTACCACGGACGAGTTAAAGCGCTGGCCGAAGCGGCCCGCGAAGGCGGATTGGAGTTTTAGACAATGGCGTATAACGATCAGAATCGCGATGAAGGCCTGATTGAGAAGCTGGTTCAGGTGAACCGCGTAGCCAAGGTTGTTAAAGGTGGCCGGATATTCGGTTTCACCGCTCTCACCGTTGTTGGTGATGGTAATGGCCGTGTTGGTTTCGGCCGCGGTAAAGCCCGGGAAGTTCCGCTGGCCATTCAGAAAGCCATGCAGTCAGCTACTCAGAACATGATTACCGTAGATCTTAACGGCAGCACAATCTGGTATCCGCTGACCGCCCGTCATGGTGCGTCCAAGGTCTACATGCAACCCGCCTCTGAAGGTACCGGCGTGATTGCAGGAGGAACCATGCGTGCGCTGCTGGAAGCCGCTGGTGTTCACAATGTGCTGGCCAAGTGCTACGGCTCCACCAACCCGGTGAATGTCGTCACGGCAACCTTCAAAGCCCTGCAGAACATGCAGTCGCCGGAGATGATTGCTGACAAGCGCGGCAAGTCGCTGGTAGAAATTGGCGCCGCTTAGAGCGCCAGGTAAGCGAAACGGACAGAAGTCATGAGTGCTAAGACAATTCGTGTGAAGTTGGTCAAGAGTTCCGCCGGCCGCCTGAAGAAACATCAGGCCTGTGTGCGCGGACTTGGCCTGCGGCGCATAGGACACACTGTAGAAGTGGAAGACACACCGGCCGTTCGCGGCATGATCAACCATGTCAGTTACATGGTTCAGGTCGAAGGAGAAGCTTGATAATGCGCCTTAACAGCTTGAGCCCCGCAGCGGGCAGCAAACGCGGCAAGCGCCGTGTTGGACGCGGTCAGAGCTCGGGATGGGGTAAGACGTCTGGTCGCGGTCAGAAAGGCCAGAAGTCCCGTTCCGGTGGCGGCGTACGCCCGGGTTTTGAAGGTGGCCAGCAGCCACTCAAGCAACGGGTACCCAAGTTTGGTTTCCGCTCCCGCATCGGCCTCATCACTGCCGAAGTTCGTCTCGGCGAGCTGGCTAAAGTGGCAGGCGATGTAGTGGATCTGGAAAGCCTGCAGAACGCGAACGTGATCTCTCGCAACATGAAACGGGCGCGGATCATGCTCTCAGGCGAAATAGCCAGAGCGGTCACGGTAAAAGGAATTGCGGTCACAAAAGGCGCACGAGCGGCAATTGAAGCTGCCGGGGGCAAGGTAGAAGACTGATGGCGGCTAATCCGGGACTGGCAGGCGCTGCAGCGGGGCTTTCGGAGCTTCGCAACCGCCTGCTATTTGTATTGATGGCACTTCTTGTCTATCGGACGGGAACGCACATCCCTGTGCCCGGAATAAACCCCGAACGTCTCGCTGCGCTGTTCGATCAGCAGCAGGGCGGAATCCTGGATCTGTTCAATATGTTCTCAGGTGGCGCGCTGGAGCGGATGAGTATTCTGGCGCTTGGCGTTGTGCCTTACATTACCTCGAGCATCATCATGAATCTGATGTCGATGATGTACCCGAGCCTGCAGCAGCTGCGTAAAGAAGGTGAGTCCGGTCGCCGTAAGATTACCCAGTACACTCGTTATGGCACTCTGGCGATTGCGCTGATTCAGGGCACCTCACTGTCGGTCACTCTCGCGAACCAGGGTCTGGCCTTTTCGACCGGTTTCGCGTTTTTCTTCGTTGCGACAACAACGCTGGTGACAGGTGCGCTGTTCATGATGTGGCTGGGCGAACAGATTACCGAGCGAGGCGTTGGTAATGGTATTTCGCTGATTATCTTCTCAGGCATTGTGTCCGGATTTCCGTCAGCTATTGGTCGCTCATTCGAAGCTGCCCGCCAGGGTGATATCAATATCATCGCGCTGCTGGCGATAGCCGCATTCGCGATTATGCTGGTTGCCTTCATTGTTTACGTTGAACGTGGCCAGCGACGCATTACGGTGAACTATGCCAAAAGGCAGCAGGGACGCCGGGTCTATCAGGGGCAGAGCAGCCATCTGCCGTTGAAAATCAACATGGCCGGGGTTATTCCAGCCATCTTCGCCTCCAGCCTTCTGCTTGCACCCGCTTCGATGGCGCAGTGGTTTGGCAATTCGCCGGGAATGGACTGGCTACAGCAGATCGCACTGGTGCTATCACCCGGTCAGCCGCTGTACATCCTGATGTTTGCGGGCGGTATTGTGTTTTTCAGCTTTTTCTACACGGCGATCATGTTCGATCCGAAGGACATGGCAGATAACCTGAAGCGGCAGGGCGCCTATGTGCCCGGTATCCGTCCCGGTCAGCAGACGTCGAAATATATCGACGACGTCATTACCCGTCTGACTGTGTTCGGTGCGCTTTATGTGACTGCGGTTTGTCTGTTACCAGAATTCATGATTGTCGCGTTCAACATTACTTTTCAGTTGGGCGGTACTGCGCTGCTGATCGTGGTGGTGGTGGCGATGGACTTCATGTCGCAGGTGCAGTCGCACCTGATGTCGAGTCAGTACTCCAAGCTGATGGAAAAATCTAATTTGAAAGGAATCGGCCGCAACGCGCGGGTCCGCTGACGCGGAACGTGAGGCCAGAGGGTTCGAAATGAAAGTACGAGCATCGGTAAAGAGAATCTGCCGCAACTGCAAAATTATCAAGCGGAATGGCGTGGTGCGAGTGATCTGCAGCGCAGAACCTCGTCACAAGCAACGCCAGGGTTAACAACGGAGCATATACATGGCACGTATCGCCGGTATCAACATTCCCGACAACAAGCATGCAGGTATTTCACTTACCTACATTTTTGGTATCGGGCGCACGACAGCACTGCAGCTTTGCGAAAAAGTGGGTGTGGAACCTGATGCAAAGATTCAGGATCTGGGTGAAGACAAGCTGGATGCGCTGCGCTCCGAAATTTCGCAGTTGACGGTCGAGGGTGATCTGCGACGGGAAACCTCGATGAATATCAAGCGATTGATGGATCTGGGCTGCTATCGCGGCATCCGTCATCGCCGTGGTCTGCCCGTGCACGGTCAGCGTACTCGCACCAACGCGCGTACTCGCAAAGGCCCAACACGCCCGATCAGGAGATAGGAAACAGGCATGGCTGAAAAGAAAACCAAGCGAATAGTGGTAGACGGTGTGGCGCACATTCACGCGTCTTTCAACAACACCATCATCACCATCACCGATCGCCAGGGTAATGCGGTCTGCTGGGCAACCTCCGGAGGCTCTGGCTTTCGTGGTTCTCGGAAGAGTACACCTTTCGCGGCACAGGTTGCCTGCGAGAGAGCGTCTACTGTGGCCGTTGAGCAGGGCATGAAGAGCGTTGATGTCCTCGTTAAGGGCCCAGGACCCGGGCGCGAATCTGCAGTCAGAGCACTGAATTCCGCTGGGCTGAAGATCAACAGCATTTCCGACGTCACGCCGATTCCGCACAACGGCTGCCGTCCGCCGAAGCGTCGTCGGGTTTAAGGCGCGGCAACAAGATTATCTGGAGAAAGTAACGTATGGCTCGTTATTTAGGACCGAAGCTGAAACTGTCGCGTCGAGAGGGCACAGACCTGTACCTCAAGAGTGGCGTACGCCCAATTGATTCGAAGTGTCGTATCGACAATCCCCCAGGCCAGCATGGCACCGGGCGGCGTCCGCGACTTTCTGACTATGCAGTGCAGCTGCGTGAGAAGCAGAAGGTGCGTCGAATGTACGGCGTACTGGAAAAACAGTTCCGTAACTACTACAAGAAAGCTGACCGCCAGCGTGGGGCGACGGGTGAAAATCTGCTGAAGCTCCTCGAAGGTCGTCTCGACAACGTGGTGTATCGAATGGGCTTTGGCTCTACTCGTGCTGAATCCCGTCAGCTTGTTTCACACAAAGCTGTGTCGGTGAACGGTGGGATCGTCAATATCGCTTCTTATCAGGTGAAAGCTGACGATGTGGTTGCCATCTGCGAAAAGTCACGAGGTCAGCTGAGAATTCAGTCGTCCCTGCAGCTTGCTGCGCAGCGGGCACCGATCGAATGGGTCGACGTGGATCCCAACAAAATGGAAGGCGTTTATCGCCGGCAGCCGGATCGCGAAGAGCTGCCTGTGGAAATCAACGAAAACCTCATCGTCGAGCTTTACTCCAAGTAATCGGGCTCAAGGAGACGTAGATACATGGCTAATGCCGCAACAGAGTTTTTGACCCCCCGCCATATCGACATTCAGGAGCTGGGTCCAACCCGAGCCCGAGTGACTTTGGAGCCGCTGGAGCGTGGTTTCGGACATACCCTGGGCAACACGTTACGCCGGATCCTGCTTTCCTCGATGCCGGGCTGTGCGGTTACCGAGGTTCAGATCGATGGGGTTCTGCATGAGTACAGCACCATTGAAGGCGTTCAGGAAGATGTCATCGACATCCTGCTGAACCTCAAAGGCGTTTCGGTCGTTCTGCATAATCAAGACGAAGCGGTCATCAGCTTGCACAAAGAAGGCGGCGGTCAGGTAACTGCCGGCGACTTCCAGGTCTCCCAGGATGTCGAAATCGCAAATCCGGACCATGTGATCTGTTCGCTGAATGATAATGGAGCGGTCCGTATAGAAGCTCGGGTTACGCGAGGACGTGGTTATGTGCCCGTTGACAGTCAGGCGGATGAAGAAGATGACAGCCGTCCGATCGGTGTACTGCGTCTGGATGCGACCTACAGCCCCATGCGCCGAGTTGCTTACAGTGTCGAAAGTGCTCGTGTAGAACAGCGCACTGACCTGGACAAACTGGTTCTGGATCTGGAAACCAACGGAACCATAGAGCCTGAAGATGCGATTCGTCGTGCAGCGACCATTCTTCAGCAACAGCTGGCAGTGTTTGTCGACCTCGAAAGCGAAGGTGAAGCCGTTGTCGAAGAGAAAGAGGACGAAATCGATCCGATCCTGATCCGTCCTGTAGACGATCTGGAGCTGACCGTTCGTTCCGCGAACTGCCTGAAGGCAGAAAACATCTATTACATCGGCGATCTGATTCAGCGCACTGAAGTTGAGCTGCTGAAGACCCCGAACCTGGGCAAAAAGTCCCTGACCGAAATCAAAGACGTTCTCGCCTCCCGCGGCCTGTCACTGGGCATGCGGCTGGAAAACTGGCCACCTGCCAGCCTGAGAACCGACGAGCGGGTTGCCTGAGCAACCGTCGGGGCGAGAAAGAGTACAGAGGTAAACGAGAATGCGTCATCGTAAAAGTGGCAGACATCTGAACAGGACCAGTTCGCATCGCGAAGCCATGTTCCGCAACATGGCATCGTCTTTGATTGAGCATGAGATCATCAAAACGACTCTGCCGAAGGCGAAAGAACTGCGTCGGGTGGCGGAGCCGCTGATAACCCTGGCAAAACAAGATTCAGTTGCCAATAGGCGACTGGCGTTCAGCCGAACTCGCAGCAAGTCTGCTGTGGGTAAGCTGTTTGCCGAGCTGGGCCCGCGTTACGTTGAACGCCCTGGCGGATACACGCGTATTCTCAAGTGCGGGTTCCGCGCTGGTGATGCCGCGCCGATGGCGTTCATTGAGCTGGTTGATCGTCCTATCATCGAGGAAGAAGATCTAGATTTCGATGATGAGGCGGTAGCAGCGGAAGAGACAACGGAAGAAGAAAAAAGCTAAAGGATCAATAAGAACACTTTGATAAACAGCTTTTCTAGACGCCAATAAGAGCGTTACTTTGTTGAAGGCCGGGATTTATTCCCGGCTTTTTTTTTGAGTGCCGTGTTCTGAGGTAGGAATTTACGGAAGTCTTGGCAGACATTATGTTTTCCAGGCCTCGTTCAACCCGCTCCGCGGGTTCCCTCACTGTGCAAAGTTACCGCGTCCGACTTTGTCGAACGAGTCAATTTGCGGCATTCGGTTTCACTCCACGGCCTGGAAAACATAATCTCCGCCAAGCCGCTCGAGGGTGTTCTAGTCTTTGAAGCGATAGCCCATTTCAGCAGGAGAACCCAAGTTGGCTTCTTCCCCGCAACCCCACCAACTGAACAACGCAGTGACTGGGGTGGGCGGAGGTTGGTTTTGGTTCCGTGTAGCGACGCCGAGGCGGCCGAATTGACTCCGGTGCCCGGGCGTAGTCGGGTTATCGAAGGCAAGTTCGGCCAACGAGGGCAGCCCGGAGGGCCGGAGCGAGGAATAAAAACCAACCTGTGAGCGCACCAGGCGCGACCTGGTGCTGCAACCTGTGTCCCGCGAAACACCAAACTGGAAAAAAGACGCCCCAGGCACACCGCTGCCGAAATCGAACAACGCCGATGCTACCAATCAGGCGAATAACCTCGAGGCTCGAAGCAGGCGCTGCTACTTGGCGAGCATCGGCTTCAGAAACTTCCCGGTATGCGACCCACGCTTCTTAGCCACAGTCTCCGGTGTCCCCACCGCAACAACCTGACCGCCCCCGGACCCACCTTCGGGCCCCAGATCGATAATCCAGTCAGCCGTCTTGATGACATCCAGATTGTGTTCAATCACCACCACGGTGTTGCCGTGATCACGCAGCCGATGCAGCACTTCCAGTAGTTGCGCAATGTCCTGGAAATGCAGCCCGGTGGTGGGCTCGTCGAGGATGTACAGGGTTCTGCCGGTGTCCCGTTTAGAGAGCTCCCGGGACAGTTTAACCCGCTGCGCTTCACCACCAGATAGCGTGGTCGCACTCTGGCCGAGGCGGATGTAGGAAAGCCCCACATCCATCAGCGTCTGCAGCTTGCGGGCCAGCATCGGCACCGCGTCGAAAAACTCCCGGCCCTCTTCGACAGTCATATCCAGGACTTCATGGATATTCTTACCTTTGTAGCGTACTTCCAGAGTTTCCCGGTTGTAGCGTTTGCTTTTGCAGACATCGCAGGGAACGTAGATGTCCGGCAGAAAGTGCATTTCC
This sequence comes from uncultured Pseudomonadales bacterium, assembly GCA_937921865.1. Classification (GTDB taxonomy): domain Bacteria; phylum Pseudomonadota; class Gammaproteobacteria; order Pseudomonadales; family Azotimanducaceae; genus SZUA-309. The sequence goes on along the minus strand of CAKZWF010000069.1, from coordinate 31,370 downwards.
ACCTTGATGACCCCGTCACCCTGGCAGGCTTCACAGCGACCGCCTTTGACATTGAAACTGAATCGGCCGGGTTTGTAGCCGCGCGCGCGCGCTTCCTGGGTCTGTGAGAACAGTTCCCGAATTGGGGTGAATAATCCCGTGTAAGTGGCGGGATTCGAGCGTGGTGTCCGCCCTATTGGGCTCTGGTCGATGTCGACAACCTTGTCGAGCAGCTTCATGCCTTCGATAGTCTCGTGGTCCGCTGCGCTCTGTGATGCCTTGTTCAGCGTGTTGGCGCTGATCGGATACAGGGTCTGATTAATTAGGGTCGACTTGCCGGAACCGGACACGCCGGTAACGCAGGTCAGCAAGCCACAGGGAATTTCTACCGTGACATTCTGTAGGTTGTTGCCGGTAGCGCCGACAATGCGGATCATTTTTGCCGGATCTGCCGCGGTACGTCTTTCAGGCACCGCGATACTGCGGGCACCCGACAGATATTGGCCGGTGATCGACTTTTTTGACTTCAGGATGTCGTCGATGGAGCCTGAGGCGACTACCTTGCCACCATGCACACCGGCGCCAGGTCCAATATCGATGATGTGGTCTGCCTGGCGTATGGCTTCTTCGTCGTGTTCTACCACCAGCACCGTGTTGCCCAGGTCTCGAAGGTGCGTGAGCGTTTTCAGCAGCCGTGCGTTGTCACGCTGATGCAGACCGATCGAGGGTTCATCGAGTATGTACATCACACCAACGAGACCAGCACCAATCTGGCTCGCCAACCGGATGCGCTGCGCTTCGCCGCCTGACAGCGTATCGGCACTGCGATCGAGGGTCAGATAGTTCAGACCGACATCCACCAGAAACTGCAGCCTTGCCCGGATCTCTTTGACAATCTTGTCAGCGATTTCTCCCCGACGACCTTTGAGCTTCAGGCCTTTGAAATATTTGAGTGTCAGTTCGACAGATCCAGAGGTCACCGACGGCAGATTGCTGCCGCCGATGAACACATGCCGCGACTCCTGACGCAGCCGGGTGCCATCGCACTCGGGGCAATGCCGCACTCGCAGATATTTCTGCAGATTTTCCCGCACCATCGTCGAATCAGTCTCGTGGTACCGACGCTCCATATTGGGCAATACACCCTCAAAACGATGGGTGCGTTGGATAACGTCGCCGCGGTCATTGACGTAGCTGAAATCTATCCGTTCGCTGCCGCTGCCCGAGAGGATCGCTTTGCGGTGTTTTTTGCTGAGTTTTGAGAAGGGGGCTTCGACATCGAAGCCGTAGTGGCCGGCAAGCGAAGACAGCATGTGAAAATAGTAGACGTTACGACGGTCCCATCCCCGAATAGCGCCTTCGGCCAATGACAGTTCTTCATCCTGAACTATCAGAGCCGGATCGAAAAACTGCTTTACCCCGAGACCGTCACATTCGGTGCATGCGCCGGCCGGATTATTGAAAGAGAACATCCGCGGCTCCAGCTCCGAAATGCTGTAGCCACAGATCGGACAGGCGAAGCGCGCGGAGAACACCAGTTCCTCAGCGTCCTGCTGGTCCATGTCCGCGACTCTTGCCAGTCCGTCGGTCAGTTCGAGTGCGGTTTCGAACGACTCGGCGAGGCGCTGCTGGATATCGGTCTTGATTCGAAGACGGTCAACAACCGCTTCGATCGTATGCTTTTTATTTTTATCGAGCGCCGGCGCATCGTCGAGATCCACAACGAGACCGTTGATCCGGGCCCTGATGAAGCCGTTACTGATCAGTTCCTGAAAAACATGCAGGTGTTCGCCTTTTCGTTCGTTGACGATGGGCGCCAGGATCATGATGCGTTTTTCGTCGCCGGCGAATTTCTCGATCACCTGATCCACCATCTGACTGACCGTCTGAGCATCGAGCGGCTCATCGTGATGTGGGCAGCGGGGTTCGCCGACGCGGGCGAACAGTAGCCGCAGATAGTCGTAAATTTCGGTGATGGTGCCGACGGTGGATCGAGGATTGTGCGAAGTGGATTTCTGCTCGATGGAAATCGCAGGAGACAACCCTTCGATATGATCGACATCGGGTTTTTCCATCATCGACAGAAACTGGCGGGCATAGGCGGACAGCGATTCCACGTAGCGTCGCTGGCCCTCGGCGTACAGGGTATCGAAAGCCAGCGATGACTTTCCTGAGCCTGACAGGCCGGTGATCACAATCAGCTTGTCCCGCGGAATATCCAGATTCACGTTCTGGAGATTGTGGGTGCGAGCACCGCGTACGGAGATGGTTTCCACGGGGACTTTCCTGAGGAGAAACCCGCCAAGGTAAACGGGAAAAATCTTAAGCTCAAGCTGTGTGATCACTTATTCTCGGGTGAGCGTCTGCAGGTGCGATTTAGACCCGTAATAGGCTAGACTGGCGCCCCTTCAATAGACGATCAGCAGAGTGGTTATGGCCCGGGGGATCAACAAAGTCATTCTTATCGGCAATCTGGGCAGAGACCCGGAAACCCGTTATACCCAAGGCGGTGGCAGCGCCGTGTGCAACTTCAGTGTGGCCACCACCGAGAGCTGGCGCGATCGCCAGTCCGGTGAGCAGCAGGAGCGCACCGAATGGCACAATGTCGTGTGTTTTGCCCGCTTGGCTGAAATAGCCGGCGAGTACCTGAAGAAAGGCTCGAAGGTTTACATTGAAGGCAGCCTGCGTACCAGCAGTTGGGAGCAGGACGGCCAGAAAAAATATCGCACTGAAGTCATGGCCAGAGAGCTGCAGATGCTCGACGGACGAGGTGGCAGCGGCGATACGGGCGGAGCGCCTTCTGGTTTCGAGCGCTCTCAGCCGAGCCAGGGCAATGCGCCCGGTCCGAAGGACAATGCGCCAACGCTTTCAGATGCGGACGACTTCGACGACGATATTCCGTTCTAGCGACCTGGACCTGCTTCAGCGCTTCAGTCAGTCGGGATTAAAGCAGTCCCGGCTCGGGTGATCTGGGGTCGAACTATCAATAAGCGATAAAGATCAGCAGTGTCGCGCCCAGCAACAGCCGGTAGTAGACGTAGGGCATCATTCCTGTGCGTTCGACCAGCCGGATGAACGCGTTGATACACAGATATGCGCTGATGCCCGCCAGAGCAGCTCCTGCGGCCAGCGACAGCCAGTCGACGGGCTCAGGCTGCTGTTGCAGATCAAGGGTTGTCAGCAGAGCGGCTCCGGCAATAGTCGGGATAGCCAGCAGAAACGAAAAGCGTGCCGCCGTGGTGCGGCTCAGTCCCAGCCATAGTGCCGCAGTGATTGTGATCCCGGAACGCGAGGTGCCCGGAATCAGAGCCAGCACCTGACAAACACCGATCACCAGCGCCGCCTGGAAACTCACGTTTTGCGTCTCGCCGTGCCGACGATCTGCTAACGCCAGCAGAATGCCGAAGAAAATGGTCGTCCCGGCAATAACCTGCACAGTCCGCAACGAGTTCTCGATCCAGTCTTTCAGCAGAAATCCGCACAGGACCACGGGGACCGTAGCCAGGGCAAGTTTCATAACCTCTTCGCTGGCGGAGTTGCGTTGTAGAGTCCGCAGGCTGGTGACGGTGCCGGTCAGGTAATCGCTCAGATCGTTGCGGAAGTAGGTGCACACTGCGGCCAGAGTTCCAAGATGCACAGCTACGTCGAAGGCCAAACCCTGGTCCGGCCAGTCTGTGAGTTGGGCGGGAAGAATCAGATGAGCGGAGCTGGAGATCGGTAAAAATTCGGTGATGCCCTGTAGTAATGCCAGGGTGATGATTTGCAGCCATTCCATCGGGCAAGTCTAGTGGTCGGCTACGCAAAGCGCGAGCGGGTGTGTACAGTGGCGTGATGAGCTCGACATCTCCAGCGAGAACCGATCTGCCGCTGTTTCCGCTCAACACCGTGTTGTTTCAGGGCGGTAGGCTGCCGCTGCAGATATTCGAACCCCGATATCTCGACCTGGTCAGCCGCTGCATGCGCGAAGGCAGCAGCTTTGGTGTCACTCTGATCCGCAAAGGCCGCGACGGCGGCCAGCCGGAGACTTTCGAGATTGGCACCGAAGCGCGCATCGTTGATTTCAACCAGCTCTCCAGCGGCCGTCTCGGAATTACCATCGAGGGCGGCCGTAAATTCCGGGTTTATGACACCTGGGAGCAGTCGGATCTGTTGTTGATCGGTGAGGTTGCCTTTCTGCCCGAAGAGCCGGACGTTGCGATCACTGCGGACCATCAGGAACTGGTTGATCTGCTGCTGGAGCTCAATCTGCATCCTGAAGTGCGCAAGCTGGCACTGAACATCGATCTCGACGACGCGCGTTCTGTGGGCTGGCGACTGGCTGAACTGCTGCCGATCGAACCGGAAATCAAGCAGTCGCTGCTGCAGCTGCAGTTGCCGCGGGAGCGGTTGCAGGAGTTGCGGCGGTTGATTACCAAGCTTCGAGGCTGAAGCTTTTTCTATCGCTGCTTGAACAGGCTTATCAGGCCTGCGGGTCAATTTGCCGTTCTCAGTCTCGCTTCACGGTGCCTCAAACAACCTCTGCGCTCCGAAGGCTCAAGATCGCAGTTTGCCGCTGGATACATCCACATTTTGAAAGTGTTAGGCCATAGGAAAACATAGTGTGCTGAGGGGCTGGGGGATGCTTACGAAGCCGTGTAGCGAAGCCGAGAGAGCGAAATTGACCCGACAGGGGCAAGTTTCGTAGTCGAGGGCAGTCCGGAGGACCTGAGCGAGGCGCCGGGAGCATCCCCCAGCCCCTCAGCACACGGGCAGTACAGATCAATTACTCCGGCCTCCTCAGCACACGGGCAGCACAGATCAGTTACTCCGACCCCCTCAGCACACGGGCAGTATCGATCAATCACCTAACCCCGAACATGCGACGACGTAAACTAACCTGCGCATAACACCAAACAGCCCTTCGAATGCCACTTTGGACCCGCTGAGTAACCAGCATATAATCGCTCCCCCTTTGCGATACCGAACCCAGTCATGACGAACACCGTCACCGCGCTGAACACAGACGAAGCCAGCGCCCAGGACATCGGCGCCTACATGCGCAGCGTTGGACAGGCTGCGCGAGCCGCCTCGCGGGCTATTGCAGCCGCGCCGACCGATGCCAAATCAGCGGCTCTACAGGCGATTGCCGCTGCGATCGACGGCCAGCGTGAGCGGCTGAAAGCCGCCAATGCGATCGATATGGAGAAGGCTGCGACCAACGGCATCGATCAACCCCTCATCGATCGCCTGCTGCTCGATGACGCAGCCATCGATCGAATGATCGAAGGTGTGCTGCAGATCGATAAACTTCCTGATCCGGTAGGGGAAATCACCGACCTGGCCTATCGACCAACGGGCATCCAGGTTGGCCGGATGCGCGTGCCGCTCGGGGTGATCGGCATTATTTATGAAAGCCGCCCGAATGTGACAGCCGATGCGGCCAGCCTGTGCATCAAGTCCGGCAACGCCTGCATTCTGCGCGGGGGTTCGGAGGCAATAGAGTCCAACAGAGCTGTGGCTCAGTGTATTGAGGCAGGTCTTGCTGAAGCCGGTCTGCCGGCCGGTGTTGTGCATCTGGTGAACACCACCAATCGGGACGCGGTGGGCGAACTGCTGAAGCTGAATGATTGTGTGGATGTGATAGTGCCTAGAGGCGGTTACGGACTGATTGAGCGGGTCAGCCGCGAGTCGACGATTCCTGTGATCAAACATTTAGATGGCATCTGTCATGTTTATGTCGATGCGCAGGCCGATCTGCAGATGGCGGTCGCCATCGCGGTGAACTCCAAAACTGAAAAGTACGCGGTCTGCAATGCGCTGGAGACACTGCTGGTCGCGCAGCCGATCGCCGCGGAGATATTGCCGCTGCTGGCCGAACAGTTTCAGGCAGCAGGTGTTGAGCTGCGAGGCTGTGATCAGACCCGAGTGCTGATTACAGCTGAGCCGGCAACCGAACAGGACTGGTCTGCCGAATATCTCGGTCCGACCCTCGCGGTTCGAGTGGTCGAAGACCTCGATGCAGCGATTACCCACATCAATGACTATGGTTCTCAGCATACCGACACCATTGTCACTGCCAACTATGCCAATGCCCGACGCTTTCTGGCGGAGGTGGACTCAGCAACGGTAATGGTGAATGCCTCCACCCAGTTTGCCGATGGCTTTGAATTTGGGCTCGGTGCGGAAGTGGGAATTTCCACGGACAAGCTTCATGCTCGGGGTCCAGTCGGACTGGAGGGGCTGACATCGCAGAAATTTGTGGTGCTCGGCGCTGGAGAGATTCGCCGCCGTTGATCTGTCTGTACGGCGGCACGTTCGACCCGATTCACAATGGCCATCTGCATGCTGCCCGGACGGTCTGTGATGCTCTGCAACTGAACCAGCTGCGGTTGGTTCTGTCGGCTCGTCCTTCTCATCGCAAAGATACCGGTGCCAGTGTCGAGCAGCGCTGGGAAATGCTGCAGCTCGCCTGTGGCTCCGAGCCGCAGCTTGTGGCCGATGACCGGGAGATCCATCGTCGTGGTCCCTCCTATACCGTTGAGACGCTCGAGGCGCTGCGGCTCGCACACCCTGAACAGCCGATTGGCTGGGTGATTGGCTGGGATGCCTATCGACTGCTGACAAGCTGGTATCGCTGGGAGCGGGTGGCTGAATTAACCAATCTGGTTGTTGTGCATCGACCAGGCCATCTCAGCGAGCTGGATCAAGACATGCAGGAATTCACCCGCCAACGGCAGGTGCCGGCATTGTCCGGGGAGAAATCGGGTTCGGTAGTGATTCTGGAACAGCAGATGTTGCCGATCTCCGCCGCTGAGGTCCGGGGGCTGTTGCTGTCCGGCAAGACGGCAGATCATTTGCTCCCGGGTGCGGTTGCCACTTATATTAGGCAGCACAATTTGTACGGAGTAGTCAGTGACCCCTGAAGCGCTGAGTGACCTCGTCATCAACGCACTGGAAGATATCAAAGGCCGCGACATTGTGACCCTTCCAGTTGCCAGTCTTACAGACATCGCGGACTACATGATCATTGCCAGTGGCACTTCGAATCGCCACGTCAAATCCCTTGTTGATAGCGTTGTGGAAGCCGCCAAAGCGGGCGGTGAGAGAGTGCGTGGTGTCGAAGGCCGGGAAACTAACGAATGGGTCCTTGTCGACCTGGGCGATGTGCTCGTGCACGTCATGGGTAGCGAAGCCCGCGAATTCTACGATCTGGAACGGCTCTGGACGCAGATGCCCGGTGATTCCGAAACGCTGCCCTGAGCCGGCTGTGGACAGCCCTGAGCGACTGGTGGACAGCCCTGAGCGTCTGGTTAACAGCCCTGAGCGTCTGGTGAAAAAGCCTTGAAACTCAAACTGGTTGCGGTTGGCACCCGCCTGGATGACTGGATCACAACCGGCTTCAATGAATATGCCCGGCGCCTGCCCAGAGAGTCTGCGCTGGAATTGATTGAAATTGCACCGGCGCAGCGTCGCGGCCAGCCGCCTGCGAAGCTAAGGGCTGAAGAGGCGACCAGACTTCTCGCCAAGGTGTCATCGCGCGACCATGTGGTCGCACTCGATGTGCTGGGGACGAAACTCAGTACCGAGAAACTGTCGCAGCGAATGGCTGACTGGCGGATGACCGGAGGTGATGTGGTTCTTCTGGTTGGCGGTGCGGACGGTCTGGATGCATCCTGCCTGACAAGAGCGAATGAACAGCTGTCGCTCTCGGCGATGACATTTCCCCATGGGCTGGTGCGGGTGATGATCGCCGAGCAGCTTTACCGTGCCTGGACCTTGCTGTCCGGCCACCCCTATCATCGCGCCTGACATGGCCCGTTCAATTTCTTTTAATGATCCACTGCGCGAGCGCCAGAGCTTTGGCGCGCGCGTCGCGCTGCTGTTTACCATCGCCGTACTGCTGATCGCTGTGCTGGTGACTCGGCTGGTGCAGCTGCAGGTCTGGGAGTTTGAGACCTATCAGACCCGCTCCGATGAAAATCGGATTCAGGTGCAACCGCTGGCGCCGCCACGGGGACTGATTTATGACCGCAACGGCGTGCTGCTGGCAGACAACACCACAATCTATTCTCTGGCGCTGGTGCGCGAGCGGGTGGATGACATGGAAGCGCTGCTGGCGCGATTGAATCAACTTGTAGGTCTCGATGCCGAAGAACTTGAGGGCTACGAACGTCGTCTGAAGCGGCGACGTCGACCGTTCGAGCCGGTCACTCTGAAAGAAATCCTCAGCGAAGCTGAGATTGCCCGTCTTGCGGTAGAGCGCCATCGATTGCCAGGCGTTGAAATTGTTACCGAACTCGTGCGCCGCTATCCGGCTAACAGTGCCTCGCTGTTCGCGCACGCGGTCGGATCTGTGCGGCGTGTGACAGAGGAAGATCTGCAGCGCCTGGATCCGGTGAGCTACAGCGCGACCCGTTACCTGGGTCGCCGGGGTGTGGAACGGTTCTATGAAAACTCGCTGCACGGCCAGGTGGGCTATCAGCAGGTAGAAACCGACGCTCACGGGCGGATTCGCCAGGTACTGGAGATTAACCCCCCCGTTTCGGGTAAAGACATTACCCTGCATCTTGATCATCGGCTGCAGATTGCTGCGTCTGCGGCGCTCGGTGGTCGTCGAGGTGCTGTGGTTGCCCTCGATCCTCGCAGCGGTGGTGTGCTGGCGATGGTCAGTAATCCTGGCTATGACCCGAATCTGTTCATCAGCGGGATGACCGGGGAGACCTACAGTGCGTTGCTGAACTCGCGTGATAAGCCGCTGTTCAACCGCGCCATCAACGGACAATATGCGCCTGGTTCGACCTTCAAACCCATCGTTGGACTGGCGGGTATCGCGTCCGGTGAGACCAACTGGTCAGAACATATCGAAGATAAAGGCTGGTTCAAATTGCCGAATCAGGAGCGTATCTATCGGGACTGGAGCTGGACCGCGCGGAATTCCGGAGGCCAGGGGGTCGTTAATCTGAACCGGGCAATTTACCGCTCTTCCAATGTGTATTTTTATGACCTGGCTAGCCGGATCGGCATTGCCCGACTGGCGCCGTTTGCGGCTCAATTCGGGCTGGGTCAGAATCTGGCTGAAGATATTTCCCTGGCCAGTTCGGGCCTGTTGCCGGACCCTATCTGGAAGCAGGGCGTCAAAGGTCAGGTCTGGTACCCGGGTGATACTGTGAATCTTGGGATCGGCCAGGGCGATCTGCTGGTGACGCCGCTGCAACTGGCGACTGTTTCGGCGATCCTGGCGAATCGTGGCCGTGTGGTGCGCCCGCGCATGCTGCTTGAGAGCAACAGAGCACTGGTGGAGCTTGATCCGCTGCCGGCGCCTGAACCGGTTCAGGGCTTGAGCCCGGAAGACTGGGAGCTCATGGTGGATTCCATGGAAGATGTCGTGCACCGGGGTAACAAAGGCTATGGCCAGAATGGTACTGCGTGGGCTTACATTGGCCGCGGTATCGACTACCGCATGGCGGGAAAATCCGGCACGGCTCAGGTCGTGGAAATTCGCCAGGGCGAAGAGTACGACGAAGAAGAGCTGGATGAATTCAACCGCAAACATGCCTGGTTCATCGCTTTTGCACCGGCGGACAACCCGGTGATCGCGCTGGCGGTGCTGGTTGAAAACGGCGGTGGCGGCAGCTCTGTCGCGGGGCCAGTTGCGCGTGAAGTTCTGGACGCCTATCTGCTACCGCAGCTGGCGGCAAAATGAGTAGTCAGGATTTTGTTCGGACTCTGCCGTCTGCAGGCTCGGGCTCAGCGGGCGCTACGTTGCTCAGAGTCCATCTCGATCCGCTGTTTCTGTGTTTGCTAATTGCCATTGTCTGTTACGGACTGGTTGTTCTGTTCAGTGCAGTCAACAGAGACATGGACGTCTTCGGTAATCAGCTGATTCGCATGGGGATCGCGTTCATTGCGTTGTTCGCTGCCGCTCAGCTGCAGCCGTCGTTCTACCTTCGCTGGGCACCATTTGTTTACGTCGGGGGTGTGGTGCTGCTGGTGCTGGTGCTGCTGATAGGGGTTGAGGTGAAAGGTTCTCAGCGTTGGCTGGATATTCCCGGACTGCCCCGTTTTCAACCTTCGGAGCTGATGAAAATTGCAGTGCCGATGATGGTTGCCTGGTATTTTCACGACCGGCCACTGCCGCCACGGTTCAAAGACGTTTGTGTGGCCCTGCTGATCATCGCGATTCCTGCAGCCTGTATCATCCGCCAGCCGGATCTCGGTACCGGTATTCTGGTGGCGGGAGCGGGAGTTGCGGTCCTGGTTCTAGCCGGTCTGTACTGGCGCTGGATACTCTATGCCGGTCTCAGTCTGGCTGTGGCGGCGCCGGGTCTGTGGTATGCGCTGCAGGATTATCAGAGGCAACGGATTCTCACCCTGTTTGATCCACAGAGCGATCCGCTGGGCGCCGGTTGGAACATCATCCAGTCAACCACGGCCATCGGCTCCGGGGGAGTCTGGGGCAAAGGGCTGTTTCAGGGAACTCAGAGTCATCTGGAGTTTCTGCCAGAGAGCCAGACTGACTTCATCATCGCCGTGGTCGGCGAAGAACTGGGTCTGGTCGGGATCCTCGGCCTGCTGGCGTTGTATCTGATCGTCATTGCCCGAGGTCTGATGATTGCTGTGCAGGCACAGAGCACCTTTGGCCGGTTGCTGGCAGGCGCACTGACGCTGACCTTTTTTGTCTATGTTTTTGTCAACATCGGCATGGTCAGCGGTCTTCTGCCGGTCGTTGGCGTACCCTTGCCGCTGGTGAGCTATGGCGGCACATCGGCGATTACCCTGATGGCGGGCTTTGGCATCATTATGTCTGTTCGTACCCATCGATCCCGGTAAAGACGAATACGGAGTTGTGTCGAACCATATGTCAGGAATGAATCTACGGACAGTGCTGTTCCGATGTCTTGTTGTTCTCGGTCTCACCGCGACTACTCTGTATGGATCGGCTTATGCCGACTACACGATGCGCGAAGATGTATTGGACTACATTGACGAATTGGTCCGGGAACATGCTTTTGATGAAGCACAACTGCTGGCTCTGTTCAGCAAAGCCGAGCGGAAAGAGAGCATTCGCAAAGCCATGTCGCGACCGGCGGAGAAAACCCTGAAGTGGCATGAATACCGGCAGATCTTTCTCAAAGAACCGCGTATCAGCCAGGGTCTGGAATTCTGGGAGGTGAATGCTGACACGCTGGCGCGGGCTGAAGCCCAATTTGGTGTGCCGCCGGAGTATGTGGTGGCCATCATCGGGGTTGAAACCCGTTATGGCAGGATTGTTGGCAGCTTTCGGGTTGTGGATGCGCTGGCGACCCTGGCGTTCGATTATCCGACAGACACCGGTAGATCCCGGGCAGATTTTTTCCGGCGGGAACTGACCGAGTTTCTGCTGCTGGCACGGGAAGAAAACAAAGACCCACTCAGCCTCAACGGCTCTTATGCCGGTGCAATGGGCTATGGCCAGTTTATCCCCTCCAGTTTCCGTGCTTACGCAGTGGATTTCGATGGCGATGGGTTGCGGGATATCTGGACCAGCGAGACGGATGCTATTGGCAGCGTGGCCAACTACTTCCACATTCACGGCTGGCGTTCAGGACAATCCACCGTGGAGCTGGTCACGCTGAGTCCGGAAGCGGACATGGTCAGCCTGGAGGCGCTCGCCAACAGCACGCTGGAACCCGAACAGACAGTTGCTTCTCTGGCAGCACTCGGTCTGGAAGTGGGTGATCTGGACCCGCAGCAGTCGGCAGCTCTGTTCCGGATGGCATTGGAAGACGATGCCGAGTATTGGCTGGGGCTGCAGAATTTCTATGTCATCACTCGCTATAACCGCAGCCGCCTTTATTCGCTCGCCGTTCACCAGTTGGCGCAGTTGATCCTCGAAGCCAGGCAAGCGGCGTTGTCTGCGCAGTCCGTGAAGATCCAGCAAACATGAAGAGCAAAAGTTTCGCGCTCCCGGCGCTGGCGGTTGTTCTGTTCATGACGGGTTGTCAGGTGCCTGGCTCCAGCCCGGTGCAACAGGCACCCAAAGATGGTCCGCCACTCACCGTCCCCCAGGGTCTGGCCAACCTGCCGGATCCAGAGGTGGTCGAAGAATCTCGCAGTCGTTACGGTAATCCGTCAACCTATACCGTCGCCGGTAAGACCTATCGACTCATGGCAACCAGCCGGGGGTATTCGGCTGAGGGGCTGGCCTCCTGGTACGGCCGCAAGTTCCATGGCCGGCGGACTTCCAGTGGAGAGCCATTCGATATGTTTGCGCTGACCGCCGCGCATCGAACACTACCAATCCCCGCGTTTGCTTCGGTCACAAACCTGACAAACGGTCGATCTACCGTCGTTCGGATCAACGACCGCGGCCCGTTCCATGACGATCGGATCATTGATCTGTCTTATGCCGCAGCCGTTAAGCTCGGATTCGAGGGTTCAGGGACTGCCCGAGTCAGGGTGGAGATTCTAGAACCGGGCCGTGACATCTATCTGCAGGCAGGTGCCTTTGCCAGTTTATCAGCCGCAGATGCGCTGAAGGCCCGGGTCGAGCAGCTCACCGGTCAACCGGCTTTTGTTGTTAAAGTACCGGGCGATAGCCTCTATCGGGTTCGCATCGGACCCGTCAAAGGCCGTAGTGAAGCGGCCGCAGTCCAGCAGACCATGAGTTCAGCAGCGCTCGCTGAGCCGTTGATATTGCCCCACTGATGACATGGGGCGTGCGCGCCCGAACCGGGGTGGTAAACTCCCAGGCTTAAATTTCCGGATGAGAAAACAACTCTTGTTTGACCGCATTTCCATTAGCGCCAGCCGATTGTTCGGTCCGTTACTGCTCAGCCTTGCTGGGGTCCAGGCGTTCGCCGAATCCTCTCAGGCGCCTATTATTCCGCCGCCACCCAGCGTTGCCGCCAGTTCTTATCTGCTCATTGATGCGGATACGCGGGAGGTGCTTGTCGAGCACAACGCCCGCGAAACGCTGCCGCCTGCGAGCCTGACCAAAATCATGACCGGATACATCGCGACGGTAGAGCTGGAGGCCGGCCGGATCAGCATAGACGATCAGGTGCCGATCAGTGTGAAAGCCTGGAAAACGCCCGGCTCGCGGATGTTCATTCGTGAAGGCACTACCGTACCGCTGCACGATCTGCTCAACGGCATCATTATCCAGTCCGGTAATGACGCCAGTATCGCAGTCGCGGAGCATATAGCCGGCAGTGAAACTGCATTCGCGGACATGATGAATCAGCAGGCAGCGCTGCTGGGCATGACCGATAGCCATTTTGTTAACGCCACCGGATTGCCGGACGATGATCATTGGACGTCTGCCTGGGATCTGGCGAAGTTGACCATCTCGCTGATCAAAGATCATCCGGAGCATTATGCGATCTATTCGGAGAAGTCTTTTACTTTCAATGATATCGAGCAGCCAAATCGTAACCGCCTGCTGTGGCGTGACAAGACGGTCGACGGCGTGAAAACCGGCCACACCAGCGCAGCCGGATTCTGTCTTGTGGCGTCAGCGCTGCGCGGCGACATGCGGCTTATTTCTGTGGTGATGGGCACCGACAGCGAAGAGGCTCGGATGCGGGAAAGTCAGAAGCTATTGTCATACGGCTTCCGCTACTTTGAGACGCAGCAGCTCTATGAAGCTGCTGTGCCGTTGAAAACTGCTGAACTGTGGTACGGCGCTCAGGATACCGTGGAGCTGGGAGTGGCCGACAATGTTGCGGTCACCATTCCGCGTGGACACTATGACGATCTGCAGGCTGAGATGGTGTTGCCGAAAGTAATAGAAGCACCATTCGAATCCGGCGCTGAGCTGGGTGAGCTCCGCCTGATGCTCTACGATGAACTGGTCTACAGCGCGCCGCTGGTGGCTCTTGATACCGTAGAAGAATCCGGTTTCTTCTCCCGGCTCTGGGACGCAGCGTACCTGTTTTTCGTCGGCTTCATTTCAAGTGACTGATGCCCCGAAACTGGAGTTTCCCCAGCCGCACTATCCGATTCGAGTGATTGCCGACCACCACGAACAGCTTCGTGATCAGGTAGTTGAGGTGGTCAAACGCCACGATCCGGATTTCAGTGAAGAGACAGTGGAGCTGGTGCACAGCCGGCAGGGCGCCTATTGCTCCGTGCGAATGGTGATCTGCGCTACCGGCGAACCGCAATTGCAGGCTCTGCACAACGAACTGCGGCTTAATCCGCGGGTGAAGATGGTGCTGTGAGCACGCTGACCCGGGTGGTCGGTCTCGGCCGCACAACCTATCAGGATGTGTTTGCGGCTATGCGGGACTTCACCGATCAGCGCGATGGTGATACTCCCGATGAAATCTGGTTGACCGAACACGAGCCGGTTTTCACCCAGGGACAAGCGGGGAAAGCAGAGCATCTGCTCATGCCCGGCGATATTCCTGTGGTTCAGTCAGACCGTGGTGGTCAGGTGACCTATCACGGTCCTGGTCAACTGGTCGCTTACCTGCTGTTCGATCTGAGACGGCTGCAGTTGACCGTGAGAGGACTTGTCAGTGGAATTGAACAGGCAGTGACTGAAACTCTGGCGGACTATGGGATAGCTGCTGCGCCGCGATCAGATGCGCCTGGCGTCTACGTCGACGGGGCAAAGATCGCGTCACTGGGCCTGCGGGTGCGGCGCGGTTGCTCGTATCACGGCCTGAGTCTCAATGTGAACATGGATCTGGAGCCGTTCAGTCGGATCAACCCGTGTGGTCTTCAGGGGATGGAAGTTGTGCAGGTTGCTGATCTGTTAGGTCCGGATCAGATTGAGAATCGAGATCTCGGACGGGTCAGCGAGGACGTTCTGGAATCACTGGCTAGAGTATATGGGCTCAGCCTGAACAGGTAGCGCACTGGGGATCTTTTGGCAGTTTGAGTTTGCGCCACTCCATTCGCAGGCCGTCAAGGAACAGCAGATAGCCGACCAGAGATTCACCGGCACCGGTCAGCACCTTAATGGTTTCCAGCGCCTGGCAGGTACCGATGATTCCGACTAGAGGCGCGATCACGCCGTTTTCAGCGCAATTCAGAGCAGCATCATCACCGCTCGGATAGAGGCACTGATAACAGGGTGAAGCGTTCGTGCGCGGATCAAATACCGATATCTGTCCTTCCCAGCGAATCGCGGCGGCTGACACCAGCGGTACCTGCGCCTGCCAGCAGGCCTGATTGATCTGATATCGGCTGCTAAAATTGTCTGTTGCATCGACAACAGCACTGGCCGTGCTGAATAGAGACTCGAAGCCAGTGGTATCGAGGCGGGCGTGAACAGTTTCTACCGCCACTTCAGGATTCAGCTCGTGCACGCTGGCCGCGGCGGAGTCGACCTTGCGTTTGCCGATGTCGCTCTGCTGATGAATGATCTGGCGCTGCAGGTTTGAGAGTTCCACTTCATCGTGGTCCACCAGCACCAGCCTGCCGATACCGGCGGCGGCCAGATAGAGTGCGGCCGGTGCACCTAATCCACCGAGGCCGATGATGACCACGGTGGCATCAACCAGGGCCTGCTGACCGGCAATGTCCACCTCCGGCAACATTATCTGACGGCTGTAGCGCAGCAGCTGGTGGTCGTTCATGCCCTGTCTGCCCTCTTTTTTATTTCAGCCCGGCCACTGTCCAGCGGTCACCCGTTCATGACCGCTCAGATCGCGCAGGGTGCAAATTTCAGTAAATCCTGAGTCGGTCAGCAGAGCGCGCACTGAGGCACTCTGATCAGAACCATGTTCCAACAGCAGCCAGCCATGGCGCAACAGATACCCGGACGCTTTATGACAGATGTGCTCAAGGTCGTTCAGGCCGCAAGGTCCGCTGATCAAGGCCTGGCTGGGTTCGTAGTTCAGCGCTGGCAGATGAGCGTCGTTGGCGGCAATGTATGGGGGGTTGCTGACTATCATCGAGTATCGCCCGGTTACCGGCTCAAACCAGTTGCCGAGCAGAAATTCCATGTCCACGCCCAGGCGCCGGGCATTTTCTCTGGCGATATCCACAGCTGCATCGCTTTCGTCACTGGCGCTGACTCGGACATTACCGTATCGGGCCAGGCAGATACCGATGATGCCGCTGCCAGTACCCAGATCCAGCACCCGGTCGGCTGATGAGAGTCTGGCCAGCGCTGCTTCTACCAGACACTCAGTATCGCTGCGTGGGATCAGTACCGCCGGTGAAACTGTGAAATCCAGCGAATAGAATTCTTTGTGGCCGGTGATGTAAGCGATGGGTTCGCCCTGTCGTAGCCGTTGCACGCTGTTGTTCAGATTCTCCTGATCAGCACAGGAAAGAGTTCTTTCTGGAAAGGCGATGAGCTGGCTGCGAGCGAGCTTCAGCGTGTGGCCGAGCAGCACATCCAGGTCCAGGCGGTCGAGATCGGCATGGCTACTGCGCCAGGCGCCGACTGTGCTCACGCCGATTCGCCCAGAGTTTTGAGCTGGTCGGCCTGATGTTCCTGAACAAGAGGCAACACCACATGATCAAGTGCGCCTTCCATGACTTCGTCGAGCTTGTAGAGGGTCAGCCCGATCCGATGATCGGTGACTCTGCCCTGGGGAAAGTTGTAGGTGCGGATCCGCTCTGAACGATCGCCGCTGCCAACCAGGCTTTTACGGGCTTCCGCCTGTTCGGCCTGCTGTGCTGTCTGGGCGACATCCAGCAGTTTGGCCTGCAGCAGCGACATAGCGCGGGCGCGATTTTTATGTTGCGAACGCTCGTCCTGACACTCCACCACAATGCCGGAAGGCAGATGGGTAAGGCGAATGGCTGAGTCGGTTTTGTTGACGTGCTGGCCACCTGCTCCAGAGGCGCGATAAGTGTCCTCACGGATGTCGTTTTTGCTGATTTCGATTGCATCAATTTCAGCCACTTCCGGCATGACCGCCACCGTGCAGGCGCTGGTATGGATTCGGCCCTGAGATTCGGTTTCAGGTACCCGCTGTACCCGATGCGCTCCGGATTCAAATTTCAGCTGAGAATAGACGTCCTGGCCGGTAACTCGGCTGATGATTTCCTTGTAGCCGCCATGATCGCCGGCGCGGGCATTAAGGACCTCCATATGCCAGCCGCGCCGTTCGGCGAACTTGCTGTACATGCGAAACAGATCACCGGAAAAAATGGCCGCTTCGTCACCACCTGTGCCGGCACGTATTTCCAGGAAAACGTTAGAGCTGTCGTTCGGATCTTTTGGCAGCAGCAGGGTTTTAAGGTCTTTTTCAGTACTTTCCAGCGCTGCATTGACTCGAGTGAGGTCCTCGGTCGCCATTTCGCGAATGTCAGCATCTTCATCTTTGCTGAGCAGTTCGCTGTCCCTGCGTTCTGTGCCGAGGTCCTCGTAGCGTCGAAAGCACGCGATCACCGGGTCGAGTTCGGAGAATTCGCGAGACAGCGCGGTGAACTGATCACGGTCCGCCATGACCTCGGGGTCTGACAGCAGTGCGCCTACTTCTTCGAAACGATCGGTCAGGGCAGACAGCTTGGCCATCATGCTCGGGGAAAGACTCATTGGGTTCAGTCCAACTGGTAGAGCGTTTTCAGATATTCGAGCAGGTCTGCCCTGCCATCTGCGGCCGCGTTGCGAATTGCCGTTGTCGGGGTGTGGATCAGCTTGTTGGTGATGCTGCGACTCATGGCAGCGAGCACCAGTTCCGGATCATCGCCTTTTTTTAAAGATCTCAAGGCGCGTTCCAGTTCCTGTTGCTGAATGGCACCGGCACGATCGCGAAACCGTTTCAGAATACCCTGGCTGTGGTGGGCGCGGCGTTCACGCAGGTAGTGGTTAGCACCGTCTTCAACCAGCACTTCAGCTTCGTCAGCCGCGGCGCGTCTCTGTTTGACGTTGTTTTCGATGATTTCGGTGAGGTCGTCGATAGTGAACAGATAAACGTCCGGTAGCTCGGCGGCTTCAGGCTCGACGTCGCGTGGCACAGCAATGTCGACGATGAAAATCGGTTTGTGCCGTCGCTGCTTGATGGCCGCCTCCAGCGCGCCTTTGCCGACCACGGGCAGGGAACTGCCGGTGGACGACACAACGATGTCGTAGTTGACCAGCTGGCCGGCAACTTCAGTCAGCTGCATCGGCACAGCGTCATACTTTGCTGCGAGAGTTTCTGCATTCGCCAGGGTCCGATTGGCGATGGCCATGCCAGCGATCCCGACTTCGTGCAGGTGCTCTGCGACGTTCTGAATGGTATCGCCTGCGCCGATCAGCAGTGCTTTGGTGTTTTTCAGGTCGCTGAAGATCTGTTGCGCCATGACCACAGCTGCATAAGCGACCGACACCGGGTTGCGGCCAATTCCGGTGTCGGTGCGAACACGTTTTGCCGTGGACAGGGTAATCTGGGACAGCAGGCTGAGTTCAGGTCCGAGGGTGCCGGCGCTGCGTGCCTGCTCGTAGGCTGACTTCACCTGACCCATGATCTGAGGTTCACCCAGCACCTGAGAATCCAGACCCGAGGCGACCCGGATCAGATGACGGGCGGCTTCCTGGTCCCAGTGGCCATAGGCCATACTCGCCAGTTCGCTCATGCCTATCTGACGCGTGCTCGCCAGCCAGTGCCGAACGGCGTCTTCGTTGCGCGGATCGAGTGACAGGTACAGTTCGGTTCGATTGCAGGTGGAGATGATGGCCGCTTCGGAAACGCTGGGAATCAGGCGCGTGGCTTCCTGAAGCGCGCTTTGCAGCGCATCTTCGGGGAAAGCGACTCGCTCTCTGACTGCCACAGGAGCGGTGCGGTAGTTTATGCCGTATGCCAGTATGGCCATCAACAGATCGGTGCGGTTCCACGGACCCGCTATATTATCAGAGTCAGTCCATGGTGAATGTCTATAAGCTGCTATTTTTAAACACGTTTTTTTGCCTCGTCCTGGCAGGTTGCGTGTCGGTCGAAAAACGACCTGTTTCACCCGGCGGTTTCCAGCTGAAAGGTAAGTTGGCAGTTGAGGAGGCTGGCGAGCGACATTCCGGTAATTTTCTCTGGCATCAGCAGGGGGACGCGTTTGGCATTGACGTCTGGGGTCCGCTTGGCCAGGGCCGTATTCATCTGATCGGGGATGCGCGGACTCTGTCGCTGCTCGATGGAGAAGGCGCTGTGGTGCGGCAGGGTCCCAGTGAGCAGGTGATGCTGGCGGCCCTGGGTTGGAGCATGCCTCTGGACGTGCTGACAGACTGGGTGCTGGGCGTACCTGACCCCGACCTGCCCGTAGCCGGCCAGGTTTATGGGGAAGATGGCCGGCTGCAGTCTTTCGAACAGGCTGGCTGGGCGATAGAATTTGCCCAGTATCGCCTGGTGGAACAGGTTTCCGGCCCCCGCTGGCTGCCCCGAAAAGTCGACGTCCGTCGCGCTGGAACCAGGATCCGCCTCATCATTGCTGAGTGGCAGATCGCCGAGGCCAGCACCTGAATCCGGCAGGCCAGGTTTGGCTTGTCGATTTCGGTCCTGGTTCGCATGCCGCCCTCGCCGGAAAGCCGCCTGGAATGCGGTTTGACAGAAGCTGAGCCGAAAAGCACAATACGCGCCCTTTTGCGGGGGCGCCCGTAAAAACACGACTCCTGGGGTGTCGCCAAGCGGTAAGGCACTGGGTTTTGATCCCAGCATGCGCAGGTTCGAATCCTGCCACCCCAGCCATATTTGACCCGGTTGGCACATTCCTCTTTGGAATCAACGATAC
The DNA here is from genome assembly GCA_937921865.1 of uncultured Pseudomonadales bacterium. Classification (GTDB taxonomy): domain Bacteria; phylum Pseudomonadota; class Gammaproteobacteria; order Pseudomonadales; family Azotimanducaceae; genus SZUA-309. The sequence goes on along the minus strand of CAKZWF010000069.1, from coordinate 11,762 downwards.
ACCCATCTGAGAGGGGCTTGTTGCTCGATCCCTTAAGACAGGCGGCATAATCTGAAGTCAGAACACACCAAGGAAACCGAGTTGTCGAAGCTGATGCTGTTTTCCGGCAGTTCGAATCCCGCGCTCTCTGAACGGGTTGTGGACGAACTGCAGATCGAGCTGGGCAAAGCCAAAGTCAGCCGTTTCAGCGATGGCGAAGTAAACGTGGAAATCCACGAGAACGTGCGTGGTCAGGACGTTTTCATCGCCCAGTCCACCTGCGCGCCAACCAACGACAACCTTATGGAACTGATGATCATGGCTGATGCGATACATCGTGCGTCGGCTACCAGGGTAACCGCGGTGATTCCTTACTTTGGCTATGCTCGACAGGATCGCCGGCCAAGGTCAGCCCGGGTGGCGATAAGTGCCAAAGTGGTCGCAGACATGCTCGGTTCTGTGGGGATTGATCGCATGCTCACTGTCGATCTGCATGCCGATCAGATTCAGGGGTTTTTCAATATGCCGGTGGACAATGTTTATGCCTCACCGGTGCTGGTGGACCACATGATTTCTGTCGGTTATGAAAACCCGATTATCGTATCGCCGGATGTGGGTGGTGTAGTGCGGGCCCGGGCGATCGCCAAACAGGCAGACGACCTCGATCTTGCGATCATTGATAAGCGGCGGCCGCAGGCCAACGAGACCAAGGTGATGAACGTGATTGGTGACGTTGCGGGCAAAACCTGTGTGCTTGTCGACGATATTGTCGATACTGCCGGAACCTTGTGCACAGCGGCGCAGGCGCTGAAAGAAGAAGGCGCCATCAATGTGGTGGCTTATATCACCCACCCTGTGCTGTCTGGCAACGCGATCAGCAGAATTGTCGCATCCGAGCTGGATGAAATGGTGGTGACAGATACGATTCCGCTGAGCGCTGAAGCTGTGGCGTCCGGCAAATTCACGCAGCTGTCGTTGGATCGACTGCTGGCCGAGTCCATTCGTCGAGTCAGCAATGAAGAGTCTATCAGCGCGATGTTTCGTTAAAGGAAAACGCCGAAAACGAAACACCGTGTTTAATCGGGTGAGTGATGGAGCATTTGGTCGCGAAGCTCCCACAATCCCCTCTTAACTAAGGGCGTTAAGCCCAACAGGAGACATCATGTCAACAAAACTGGAACTACACGCGCAAGTGCGTGAAGACGTAGGGAAAGGTGCGAGCCGCCGCCTGCGTCGACAGGGCGATCGAGTCCCGGGCATCCTCTACGGAGGCGCAGCAGACCCGATCAAGCTGACGCTGGAAACCAGAGAGCTGACCAAGGCGATGACGAACGAAACATTCTATTCGCAGATCCTCGACCTGTCTGTCGACGGCAAGTCTGAACAGGTCATTCTTCGGGACTTACAGCGAAACCCTGCGAACGACAAGGTCATGCACATCGATCTGCTGCGGATCCGTGCCGACCGCGCGCTGCAGGTCAGTGTGCCGCTGCACTTTATCAACGAAGAGAAGTGTGTCGGTGTACGCACCGATGGCGGCTCGATTTCACACCTGCTCAACGAAGTGGAAATCACCTGTCTGCCCAAAGATCTGCCTGAGTACGTTGAAGTCTATATGGCGGAACTCCGCCTCGGCGAAATGATCCATCTCTCCGATCTGGCGATGCCGGCAGGTGTCAGCGTAGTCGCGCTCGACCACGGTGATGATCGCGCTGTCGTGACGGTTCTTGCGCCTCGTGGCGGTTCCGACGAAGAGGAAGAACTGGCAGCTGAAGCGGGCGGTGCCGAAGAGGCCGAATCCGGAGAAGCTCCCAGCGAAGACTGAGATGTCTTCGATTCGACTGGTCGTGGGCCTGGGTAATCCAGGTCCACGCTACCAAGACACCCGGCACAATGTCGGCGCGGCTTTTGTACGCCGGCTGGCGGCGCGTTATCAGATTCCGTTGAAAAACGAGAGTCGTTACAAGGGAGATCTGGGCCGAGGCCAGATCGCCGGTGTGGACGTGCGGCTGCTCAACCCCACAACATTCATGAATCTTTCCGGTGAGTCGGTCGGCGCGGTTGCACGTTTTTATCAGATAGCCCCTGAAGAAATCCTGGTGGCTTATGACGAGATGGCCTTCGAACCTGGTGTTGTGAAACTCAAGCAGGGTGGTGGAGCCAATGGTCACAACGGGATTCTCAGCGTAATCGCCAGTCTTGGTAACGCTCGGGAGTTTCATCGGTTGCGGATTGGCGTGGGTCATCCAGGTGACAAAAATGCAGTGACCGCCTATCTGACTTCAGTACGGATGCCCGCGGCTGAACGCACCCTTGTCGAAGATGCCTGTGAATTATCGGAAAGCACTCTTGGGGTGCTGCTCCGCGGCCAGATGCAGCAGGCAATGAATCTGATACACGCACCCGGGCAGCCTTCGTCTGCACCGGATGAGGAGAACAACTAGATGGGATTCAAGTGTGGCATCGTCGGGATGCCCAACGTCGGCAAGTCAACGCTGTTCAATGCGCTGACTAAAGCAGGAATCGATGCGGAGAACTTTCCGTTCTGCACCATCGATCCCAATACCGGTATTGTGCCGGTGCCTGATGCGCGGCTGGAGCAGGTGGCTGCGATAGCGCAGTCTGCGAAGGTGGTGCCGAGCACGATGGAGTTTGTCGACATTGCCGGGCTGGTGGCAGGCGCATCAAAAGGTGAAGGTCTTGGTAATCAGTTCCTGGCCCATATTCGCGAAACTGATGCGATCGCCCACGTGGTGCGATGTTTTGAAGACGCAAACGTGGTGCACGTTTCCGGCAGCATCTCACCGGTGGACGATGTTGAAGTTATCAACACAGAACTGGCTCTGGCAGATCTGGACACGGTTGAACGTGCCTATGACCGGTTCCGGCGGGTCGCCAACGCTGGTGACAAAGATGCCCGGCAAATGCTGGAGGTGCTGGATGTGGTTCGCGCGGGCCTGAATGAAGCCCGACCTGTTCGCTCACTGGGCTTGAGCGACGACGACCTGGTGCTGTTGCGGGAACTGCATCTGATCACCGCGAAGCCTGTGCTCTACATTGCCAACGTGGCGGAGGACGGCTTCGCAGACAATCCGCTGCTGGATGCTGTCAGCGAGATAGCTGCCGCAGAAGGTGCCGAAGTAGTGCCAATCTGCAATAAGATCGAAGCGGAAATCTCCGAACTCGACGATTCCGAGAAAGGCGAGTTCCTGGAAGCTCTTGGCATCGAAGAACCCGGCTTGAACCGCGTGATCAGGGCTGGCTACAAGCTGCTGGGTCTGCATCATTACTTCACTGCCGGACCCAAAGAAGCGCGCGCCTGGACCATTCCCGTGGGCACCAAAGCTCCACGCTCAGCGGCCGCGATTCACACTGACTTCGAGAAAGGCTTCATTCGCGCAGAAGTGATTGCGTTCGATGATTACATCGCCGGTAAAGGCGAACAGGGTGCAAAAGACGCTGGCAAATGGCGTTTAGAAGGCAAGGACTATGTTGTCGCTGACGGTGACGTGATTCTGTTCAGATTCAACGTTTGATCTGGATTCGACGTCTGCAACGAATCTTCAAGGATCCGTTGCAGACATCCGTTGCAGATAAACGGATCGTTCAGCCGCCTTTCGGGCCAAACAGGAACCAGGCTATCAGACCAACGACTGGCAGCACCAGCACAATGACGATCCACAGCACTTTTGAGCCTGTGGAGGCATTGCTCTGAATGGTTTTCACCACCGCGTAGATGTCCGCGATCAGGATCAGCAGTCCGAACAGACCGCTAACTTCGATTCCCATAACTTACGCTCCCCTGGATAGTTGATGGTCAGATGACTATCCGCCATTCTAACCGAAGACAGAGTTGGCCCAAGAAAAAACTCGCCATACCTACGGGGAAGAGAACTATGCGTATATTGCAGAACACGGTGCTGGTGCGGTTCGACGGTGATCCGTCCAGATATACAGGCCATGTTTGCGAGAGAGTCATCCCAGGAGATCTGGTCAGCGACCGCTGCTGGTAGTACCCAAAATGATCAACATCTTTACCGCCAGAAAAATCATCACCATGAATCCATCCTGGCCTGAAGCGACCGCTGTCGCGGTCAGGGATGGCCAGATTCTGGAAGTGGGCAGCCTCGAGGACTTTGAACCCTGGCTGGCAGTGGACGATCATCAGATCATCGACGACTTCGCCGACCAGGTGATCATGCCCGGACTGATCGATCCCCATCTGCATCCGCTGATGGCTGCGGTGCTGTTGCCGATGCAGTTCATCACCGCGCTGGAGTGGCGCTTTCCCTGGGAAACAGTGCCGGAAACGCGGGGCGCAGATCAATATCAGCAGGCATTGCGAGAGGCTCATGCGACAGCAGTAACCGACGAACCTTTCTTCACCTGGGGTTACCACGCTCACTGGCATGGCCAGATGAGTCGCGATCTGCTGGATGAAATTTTTGGCGATCGACCGGCCGTGGTCTGGCAGCGGTCATTTCATGAGGTATATCTGAACTCAGCCATGCTGCAGCATCTTGGTATTGATGCAGCAGAAATTCGCGGCAAACATCAGATAGACGTAGATCGAGGTCACTTCTTTGAGAACGGGCTCAGCTACGCGATCAGTAAACTGAATCCCATCATCATGTCTCAAGACTGGATCGACGGCGGCCTGCAGCGGCTCAAGCAGCTGGTGCACTTCGGCGGCCAGACGACTGTCGGCGATATGGCGGTGGGTCTTTTTGATGTGGAACTGGAGTGGCAGGCAGCGTTGCGCAATCTGGAGCAGCCGGATACACCATTCCGGGTGTTGTGTGTGCCTCATGCGGCGCGCCTGGCGGCGATGCACGGCGATCATGAAAAAGGCCTGGCAGCCGCGCAGGCTCTGATCGAGCGCAACACTGACAGGCTGCAGTTTACCAACAAGGTGAAGTTCTTCACTGACGGTGCTTTCTTCTCGCAGCTGGCGCTGCTGCAGGAACCAGGTTACATCGATGGTCACCTGGGCGAGTGGCTGATGCCACCCGAACTCTATGAGGCTGCCACACGAATATACTGGAACGCCGGTTTTGAAATCCACGTGCACTGCACAGGTGACCTCGGCGTGGAGCTGGCGATCGACACGCTCGAAAAACTGCAGTGGGAGCGGCCGAGATTTGACCATGGTTACACCATTGAACACTTCGGGTTTTCTACGCCTGAACAGGTGCGGAGAATCAAAGCCCTGGGTGCCCGGGTATCCGCCAACGTCTACTACCTTCATGAGCTGAGTCAGGCCTATGGAGAAAAAGGCGTAGGGGTAGAGCGAGCGCATCAGGCTGCGAGGATTGGTGCCTGTGATCAAGCCGGTGTGTGTTGGACTCTGCATTCGGATTTTCCGATGGCGCCGGCTCTGCCGTTGCACAGTGCCTGGGTGGCCTGTACTCGGCAGAACTGTGCTGGACAAGTGGTTGCGCCCGCGGAGCGTGTGAGCCTGGAATCAGCGCTGCGCGCCATCACCATTGATGCTGCAACGGTACTGGGGCTGGAAAATGTTACCGGCAGCATACGTTCGGGCAAACGGGCTGATTTTGCGGTGCTTGATTCTGACCCCCATGAGGTCGGTGGTGCGGGATTGAAGGACATCAAGGTGTTGGCGACTGTATATGAGGGCGAGATATATCCGGTCGACGGCGCGGCAGTGCCGTGACTTTGCCTGCCCGCCCTCTGCCAGTCACGGTGATTGGTGGTTATCTCGGCAGCGGTAAAACCACCCTGATCAATCGTCTGCTGGCGCAAAAAGGTGATCGTCGCCTGGCAGTCCTGGTCAACGATTTCGGTTCTCTGAATATTGATGCGGCGCTGATTGATACAGTCAGCGAAAAAACCATCACCCTGACCAATGGCTGCGTGTGTTGTATTGTTGGCGATGATCTGGGCGCTGCTCTGGGTGAGCTCTCTGAAGCGTCCAGTGTGCTGGATCATGTTCTGCTGGAAGCCAGTGGGGTTGCTGACGGCGTGAGGCTCGGCAGCCAGGCACGGACCTGGCCAGGCTTCCTGCTCGGGCAGGTCATCACTCTGGTGGATGTCAGCCGAACCCGGCAGCTGGTCTGCGACAAGTTTGTGGGCCGACATGTGAGTCGGCAGCTGGTTGCCGCAGACCTTCTGCTGCTGACCAAAACGGATCTTCTATCGGAGACTGATCTGGGCGCATTTACCACCTGGCTGAGCGATTTCAGCGAGATTCCCGCGATGGATGCGCAGCAGCTGGATGTCGCTTGGTTGCTGAGTGCTGACACCGGCCTGCCGAAAACGCCAACAGATATCTACGAACTCCAGCTGCATCCGCAGCTGCAGAGCGTCACCTACACCAGCCTAAGTCCAATTCCCCGGTCGGATTTCGAACGATGGTTGCGCGACATTTCCGGACTTGTGGTGCGCGCCAAAGGGTTTGTGCGGTTTGCCGAATCTCCTGGTCAGCGACATCTGCTGCAGCTGGTCGACGATAGGATCAGTGTGACCCTTCAGCCTGAAGTCGGGTTGGCAACTGATTCCGCGCTGGTGGTGATCGCCAGGTACAGCGGCGCAATACCTGATCCTTTTCTGCCGGTCCGACCCCCAGTGCTGGATGATTGATTCAGGCCTTTTCGTGCCTGGAGGAGTCCGGGTCGGGTAAACTGGTGAGTTTTCACGCCGGGGTTTGTCTTGTCCTCATTTTCACCCGTCTACGCGCGGCGCACCCTGCTGGTGTCGCTGGTCAGCGTCGGAATGGGTTTTACCGTGCTGTTTCCGGTGCTAGCGCCGCTCGGTCGGGAAATTGGTCTATCTGAATTCCAGATTACCTCGATCATCGCGGCGTCCTCGCTGACCGTCTTCCTGATCAGCCCGATCTGGGGCCGAATGAGTGACCTGTGGGGGCGTAAGCGGGTGATGCTGATCGGCTTGTTTGGCTTCAGCGCTGGTACCGCACTGTTCAACTCGGTGCTTTATGCGGGTCTGTCCGGGGCGCTGCTCGGCTGGGGCCTGTTTGCGGCTCTGGTGGTTTCCCGGATGCTTCATGCTGCGGTGATGTCTGCGTCTATGCCGGCCGCCAATGCCTATATGGCTGATATTACTGATGTCAGCACTCGGGCCAAAGGCATGGGTGCTGCGGGTGCAGCTAACAATCTGGGATCCATTATGGGTCCGGCTGTTGCCGCGCTGGCGGTGTTTTCACTGCTGCTGCCACTCTGGACGATGGCACTGGTGGCGTTTCTGAATGGACTGTTTGTCTGGAAATTTCTACCGGAACCACCGCGGCATCAAGAGCGGGTAAAGATGCCGCGGATGAAGTACACAGACCACCGGATACTGCCTTTCATGATTGTTGGTGTATTGATGTTCAGCGGTATGGGCATGGTGCAGCAGACGATGGGTTTCAGATTCCAGGATGTTCTGCAGATTGGCGCTGGCGAAACGGCGAAAGTATTCGGGATCGCAATGATGCTGGCTGCAGTGAGCTCGCTGGTGGCTCAAGGGATCATCGTCCAACGTTTGAACATTACCCCGTTCAACCTCCTTAAACTGGCTATGCCGCTGTTGATTGTGGCGTTCTCGATTATGGCGGTTGCAGACAGCCGACTGTGGTTATCAGTGGCGATGATGTTTCAGGGTTTTGGCATGGGCCTGGCGGGTCCTGGCTTCATGGCCGGCGCTTCGCTCGCTGTCTCTGCAAAAGAACAGGGTGCAGTGGCTGGCGTAGCGGGAGCCAGCGGGCCATTGGGTTTTACTATCGGACCCCTGGTGGGTGGCGCGTTGTATCAGCTTGACCCTGCACTTCCGTATGCCTGTGCAGCCGGGGTTTATGCACTGCTGTGGGTTTCGATGCGTTGGCTTGGACGGCGTACCACCGTGCATGTCGAAGATCACCAAGGAGACGGCTGATTAGTACTGTCGCGATCATCGCCGTTCTCTGTCAGGCTGCGGGCAAGCGCTGCGGCAGCGTCATAGCCGCACAGAAACCCGTTTCCACATCGGGAAAACGCAATGAACCACCGTGGGCATGCGCGATGGCACCCACCAGACTCAGGCCCAGACCACTGCCTGAGGTAGAGCGACTGTATTCGCCACGATAAAACCTTTGAGTGATTTTTTCCCGCTCGGTGTTGCTGACTCCCGGGCCTGAGTCGACTATGCGGATGACTGCGGAATCGGATTCTGTTGTTGTCGACAAATCGATCCGACCACCGGCGGGGGTGAACTTCACCGCGTTATCGAGCAGATTACAGATCGCCTGGAACAGCAGGTCTTTGTCACCTGTCACTGTCGATAGCGACATCTGGTCGATTTTTACCTTGATCAGCAGCTGTTTTTCTTCTGCAACCGCTTCGTAGAGTTCCACCGCATCTGCCAGCAGCAGCTGAAGGTCAACCTGTTGAGTTTCGAGCACATGCCCGCCACTTTCGAGGCGACTGATGCGTAACAGCGCGCTGAACGTGCTGAGCAGCTGGTCCGCATCGCTGATGCTGCGTTCGAGCTCTAGCGTGTAGCTGTTGCTGCTCGCGGAGTCGGCGGGCTTTGTGTTGTGCAGCGTTTCCAGTCGTGTTCGCAGTCGCGTGAGCGGTGTTCTCAGGTCGTGAGCAATATTGTCAGATACCTGTTTGATGCCTTCCATCAGTCGTTCGATTTCATCGAGCATCGCGTTCAGATTGGTCGCCAGTTCGTCGAATTCCGAGCTGCCGCCTGTTGGAACACGGCGGCTTAAATTGCCGGACATGATGTCCCTGCTGGTCTGATTGATCTGTTCGATGCGGCGTAGTACACCCCGGCTCAAGGTCAAACCACCCAGCAGGCCCAGTCCGATGGTGATAGCCAGACCCCACCAAAGCGCCTGTTTGATCAGCGCCTGACTGGCCTCGAGCTCTCTGATATCCCGACCGACCAGTAATCGGAAACCCCCGGCTAACTGAAATACCCTGGCGCGAGCTCTCAGAATGGTTCCGTGGCTGCCGTCTGAAGTCACTTCAAAGTCCAGCCAGCCGTCTGCATCAGTTTCAGCCGTCGGCCAACCTGACAGATTGCCAGCAAGCGGGCGGCCGGTGCCGCTGGCGAACAGATACAGCGATGATCCGGTTGGGTTGCGATCTACGCGGTCTTCGATGGTCCGTACCAGCGCGCTCAATCCGCCTTCCCGATACTGTTCAGACAGGCCGACAATCTCCGTTTCAATGGTGGTGTCGACCTGCTCCGTCATAAACGAGATGGTCGACCAGTAAATGAAGGCCAGCAGTAGCAGGACCGAGCCGGCAAACAGCGCCAGATACAGCAGCGCCAGCCGAAAAGTCGAGGAACCCAGCAGGCTAGCTTGTGACATTGATCATGTAACCGGCGCCGCGGACGGTATGCAGCAGCGGAATGTCGAAGTTGCGGTCGATCTTTCCGCGCAGAAGGCTGATGTGCACGTCGATCACATTGGTTTGGGGATCGAAGTGATAGTCCCACACCTGCTCCAGCAGCATGGTGCGGGTAACCACCTGCCCCTCATGGCGCATCAGGTATTCAAGTAGTCGGTACTCGCGCGGCTGCAGATCAATCTTCATGCCACCCCGGGTTGCAGTTCTGCTCAACAGATCGAGGTGCAGATCGCCAACCTGGAGCTCGGTCCGATCAGGTTCTACCGAGCTGGTTTTGCGGCGTTCTAACGCTTCGACACGAGCCAGCAGTTCGCTGAACGCGAAAGGTTTGGTCAGATAGTCGTCACCACCCGCCCGCAAGCCTTCCACTCGTCGATCAACGTCCCCTAACGCGCTCAGAATCAGAATCGGTGTGATCACTTCGGCCGCTCTGAGACTTTTCAGGACGCTGAGTCCGTCGAGTTCCGGAAGCATCCGGTCGAGCACAATGACATCAAAGGCTTCGGTACTGGCCAGTAGCAGCCCTGACTTTCCGTCCGCGCAGTGATCGATTACATGGCCTTGCTCTTCAAGACCCTTGAGGAGGTAACCGGCTACCTCGGCATCGTCTTCAATGATCAGTATTCGCATCTGAGATTCCATGGTGCGAGTTACGCAGTCTTCGATCAATGATGACCCTGAACACAATAGATTGTTCCGGTGGTTTCATTACCGAAACGTAATGTTCCTGCAAAGTTGTCGCAAGCGCCGGGCGCCGATGATAGGCGAATGAAAACTCCCTTCGATATCCAGGAGCACACTGATGCAGATACAGAATCTGAAACGAAATTTTAAACCTCTTGCCGGTGGCGTACTGCTGGGTGCTCTGTTGATGGGCACGATCGGATCTCAAGCACTGGTTGTACCTGAGCAGGCCGCCGCGCGGACTTCGCTGGGAGCTTTGCCCGGCGGTCCAGCAAGCTTTTCTGAACTTGTCGCCCAGGTGAAACCGGCTGTGGTCAACATTGCCATAGTTGGCTCCCGGGCAGCACCTCAGCGGACTTTCCCGCAGCACCAGTTTCCCCAGGGTTCACCCTTTGATGAGATGTTTCGACAGTTCTTCCAGGGTCAGCCAAACGCTCAGAGTCGAGGGGGTGCTGCTGCACCAGAGCGACAGTTTCGGGCCGTCGGCTCCGGCTTCATCATTTCCGCCGATGGTTTTGTCGTGACCAACAATCACGTTATTGAGCGGGCGCAGGAGATTGAGGTTGTGATGTCCGATGGCCAGCGTTATGCCGCCACCGTGCAGGGACGGGATGCCAAGACTGACCTGGCATTGCTTAAAGTGGCTGCTGATGTAGAACTGCCTTTTGTTGAGCTGGGAGACTCTGATGTGGCCCAGGTCGGGGACTGGGTGCTGGCTGTAGGTAACCCCTTCGGGCTGGGTGGTACGGTGACCGCTGGCATCATCTCGGCTCGTGGCCGCGATATTCAGGTGGGACCGTTTGATGACTTCCTGCAGGTCGATGCGCCAATCAATCAGGGTAATTCGGGTGGGCCCTTGTTTGATTCCAGCGGCCAGGTGATCGGCATCAATACCGCCATCTACTCGCCCAGCGGGGGCAGTGTGGGCATTGGTTTTGCGATTCCTTCGGTGATGGCTGACGAGATCATTGACCAGCTGAAAACTGCCGGTGTCGTAGAGCGGGGCTGGTTGGGTGTGCAGTTTCAGCCGGTGAGTGCCGCGGTTGCCGCCAGTCTCGGCCTGGATGACCAGATCGGTGTGCTGGTGGCAGACGTTGTTGAAGCATCTCCCGCCGACCGCGCGGGGCTGCGAACTGGTGACGTGATCCTCAGTGTCGATGGTGAAAGTCTTGATGACTCAAAAGACCTGCCGAGAATCATTGCCGGTACCAGCGCTGGTAGCGAACTCGACATGAAGATTCTGCGCACCGGGAAGCTGCGCAATGTCACAGTCGAGATCGGCCGCAGTGAAGAAGAGGTGGTCGCCTCAGCCGATGAAACTTACTCAGCGCCTCAAGGGTTGGGCATGCAACTGTCGCAGATTGATGCTGCCGCCCGCCAGCAGCTGGGACTTACTGAAGATCAGCAGGGCGTGCTGGTGACAGGGGTCAGGCAGGATACACCCGCAGCTAAAGCCGGGATCCGTCGCGGCCAGCTCATTACGATGGTCGGACAGCAAGCGGTCGATTCGCCTGATGAGGTAGTAGACGCGATCAGTCAGGCTGCCCAGGCAGGGCGCTCTTCGGTTCTGCTGCTGATCGAACAACGCGGTGCCCGACAGTTCATAGCCGTTGATCTGGCGGCCTGACAGCGATCTGCGCCAGGTGCGCCTGTCAATCACCCCTGAAAAAGAGAAACCCGGGGTCGAACCGAGGTTTTCAACGCCTTTGTTAAAAAACTCGGTTCGACCCCATATTCTTTGTT
>CAKZWF010000068.1 GCA_937921865.1 uncultured Pseudomonadales bacterium | reverse complement strand
TCTGGTGGGCAAGGTCGTTTGGCGACCCCGATAAAAAACAGGTTGATGTTCAGATCGTTACAGTCGATGTTGACGATCTCCCAGCCCTCAGCACCCAGACCGCAGAGATAGGCCTGCAGTCTGGTCCGTTTGGCACGTTTGCTCAGTCCGGAAAGGTCTGCGTCTTTCGACTCGAAAATTTTGTATTCCCAGCGCGCTATTTCTTTCACGGCTGCGTCCTGTTGTTGACGGAGCTAATCTAACGTAGTTCGGGTTTCTCCGCAGCGGCTACAGCGGCGAATCGTCACCAGCTTGCCCTGTTGCACATCAAACTGTTTCTTCTGGTCGATCTGCCATTTGTGGAAGCCGCTTTTGCACAGTGTTCTGCCGCGCGCTTTGTCTTTCAGCGAAGGTCTGCGAAAAGCCACTACTTTTGCCATTTTTACGTTGCTCAGGCCTTCAGTTCCGGCAGCGAGTCTGACTCGGCTGCCTCTGCGATGTCGCGGTCGTCCACCAGTGCTTCGATACGATCGAATATCCGGTACAGGATGAAACAGGCGCCACTGATCAGAATGCCCGCGACGACAAAGTAGAAATACCAGCCGAGATGCTCCGCCAGCACCCCGCCAACGGCAGTGGCCAGACCGGCGCCGGCTGCCATTGTGACAATCTGAGTGGTGTAGTCGGTGCCCGCCTGAACTTTGGACGCCCATTTCAGTCGGGCCGCCTGGAAACTGACATCCAGAAACGAGGGCAGCGCAATCGCATTCAGCGTGACCGCGAAGACGATCACAAAGGTGGGTTCATCAAGCGAACCCATCCACATGATCGGCAATACGGCCAGGACGATGCAGAACGCGGCGGTAAGAATGGTTTTCTTGTAGCCGAATCGACCGAGATACCAGCTGGTTGCGCTGGCGCCGATCAGGGTACCCAGCAGGGTTGCCGGCGCAGCGATGGCGGCGATACGCCCGATGCTGAAGCCGAGGTCTGACAGGTAGGTGGGATAGAGTGCTGGAATCAGTGAACCGACCAGTGCGATCAGGAAACACATCGGGTAAACGTAGCGGCTGTCCTGGCGCCGGAAAATTCTCTTCAGACTGGGCGGTTCGCGAGTCAGTGGCGCGGCTCTCGGCGGCTCGGGCCGAATGATGCCAGGCAGTGAGAAGACGATGAGCAGCACCGAAGCCGTGCTGACAGCGGCGTTCCAACCCCAGACGCTGTAAATCCAGGCTATGCCCGCCCAAGCGGTAAATCTGGCGATGTTGCGGCCGATGTCCAGCACCGCAGCACCAATCGGACGCTCTTCGTCTGCAATGTTTTCGATCATGTAGCCATCGATGGCGATGTCCTGGGTGGTCATGAAGGTGGTTTTGATCACCAGCAGGGTAATGATGGCCGCCAGGTTATCGAGGCTAGGTGCGAACAGCGTCAGACTCAGATAGGCCAGCGCACCGAAAGCGGTGCAGGGCACAAACCAGGTTTTGCGCATGCCGATTACTTTGCTGCCGGTCCGATCGACAAAAGGTGCCCAGAGCGGTCTGATCCAGGTTGGAATGGCGGGCAGTGTGAACACCCAGTACATGTCCAGCGCCAGACCCTGTTCCCGGAAAATGACCGGCAGGAACAGACCAATAAACGCGGCTGGAAACACCTGCCCCATCTGCAGCCCTAAGACGGAGCCGAACCGGAAGGTGGTTTCGCGATCGCGGAACAGGCTCCGGGTGGTAAATCTGCTGGTCGTCGCTTCAGCCATGCGAATGACTCTAGCGGGTTTCAGCAGCGCTGAATAGCAAGTGGGATTGCAGGGAAATGCCGGAGTCGGCAGTCAAATCCTGATCGTGGCCAACCGTTGACCGGACCTTGTGTGGTCTGAAATCAGGCTGCTGTAGTGTTCAGTCGTAGCGGGTTGTTTTCGCCGAGTAGTGAAACTCATCAATCCCGGTTGCCGATCGTAGTTCAGCGGTAGGGCCTTCGGTATTGTGGTCCAGCGGGATACCGGTGGCGTCAGCGACACGGGTGATGCCGTTGAAAGCTGCGGCGACCGTCAGTGCATCGATACACTGCTGAGCACCGATTGCTTCGGTAGCGGCGATCCGGGTATCAGCCAGTGCAGACCAATCTCCGCGAATGGCCTGTTCGGTCAGTGCTCTGAGCCATTCACCATGTTCTACGCCGCCATCGCCGGAAGCAGCGGTTACCGCGTTGATGTCATAGTTGGTGTTGGTTTGCTCGCCGCTCGCACGGAGCAGCAGGGTATGTGAGGTGGTTCAGTAGAAACATTCGTTGAGCGCAGATACCCGCGCGGCAACAAACTCCGCCTGGCTCTGGGAAATACTCAGTGGAATGTTCTCCAGCGCGTAGTGGGGTCTAAATGTGCCGAAGAACAGCGCGACCGCGCCAGGCACCAGTCCGAGTGCCCGGGCGATATTCGGCACGCTCGGCAGTCCACTGCTGGCGACGTCTGCCGGAGCATCGGAGATGGGCACCCAGGCACCCGCATCGATGGCGCCTTCATTCAACTGACCGGCTGGTTCGCCGGCGATCGCCTGCGGCAATTCGGGAGGTTGGAGGCCCAGCGCCAGATGCTGGGTGTCGACAATCACCGAACTGGCGACCACGCTGATCACCTCAACATAGGCAGCCTGACTGATGCCTGAGGAAATGACCTGATCGAAGACGCTGCGGGTCAGTCTGCCCGGGTCGCTGATCAGTCGATGGATGAAGTCGATGATCGCATCCGGCAGCACGGCTGAGTCATCATGGTCACCGTTAACCGCAAATGGCGACAGCGACGATTTGCGCTGCTGACACAAGCGGCACTCCGCGGCTGCTCGGGCACTGACTACCATCGCGATCCGCGCTCGAGCGTCCCAGAAGTCACCCGGGGCAGCGATGGCCTGCCAGGCGGCGCTGTGAGCCTGGCGCAGTTCCTCCCGAACCAGTGCAACCTCGCGCTGATTGTCTGATTCGGCGTGATACATCAATCCGTTACTCATCTTCCTGCTCCCTGTGCGTCGCGGCTTTGATTGCAGCAAACTCTGTGGACTTGCGGTAGCGTAACCGATTCACGAAAGGAGGTGGCATGAGCAATTCTGATCATCGAAGTCCCCGGGGCCCCGGCTTTGATACCCTGTCGCTGCATGCGGGTCAGCAGGTTGATCCGACCACCGGGGCGAGAGCAACACCCATTTATCAGAGTGCCTCTTTCTGTTTCCCGGACAGTGAGTTCGCCGCCGGGTTGTTCAATATGGAGCGGGCCGGGCATGTCTATTCGCGGTTGTCGAATCCCACCAATGCCGTCCTTGAAGAACGCATCGCCGCGCTCGATGGTGGCGTTGGCGCAATCGCCTGTGCCAGTGGTCAGGCCGCCCTGCATCTGGCGGTGGTGACCATCTGCTCGGCGGGTGATCACATTGTCGCGTCTCGCTCCTTATACGGTGGTACCCACAATCTCCTGCAGTACACGCTGCCCCGCTTCGGGATCACCACAACCTTTGTCGATCCGCGCGACCCACAGGCGTTTGCGCAGGCCATCCAGCCGAATACCCGGCTGGTGTTTGGCGAGATCCTCGGTAACCCGGGTCTTGAGGTTCTGGACGTTCCCGCGGTCGCCGGGGTTGCCCATGACGCAGGCTTGCCACTGCTGGTGGATGCAACCTTCTCTACACCTTATCTGTGTCGGCCCATTGAGTACGGTGCGGATCTGGTGGTGCATTCGGCGACCAAATTTCTCAGTGGCCATGGGGTGGTGATTGGCGGACTGCTGGTGGACGGAGGCTGTTTCGACTGGGAAGCGTCCGGCAGATTTCCAACCCTGTGTGAACCCTATGACGGCTTTCATGATCTGGTCTTCGCTGAAGAGTTTGGACCTGCTGCGTTTATCACCCGGGCCCGCAAAGAGGGACTGCGGGATTTTGGTGCCTGTATGGCGCCGATGACCGCGTTCCAGATCCTGCAGGGACTGGAGACGTTACCTTTGCGTATGGAGAAACATGTCGCCAATACCCGTGAGATTGTGGCTTTTCTCACCGCGCAGGATTCTGTGCGCAGCGTCGGCTACCCCGAGCTTGATGATCACCCCGATCGCGAACTGGCC
>CAKZWF010000067.1 GCA_937921865.1 uncultured Pseudomonadales bacterium | reverse complement strand
TCATGAAAAGCTTGCACCGCAGGCGTTGGCGCGCTTCTCGCAACGGTCACCAACACCAGGTGGATATCAATACCGATGTTCAGATTGGCGATTTCGATACGCGGCTGGCTGTTGCCCGCAATGGACTGCTCCGCCACGGATCTGGTGGACAGGGTGACCACGTCGCTGGTGGCAGCGAGGGTAAGACAGGCGGACAGGCTGTTCAGCCGATAGCGGGGAGATTCGGGAGCATCTGCCTGTCGGTTCATCGCGGCGAGCAGCCGGTTCTCATTGAAGTAGCGACTGGGTATCGCCAGCGGATAGTCAGCAAACTCAGCCAGGGCCGCTGAACCCGTAGCGGGGTGTCCAGCACGGTGCACTAACACCAGTTCCTCGTTATACAACGGCAGCATCTTCAGCGAACTCGAATGCACAGAGGCATGGAAATTGGCTTCATCGCCAATGGCGACATCACACTCACCGGTTGCCAGATCCCGATAGACGTCTGAACTGCCGACCACTACCTCAACGTCCAGGTTCGGGTGAGTACGGGAGAGTCGGGCGAGGCTGGTGACCACAAGGGATTCCGCGGCCAGCGCAATTGCGCCGACTCGAATCCCGCCAAGTTCGCCGCCCGCCAGCAACCGCGCGTCCTCGTCGAATGAGCCCATTGCGGTCAGTGCCTGCTCGGCCCGAGCAATCAGCTGTCGAGCGGTATCGGTAGCTTCTACAGTACGGGTGGTGCGGTTGAACAGACGTACGCCTAACTGTGTCTCCAGGCGCTGAATGCTCTTTGTCACCGTGCTCTGAGAAATACCCAGTTGATCCGCCGCCACCCGAAAGCTGTGGCTGCGATACACGCTGACGAAGTGCTTCAGCAGTCGCGGATCAGTCATTCCCTGGGCGCTGTGATTGATTCCATAATAGAAATAGTAGACGTTTATTAATTCGATAACATCCTTCAGATAACCAGGGCAGGAGTTTCGTGGGTGGGACATAGAGTTACAGACAGCCGGGTATTCAGGCAGCGCGGGGCGTTTGCTTACCTTGATGACGAGGACCGGTATCTTTCCGCCCAGACGTCGCCCGACTTCAAATTCGGCGTAATCGGCTGCGGGATGATGGGTCGGGAGCACATGCGCAATACGCTGTTAGTGGGTGGTGCGTCCATTGGCGGTATTTTTGATCCCACGCCGAAGAGCATCGACCACGCCCTGAAGATGCTCGCCAAACTTCAGCCGAGCGAGCTGCCGAAAACTTATGGTTCGCTCGAAGAGGCCTGCGCGGATCCTGACACCGACGCGCTGATCATCGCCACGCCAAACTACACCCACCTGGAAGTGATGCGCGTTGCGACGAAAACCAACAAAGCGATCTTTCTGGAAAAGCCGATTGCGACCAGCGTGACTGATGCCATTGAGGTTTGCCGGCTGGCTGCGAATCATCGCAACATCGTCCGAGTTGGACTGCAGTACCGTCACAAAGCCGTCTACGCTGAGGCGATCACCGAGGTGCTGGAACAGCGCAACATCGGCGAGGTGTGTAGCGTGAACATGCTCGAACACCGCTTCCCGTTTCTGGACAAGGTAGGTCAGTGGAATAAATTTGATGAATACACCGGCGGCGCGCTGGTAGAAAAATGCTGCCACTACTTCGACCTGATCAATCTGTTCGCTGGTGGAATTCCGGAGCAGGTGTTTGCGAGCGGCAGCCAGGCAGTCAACTTCAAAGATTTTACTCACGATAACAGGCGGGCCGACGGACTCGATCAGGCGCACGTTGTGATCAATTTTGACAATGGCGTGATCGGCGCTTTTTCACTGTGTATGTTTGTGCCCGGCAGCAGAGAAGAGTTGATTGTGTGTGGGGATGCGGGGCGGCTGCATGCCAGTGAGCAGGCGCTGCTGGGTGAGCAGAATCAGAACAGGGTGGAGCTCTGGACGGGTGAAAATGGAGTATCCAGAATCTCTACGCCTTCCTATCCCGGCTATATTGCCAATGCCGGTCACCATGGTTCGACGTTTTTTGAACACGTTGCGTTCATCGAAGAGCTGGCGACCGGCGAGTATCGCGGACCCAGTCTGGCAGAAGCCTTCTGGTCCATCGCGGTGGGTGCTGCTGCCCAGCGTTCGATCACCGAGCGGGCTCTGGTTGATCTGTCGGATATTCTGCCAGTCGGCTTTGATGCGTCTTCTTTCAGCAGCTGACCTGTAATCCAACGAATTTAAAAGAGAGTTCATCGTGACCAATCTGATAGACACTACACCTCGCAACCTCGGGCAGCACTCGCAGGTCGGCCCCCTGGGCTACGGCTGCTGGCGCCTGGTTAACATGCCGTCCAGTGCAGCCCAGGAACGTATCGAATGTGCGCTCGCCAACGGTATGAATCTGATCGATACCGCAGATGTTTATGGGCTCGACTGGGGAGGCACGGCGTTCGGTTCGGCAGAAGCCCTGCTGGGCGAAGTTCTGCACAGCGCTCCGCAGCTGCGTGACCAGATGGTGCTGGCGTCAAAAGGCGGGATCATCCCCGGTGTGCCTTACGATTCTGCCTACCTTTCGCAGGCGTGCGACGACTCGTTGAGCCGACTGCAGGTTGAGCAACTGGACCTCTATCAGGTGCATCGTCCGGATATGTTATGCCATCCCGAAGAAACTGCCCGGGTGCTGGAAGGGCTTGTGACAAGCGGTAAAGTCAAAACCCTTGGCGTCTCCAACTACCGGCCGTCCCAGACTGCTGCGCTGATGGCCTTTCTCCCCGGCGCTGTCATCAGCCAGCAATCAGAATATTCGGCCCTTCACCTCGACCCGCTGTTCGATGGCACTTTCGATCAGTGTATGCAGCATGGCCAGCTGATGATGGCCTGGAGCCCGTTAGCCGGAGGGAAACTGGCTGGGGAGAAAGATGTGCCTGCGGCTCTGCTTGAGGTTCTTGACACCTTGGCTGAGCGCGAAGGTGTCGACAGGGCCACTCTGAGCCTGGCGTTTACCCTGGCGCACCCGGCTAAGCCTGTCGCGTTGGTGGGCAGTATTGATCTGGAACGTATCGCGCTGGCCAGGCGCGCACTCGATGTGCAGCTTGATCGCAGCGACGTCTACCAGATCATTGAGGCGTCTATGGGGGAGTCTCTGCCATGAGTGTTGAAGTCAGCTGGTTTTCTGCGCTGTGTGATGACGACTACCGCTATCTCGGCGAGCACGATCCGTCACTCAAGTCCTCCTGGTCTCACTGCCGGTCGATTGCTGAAAAAGCTGATCGTCATGGCTACGACAGCATTCTGTTGCCCTCGGGCTATCAGTTGGGGATAGATTCTGTTGCCTTCGCGGGGGGTATCGCGCCACTGACCGAGCAGATCCGTCTGCTGGTGGCCGTTCGTTGCGGGGAGCTGTGGGTGCCGCAGCTGGCGAGGCAGCTCGCCACATTGGATCAGATGCTGGGTGGTCGTCTTGCCATCAATATCATCTCCTCAGACATACCCGGCGAAACCCTTGCCTCTGAGCCCAGATATCAGCGCACCCGCGAGACCATGCTGGCTCTGCGTGACCTGCTCAATGGTGACTCGGTGAATACGCAGGGCGAATTTGTGAATCTCGATCTGCAGCCACCCAACGTCCGAACGATGAGCGGTCGGTCACCGCTGTTCTATTTTGGTGGGTTGTCGGACCCTGCCAGGGCAGTTGCTGCGGAATGTGCTGATGTTTTTCTGATGTGGCCAGATACCTTGCCGACGGTGGAAAGTCTGCTGCAGGACATGCGCGCCCGCGCGGCGGCTCATGCGCGGTCGCTGCGATTCGGCTATCGGGTGCACGTGATCGTGCGGGAAACCGAAGGTGAAGCGATCGATGCCTCGCGCCTTCTGATGTCCAGACTCGATGCCAG
This sequence comes from uncultured Pseudomonadales bacterium, assembly GCA_937921865.1. Lineage (GTDB taxonomy): Bacteria > Pseudomonadota > Gammaproteobacteria > Pseudomonadales > Azotimanducaceae > SZUA-309. The sequence continues at coordinate 4,087 of CAKZWF010000067.1, read as the reverse complement.
CGAAGGTGAACGGATTCGGGCCCAGTCACTCGACAGCCAGTCAGTCGGCGTGCGGGCGCAGGGTGCCTTGCGTGAGTCTGCGAACTCGGATGGATTTGCTGAGGCTAACCTCTGGACCGGTATTGGTAGAGCGCGCAGCGGCTGCGGTGCGGCCATTGTCGGTGACCCTGACCAGGTGCTGAAGAAACTTCAGCAGTACATGGCCCTTGGCATTGAGGCGTTTATTCTTTCCGGCTATCCGCACAGCGAAGAGTGTGATCTGTTTGCCCGCTATGTTCTTCCGGAGCTCGATCACGCGGTGTTGGCTTAACCGCGATAGCGCAGGTGTCTCCGGCCGGTTACCCTTCGGGCTGTAGAGAAGGCGGGGAAACAGCCAGATGAAGTTCTATGGTCAGATGTGTCTGCTGGTCGGCGGCCTGATTGCCGCAGCGGTCGGCTTGGCCCAGCCAGCTGGACCACCCAATATCCTGCTGCTCGTTGCCGAAGACCTCAGCCCGCGCATCGGCGCCTGGGGTGATGAAATCGCCAGCACACCCAACATCGATGCGCTGGCCAGGCAGAGCGTCCGCTATACCCAGGCTTTTACCGCTGCGGGTGTGTGCGCGCCGAGCCGCGCTGCGTTGATCATGGGCCAGCATCAGATCAGCTTTGGTGCTCAGCATATGCGCACCTCTACCGGGCCGCTGGGTGAGTATTACGCTCAGCCGGATCCTGAGCTGAAAGCGTTTCCCGAGCTGTTGCGCCGGGCTGGATATTTCACCTTCACTGATTCCAAGCTCGACTATCAGTTCAGCGGTGTTGGTGCGGGTAGCGGTCCTTTTACGATATGGGATCAGGAAGGTCTGCAGGCGCATTGGCGTCAGCGTGCACCCGGTCAGCCGTTTTTCGGCCTGATCAATTTCCTGGAAACCCACGAAAGCGGTGTGATGCGCATGGATGTGGAGCCGCAGAACCCGATTCTCGCGCGCACCCAGCAGATGCGCCAAGGTTACGGGCTGGTTGCAGAATCTGTTACCGATCCGGAATTGATTGCTGTGCCGCCTTACTACCCCGATATTCCCGAAGTGCGCGCTGACATGGCCCGGCACTATGACAATATTCATTCGATGGATGCCCGCGTTGGGCGGATTCTCGCAGAGCTTGAAGCTGACGGGCTGAGCGACACGACAATTGTCATCTGGACAACCGATCACGGTGACGGTTTGCCTCGAGCCAAACGCGAACTGCTGGATACCGGCATACATGTACCGATGCTGGTGCATGTGCCGGAAGCCTATCGGCGCTCGGGCTGGAGCCAGGGAAGCGATGATGATCGGCTGGTGAGCTTCGTGGATATGGCCCCTACCTTGCTGGAGTGGGCTGACGTCGAGTTACCGGCTGGACTGCACGGCGTGAATTTTCTGACCGGCAGCCGCGAGTACGTGTACGCATCCCGCGATCGGATCGACGAAATTCGCGATCGTCAGCGGGCGGCGCGCGATCCTCGCTATAAGTACATCCGCAGCTGGGCGCCGGAGATAGCCGGGGGCCACACCCTTGCGTATCGGGACAATCTGGAGATGGTGCAGGCCATGCGCGAGCTCTGGCAGGCTGGTGAACTCAATGCCGACCAGGCTCGCTGGTTTGAAGGCGTTGGCGCGGAGCAGCTTTACGACCTGCAGGCTGACCCGCATGAACTTAACAACCTGATCAACGATGATGCGCTGACACCGGTTGCGCAGCGCATGCGGATCGCGCTGGATGATTGGCTGGCTCGCGTTGGTGACACAGGTGAGGTGCCTGAAGCCGAAATGCGGGATGGTTTCCTTGATGAGGGCAGTGTTCCAGTTACATTGGCGCCCAGGGTCACGCAGAAGAATGGTCTGCTCACCGTTGCCGCTGATGACAACGCGTCGATCGGCTATCGTGTTGCTGAGGGGGATTGGCAGCTTTATGTGGAACCCGTGGAACACGAGAACCAGCGTGTTGAATTCAAAGCGGTGCGGTACGGCTGGCGGGAGAGTTCAGTTGTCGCCATCGAGCCCAGGTGAGCCCAGCTGAGCAGATATGACGAAGAACAACACCACATCTGGGCAGCATCCGGGCAAAGATTGCTGATGCGCTGGCTGGCGATACTGTTCACCTGCATGCTGGTGGCCTGCCAGCCTTCATCACCTCTCCAGCCATTACAGCTGGATACCGCGCCAGGCAGTGGGGAACCTCATCTTGCCCGCAGTGTCGCTGGTGAGATCGTGCTGAGCTATCTGGAACCCAATGAAGCCTCGACGGCGCTGCGATTTACTGTACTGAAAGGTGATGACTGGCAGGTACCGCGCACGGTTGCTGAGGGTGACAACTGGTTTGTTAACTGGGCAGATTTTCCATCGGTAGTGCCGCTGCAGAATGGCCTCTGGGCGGCGCACTGGCTGGTGAAAACTGAAGGTGGCACTTATGCCTACGATACCCTGGTGGCGCAATCGTCAGATCAGGGTCAGACCTGGAGTGCGCCGGTTCGGCCTCATACTGACGGCACCCTGACTGAACACGGATTTGCCAGTGTGTTTCCGGCAGCGGACGAGGTAGGCATCGTCTGGCTGGATGGTCGTGCCTATGCCAGTGCTTCAGGTGATGACGAGGGTGCTGTTACCACGCAACTGCGCACAGCTGTCCTGGATGACAGCCAGCAGCGTAGTTCCGAGGGCGTTGTTGACGAGAGCGTCTGTGATTGTTGCCAGACCGATATTGCGATGGCAGCCAGTGGCCCCGTTGTCGTCTACCGGAATCGCACACGCGATGAAATCCGCGACATCTATTTTGCCCGACATCTCGACGGACAGTGGCAGTCGGGACAGGCAATAGCCGACGATGGCTGGATAATCTCCGGCTGTCCGGTCAACGGCCCGGCGATCGCGGCAAACGACCAGAGTGTTGCGGTCGCCTGGTTTACCGCGTCGCCTGAAGACCGTGTCCAGGTGGTGTTTTCCAGCAACAGCGCAGAAACCTTCGGGTCGGCCGTGGATATTGGTGCCGATAGTCCGCTGGGCCGGGTTGATGTCGCGATGCTGGCCAATGGGGATGCGATGGTGAGCTGGTTGGAATCGCTACCGGCAGGTCGACTGCTGGCTCGGCGTGTCAGTCCAGATGGCACATTGGGACCGATCATTGATATTGCGCCGATGACGGTTGAGCGAAACTCCGGATTTCCCCAGATGGTTGCTGATGGCAATCGCTTGGTTTTCGCCTGGACAAAAGTCACCCAGGAGACTTCTGTTGTGAAAACTGCGTATTTTCCGCTCTAGCGATATGGACTAGCCTGTAAAACTCATTCGCTCTTCGAAGAGCTGACTTTCTAATGATGGATTCTATGAAACACGACTATGAAGTAATTGTGCTGGGCGCCGGAGTGGCCGGCATCTATCAGATTAAACGTCTCGTTGACTCAGGCGTTGAAGCCCTGGTGCTGGAAGCGGATGAAGATCTCGGCGGCACCTGGTATCGGAATCGCTACCCGGGCGCTCGCTTTGATTCTGAGAGCTACACCTACGGTTATTCCTTCTCAAAAGAACTGCTCGATGAGTGGCACTGGCAGGAACGTTTTTCGTCCCAGCCGGAAAACCTGAAGTATCTGAACTTCGTGGCTGACAAATTCAATCTGCGCCAGCACATGCGTTTTAACTCCCGGGTTGAAACCATGACCTGGGATGAGGGTGAACGCCTCTGGTCTATTACGTTGGGCAATGGCGAGACTTTTACAACCAGGTTCGTGATTACCGGCATGGGTGTGCTGTCCATGCCAACGCCGCCGCGCATTGAAGGTATGGAAGACTTCCAGGGAGAAGCGTTTCACACCTACTGGTGGCCAAGGGAACCGGTTCCTTTAAGCGGGCGTCGGGTAGGTGTAATCGGAACGGGTGCAACCGCGATCCAGGTCATTGGTGAGATCGCGGATAAAGTCGGGGAGCTCACGGTTTTCCAGCGCCGGCCCAATTGGAGCGTGCCGCTGAACAACTCTCAGATCTCCGAGCCGGAAATGGCGCAGATCAGGGCGCGCTACGACGAAATCTTCGCGAACTGTGCTATTTCCCAAGGCGGCTTCGAACATATCCCC
>CAKZWF010000066.1 GCA_937921865.1 uncultured Pseudomonadales bacterium | reverse complement strand
TGCGCTTTTAGGCGCTTGTGCAACCCGCGAGCTAGAGTATGCGAAGGATTGCTGGCGATTACTTGCACGCCCGACACTTGACGCTCCCACCCGACCCCGCTTCAATGCACCGCTCGGTCAGAACCTGGTCTGACCAATTCTCTTAACCACACAGCAAGCGGCGGTACTACTGAAATCATGGCCAACTCACCCGATCTCTCACTCTGGCAGGCACAGGTCGAAAAAGAACTGCGCGGCAAACCGCTGCAGTCGTTGTACTGGACCTCCCCGGAGGGGATCCAGATCAAACCGCTTTACACGGCAGCCGACCTGGAGGCGGTCGAGTACGCCAACACTTTGCCCGGCTCTGCGCCATACGTGCGCGGTCCACGAGCGTCCATGTACGCCAACCGCCCCTGGACCATCCGCCAGTACGCGGGATTCTCCACCGCCGAAGAATCCAATGCGTTCTATCGCCAGAATCTTGCTGCTGGCCAGAAGGGTCTGTCGGTAGCCTTTGATCTGGCCACCCATCGTGGCTACGACTCAGACAATCCGATCGTTGCCGGTGATGTAGGGATGGCCGGCGTCGCCATTGACACGGTCGAGGACATGAAAATCCTCTTCGATCAGATCCCGCTGGATCAGATGTCTGTCTCTATGACCATGAACGGTGCCGTGTTGCCGGTGCTGGCGAACTACATCGTAGCCGGCGAGGAACAGGGAGTGAGCCAGGAGCAGCTGTCCGGAACCATTCAGAACGACATTCTGAAAGAGTTCATGGTTCGCAACACCTATATCTATCCGCCTGAGCCGAGCATGCGGGTGGTTTCGGATATCATTTCCTATACCGCCGATCACATGCCCCGCTTCAACTCCATTTCGATCTCCGGCTATCACATGCAGGAAGCGGGTGCGAACTGTGTGCAGGAACTGGCGTTCACTATCGCCGACGGTGTGGAGTATGTGCGTTCCGCACTGGAAGCCGGTCAGCCGGTGGACAAGTTTGCCCCCAGACTGTCGTTCTTCTTCTGCATCGGCATGAATTTCTTCATGGAGATTGCCAAGCTGCGTGCGGCGCGCATTCTCTGGGCGGAATCCATGGCTCAGTTCAATCCGGAGAATCCATCTTCGAGCATGCTGCGCACCCACTGCCAGACTTCCGGAGTATCGCTGCAGGAGCAGGATCCTTACAACAACGTGGTCCGCACCACGATCGAAGCGATGGCTGCCGTACTGGGTGGTACTCAGAGTCTGCACACCAACGCCTTCGATGAAGCGATTGCTCTGCCTACGCCCTTCTCTGCGCGCATCGCCCGCAATACCCAGTCAATCATCGCCGAAGAAAGTGAAATCACCCGGGTCATTGATCCGTTGGGCGGCAGCTACTATGTGGAAAGTCTGACCCACGCGATGGTTGTCGCGGCGCGTGAACTCATGGGTGAAGTGGAAGCCGCTGGCGGCATGACCAAAGCCATTGGTCAGGGCATTCCGATGCGCTACATCGAAGAGTCCGCCGCGCGCCGTCAGGCGCGCATCGAGCGGGTCGAAGACGTGCTGATCGGCGTCAACAAATACCCGGTCGAAGATGATGTGGAAATTGACGCGCTGGATATCGACAACTCCAAAGTCCTGAAAAACCAGGTTCGGCGACTGAAGTCGATCAAGGCATCGCGGGACGACGGCGCCGTTGCCGGTGCACTGGAAAATCTGTCAAAAGCGGCCAATGACCGCTCTCACAATCTCCTTGAGCTGGCGGTGGACGCGGCACGCAAGCGAGCGACCGTCGGCGAAATCACCGATGCCTTGAGCAACCACTGGACCCGACATAGAACTGTCGCGCCAATTCGTACCGGGGTATTCAAAGACGCTTATGGTGAAGATCCAAAGTTCGCTCAGGTGACCGAAGAGATCAAACTGTTCACGGAACTGGAAGGTGAAGCACCGAGTATCTTCGTTGTGAAGGTTGGTCAGGATGGCCACGATCGGGGTGCGAAGGCAATCTCCAATGCGTTTGGTGACGTGGGTTTCGAAGTGAAGTTGAGCGAACTGTTCCTGACTGCCGAAGTCGCAGCAGAGCAGACGGCCGAGCATGGCGTCCACGTGGTGGGTATCTCTACCCTCGCCGGCGCTCACCGGACCATCGTTCCCGAACTGATTGAACACCTCAAGGCCCGCGGCCTTGAAGACGTGATCGTCGTGGTTGGCGGAGTCATCCCGAAGCGGGACTATGACTTCCTCTACGACTGCGGGGTCAGTGGCATCTTCGGTCCCGGCAGTAACATCCTCGATGCCGCCAGTACAATATTAAAGCTAATTCCAGGAAAGAACAGGTAACTATTTGAAATGATAGGCAATTTGAATCACGTCGCTATTGTTGTCCCAGATCTGGCAGCGGCCGGAGATATGTATCGCAACAACTTCGGGGCAGACGTATCTGAGCCGAAGGATCTGCCCGATCAGGGCGTGACCACAGTCTTCGTAAATCTGCCCAATACCAAAATCGAGTTGCTGCATCCACTGGGCGAAGATTCAACGATTGCGAAGTTTCTGAGCAATAACCCCAAAGGCGGCATTCACCACGTGTGCTATGAAGTTCAGGATATTCATGCGGCTATCGACAGCCTAACGGCTGACGGCATGACGGTACTCGGCGATGGCAAACCCAGCATCGGCGCTCATGGCCTGCCGGTGATCTTCCTGCATCCGAAGGATGCGTTCGGCACGCTGATCGAACTCGAAGAGGTAGCCTGACATCCAATCCCCCAGCCCAGTAGCACCGGCACCTGCAAACGAACCCGAGTCAGGCGCTTTCACACCCGCTTACCGTGGGTATGCGCTGACCATGCTGGTGGTCGTTTATATCTTCAACTTCATAGACCGCTCAATCCTCGGCATTCTGGTCGAACCCATCAAAGCAGATCTCGGTGTTTCGGATACCGCGATGGGCTTTCTCGGCGGTATTGCCTTCGCCATCTTCTATACGTTTGTCGGTATTCCGATTGCACGAATGGCCGACAACGGCTCCCGGCTCAATGTCCTGACTGTGTCCCTGGCGCTATGGAGTGGTGCTACCGCCCTGTGCGGTTTCGCGCTCAACTTCTGGCATCTGCTGGGAGCGCGCATTGGCGTTGCGGTTGGCGAAGCCGGTGGCAGCCCGCCTTCACATTCGATGATTTCCGATATGTTCCCGCCGGAAAAACGGGCGACCGCGCTGGCAATCTACGCGCTGGGTATTCCGATAGGCACTATGCTGGGCAATCTGGGTGGCGGTTGGATTAACGAAGCCTTCGACTGGCGCACCGCATTTTTGGTGGTCGGCGCGCCGGGATTGGTGCTGGCGGTCATTTTGCGGCTGACCTTGCGGGAGCCGCCTCGTGGCGCCGCCGAAGGGGTACAGATCAAGTCCGGAGACGCTCCGCCGGTGGCTGAAGTCTTCAAATATCTTTGGGCGCGCAAGAGCTTTCGCTACCTGTCCCTCGGAGCTGCGCTGCATGCCTTTGTCGGCTATGGCATTGGCTACTGGATTCCGGCGATGTACAGCCGCAGTCATGGCATGGGTACTGCGGACATGGGTACTGCGCTGTTCTATCTTGGTTTTGCCTCCATCGCCGGCACCTTTCTCGGCGGCTACATGGGTGACAAATTCGCCAAACGCGACATCCGTTGGTATGTCTGGCTGCCGGGTCTGGCAACTCTGATCAGTCTGCCTTTCACCGCGTTCGGCTACCTGTGGCACGACCCCAAGACCGCCCTATGGGTGCTGTCCGTGCACTACTTTCTCGGCGCCTACTATCTGGGCCCAACCTTCTCCATGACCCAGGGCATGGTGGGCTTACGCATGCGTGCGCTGGCCGCGAGTATTTCGTTGTTTATTCTGAACATCATTGGCCTGGGTATGGGGCCTCAGTTCACCGGCATTGTGTCTGATCTGCTGAACGCGTTTACCGATCTGGGCAGCGAATCGCTGCGCTGGGCGCTGGTGTTGAGTCTGGTCTTCAACCTGATTTCCGCGCTGTTCTATCTCAAAGCCGGCAAGACGCTGGAAGTGGACCTGGCGGCCGGAAGAGCAATGACCTAGCGGATCAGGCGCGTCTGCCGGGCACAACGACAACGCCCGTCCGAGCTTCAGTGGAAGGCTTGGGCCAGCAATTCGTAACAGCGCGCCCGTTGCTTAAAGTCGTGGGTGATTGAGATCACCATCAACTCAGTCGCACCGGATTTCTCCGCGATATCTTCCAACCGCACTGCGACCTGGTCTTTGGTGCCAAGAATCTGATGTTCCCGACGCTCTGCAATTCGCGCTCTATCAGCTTCCGAATAATCGAAGTCGTAGGCCTCGCCAATTGATGGAAACGGCTCGAACAAACCTCGTTCTACCTTCAGTCGCCACAGATCCCGGCACAGTGCCAGATCTTCGGCTTCCTCCGTTGTATCCGCACACAGCACAAAGACCCCAACATTGACCAGCGGCTCCGGTACTTCTGGTGTTGAAATGAACTTGTCCCGATATACGTGACAGGCGCGCTCCAACAGATCAGGACTGATGAAATGGGCAAACGAAAACGGCAGACCAAAATGCCCGGCAATTTTTGCACCTTCATCCGTCGACCCGAGCATCCAGATTTCAGGCGGCACTGCCACCTGGGGTGCAGGATTCACTTCCCTCAGCGCTTCTGTGTAGGCAGGTTTGTCGTAGACAAATGCTTTGAGGTCAGCAATTTTGGCCGGCAGGTACTCGATGCCGATCTGAGAACCGTAGGCCAGTGCGGCAGCCGTCAGACCATCGCTGCCGGGTGCACGACCAATGCCAAGATCAATTCTGTTCGGATGCAGGGTCTGCAATAGTTTGAAGTTCTCAGCGACCTTGAGCGGGCTGTAGTGCATCAGCATCACGCCGCCGGAGCCAACTCTGATCTTGGCGGTAGCGTCAGCTATATGTCCGATCAGAATCTCCGGCGAACAGCCGGCAAAACTCTTCGAACCGTGATGCTCGGCAACCCAGTAACGATGGTAGCCGAGCCGCTCGGCGAGTTGAGCCAGGTGAACGCTGTCCTGCAGCGCCTGCGCTGCTGTGCTGCCGCTGGGGATGGGTGATTGATCCAGGACGCTGAGTCGAAGGTCTGCCAAGTGCTGTTTCCCGTAAATTCCCTTATCCAGTCGACACGGATTCTACTGCATAATCCGCGCTCCGTTGTTCCACCGCTGAGAACCGATGACCATAGATATCGAACCTGTACGCAGCTACTTCATGGATCTCCAGGACGAGATCGTCAACGCTCTGGAATCGCTGGACGGCGAAGCCAAGTTCCTGCGCGAGGAAGTCCCCGGAGACAATGGCGCCCTGTCCCGCCCTCGTGTGCTGGCTGACGGACCGCATATCGAAAAGGCAGCCGTTCAATTCACTCATTCCAAGGGTGATTCGTTGCCGCCAGCGGCCACCGAGCGCAATCCGAAACTGGCTGGACATGCATTTCAGGCCGCAGCCATCTCATTGATTGTGCATCCCCGGAATCCTTATGTGCCGACAACCCATGCCAACCTGCGCTTTTTCATGGTGGAGGCGGAAAACCCGGTCTGGTATTTCGGCGGCGGTTTCGATCTGACCCCTTATTACGGCTTCGAAGAAGACTGCGTGCACTGGCATTCCCAGTCCCGGGAGGCAACCGGAGAGTACTACCAGCAGATGAAAGAACGCTGCGACGAGTATTTCTACCTCGGCCATCGTCAGGAATGTCGCGGCATCGGTGGTGTGTTCTTTGATGACTGGGCCACCGATGGATTCGATGCGTCATTTGCGCTGACCCGTGCCATTGGCGATCACTTTCTTCCGGCTTATCGGCCAATTTTCGAAAAACGCATGCACAGCGAATACTCCCAGCGGGAGCGGGACTGGCAGCTGTATCGGCGTGGTCGCTACGCTGAATTCAATCTCGCCATCGACCGCGGCACCAAATACGGGCTGCAGAGCGGCAGACGGGTGGAATCGGTGCTGGCTTCACTGCCGCCGCTGGTGGTCTGGAAGTATGATTACCATCCGGAGCCCGGCTCTCCCGAGGCCGAACTGCTGGAGCGCTATCTGCCCCCGAAAAACTGGGTATGAAGCTGTGGATAACTCTGGGGATTAAAATCGGATCGAATTAACATTGTTGTCACACAGTCTCTTTACTGCACTTTTCTGAGACAATAATTCTATATATTTCAGTAGTATATATAGATATCCTCTAACATTTCTGAGAACGCATTTCTAACAAGAGGATTAGTGAGGGTGTGCATAACCTCGGTGTCCGACAGTATCAGCGCACCGTTTTGGTGTGAAGAAAACTAACAATCACCAGGCAAATCCATCCTACAGGGACCACGTGGCGCAGACTGGAACGGTTTCCTGTGGAGAGCGCCCCCCGAAGACCCTTAGAATGCCTGCTTCGTTAACAGCATGAGCACCAGTTATGAGCGACTTCACCGTCATCGCCGAAGGGTTGAGATTTCCCGAGGGGCCCATAGCGATGCCCGATGGCAGCATCGTTCTAGTGGAAATTGCTCGCGGCACTCTGACTCGGATCGTCGATGGTGAAAGTTCGGTCATCGCCAAACTCGGCGGCGGACCTAATGGCGCCGCCATTGGCCCGGACGGTCGCTGTTACATCTGCAACAACGGCGGCTTCCAGTGGATAGACACCGGCACCCTGCTGTTCCCAGGCGAAGAGCCGGAAAACTACTCCACCGGCCGTATAGAGGCAGTTGATCTCGAGACCGGCAAGATCGATGTGCTATACACCCACTGCGAAGGCCAGCCTCTGCGCGGTCCAAACGACATCGTGTTCGATCAGCACGGCGGTTTCTGGTTTACCGACCATGGCAAAACCCGTCCCCGGGAACGTGACCGCACCGGGGTTTTCTACGCCAAAGCAGATGGCTCCTTTATCGACGAGGTGATCTTCCCGCTGGAAGGCCCGAACGGCATTGGCCTGTCAGCGGCGGAAGACGAACTCTACGTGGCTGAAACCACGACCGGTCGAGTCTGGGCCTATCAGCTGTCTGCACCCGGTCGCGTCCACGCAGGCGTTGGTGATCGCCGCGACGGTGGCCGACTACTGTCGGGTCGGCCTGGCTACTTCCTGTTTGATTCGATGGCTGTGGATGCCAAGGGCCGGGTCTGTGTTGCCACCATCATAGATGGCGGCATTACGATTCTTGATCCCAACGGCGGTGATCCTGAACACATCGAGCTGCCGGACATTGTCACCACCAACATCTGTTTTGGCGGTGACGACCTGGCGACCGCCTACATTACCCTGTCGTCCACAGGTCAGCTGATCGCGATGCCGTGGGACTGCCCCGGGTTACCGCTGAACTTCCTCAACAAATAACGTGCGCAACCAAGCCGCCAGGCTGTGTGCCGGATCTGCAGGCCTAGTGCTGTTGCTTGTGAGCAGCTTGCTGCCGGGAGCGGCGCTGGCAGCTGAACCCGAACGACTTCATCTGTTGATCCCTGCCGGACCAGGCGGTGGTCTCGACAGTACAGCCCGGGCCATTGGTAAAGCCCTTCAGTCGAGTGATATCCGCGCACCGGTGTCTTACGAAAACATGACCGGTGGTGGTGGTGGCCGTGCGCTCGGTCATTTTGTTGAAACAGCGCAGCGTCAACAACAGACCCTGCTGATCAATTCGACGCCGCTGATCGTCCGTTCGCTGCAGGGCCTGTTCCCTCAGAGTTATCGTGATCTGGTGCCGATCGCAGCGCTTGTGGCTGAGTTCAACGCGGTTGTGGTTCGCGCGGACTCTTCAATTGTCAGCTGGCCGGAACTCATCAAGGCACTGCAGGCGGATCCTCGGAGCGTCACCACGGGCGGCGGCTCTGTCCGCGGCAGCATGGATCACGTTGTTCTGGCACAGGCGCTTGAAGCAACCGGCATCAACCCACGGGCCGCGCGTTATCTGCCTTATGACGGCGGCGGTAAAGCCATGGTGGCGCTGCTCGGCGGCGAGATCGATGTGCTGAGTACTGGCGCCGGTGAGGTTCTCAGCTACGTGGCCAGCGATGACGTCAGGGTCCTGGCCATTGCCGCGGACAAACGTCTGGCGCAGCTGCCTGATGTACCCACCCTGAGCGAACTGGGCACTCCGGTGGTATTTGCGAACTGGCGGGGTCTGTTCGCCGCACCTGGCACAACGGCCGCTCAGACTGATCGCCTGATTGCCGAGATAGAGGCTGCGACTGGCAGTAACACCTGGCAGCAATCCCTGGCTCAATACGCCTGGACACCCCTTAATCTGACCGGAGCTGATTTCACCCTCTATCTGGAAGCCCAGGAACAACAGCTACAAGCGATTCTGAGCGAACTCGGATTCATTCGGTGATTCCATCTGGTCACCAGTTGCTCAAGCTGCTGATCCTCGGACTCGGTGCCGGCTATCTGTATACCGCCTGGCACATTCCAATGGACCCCTGGACGGCAGAGGAACTCGTTAACGCCCGCACCCTGCCGCTTATATATGGTGGGCTGCTGGTGACAGCCGTGCTGATGTCCTGGAAGCGCACAGCCCCTTCTGAAGCAATTGAAGCAGGTCCGATGTTGCGTGTTGCCGGTGTTGTGATCCTGACGCTGGGATTTCTGCTGGCGCTGCAGTTCCTCAACCTCTGGCTCGGACTCGCTGGGTTACTCACTGCGCTGGCGCTGTGGCTGGGCGAACGGCGACTTGTGCCCATCACCGCTCTCGTGATCACTGTGCCAATGGTCGGCTGGGTGGGTATCGAGTTGCTGCTGAATCTGCACCTGCCGGACTGAGCAGGCAGTTTTAATAATCATGTGGGAAGGAATTGTCACCGGCTTCGCCACCGCGCTGACCCTCAGCAATCTGGGCTGGGTGCTGTTCGGCTGCGCATCCGGCACCATCATCGGCATGCTGCCGGGTTTGGGTCCAATCACCGCAATTGCGCTGATGATTCCTGTCAGCTACTCGCTGGAACCTGCCGGTGGCCTGATCATGATGGCCGGGGTTTATTATGGCGCGGTATTTGGTGGGTCGACCTCTTCTATCCTGCTTAATGCCCCCGGGGTTGCCAGCACCGTGGCCACCTCATTCGACGGATACCCGATGGCGCGTGCCGGACTCGGCGGGCGTGCCCTGGCCATCGCTGCATATGCATCGTTCTCCGGCGGCACTCTCGGTGCTATAGCGTTGATGATGTTTGCTGGCTTTCTGGCCTCGCTGGCGCTGCAGTTTCAAAGCCCCGAATACAGCCTGTTGCTGATCCTTGCCTTGTCGAGCGTGGTGGTCTTTGCCGAAGCTCAAGCACGGCTGCCGTCGCTGATTACCCTGCTGCTTGGCCTGATGCTCGGCACCATTGGCACCGACCAGCTGGCTGGGATCCCCCGCTTCACCTTCGGCCGCGTAGATCTGGCGGATGGATTGAATTTTGTCCTGGTGGTGATGGCGACCTTTGCGCTGGCAGAAGCTCTGCGGATGACGCTGCAGAAGGACCAGCCGCCGCCAACGGCCGTTACAGCCAGTCAACTCAAACTGAGCTGGCAGGAAGGCGCGCCGCTGCTGCCGGTGATCGGGCGCAGCTCTGTATTGGGTTTTCTGATCGGCGTGCTGCCCGGCGCTGGTGCAACGCTGGCCAGTTTCTTTGCCTACGACATAGAGAAACGCATCGGCAATGGCAGCCGGGAAGCTGGTGTTGCTGCGCCGGAAGCGGCCAACAATGCCGCATCGACCGGATCTTTTGTGCCGCTGTTGACCCTGGGTATTCCAGGATCCGGAACCACAGCCGTTCTGCTCGGTGTCATGCTCAGCTATGGTCTGCAGCCTGGCCCGCGGTTGCTGGTTGATCAGCCGGAAATCTTCTGGGGGATTATCGCCTCGATGTATGTGGGCAACGTGATTCTGCTGGCGCTGAATCTGCCGCTGATTCCGCAACTCGCGAAACTGCTGCGTCTGCCCTCTCGCCTGCTGATACCGCTGATCGTGGCTTTTTCATTGATTGGCGTGTATCTGACTACCCTGAACCTGTTTGATCTTTACCTGATGCTGGGCCTGGCTGTTGGCGCACTGGCGCTGCGCTGGCACAACTATCCGCTGGCGCCCTTGCTGCTCGGGTTCATTTTGAGTGGGCTGCTTGAAGAGAACGTTCGCCGCACACTGTTTCTGGCAGAATCAGGTTGGCTCGAACTGGCTCGGCCGGTGACACTGGTGCTGATGGCTTTGCTATTAATTGTATGGCTGTCCCCGCTGCGGGGGCGATCAACTGAGAACCCAAAGCCATGATGCCTGAAACACTATATCGCCCTGTTTCCAAGAATTTGAGAAGAGAAAACTGATGCCCTACCTGAATCGAGACGGTGTAAACGTCTACTTCGAGGCCACCGGTCGCGGTCCCACCCTGCTGCTCAGTCATGGCTACAGCGCCACCAGCTATATGTGGCGGGACCAGGTCACTGCGTTAAGCGACCGCTATCAGGTGGTGGTCTGGGACATCCGCGGACATGGCCGCTCTGCCAGTCCTGATGATCCCAGCCTTTACTCGGAGGCGGCCACGCTGGGCGATATGGCCGCGATTCTCGACGAACTGCAGGTTGAGTCAGCAGCCGTCGGCGGGCTTTCTCTGGGAGGGTATCTGTCCCTGGCGTTCCACGTGGAGCATGCATCAAGGGTTAACCAACTGCTGCTGTTCGATACCGGTCCGGGCTATCGCAAAGCTGCCGCACGCGAAGAGTGGAACGACATGGCCCGCGGCCGAGGTCGGTTTTTCCGTCGCCTCGGACTCGAATCAATTGCCGACGAAAGCACCGCTCACGGCAACCAGCACCGCAGCGCTGCAGGCCTGGCCCAGGCTGCCGAAGGCATCCTGCAGCAATACGATGCCCGGGTGATCGACAGCCTGCCAGGGATATCAGTGCCAACCCTGGTGCTGGTTGGTGCAGACGACACGCCCTTTCTGGCTGCCAGCAGCTATATGTCGGAGCGCATCCCGGGGGCTCGAAAAGTTATCCTGGAAAACGCCGGACATGTGGCCAATATCGACCAGCCTGAGCAGTTCAATAAAGCAGTAGAAGACTTCCTGGACGCGACCGCTTAGGCAAGGACCGAGCAGCCGAAAAATGGGCTAGGCACCAACGGGTAACATCGCTAAACTGCCTTGGAGGGTCAGGCGCTCGCGCGCCTGCGAAGGGCAAAGAACGAGGGATAAATACGGTGAGAAGATTTGGATCAGGCCGCGAAGAAGGCGACGACGAACAGATCAACCTGACTCCCATGCTGGACGTGGTGTTCATCATGCTGATCTTTTTCATCGTGACAGCAACCTTTGTCAAAGAGATTGGCCTGGATGTCAATCAGCCCGACGACGACAAGCCGGTGACTGTCGATCCAACTAAGAAGAGCATCGTGGTCCGTATCACCAATCGCGACCGTATCCAGATTGCTCAACGTGACGTTGACTGGCGCGCGGTGCGGGCCAACATCGAACGCCTGCATGCGGAGAACCCGGAAGCCCCGGTTATAATCCAGCCGCATCCAGACAGCAAAACCGAAACCATGGTCCATGTCTTCGACTCTGCGCGACAGGCTGGCGTGAGTGCGGTATCGCTGGCCGCGAACTGATCTGCTGACCACGGCAACCAGACATAAATAGACTGAGGGCCGGTTCATCCGGCCCTTCGAGAGCTCCCCTCTCCATTTTTAGACTACTCAAACATTTCGGCTTGGCTCGCGTCGACTTTTTCCGCTGGCGATCTTGGGTCGCCTGCCTCGAGTAGAGCGTTGAGCTCGAACGCTACACCCTCTCGCAGCGCTCTGACCAGTGCTGAGCGGGTGTTCCACTTGTATAAACGAATCCGCCCGATCGTTCTGCTGACCAGAATGCCTCCCAATTCCAACCGTTGCAGCTGCTTCTGTACCTGACTGAGACTGATACCGAATGCGTTTGCAATCTGCCGCGCGTAGGCTTCGCGATTCTGCTCAATGAACAAAGCAACACGAGCGGCAGTGCGATTGCCAAAGACGGTTTCAAGCTTTGGTGTCATCTCTCAATCCATTCTACGGAGGGGCTGCATGCAATATGTACCTATTAAGTAGGTCTCAAGTTCTATTTAGTAGTTGTTATTTATCTATTATAAGGTCGTAAGATCTACTTAATAGGTTTCAAGACCAACTATATAGGTCATCTAACAGTACTGTTAGCAAGCTATTCTTACGGTTTGCAGAATGTAGACAGTCGATCAGTCGCACTCGTAAGCTGCTGCAAGGTAGATGGAAACCACAATGACCGAATGGATTGATCTACGCAGCGATACCGTGACTCAGCCAGGTGCCGCGATGCGTGAGGCAATGATGACTGCCGTGGTAGGTGACGACGTTTATGGCGAAGATCCCACGGTGATTGCGCTGGAAGCTGAAACCGCCCGACTGCTTGGCAAACAAGCAGGGCTGTTCATCGCCTCCGGGACCCAATCCAATCTGGTTGCGCTGCTGACGCACTGCCAGCGCGGTGACGAATACATCGCGGGTGGTACTGCACACACCTACTGGTACGAAGCTGGTGGTGCCGCTTCACTGGGCGGTATCCAACCTCAGACGCTGCCGTTTGAGAACGACGGGACTCTGGATCTGGATCGTATTGAAGCCCTGATAAAGCCTGACGACGTGCACTTCGCAAAAACCCGACTGCTGTGCTTCGAGAACACTCAGGCAGGCAGCCCGGCACAGGCTGACTATTTCGAGCGCGCGAGATCTCTGGCAACAAAGCATGGTCTTGCCATACACCTGGACGGCGCCAGACTGTTCAACGCCTGTGTCGCCACGGGCTGTTCAGCAGCCGACTATGGCCGCCACTGCGATAGTGTGTCCATCTGTCTATCAAAAGGGCTTGGGGCACCCGTGGGTTCAGTGCTGGTGGGTACGCACAGCTTCATCAAGCAGGCCCGACGCTGGCGCAAGATGGTGGGTGGCGGGATGCGTCAGGCGGGAATCCTCGCCGCCGCGGGTCTTTACGCGCTGGAACATCATATTGACCGCCTTGGCGACGACCACGCCCATGCTGAGTTGATTGCCAAGGCTGCTTCCAGCCGTTATCCCGGCAAAGTCAGCCATCGAACCAACATGATCTTTGTGGATATCGACAAGACGGAGATGGCTCAACTGATTGAGCGCATGGCGGCGGCACAGATCAGGGTTCGCGGACCGCGTTGGGTCACCCACCTCGACATCTCGGCAGACGACGCCAACAGAGTATCCGAAGTGCTCAGATCAGGCTGACCAGCGACACAATGGCGCCAGTGTTCAGCCCTACCACTGTGCCGGATATCAGTGTCTTCGGGGCGACATTCAACAGTTCTTCACGACGCTCCGGCATCAGCGTGGTCAATCCCCCAAGCATGATGCCCAGACTGCCGAAGTTGGCAAAACCGCACAGAGCGTAAATCATTACCAGGGTACTGGACGCAGACAGTGTTCCCTCCGGCAGCGCTGACAGCTGCAGATAAGCGATCAGTTCGTTGAGCACCAGTTTACTGCCCAGCAAGCCACCCGCCGCTTGAGCCTCGTGCCAGGGGATGCCGACCAACCAGGCAACCGGTGAGAACACCCAACCCATAATCCGCTCCAGCGACAGGGGCGCATCAGCCACCGAGAAACCACCAATCATGTGATTGACCAGGGCCACCAGGCTCACCAGCACAACGACCATAGCCCCGACGTTGACGGCCAGGCGCAGACCATCTGCCGTGCCGCGGGTAATCGCATCCATGTTGCTGGAATACTCCAGACCTTCAGTCACATGATCAGAACTGCTCTGCGTGTCTTTAGGCGGCACCATGATGCGCGAGTAGACCACCGCGCCGATCACATTGATGACGGACGCCGCGAGAATATGTCCCAAGGTTCCAGGCAGCGCATCTGCGAGCACACTGGCGTAGAGCACCATGATTGAACCAGCGACCGTCGACATGCCGCAGGTCATCAGCGTGAACAGCTCTGATCGCGACAGCCCGGCAAGATAAGCGCGCACAACCAGTGGCGTTTCGACCATGCCCAGGAACACGCTGGAGGCAGCGGCCATGCCCAGCGCACCACTGAGCCCGAGTGCCCGCTGCAGAACAGCGCCGAAACCCCGGACAATCCAGCGCAGCACGCCCCAGTACCAGAGCAGCGCAACCAGCACACTGAAGACAATGATCTGGGGCAGAACCCGGAACGCGAATACATACAGCGCACCTTCAGCGGTGACATCAAACGGCGTGGAGCCACCGGCCACATAGCCGAACATGAACTCCGAACCCACTCGGGTTGCACTCTCAACGGCCTCAACGATTCCATTCAGCAGAAACAGGGTTTCAGTGACCATAGGAACCCGCAACAGCAGCACGGCCAGACCAAGCTGCAACAGCAGTCCGATGCCAACCGCGCGCCAGCGGATGTCAGGCCGGCCTTCGCTTAACAGCCAGACCAACCCAAGCAAAAAGCCAATGCCTATAAATGCTTGCATAT
>CAKZWF010000065.1 GCA_937921865.1 uncultured Pseudomonadales bacterium | reverse complement strand
CGTTGGCCTGTTTCCAGCGGAGAATCCCGTCTGTGTCAATCCACTCAGCTGGTCCAGAGATGGTGCGCATGTCGGCCACTCTCTCAATACCGGCGGCATCGGCTATCCGGGTTGGGGACCCGAAGAGAGCGAAGTGGATGTCACAGCCATGAACGTAGAGGTCGGAGTTGCAGACGCCCAATGCCGCAATCACAAACTTATCGTCAGTGATCTGCGCAGCGATGCGTTCCCATCACGGATGCCAGGCAGCAGTCTGCACATCTACGACTACAGCCTGTTTCACATGAACATCCGCGAAAACGCCAATGCCCGCGTCGCCGCGTTTCAATCCCGGTTCAAAGCCGCCGAAGCTGGTGGACAACAAACAGAATCGCTGTGAGCAGCAGCACCGCCCCAGCCTGATGCGCAGCAGCCAGAGGAATCGGCACTGCGAGCAGCAGCGTCGTAATTCCTAAAGCGACCTGGGTGACCACAGCCAGCAACAGCAGCATCAGCCCAAGGCGTAACCGGGGCGCGGCCGCCCGTCGCCACGCATAGCTGACAAAAACCACCATGCACACTGCGAGCGAAACGGCGAGGAGCCGGTGCGTGAACTGGACAGTGGCTATGTTCTCGAAGAAATTCTGCCAAACCGGCTGCATGTAGAAGATGTTTGCCGGAATCCACTGACCATTCATCAGTGGAAAAGTATTAAACGCGAACCCGGCTTTCAACCCGGCAACAAATCCGCCGGAGACAATGGTCAGAAACGTAAACGCCAGCAGGCCCACCGAGGCTGACTGCAGCCTGCTGTGACTGGGTTGGGCACTGCGCGCGGGCGCCAGCAGGTCCATCACCAGCCAGAACATGTAGGCATAGATGACAATCGCCAGACTCAGATGGGCGGTCAACCGATACTGGCTGACATGGGGAACATCGACCAGACCGCTCTTGACCATGTACCAGCCCATCAGGCCCTGCAAGCCACCGAGCAAGAACAGCGCAAACATTTTCGGGATCATCGGCCGGCTGATCTGACCCCGCAGCAGAAAGTAGGCAAATGGCACAGCAAACATCACGCCGATAGTGCGGCCAAGCACCCGATGCGCCCACTCAAAATAGAAGATCGACTTGAACCCCTCCAGACTCATGCCCTGGTTCTTGATCTGATATTCCGGATATTGTTTGTAAAGATCGAACGCGGTCTGCCACTCGACAGTGCTGAGCGGCGGCAGCACGCCCATAATCGGCGCCCACTGCACCATCGACAGGCCGGAACCGGTAAGCCGGGTCACGCCACCCAGCACGACCATCGCAAAAATTGTCACACAACAGACCAGCAGCCAACTGGCTACTATCCGGCTTTGGTCCCGGCCATCAGCCACAGTCGTGTCCATGCCCGAGATGCTCGCACCTGCAGTCATCTGTTCCACACCTTTGGATCTTGATTAGACTTCGTATTGTCGGATTTGCAGCAGAAAGGCAACCTGTCCTCTGGCTATGGCCATGGCTGGTCGTTACCGCAATTCGCAGCCTGAGTTTACCACAAGCTCGGCCGTCGCAACGCCATCGACCGCACCGGCCACCAGCGCTATCTTAAGGCGGCATATTCCTGTCAGACACGCTGTTGCGGCCATCTGCAGACCAGATTCACCCAGGAGAGCCCGAGCATGAGTACAACCCCCCTGAAGGGTATTCGCGTGATCGATCTGACCCAGATCTATCAGGGTCCTTACGCAGCCTTTCTGATGGCTGCCGCCGGCGCCGACGTAATCAAGATAGAACCCCCGGGTGGTGAGCGTCTGCGCGGCCGCGGCGGCAAGTTCACGCCACTGTCATTCGCAATGTTGAACTCCAACAAGCGCAGCGTCACGCTGGATCTGAAAACCCCGGAAGCGAAAGACCTGCTGAAAAAGCTGGTCGCGGACGCGGACGTACTACTGGAGAACTTTGCCCCGGGTGTGATGGATCGACTGGGCCTGGGCTGGGACGTGCTGCACGAGTTGAATCCAAAGCTCGTGTACGGGTCCGGCACCGGCTACGGACTGTCCGGTCCGGACAAGGATCAGCTTGCTATGGATCACACCATTCAGGCAGCCAGCGGTGTGATGGCCTCTACCGGCGATGAAGGCGGACCGCCTGCTCGAGCCGGTGGAGCGCCAAGCGATCTGATCGGGGGTGTCCATATCTATGCCGGCGTGCTCAGTGCGCTGGTCGGACGAGGTGTTACCGGTATCGGCACGCTGGTCGAAGTATCAATGCTGGAGGCTATGTTCTTTACTTTGTGTTCAGAATTTGCGGCCTATCATTCGCGCGGCGAAGTCCCGCCACGAGACAGCAGTCGGTCTCCTTCAGGAGCCAGCCCCTATGGCATCTATCAGTGTGCAGACGGTTGGATTGCGATCATCTGCGTGGCTGAAAGCCACTGGCACGGCATTGCCCGGACCATCGGCAGACCAGAATTGATTGAACACGACAACTTCAACGCGGCACACCAACGTCGCAAACGCGACGCCGAGATCACCGCGCTGATCGAGACCTGGTCGCTCACGCTCGCTCGGGATGAGGCATTCGCGCTAATGCGCGATGCCAAAGTGCCGGTTGCTCCAGTGAAAACCCTCGACGAGGTCTATCAGGACCCTCACCTGCTGGCGCGGGGCTCACTGAACCCGATGAATCATCCTCAGATGGGGATGATCAATCTGCCTGCGAGCCCGATCAGATACAGCAACTACGAACAGGTGCCCGTCGACTTCTTTCCGGAACCAGGTGAACACAACGCCAGTGTGCTTGGTGAGCTACCCGGAATCAGCGCTGACGTCCTGGCTGACTACACTGCTCGCGGCATCATCTGAAGCGCACTTGAAAAACCGCATAGCGGCCGGTTAAAGCAGCTGGTCAGCGCCAAGATCCAGCGCGTGCCGGCTGTGACGCTGCGCCATTGCGGTGAACATCTCATCACCACGTTGCGTCTGCTGGACCAGCATCGACGCAACAACAGTCACGGAAAATCCTGCGAAGGTGGCTCTGCGATAGTCCTCCCAGCAGTCCTCCCAGTCATAATCTGCAATCCCCGCCCCGAGCAGCGCCTGGTAGTATTCCCGGACCAGCTTTTCTTCCACCGGGCGGCGGGTATCCTCCAGCAGCCCGGCGCCGATGAAGTAAGCAACGTCAGTCATCGGGTTGCCAAGGGTGATGCTCTGCCAGTCGACTGTGGTGACAACAGGTGCAGAGCCCGATTCATCAATCAGCAGGTTGTCGAGGCGGAAATCGATGTGCACCAACGAAAACGGCTGGCTCTGAGAACGCTGCTGCAGCGCCTTCGATTGCCCGTACGCGCTGATGATAGCGCGCTGGTCCGCATCCAGTTTGTCCCCGAACTTTTCTAAAAATCCCGGCAGCTGGGTGTTGTAAAGTGTCGTCACCATATCGCTGGTTTCCGGCGTTGCCCGGCCCAACCAGTCGAGTTCTAAAAGCCGGCTATCATTCCAGCTGGGCGCATGCAGGCCAACAATTTCAGCAAGCGCCGCACGGGCAACAGATTCACTGCAGCCAGCAAGCTGATTGCCCTGCTCTGCCGGACTCAGATCTTCCAGCAGCAGCATGAATTCCGGGCCTTCATTTTTAATCTGCGCAAAGTAACAACGTGGCGTACGGATGCTCAGACTCGACTGCAGCTGCTGATAGAAAGAGACCTCTTTCAGGAAATTGCGCAACGCGACACCGGTGGCCTGACTGAGTGGGTCATCGGAAGGGAATTTACCGATCAGGCTGCGCGGCGCGTTCGGATCGCCTTCGATTTCCATGTCATAGCGAATGCACTTACCGATCTGGCCGGTGCCAATCTGCCGCCGGGTAAAGTCTTTTACCTCAGCACTGAAGCCATTACTGCGCAGCGCGGCGGTCAGCCAGGTCGCATCTATGGATTCGTCGGTTGGAATCTCGCTCATGAAGTAGTGTCCTCAGCCGTATTAATCAGGTTAGCGGATAATCCCGCAGGGTTTGCCGCCAGACCGGCGAATCGATCCGCGTCCCGAGTCTGTCGATACGCCGTCACTATTGGCGCCAGATCGTCTGGTGACGCACCGTGCAGGATGACGCCATCACAACCGAGATCAAGCTGATCCTGGACTTTGCGGGCGCACCGTTCGGGCGAGCCGGTTGCAGCGGCCTGCAACCATTCCTCAGGGATCAACCTGGCTACGTGCTCGAGTTGCTCAGTACTGGCTTTCGCGTCCAGCGCGCCCTGAAATTCCGACACCAGAGGGTCAGCGCGGAAGCGCGCCAGCACAGCCGGGTCCCATCGATTGGTTGCCACCATAAGGTCGCCATAAGCCTGCAGATAGGTAGCCATCCGCCCCACCAGCTTTTTCAGACGAATCGGTTCCGGTAGATGATCACCAATGGTCGCGAAACACGACCAGACCCGCACACTGTCAGGATCCCGCCCGGCCTGTTCAGCAGCCTGTTTTACCGTTTGCACACAGCGAACGGTCGTCTCATCGGTAAAGAACGTATGCAACACAACCGCATCAAACACCCTGCCGCCCAGCGCCAGAGAATTAGGACCAAAAGCGGTGAAAGTCATCGGAATGTGTTCTGAAAACTCACTGCCCAGGGAAAGATAGGGATAACGTCCGGCAGGACCATCGTGGCCGACAACGGCCTCACCCCGCCACAGCCGGCGCATCAGGCCGACAAAGTCTTCCAGGTCAGCAGTCTTGATGCGCGGCAGACCAAATGCATCAAACATCGGACCGATGCCTCGTCCCAATCCGAGCGAAAAACGTCCGTCCGTCAGCTTGTGCATCGTCATTGCATAAGCGGCAGTAACCATCGGATGACGGGTATTGTGATTGGTGGCCGCTGTTGCGATGCCCAGACGGTTTGACACAGCACCAGCAGCACCAGACAGAGTAGCGGCTTCTTTAATGTTAAAACGTTCCGAAATGAAGGCTGATCCCAGCCCCATCGCCTCACCCTGAGTAATCTCTCCGATCAGATCTCGCGGTGATTTCGGTGCTCCGGCGAGAGTGTAAAACGCCAGTTCATTCATCGTTTGTGTCATCGACCTGATTGTCCTCTTTATCTGTTGGGCTGTTTTTCGTGACTGCCGCGGCAGTTTTAGGGTCTTTCAGCTGCTGCTGGCGCTCGTAGTTTTCAAAGGCGCGCTCAACCATCGGTCGGCGTGCGCCCTCGGGCACTTTCAGAGCGTAGTCCGGGTCCTTTTCGCCCTCACTGGACAGCATATGCATCATGTGTGCGGCGGTAATATGGCCGGCGAAACCCTGGCTATCCTGAACCTGATTGACCG
This sequence comes from uncultured Pseudomonadales bacterium, assembly GCA_937921865.1. Lineage (GTDB taxonomy): Bacteria > Pseudomonadota > Gammaproteobacteria > Pseudomonadales > Azotimanducaceae > SZUA-309. The sequence goes on along the minus strand of CAKZWF010000065.1, from coordinate 59,887 downwards.
CCTGCTTGATCATCCGAAGCTGAAAGGGATCATTTCGAGCCACCCGGTGGGCGTATGCCATCACCTCGGCTTCGAGATCATCAGCAGGAAACACCCGATTAACCAGTTCCAGTTGCTGGGCTTCGCACGCATCAATGAATCGCGACTCATAGAGCAGCTCTTTGGCCTTGCGCGGATGCACATCCCAGGGAATGCTGAAGTACTGGAAATTCGCGCCGAGGAACATTGCATTATCCGCTGCGTAGAGAATGTCCATCGCTGACGCGATCATCCAGCCAGCATAGATACAGTAGCCATGAATTCCAGCAATAGTCGGCTTGGGCAGATTCCGCCAGCGCAACGTCTTATCGACAAAGTTCTCCCGGGAATGTTCAAAACGACCACGCAAACCCGCCTGCAGAGGTCGGCTCTCGCGATCAGCGCGTTCTGCCGCGGTACCCAGATCATGCCCCGCGGAAAAATGTTCTCCTGCGCCCAGTAGAACAATCACGCGAACTTCAGGATCACTTGCCGCCTGGGCAAAGACCTCATCCAATTCTTCCAGCAGACGCCGACTCTGGGCGTTACGGAACTCGGGTCGATCGAGGCTGACTCGAGCAACATGATCACTGACCTGATAGTCGACAAACTCAGCGCTCATGAGCACACCTGATTCATACCTTTCCCCTTATCGGCGCAAGCGCGATTACGCCTGATTCTCCACTGTGCTGCTGGTGGTTGGCCCCTGGCCAGTCACCTGAGCATCACACAGTTGCTGATAGGTTACTTCATCCATACCCAGTAACCTTTCAAACACCGCAAACGAATGCTGGCCCTGCAGCGGCGCGTGGCGTATCACCGCGCCCGGCGTTCTGCTGAAGATTGCGGGAAGACCCGACTGCCACATGCTTCCCGCCTCCGGATGTACCACCTGGACCAGATGCCCCCGTTCTATCAGACCTTTGTCGGACGTAACTTCGGCTGCATTGCACACGGCTGCCGCCGGGATCCCGAGCTGTGCCAGGCGGTCAGCCAGCACCAGCTTATCCTGCAATCGTGTCGCGGCCTCGATGGCGGCATCGATGGGTGCCTCCTGGGCCTTTCGCTGTTCTGCACTGGCGAGGTCTGTGAGCGGCAGCCGTTCGCCGAGCTTCAGCGCGTCTACCAGCAGCAGCCACTGCTGATCGGTTTCAATCGCAATCGCCAGCCACTGGTCTTCACCAGCCGCAGGGTATATTCCGTGTGGCGCGAACGCCGGGTGTCTGTTGCCCTGGGGTCCACGAATGGTGCCGTTGCAGGCGAAATCGAGCCAGGCGTCGCCGATAAAGGTGAAATTAGCCTCCTGCATGGACAGGTCAATGTATTGTCCCTCGCCGGTTCGATCTCGATGCAGCAGCGCCAGCGCAATCGCGGCGAAGCCGCAGAGGCCGGCGACAGGATCCGGGTACATCTGCCCTGAATTCAGTGGCTGCTCATCCGGATAACCGAGCAGCCCGGACATGCCGGAACTGGGCTCGATGGTACCGCCTATACCCGGCACATCAGCCCAGGGACCGATTGCGCCGTAGGCAGACAGACTGGCCATGATCAGATCAGGCTTAATGCTGCACAGCGCGTCGTAATTCAGTCCCAGATTGACCATGACCCGTGGCGAGAAATTCTCCGCAACAAAATCCACGGAGGTCACCAGCGATCTGAAAAGATCGACTCCCTGGCTGGTACTGAGATCCACCGTAATGCACTGCTTGTTGAGATTTACCGAGTTATACAGCGGCGAAACATTCCAGGGATGCCTGGCCGTCGGTACATCCTGAAGCCGTTTCGGAAGCGGATTCTGATAGGTGCCACGCCAGCTGTCGAGGCGGCCGCGCACCTCCAGCTGAATGACCTCGGCACCGAGCAGCGCCAGCAGTTCGGTGGCATAGGTGCCCGCCCAGGCTTGAGTGAGCACCAGCCCGCGGAAGCCTGCGAGGGGACCCCGATTCGCATGTACGGACGTCGGATCACCATTACGCACAGGCTTAACCGTGATTGGTTCGCGCTTGGTGAAACCCGGCGGCGCCTCAGCGACGCCGGTAACCTCCCGTTGCAGCCGCCAATCGCTGCGGCTCATCCGCGCAAATGGCCCCGGAAACTTCACGCCTGACGGCGCAGCTCGGAAGAAATCCCGGGCGGCAAACTGCGGATTGTCGCCGAGTTCGTTCATGCGCAGCACCGGTCCGGCGATTACCCGTTCGCGACCCAGCGCATCAAACAGATCCATCCGCTTCCACCCCGCCATCGCGGCACTCAGCCGATCAGCGAAGCGATGTTTCAATCTGGGCCGCAGCCCTGCCTGCTGCAGCTCAGGGTCATCAGCAAGGTCCGGAAGACCGAGCACCCGCATGGCTTTGATCCAGAATGCTGGCCGGGAGATCGTCAACGCAAAGAAACCATCAGCCACTGGCACGGGACCTTCGTTAACGTCCAGCGGCTGCTTGCGAGGCCAGACATACCCCGAATATTGATAGCGCAACAGAGCCGGCGCGAAAGTGGATATCATCACTTCGGATTCGGCGATATCGATCACCTGCCCCGGCGCGTTGTCACCAAGCTGCTCATTCAGCGCGCACAGCACACAGCCAAACGCGAAGGTACCGGCTTGATACGACGCCTGATAGCCGCTGGCTTTGAGTGGGCTGCGACCTTCAAGGCCATTCACCGATGCCCAGCCCGAACGGGCACTCGCGGTGAGATCGTTACCAGGCACCTCAGCCAGCACACCAGTCAATCCGTGTGGCGTGATTGCACAGACAATCGCCTGAGGGTTCGCAGCCAATAGCGCCTGCGGCCCGCAGCCGTCCTCAGCGGCAGAGCTGGTAACTATGACATCGGCGTTTTCAATCAGCTGTGCCGCAGCGTCACCAGATACCGAACGCTTGTTGGCCAGGAAGTACGCAGCCGCAACACCAACACCATCTGCGGTGAAAGGTGGGTGCCGGCGCAGCGGATGGCCCTCGGAGGGCTCCAGCATCAACACCTCGGCACCAAAGTCCGCCAGCAGACGCGAACACCAGGCGGTTGATGGTCGTACACCCAGATCCAGAACCCGGACGCCCTCCAGTGTCTGCGCTGTCACCTTCTCCCCCTCGAGAAACTCACCCGGGAACTACTCTATGCAAAGCCGGAACCAGAATCGACTCTCAGACGTCACCAAGCTTGAGGCATAATCAGAACCGTCACAGGGAGGACAGCGCGTGTTAACAGACATCAATGCGGAGAAAGCCGGCTTTTCAGCCGAGCGGCTTGAGCGAATCACCGAACATCTGCAGACCAACTATATCGAGCCCGGAAAGATCCCGGGTGCGCAGGTTGTCGTCTCCAGACATGGTCAGACTGCTTATCATCGGTGCCTGGGAGCCCGCGACCTGGAACGCAACAAGCCGTTGGAGTCAGATACCATCTTCCGTATCTATTCGATGTCCAAACCGATTACCTCAATCGCTCTGATGCAGCTGTATGAGCGGGGTCTGTTCCAGCTCAACGATCCGGTCCACCGCTACCTGCCTGACTGGAAACAACAACAGGTCTACGTCTCCGGCGAAGGCGAAAACATGGAACTGGCTGCACCCAGAACACCAACAACATTCCGACACATGCTGACTCACACCGCCGGGCTGTCTTATGGAGCCAGCACCCACCCGATCGATGCTATCTACAAAGCGCATCGTGTGCGACGTGACCACGGAGAAGATCTTCAGAGCTTTGTTAACAAGCTGGCCAATGTCCCTTTGTACTATTCACCAGGCGAACGCTGGCTGTATTCCTATGCCACCGACGTCTGTGGCTATCTGGTGGAAGCGCTGTCGGGTCAGAAGCTCGATGAGTACTTTGCAGAACACATTTTCGAACCGCTCGGGATGATCGATACCGCGTTTCAGGTTGCTCCGGAAAACGTTAATCGCTTTGCTGCGAACTATCAGCGGGCACCAGACAAAAGTCTGAAGCTTCTCGACGATCCTGAAAAGAGCGCCTACCTGGCTAAACCGACCTTCCTGTCAGGGGGCGGCGGCTTGACCGGTACAACCGAAGACTACCTGCGGTTCTGCGAAATGCTCAGAGAGCAGGGCAGTTTTCAGGGCAAACGCATCATAGGACCGCGCACCCTCGAGCTGATGCGTCGTAACCATCTCGCCGGTGATCTGTCGACGCTGGCAATCGGCGCGTTCTCGGAAACAGCTTACGAGGGTGTCGGCTTCGGACTGGGCTTTGCAACCTCTCTGGATCCGGTCGCAACCGGCGCGCTCGGAGCCGGGGACTTCTACTGGGGCGGTGCTGCATCAACCATCTTCTGGGTCGACCCGGTCGAGGATCTGGTGGCCATCTTCATGACTCAGCTGATGCCTTCTGCCACGTTCAACTTTCGTGGTCAGCTGAAGAACATCATCTACGGTGCAATAGAAGACTGATGGGCATTCCAGCGCGTTTTCACAAGCTGTCGACGCGCTGGAGCCCAACTAGGTACGACGGATGAAAACCCAGAGGTAACCCATGTCATCCACACACCGATCCAGGTGGGTCTGATAACAGCTGATCGAATACCTTAGCCAGAGTAAAATGCCTCTCGCCCCATTGGGAGAAAATGTGAGGGAAAGCGAGTGATAAAACCAACCAGCCTGTATAGCGCCTTTCTGTTCATGCTGTTCAGCACCGGCCTCGGTGCCGCCGAGGTTGAAACACCGACAGTCCACAAAAAAGTTCAGGAAGCGTTGAACTGGGAACTGCCGGAGAATCCCTGCTCACAGCCTAAGGCTCCTGGAAAAAGCAAAGAAATTCGCGACGAACAAGGCGTCACCCGCACAGAATGGGACGTCGACAGCTACACCCTCGCGCGCTACGAGCGTAAAGAGAGGCGCTGGAAAAAGTGTGTCGACAAATATAAACGTGGCCTGGCCAAAGAACAGGAAACACTAAAGAGTAGCGCCCAGTACGGACTGACCCAACAGCAGGCCAATATCATTCTCGGCAAAATGAAAACCATTCAGACCGTGCTGCTGTCGCCTGAAGGGATTCTGCCGGTACCGATCGATCCGCCGCCAGGATAAATTCCGACCAGCGTCTTAGTCATTACTGGATGGAACTGCTGTAAAGAAAAATCGCTACTGAGAGGATACGGCTATGAGGCTCAGCAATCACAGCCTGAGTCACCAGTGAATTCACTAGAAAATTTCAGTGGCATCGGCAAGCACCGACCTGGCCATCGCCAGCCGGTCACGTCGGCGTCCGGGCATAGTGGTCCAATAGTACGCGAGCGCGCCTAACGCAATCGCCAGCGCCCAGGCACGACCACGCAACCATTCGGCATCGTCCACTCCCAGCCTGGCACGAAACACCTCACGGGCAGGTGCATCGAACAACTCCCAGGCGCCATGCAGGTCGATCGTCGGATCACCCACCGCAAGCCCGCCGAAGTCCAGGACACCGGAGAGGCGGTCGTCAACAATCAACAGATTCTCTGCCACCAGATCGCTGTGATACCAACGGTCTGGTTCCACCTGAGCTGCTCCTGGCAGTTGCTGCGCGTCGTTCCAGAGGGCCACAACACGATCAAAATCAAGGTCGAGATCTTCAATCGCGCGACAGTGCTCGATGGTACGGCGCATGTATCGATCGTATTCGCCGAGCGGGCGGCCGCGATACCAGCGCAGATTTGGATCGGCTGCCGCAGCATGAGGCACATGGACCTCGCGAAGGGAAACAATCACGTCAGCCAGGTCGGCCGCCAGCGCTGCCCGTGAGGGTGTGGGTGCATCTTCAGGCGTGCAGACTTTCGGCAGTTCACCTTCAAGCCAGCGGGTGATCGACCATCGCTCGCGATAGCCGGAGGCTGGCACGCCAACCGCAATCGTTTCCGGCACCGCAACCGAAAGGCGCCGAGCGATCTCGGCAATCCAACGCTGTTCTTTGTCGATCGCAGAACTACCGCCAGGCTGTCGTGGCACACGCACCAGGAAGTCTGCACCGAGCCGAAACAACACATTGGTCGACCCGGTCGCGCCCAGCCTGCTTAACGGCAATGAAGAATACTGCGGAAACTGATCGTCGACGAGAGTGCGCACAAGTTCCAGGCTGACCGGAATCTCATCATCGTGCAGCGTAGCTGTCACTTGAACGCTTCCGGGTGCTGTTGCCCTGAGTTACCGATTTCGTCCCACACGGCTTTTGAATCAACCCAGATGTGGTGTTTTACCGTGAGCGATTCGCCACCCTGTGATATCAAACCTGCGGGCACAAACATTCGCGATGCATCGTTCAATCCAGGTAAAGAAGATCCACAGATTCGGCAGAACCAGGTCTGCCAGTCTGCGCCGGGTTTCTTCCAGGTCGCAATCTGATCTTCGCCGCTGAGCCATCGAAAGGTGTTGTTGTCGATGACAATCACCGCAATGCCATTGCCGCCGGTAGATCGCCGGCAGATCGAACAGTGACAGACGAACACATCCGAAAGCTCTGCGTCGATCTCGAAGGTCACCGCACCGCAATTGCATTCTCCGAACGCCATCGAGCCATCCCATCAGCTGTTTGTGATGCCTCAACGCTACAGCTTCCAAGAATGCAGTCAATCACGGCTCCGCAGCGGACACAGCACCCTGAACCCTGTCGATGCGTTAGTGCCGGTTATCGTCCATGTGTGTTTTCAGGCGGAACAGCAGATCATGAGCTTGTGCAATCTCATCTGCAGACCAGACTGAGAATGCCTCCAGGATATCTTTACGCAGCGCTGCACTTGAAGCTTCCACAGTCTCCAGCCCGAGCGGACTGATCGAAAACCACTTAATCCGCCCGTCTTCGCTGTCTGCAGTCTGTTTCAACAGCTTGGCAGCAAGAAGTTTCTGCACTTTCTTGGTCATCCCGGACTGCCCGGTTTCGAATGCACTGGTCAGCTGGGTGACGGTCCATTTCCGCTCCGGGTCGTGGCAAAAATGTCGGAGCAGCACGAATAAGGGATACGGCAGACTGGTGTCGGCTAGCAACCTGTTTGATCTCGTTCTGTTCAGCTGCGCAACAACACCAATCCAGATCAGAATATCCTCTTCGGGAAGCCTGTTAACAGCGCGCTTGTTGTTTCCTGTCAATTCAAACTGCTCGGGTCAATCTCAAACACCCAGGCTTGTGCAGATCGGGCGCCAGCCTCGGATGCATACTTGTCGAGAATATGTTGCTTCACACCCTCGCTGTACTCCTCGTCTGAGACCCGCTGGGCAGTGCCGGCGAAGAGCCTGCCATCAATCCGCACACGAACTCCGGGGTGTTGCAGAGCATTTTTAACCCACTCGCGCTCAGCAGGATTTTCCGCGCCCTGCACCAGCGAGGTTGGTATGAACAGACGACCATCAACCACCCCGGACCAGACGTTCACAGAATGCGCCGCACCATCAGCACCAATGGTCTCCAGCTGTATCTGTTCGGCCGTCGACGCAAATGACCAGTCAGCAAATTCCGTGATAACCGGACCATCCAGTTTGCCACCAGGTATCGGGCCAACAGGACCGCTGCAACCAGCGCTAAACAGCAACAGGGCAATCCAGACGTGCTTCATATCGATCCTCCGACGTAAACGCCCAATATTTTACATTCCCAGGAATATATCTATATTCCTGGGAATGTTCAATGCCAGGTAGCACAGATAAGGATCAGGGAGTTCAGCGCCGCAGCACACAGAGCTCAAGCCAGAGTTTTGATCCGGGCCTCAGTTGCGACCTTGCCATCTTTGGCAATACAGATCGCATCGGTTCCCGGCGCTACCGCAACCACAAAACTTTCATCCCAGAATATCGGCCGACGAAAGTAGATATCCAGATCGAGTTCAACCGGACAGTGAGCCTGCCACAGGTGCGCGAGCAGGTAATGCACACCCATCCCACCGCCGATCAGCGGTGCCCTGAAGCCGGCTGCCCGGGCGGCTTCAAGATCGTAATGAATGCTGTTGCCTTCACGGCTGTAGGCCTTGACGATTTCAGGGGTCAGGGTATGTTCGGCCACCACCCGCAGCTGCGCCAGGTCGGTCACCACGGGTGCCGGCCGATCGCCTGCCCCGCGTGCCCCCGTTTTATCCGGATCAGGTTTTAACGAACGGCGGTTGGCAGTGATCACCCGCTCCCCGGTCGCCGATTCGAATACCACCTCGGTATCAATGGTTCTGCCCCGTGGCACCTCAGTAACCGCCGTGATCTGACCCCGTACAGTCAGCGGTTCATCCAGCATCGCCGGTCGATGCTGGGTCAGCGTCTGCAGCATGTTGACGTTGCCTTCCGCGCTGATGCCGCTGTTGACCCCGGCGTGAATCGCTTCGCCGATAAAAAATGACGGGTCCGCGGCGCCCTGAAACGTCTGTGTATCCAGACCACAGGCTGCCAGTTTCTCGCGCTGGAAGTGGCTGCTGATGACCACCGTTGCGGTGTCATAGTTAAATCCAGCTACTGGTTCATGCCATTTCATCCGCAATTCCCCGAATTGTTTCTACGCGCATAATAGGCTTAGATGCGCTGTAATTCACGATCAGACAAGAGCCTTGATGCGCAAAGTTGTACTTATTCCCGGTGATGGAATCGGCCCGGAAATTACTGACGCGGTGGTCCGTATTCTCGACGCGGCTGGCGCTGAACTCGAGTGGGAGCATTGCGAAGCCGGACTTGCCGCCTTAGAAGATGGCGATGACGTCCTGCCGGAAGCCACCATTGAAGCCATCAACCACCACAAGGTTGCGCTCAAGGGACCCTGTACTACCCCGGTAGGTGAGGGTTTCTCCTCCGTCAACGTGCAGATGCGCAAACAGTTCACACTCTATGCCGCAGTAAGACCAGTACGCAATCTGCCCGGTGTGAAAACCCGGTTCGACAATGTTGACCTCATCATCATTCGGGAGAACACCGAGGGGCTGTACAGCGGGGTAGAGAATGAAGTCACACCCGGCGTTGTGATGAGCATGAAGGTGGCCACCGAAGTCGGCTGTCAACGCATCGCCAGATGGGCGTTCAGGTACGCCACCGTGCGCCAGCGAAAAAAGATCACGGTGTTTCATAAAGCCAACATCATGAAAATGACCGACGGTATGTTTCTGCGTGCCGCGGACACTACCCACAAGCGCGACTACCCGAACATCGACTACGAGACTGCGATTATTGACGCCGGCTGCATGCGCCTGGTTCAGGATCCCGCCCAGTTCGACATGCTGCTGCTGGAAAATCTGTACGGAGATGTCGTCAGCGATCTGTGTGCGGGTCTGGTTGGCGGCCTGGGCATGGTTCCGGGAGCCAACTTCGGCGACAACGAGGCGATATTCGAAGCCGTCCACGGCTCTGCACCGGACATCGCCGGAAAAGGCATTGCTAATCCGCTGGCGCTGCTGATGTCTGCGGTAATGATGCTGAACTACCTGGCCGAAACCGACAGCCACAACGCCCACCATGACGTTGCCGATCGAATCAAGAGTGCCTACGACCTGGCGCTGACTGATGGGGCAAAGACCGGCGATCTTGGCGGCACCCTGAGCACCGAAGAATTTGCCGACGCGGTCATCGAGCGCCTGTAACACCACACCGTGATCAGTCAATGGCGCATGGCGCGCATCAACCTGAGGATGATCGGACAACTGCTGGCAATCAGCTGGTGGATTGGCTGCGCTGGGTCTGGGCAGGCTGCACAGTCCAGCGCGCCTGATCAGCTGGCCGCACTGCTCGCGGACAGCGATCGCAGCCCTGCCGACCGACGTCGCGACCTGACCAGTCGTCCCGCTGAAGTGCTGAATTTCGCCGGCCTGAATGCCGACATGAAAGTGCTCGATCTGCTGTCAGGTGATGGCTACTACAGCGAGATCATCGCCGGTGTGGTTGGTCCCAATGGTCATGTCTACATGCACAACAATCAGGGCTACATCGGCCTGCAGCTGAAAGCCATCCGGCGGCTTCGTGATGGCCGGTTACCCAACGTCGAGCCTTTTGTCAGGGAAATCGGCGATATCATGCTCGCCAGCAACAGTGTTGATCTGGTGCTGATGAATCTCGTCTACCACGATCTCTACTATGAAAATAATGGCTGGGAAGTTTCCGCCGATCAGGTATTTCAGATGATTGCCCGTGTCCTGAAACCTGAGGGTGTACTGCTGGTTGTTGATCATGACGCGCCCCGTGGCAGCGGCAGCGCGTTCGCCCCGACACTGCACCGAATCGAAGCCGACTATGCAATTACTGACATTGCCGCGCGCGGTCTGGTCTTCGATGCCAGCACCAGCATTCTGTACAACCCGGCTGACGATCGATCAGTTTCAGTCTTCGATCCTGCAATCCGCGGCGCAACGTCGCGCTTTGTGCTGCGTTTTTACAAACCCCGATCAGAAGCCAGATCAGTCAGGCCTGCGCAATAACGCGCTGTATCTCCCGGGCTACCAGCCACAGCCGATCCTGCCCCCAGGATGCAAACACTGTCTCTCCTGCGGCACCCAACAGTCGATAGCTTGGCACTCCCCAGCAGCCAAACTCGTACATTGCCAGACGGTTGGATTCGATCAGAGCTTCCCAGCCCGGATCAGCCAGCTGGGTCTGTGCCTGCGCCCAGGATAAACCGGCAGATTCAACCACCAGCCGCAGTCCACGTTTGCTATTGGTATTAATGCCTTCTCGAAAGGCTGCATTGAGGAAATTCCCCAGCAACTCATTGCCGGCACCCTGAGTGACCGCCCAGGGATAGAGTGAATAAGCGCGACGCACCGGATTGCCGATCGGATCGTAGATATTGCCCCAGGAAAGGCCAAGCGCATCCGCCTCACGCGCTGCATCGGACATGATGTACTGGCCCTTCTGTCTGGTCGCGGGCACCCCGCGCATTACCATCGGCAGCACCGGACGGACCGCCAGATTGATGCCGGTCTTACGCGCGAGCGCCAGCGTCGCATCAAATATCACTGAGGTATAAGGACTGCGCAGCGACGGATAGAATTCCAGGGTCAGGGTGCCGTTGTCTGTTTTCGGGCCGTGTTCAATCTCAGGCCGCGGCGCAATCATCTGCTGATCCGGCTGACGAACACCGAGTGCGGCAAGTCGCTTTTCCAGATGGTAAAAACGATCAACGCCCCAGTACCACTCTCCGCCATAAAAAAACATCGCGCCCGAGTAATGCCCCAATTCCGTCCGGCGCGCACTGCCCTGATCGAGTACCTGGGTCGTTGCTTCGGGACTGGCCTCACCCCATTGCCCGGCGAGTTCAGCAAGCCTGTCAGCATCCCCGCAAAACAGCGCATTTCCCACTGCGGGTATCCGCTCAATCAGCTTTTCAAAAGGTGCGTTGGCCAGAATCCGTCGGGACTTTCGCACCATGTCATCCTCCGGCGCCACCGTGTGATCCGGGAACTGCAGCCCATAGTGAGGGGCAATCGCAGCCGCATCAGAGCGGGCAAGATCCAGCAGCAGAGCAGGTTCCGGAGCATTTTTCCCGGAGGGACCGCGCGCCAGGTGACAGACGATGTCCACGTCATAACGACGCGCAAGTTCCGGCAGCAGCTGCACTGCCAGCTGCGAATAGGCATCTTCGACCTGATGAAAATACTCGACACAGTGCCGCAATCCGGATTTCGCTCGATTCCGCTCGGCTTTTTCACGCGCTTTGTCACGCCGGCGCAGATCCGCCATCCGGGTCATGAACTTCGAGCTGATCCATCGCAGCGGCGGCGAAGGATCCGTTGTGGAGACTCCACCCTGATCTTTGAACTGCGACTGAGTCATGGCTTTCCTTTTCTTTCCCCTGCACCGCCTGCCCTGCCTGGCGCTAGAGCTCCATTATTCTGTCAATGTCCGGCGCAAGCTGACGCGGCCGGGACAACAGCGACACGATGATAAACAGCGTCATCGACACAGTCAGGGCAATAAACGGCCCTGAGATACCAAAAGGCAGCCGCACAGAGAATATTTCCACCCCAAAGTTGATCAACAGACTGGACACAATAGCAACCACGGCAGCTTTGGCCGAGGCGCGTTTCCAGTTCAGCCCCAATGCCAGCACCGGGACAATGGCCGCGGCAAACGTTCCCCAGCCGAACGCACCCAGCAGCGCAACCAGCCGATCGTTACCGTAATACGAGTACATCGCAAATGCTGCCGCCACCAGCGTGATAATCAGCATTCCGACCCGGGACCAGAACAGCTCATTGTCCAGACTCTTACCGCGCAACGCCTGAGGCAGATCGTGTATCACCGCTGCTGTGCCGATGTTCAGAAACGCATCGGACGTGGACATGATTGCGGCAAACAGGGCAGCAAACACAACACCGGCCAGCAGAGGATTAGCGAATATCGCCAGAAATACCGGGGCTGCAGCATCGGATGCCTCCAGCGGCATAAGCTCCCCACCAACAACTGCCGCTCGCATACTGATACCAACAGAAAACCACAGCAATGCGGCCAGGACATAGCCAATCATACTCATCGGAAAGATGAGACGGTTATCAGAAATTTTTCGGTTCATCATCATCTTGGTGACCAGATGCGGTTGGCCGGACAAGCCGATACCAAAGACGAATCCCCAGCCAATTGCGGCGATCACGCCCAGCGTTCCATAAGGCATCGCGGCTTCGGCATCATCGCTGAGTATGATCTCAGTTGCCGTCTGCAGACCGTTGTCAAACAGCGATGATGCGGTGAACAGAATCAGTAGCCCGGCGATTGCCATAATCGCACCCTGCACCAGATCGGTGTAGACCGAAGCGACAATACCACCAGTGATGCTATAGAAGATCAGCACACCAAGAGAGACCACAACACAGGCCACGAGTGAGACACCCGCAAACATCTCGGTGGCGTTAAGTACAGACTGAAGCACCAGCGCCATGGCCAGTATCTGAGTAGCCAGATAGCCCATCACGCCCAGCAGAATAGTGACAGCGGTCAGACCTCGAACCCAGTTGCTGTCATAACGGGCGGCAACTACGTCAGGCAGCGAAATGCAGTTACGCACACCGGCAATCATGCGGATGCGTTTGGCAATAAGGAAAAAGCCCATCGCGTAGCCGAACGACGCGACGATCACCATCCACATCGAACTCATGCCGCTCGAATAGACCAGACCAGGACCGCCCACAAAGCCGAATCCAGACAGTGTGGTTGAAAACACCGCCAACGCGATCACCACCGGGCCAAGTCCCCGTCCGGCAATAAAAAAGTCACTGGCATTGTGAGTTCGACGCATCGCCCACAAACCGACGACCACGCAGAAAATCATGTAGACGGCGACAAAACCTATCGTGATCTCGTTGCGATAGGCTTCCATCAGTGGGTCTTGTGCTGCTCAGGCGGTAGACGTGGCGTTTCCGCGTCAGCGCGCAGCGCTTCATATGCCGCTTCGTCAGCATGGGTGAAAACAAAGTGACGGAACCCGAAGATGTAGATCAGGGCCAGTACCGCTCCCGAAAGCCAGACGCCGTAAAGCATCCAGGACGTTGCCGCAGGAAAGCTCAGTACGAAGTTGGCGTCCCCGGTGCGCAGAAACGCCAGATATTCCAGATACATGGACCACCAGACAAATTCAGCGCCTGCTGCCGCGATTACAATCAACACCCAGAAGACACCCGAGCGACGCTCGGCTCGAACACCGAAAGCGCTGAGCAGCACCATCAGCAGCATCGACGTCGCACCCAGCCAGCCGATCAGCCAGGTTGCACTGCCCAGCCGGACCAGGCCGTCACCACCAACGTTCATTCCGGCATAGAGTCCGTGCGCAGCGCCGGTCGAAAATGCCGGTTCATCAATCACCATCAGGGCAATCAGCAAGCCCAGAACGACCAGCAGCAGCCCCAGGACCGCGTGAATCAGTTGCACCGGCCAATCTCCCCGGTGTTCAATCGTAGCCGCCCAGCGCTTTCTTCAGACCGCTGACCAGACGTTTCACCATGCCGGTGATGAGGACGAACTCAGCGTCCAGGTTGGCCAACGGGTCTTCGTCGACCTCATCTTCCATCACGTCTGTGCCGCCAAATTTCAACTTGCGAATGACCGAATCCTGACCGATGACACAACTCATGACCCCATCAAACTCGACACCGAGCCGATCAATCTTCAAACCATCTTTCACATGCTTGTGTATGCTCGGATCGCCGAGATCGATGCCAAGCCAGTTGACCGAAGCGGTTCCGGCAGAGGGGTCAACCATTCGACACTCTTCGCCAGCGAGGAAGCTGGTGGGCCCGCCACCGAGAAAAATCTGCTGCAGCAGCTTGCTGACCGGCTCTTTGAAAGCCAGCGGTGTCACCTGCAGACTGCCCAGCGACGACCGCAGCTGGTCCAGAAAACGTTCTGCTTGCGGCTCCGATGTTGTATCAATACCGATCAGCTGCTCCGATTGCAGGTAGAAGCCCCAGGTTCGATCGGACTTCAATAGCGCCCGTGGCCGCAGCTCTGATTCGATTTCATCTTTCAGATCACGTTTTTCTTTGCGGCTGGGATCCCGCTGGGTGCGTTGCCGGAACTCCTCGATGCGCTCTTCCATCGCCTCATTGATCGCCGAGGTTGGCAACAGTCTGGATTGGGTTCTCAGTCGAAACAGGTCTGCGCCGGCAACGCGTCGGCATAGCGCCGGAGAAGTCTCCCCAGCCGGGGCCTCCCAGCCCATGCTGCGTTCGGCATAAGCCCCGCAGGGTTTGAATTCAACATTGTGCAGTTTCTGGGAAAGGTCATCTTCCTGCTGCGGCCAGTCGCTGTGCAGGCGGTAGAGACGGAGATTTCTAAACATCTATGGGTCCATTCGGGGCGCGCCATTATCCGTATGCGCCCAACCTCTGTCACCTTGGATGTGATCATGAAATTCCAGGCGGCGAGACGGGCAGTTGTCCGACCGCAATCCAGCTCAGCGCGCCAACAGATTCAGAAACTCTGCGCGGGTGGCCGCATTCTGTTCGAACGCTCCGAGCATGGCCGAAGACTTCATTTTCGAGTTCTGTTTTTCCACACCACGCATCATCATGCACAGATGCTGAGCTTCAACTATGACGCCGATATCGTTCGCCCCGGTCACCTCTTTGAGCGCGCTGGCAATCTGAAAAGTGAGCTGCTCCTGAATCTGCAGCCGGCGGGCGAACATATCAACGATGCGCGCTACCTTTGACAGACCCAGCACCTGACCGTCGGGAATATAGCCCACGTGAGCACGTCCAATGAACGGCAATAAATGATGTTCACACAGGGAATACAGCTCGATGTCTTGAACAATGATCATTTCCCGATTGTCGGTGGGGAAAATGGCGTTGTTGACGATTTCTTTGAGGTTCTGGTCATACCCCCGGGTCAGAAACAGCATGGCCTCCGCCGCCCGTTTTGGCGTCCCGGTAACGCCAGGACGCTCCAGATCATCCACTTCACCGACAATGGTGCTGTAGGCTTCAAACAATGCGTCTCGTTTATCCATGGACTGTAACTCCCTGTCTTACTGGTGGTCGCGATGATGCGCAGTGTCAGTGACGAATCGATCTGTCAGCGGTTCGAGTATACGGGCTGACGCTTTTCTAAAAATGCGTTCATACCTTCTTTGAAATCCTCGGTTCGTGAACACATCAGCTGATTGCGGTTTTCGATCGCCATGGTTGCTTCCAGGCCGGCCGCGTCTATCGCGATGCTCAAGCCCTCTTTAGTCAGACGCAAACCCATGGGCGAGGTAGCAAGCATTTCATCGATATAGGGCTGCGCGGCCGTTTCCAGTTCGTTGTCTTCGACCACTTCAGAAACCAGGCCTGTAGCCAGCGCCCGATCGGCGTGAATGAACCGACCGGTCAACATCAGTTCGGACGCAAGTGAGGTGCCAACCAGTCGCGGCAGAAAGTAGCTCGAGCCCATATCACAGGCAGACAGGCCGAGGCGTATGAACGCGGCATTCATTTTTGCACTCTTTCCGGCAATACGGATGTCAGCCGCCAGCACAAACGAAAAGCCGCCGCCACAGGCCGCCCCCTGGACCAGCGCAACAATCGGCTGCGGACAACGGCGCATGCGGATATAGACCTCGGCCAGATAACCCTGAAAACCCATACCGCCGCCAAACGGATTGTCTTCGCGATCGCCGGCCTGTTTGATGTCCAGACCGGCGCAGAATGCCCGCCCTGCGCCTCGCATCACCACAATGCGCACAGATTCATCTTCAGCAAGGCCACCAAAGTAGTCACGCAATTCAGTGACCATCTGAGTGGAAATCGCGTTCAGCGATTCAGGTCTATTCAGGGTCAGCCAGTCGACGGCGCCGCGTTTTTCGATATGGATAGTCTCGTAGCTGCTCACAAACAGGTCTCCCGATTAGCTGGATGGTAGCGATCGTAACGAGGCATGCGGGCTGTTCAGCCCAGCGGCAGCCTCACATCGGCAGTGCCGAATACGCGAGTTTCGTCTTTTTCGTTTTTGACCGTCAGATCAAGCTGAACGATGCCGGTTGCCTCGTCGATATCGGTGACCACGCCGTCGATATGGCAGGGATCGTCAGCCAGCAGTGGTGCGCGAAACACCGTATCAATGTGGCGTACGTCCGCAGCCTCCGACCAGCTGTGAATCATACTGGTCAAAAACCCCATGGCCATGATGCCCGGCACCAGTGCGCCTGGCAGACCCTCTTTCTTGGCCGCGTCGTGATCGCTGAAACGCCCACCTCGACCACCACCGCCCCAACCAACGGCTTCCGCAAATGTGCTCGTGGAGCTTAACGATGTATCAGGCGTAAAAACCGGCAACTGAGCGCCGAATTCAACATCTGTAATGGTTCTGATTGTCATGCGTCTGGTCGCTCCCTGATCACCATGCGGGAATCGCTTGTGGCGATATGCTCGCCGTCTGGATCCATGATTTCCATTCTTGCTACAACAAACACCATCCGCCCGGAACGACCGCTCTTGTCGTAAATTTCGTGCAGATGAGTGCGCCCGGTCAAAGGCACACCGGCTCTGACAGGCTTGATACAGGTGACCGCCTTGCCTCCATCCATCGGAATACCACCCAGTGTCGGGAAGTCGATGGGCAGGTGACGTCCTGACGCCAGGCTGGCGATAAACGCCGGGGCTGCCTGAAAATCCGGGTGTTCCGGATCTATGAATTCTGCTTTGGTCTCACCCGATATCCTCGCCACAGTCGCCAGTTTCTGCGCATCAAGCACAAAATCTTTGCGATCGAACTCGGTGTTGAGAAAATCACTTTTCAGTTGTTCAACGTCTACCATAATTCCGTAACGTCCATCTCCAGTTTGTGAGAATCAGTGTGGCTCAAATGCTGCGTCCGCCGTCGACATTCAGTCCGGTACCGGTGAGAAAGGCCGCATCTTCAGACGCCAGATAAGTCACCGCCGAGGCAATGTCTGCCGGCTCTGCCATCCTGCCCAACGGGACCGACGATATCAGATTAGCGCGCATTTCCTCACTGAGTTCAGCTTTACCGGTGGCACCTCGCATGAAGCCGGTATCCGCAGCTACAGGGTTGACCGCGTTGACCCGAATTTTGTGGCGAGCCACTTCCAGAGCCAGTCCTTTGGTCATTGTCAGCACCGCACCTTTGGTGCCGTTGTACGGAGTAACACCCGGTCGCGGCGCTATCGCGCCGATCGACGCGATATTGACGATTGCCCCTCCACCCTGTTCGATCATCAGCGGAATGACATGTTTACAGCCCAAAAACACCCCGCGCACATTCACCGCGAAGACCGCATCAAATTCCTCAACGGTGATCTTCCACAGCAGTTTGTTGAGATGCGAATAGCCGGCATTGTTAACAAGTACATCAACCGAGCCAAACGCAGTCTGTGCGGCCTCGACCATCTGCACGATTGCAGCCTCCTGCGAGACATCCACTTCCAGCGCCAGCGCTTCGCCGCCCTGCGCCTCTATGGCCTGGGCCACCCGCTGCGCGCCAGTGACATCTATATCTGCCAGTAACACCCGGCCACCTTCAGCAGCAAAACGCCGCGCGCTCGCTTCGCCAAAACCGGATCCCGCTCCGGTGACAATAATACTGCTGCCCGTAAACCGTGCCGCGCTGCCCAAATCAGTGTCTCCCCTTTGCCTCAGGAGCTCATTCTAACGCATCTGATCGGGATCCGGTTCAGGCAGCTTGGCGTCGACAGCCTGTAGGCTTCGAGACAGTGCGGCCTGACTGACCGCATCAACCAGCCAGGTGCTACCCGGCGCCGCCGCTTCACCACCCACATTCAGCATCGCCAGCGCCGCGAAATCCAGATCAGGTGCCAGAGCAACAAAAGCACTGAAATCCCCGACGGTATCAACATGGAAACTGATCTTCGCGCCCGCAATGGAAACCCGACTCCAGCCAAGTGGGGCACTGTCTTCACCAGCGAGGCCATGCAGTCGCCGAACAGTCTGAGAACGCAGATAACCGGTCTCAATCCCCTGGAGCCCACACAGATGCACCTGCAGGTAGGCAGCGTAGTCCGGTGCACTGAGCGAGATGTTACCGGCCGCATCTAGAAATTTGGGCACCCGAGGTTCCAGACTCAGGTTCACCCGCAGCTGGCCTTGATCCAGGTAGTGACCAAATGGCTCCTCCACACGCTCAGCGGAACCGAGGCGCGCCCCCAGACCGAGCGGTTCGAAGAGTTCTTCGCGCAACATGACCTCCAGCGGTCGACCACTGACCCGGGCCAGCAGGACCCCGGCCACCACGTAACCGGCATTGGAGTATGCGGTGACAGTTCCAGGATCAGATACGAGCGGTTGTTCCAGCAGCCACATCGCAGCCTGGCGGCGGATGTCAGCCGGCTTGCCGGAAAACTCAGGCACTCGCGCAATTTCAGCAACGTCCGAAAATGCTGACAGACCGCTGCGGTGAGCGAGCAATTGTCCCAGCGTAATTGCACCTTTGTCCGGCGCAATCTGACCGGCCGCCGGCCAGAGTTCAGCAATGGTGGCGTCGAATTCGAGCTGCCCACGCTCTACATAGCGCCCGGCGACTGATGCCAGCATGGATTTGGCATTTGCACCGATATTGAATTGCGAATTCGGCGTGGTGTTCACCCTGCGGTCGACGCGCACCAGGCCACCGGAACGGAACCTGTTGACGCCACAGTGCAGAACCGATGCCGCGTAAGCCGGGATGCTGTCACCACTGAGATACACCTGGGCATTTGCCAGAGTCAGTGCATCTGCGGCGCCGTCAGGAGTGTCGATTTCCTGCGCTGCAACCTCCAGAGCAACCTGAGTCGAGAACAGCAGCAACACCAGCCGTTGCAACACACCTGAGCGTCTCAACGGCAGACTGCCAAAGGAAACACACGACTATGGCTTACAGCCTTCGCTGTGACAGCAGCGCCGAAGACCAGTGTCGGTTTAATTACAGAACGTAAGCCAGTCCAGAAAGGCACTGTCTTGTCCCGAGACGATTTGGCGATGTTTGTCGCGGAGCTTCCGGGTGATTGGACCCATGACGCCACCGTTAATCGCCTTATCATCGATGCGCACCACCGGCCAGACCCCGACCGAGGTCCCGGTACAGAACACTTCTTGCGCGCCAATCAACTCGGCAACGGTCAGATCACGCTCTGCCACCGGAACATCAACCGCGGGTGCGATGGCCAGGACCGATGAGCGGGTCACGCCATGCAGCACCCGGTTCTCCGGCGGCGTCACAATCGCGCCGTCGATCACTGCAAAAATATTGGAGGTGGAACACTCGGCGACAAACTGTCCGTCATCCAGCAGCAGAATATCGTCATAGCCTTCCCGCCGGGCTCGCCATTTGGCAAACAGTGCAGCGGTGTAATTGGCAGCCACTTTAGCCTGAGCGGGAATCACATCCTCCCGCCGGTTGCTGATTGATCGCTCAATCTTCAGCGACAGCTCCTTGGCGTGGGGCATCTCCCCGGGGTTTTTATCAATGATGTCTTTCCTGCTGTCATAGGCGGCAATCACCACTGATACAGTCGGATCCTGAGGCACCAGCTCCACTTCAATCGAAGGAATCAGGGCGCTGATTTTCAAAGACGTGGCACCGGGATTTTTCCGGACTGCATCAATACAGGCAGATTCCAGCTCCGCCGGTGTGTAGTCGAGCGGCAGACCCATAATCCGACCAGTCTCGAACAGCCTGGCAATATGCGGGCCGAGTTTGAGAATTGCCGGGCCCTGCTCGGTCTGATGCACACTCATGTAGTCAAAGGCCAGCGTGCCGCGCTGCAGACTCTGCGACAGGACATGGACAGTGGCGTCTGCCCACGGAATGAATTCGCCATCGCGCCATATCCAGCGGTCGGTTGCCATTTCAGTCATCAGCTTGTGTCCTCGAAAACGTGGTTACATCCATTGCGCCCGGCTAAGGGCGCGGCTCACCCCAGCAGACTGCTGCGGGCCAGGAGATAAGACTGTCATGATAGTCGAGTCCACCCGGACGGTCTTTGCTCAATAACAGCGGACCATCAAGATCAACATAGTCCGCCTCCGCTGCCAGCAGAAACGCAGGCGCCATACTCAGCGAGGTTGCCACCATGCAGCCGATCATGATCTCAAACTCGAGCGCTTTTGCAGCGTTCACCAACCGCCGGGCGGCTGAAAGGCCACCGGTTTTGTCGAGCTTCACGTTCACCACCTGATATTTACGGCGCAATGCAGCGAGATCCTGCTCACCATGGACACTCTCGTCTGCGCCGATCAACACCGGTGTATCCAACCCGACCAGCGCATCGTCAGCACCTGCCGGGAGCGGTTGTTCGATCATCGTGACCTGGAGATCAGCGGCTAAAGGCAGCAGGCCTAGCAACAGCTCCGGCGTCCAGCCTTCGTTGGCATCAACAACCAACCGACTCTCAGGTGCGGCCTGGCGTACCCGGGTCAATCGTTCGCTATCGTGCTCGGCGTCTTCACCACCCAGTTTGACTTTCAGCAAAGGTCGATGGGCATGGGCTGCAGCCAGTTCAGCCATGGCGTGTGGATCCGCAATCGGCAGGGTGTATGCGGTCACCAGCGGTTCCGGCCGCGGCATGTCCAGCAGTGACCATACCGGCGTCTGCTGCTGCTGAGCGCGCAGGTCCCACCAGGCACAATTCAGAGCATTATCGGCTGCAGAACAGCCAGTGGATCGACCCGTGGTCAGCAGGTCGCTGAGCTCAGCGTCGGATAACGCGTTCAACAGTGCCACTGTTTTTTCGGGTGTTTCGCCATAGCGCGCATAGGGCAGACACTCTCCGAAACCGCTGTAGTGTCCATCACTTAATTCGACAACTACCACCCGGGCTTCAGTCTTGGCACCGCGGGCAATGCGAAACTCGTTTGCCAGCGGCCAGCTCTCCATTCGCGCCTGCAACTGCATTGATGTGTTCATGTCAGAATTGCAGCAGTTCGCTGACAATGTTGTCCACACCAAATCGAACCGGATCAGTCACTGGCAGGTATAAATCAGCCGCGGTCTCGGCCAGCAGCGTCAGCGCACGGTCTTCAGACAGCTGCTGGGTATTGATCGCCACCCCGACACAACGGATGTCGGGATTCACCAGCGCGCCGAGAGCACAGGTCATTTCAATGACCTGGCTGATCGTCGGCAGCGCTGTGTCGACATTACGCATGCTGGTGCGAGTCGGCTCATGACAGACCACGAAGGCATCCGGCGCAGCGCCGTGCAGTAGACCCAGCGTGACTCCGGCAAAGGAAGGGTGAAACAGCGAACCCTGGCCTTCCACCACATCCCAGTGGTCGTCAGCGGCAGCCGGTGTCAGCCACTCGGCAGCCCCGGAAATAAAATCGGCAACGACCGCATCAATGGCAATCCCGCCACCGGCGATCAGAATGCCGGTCTGTCCGGTAGCGCGAAAATCAGCGTTCATGCCATGCTCCAGCATGGCCTTCTCCAAAGCCAGAGCCGTGTACTTCTTGCCGACTGAACAGTCTGTGCCGACGGTCAGCAGCCGCTTGCCGGTCCTACGCTCGCCGCTGCCAACGGTAAAAGACTGCTGTGGCAGACGGACATCGAACAACTTCCGGTCCAGCCGGGTTGAGGTCGCACGGATCGAGGCAATCGAGGCCAGAGGTGTATGCAGACCGCTGGCAATATCCAGGCCTGCTGACATCGCCTCACAGATCAGCTCCGACCAGGATTCCGGGAGGACTCCGCCTGGACTGACAGTGCCAATGACCAGGGTTTTAGCGCCTGCGGCAACAGCCTCAGCAATATTCATGTCCGCTATGCCCAGGTCTGCGCGGCATTCGGGGAACCGCAGCTGACCAAGCGCCCAGTCAGGTCGCCAGTCAACAATACCCTGGCCCGTTTTAGCCGCCAGCGCATCTTTGGCATCACCGAGAAAAATCAGATAGGGAGTTGCGATCATGGGCTCATGGTCCCGTGCTGGTGGCTCCGGGTCAATCTCAGCGGGAAGAAAACGCGACACTGCGTTCACTATCGGAATCCAGTACGCTGCCTGAGCGCGTGATAGCGCGGTTGGGGTTAAACGTATGAATCAAACCACTGTGCGACGCACCAGCATGGACCTCGGCGGTGCCAGTATGTTGATTGGCTTCAGCCTGCTGCTCGGGTTCAATCAGGCGCTGGTGAAAATCGTCAATGACGGACTGGCACCGGTCTTTCAGTCAGGCTTGAGATCCGCCTGCGCGTTTCTGCCGGTGCTGTGCTACGCACTGTGGCGTGAGAAGCGTTTATCCATCAACGATGGGTCACTGGGTCCGGGTCTGGTCAACGGGCTGCTGTTTTCCGGTGAGTTCTGTCTGCTGTTTCTGGCCCTCGATTACACCAGCGTGTCGCGGGTTTCCCTGTTCTTCTACACGATGCCGCTGTGGGTCGCACTCGGCGCACATTTTCTGATCCCGGGTGAACGACTCACCGCAACCAGAGCGCTGGGTCTGAGCCTGGCTCTGGCCGGTGTTCTGCTGGCTTTGTCCAGCAACAGCGAATCGGACTCACCACAGGCCTGGAAAGGCGATCTCATGGCCCTGCTTGCGGCCCTGTGCTGGGCGGGCATCGCCCTGCTCAGCCGCACAACCCGACTATCCCAGTGCACGCCGGAAATGAACCTGCTCTATCAGCTGGCTGTTTCTGCCGTTGTACTGCTGCTTGCGGCGCCGCTGTTCGGAGATCTGGTACGGGAGGTCACCCCGGCTATCATTGCCATATTCAGCTTTCAGGTGATCGTTGTTGTAGCGATCGGCTTCGTGGTGTGGTTCTGGATACTGTCGATCTATCCGGTCTCCGATATGGCGTCGTTCAGTCTGCTGACGCCGGTTTTTGGCATTCTGGCTGGCTGGTGGATGTTCGATGAACAGCTTACAGTCAGCTTTTTTATGGCCCTTGGCGGTGTCGGCCTGGGGCTGGTACTGGTGAATAGCCCGCGTGCCTGAACTCGTAAAAAGGCTAACCCTCGGCTGCCTGATGCTGGCCCTCCCGGCTGTCGGCATCTGTGCAAATACATCCGGCGCTGGCATAGAATCAGTAACACCGTCAGCATCGACCATCGACCCGGAGAACAAACTCAACGTGGAACAGCTGATCCAGGAAGTTATCCGCGACACCCGCCAGACTCGCGACTACACCGGGCTGGACAAGCTGAGCGAGCGCGTCCTCAACAGCCTGCGCCAGACCCCGCGAGACCAGTTCGTACCCCGCTCATCGGCTGTTTATGCTTGGGAAAATAGGCCGTTGGGTATTGGCTACGGGCAGACCATCTCCCAGCCTTTCATTGTCGCGCTGATGACAGAACTGCTCGAGCCAGAAGCTTCAGCGCGAGTCCTGGAAATTGGCACCGGCTCCGGCTATCAGGCGGCCGTGCTGGCTCGACTGGTCAGCGAGGTCTATACCATCGAGATCGTCCCTGAACTCGCCGAACAGGCCAGCATGCGGCTGGCTGAACTCGGCTATGACAACGTCCAGGTCAGGGCCGGAGACGGCTGGCACGGCTGGCCTGAAGCCGCTCCCTTCGACAGCATCATCGTGACCGCTGTCGCCGAAGAGATTCCGCCAAATCTGATCGAACAGCTCAAGCCCGGAGGACGAATCGTTATCCCCATCGGACCCGCACATGGCGGTCAACAGCTGGTTGTCGCAACCCGAACCGATGACTCGGTAGATATCCGGGAGGTACTGCCGGTGCAGTTTGTGCCGTTTACCCGATCACCGCAGCCGTAATGCCCGGCTCGCTCGGCAACTGGCTGATCTTTGCCGGCATAATCCTGGTAGTGATTGGCCTGATTGCGAAAACCGGGCTGCTGGGCTGGTTTGGTCAGCTGCCCGGTGACATTGCGATCAAACGCGAGAATTTCCAGGTTTTTCTGCCTCTGACTTCGATGATCATCGTGTCGATCACTCTGTCACTGGTGATCGGACTGCTCCGCAGGCTGTTCTGATCAGCCTGCTCACGCGTCGCCAAACAAATCTCTCAACGAGCGTAGATTATTACTGGTCATCCGACTGATTTTCGATAACACTTTGTCTCGGGAGAGACGGAAACTGGTGGCATCAGCAATACAATATGCGGGTCACCGGTTTTACGCAGTATTACCCAATATCGAACTATTCGTTTAACGGGAGATCAGCGTGACTAGAAATAATTTCATAACCCAATCATCTTATGCACTGACTTTTG
The DNA here is from genome assembly GCA_937921865.1 of uncultured Pseudomonadales bacterium. Classification (GTDB taxonomy): domain Bacteria; phylum Pseudomonadota; class Gammaproteobacteria; order Pseudomonadales; family Azotimanducaceae; genus SZUA-309. The sequence goes on along the minus strand of CAKZWF010000065.1, from coordinate 35,326 downwards.
CCCTGCTGCTGTCATTTGGCGCTGCACAGGCGGAAGAAGCATCACCTCCAGTGTTGCTCGAATCCTTCGCCTGCAGTTACCACGATGGCAAAGATCGCGATGATCTGCTGGTCGCGCGGGACTATATGGTCAAACAGGCGGCCAAGGCAGAAATGTCACTCGCACCGAGCTATGTCTGGCATCGCTACAAGGGAGGTCCGGATCTGGACCACGTCTGGTTCTCAGTGCACGAAAGCCTTGCCACGTTTGCCGCACAGAGTGAAGCATTCGGCGCCGCGCCGGAAATGGCGGATGTTGAAGCACGTTTCGAAAACGTTGCCGAGTGCGACTCAAACATCGCGATGGCGAGACCCGTGTTCCAGGGCAGCGAAGCAGCCAACGATGGCGGTACCGCGTTCATCGCTTCCAATGCCTGCATGGTGCATCCGGGCACCAGTCCTGCTGACCTTATCGACCTGGAGAACCACATCCGCGACGTTCTGGGCGGAATCAGCGAATACAACGCCTCGTCGGTCTTCATGGCCACACCGATGACAGCAGGACCGGATTCGGCTGACGCGTATTTGTTTCTGGTCCATCCCAGCCAGAGCCAGTGGGCTGCAACATCAGCAGCATTCCAGGCTTCTGCAGGGCGGGATTCCCTGGTCCGCCACTTTCAGGCAGTTCTGGATTGCAAGACCTCACTGTGGTTTTCAGAACAGGTGGTAGGCGAAGCGGAGTGACGTCGGATCCGGGCATCGACTAACTCATAGCGTGAGGTGTGTGACTGGCGTTGCTGGACAGACTTCCACAACGCCTTTCACACCTTGCGCCTGCCAGGAAGGTTTCCAGCGGCTAGCACTAGCCTGTTGAGATCTGCTCAATCTCTTCGACGATATTGATGCCCTGACCAGGACGCGGTGCTCGGTCCAGAGCATACTCAGGCGCGCACAGCTCACGAGCTACTCCAGCAGGCTTCGGCTCGCTGAAATATCCACAGGCAACACTGCCCATCGTATAGCCAAGCAGCTCCTGAAGTTCGGGTTCCATATCTTTGGCAAGTTCCGGAGGGCAGGACAGAAACTGGTTTTCTTCCTGACGCAACCAGCCAAGTGAATAGGTGATATTGATTCCGGACCGGTCAGCCGCTGAGACATTGGCGCCACCGCCGTGGACGACCGAACCCGAATAGATCAGCACTGAGCCGCGACGCATCTCGGCGCTACAGGCTTCTTCAGGTCTGGCTTCGCGCGCATAGTCCCAGCGATGACTGCCGGGTATCACCTGAGTTGCACCATTCTCATGAGTAAAGTCGGTGAGCGCCCAGATGGTATTGAGTTGGGGTTCAATCGACGGCGGCAGGATTTCACCCCAGGCCTGGCGATCACGGTGCAGAACCTGTTTCTGCTGGCCCGGCCGGATCCGGATCACCTGAGTGAGATGCAGCTGAATCTGCTGGCAGTACGGCGCCAGGAACGCCCGCACACCTGCCAGCACGCAGGGATTCAGGATCAGCTCACGAGCGCCGGCCGAACGCACCGCCAGTGCTCCGGTGCGGGTCGTGTGCTCACCCGTGAAACCTTTGCCCTGCGGGGTAGCATCTATATAGGCTTTTGTCTCTTCGTGTATCTGATCAGCCAGCATCGGACTCATCAGGTCTTCGACAATCACTGCACCGTCTTTTTCTATTGCCGCCAGAATCTCCTCTACCGAGGTATCAGCCGCCAGTGTCAGCAGTCCAGTCATCACAGTCTCCCACCCGATTGCGCTGAATTTGCAAGCTTCTCTTTTACCTGCCAACGATTAACATGTAAATCTCTGCCTGCCATACGTTTTCCGCAAGATTCTCTGGCACAAGGAAATGTTAGGAACACAATACAGCATCGCTTTGCCGGACTATCAGGCCGTCTACATCGACATCGCCAAAGTCGCCTCGTCCAGCATCAAATCTTATCTGTCCGCGGCACTTGGCATCGCCGAGACCTCCGACAATCCACACGAAACAGACTTCCCGCGCCCGCTGAACTCCGAACCGACAGGACATCGGCTCTATCCAGGCTTCTTTACCTTCGCTTTCGTGAGAAACCCCTGGGATCGTCTGGTTTCCTGTTATCGGGACAAGATTGCCGGAGAAGTTCAGGGCTATACCGCGTTCGCTGATAACGGTGTCGCTAACTGCCTGGCACGCTTTGATGCTTTTTCTGCAGACATGTCGTTTATCGACTTTGCTCACGCGGTTGCATCCATACCGGACCAACAGGCTGACGAACACTTCCGTTCCCAGGCTGACTATCTGACTAATACCCGGGGTTCACTGGCCGTTGACTTCGTGGGTCGCTACGAGACCCTGAACGCGGACTTCGCCAGGATTGTGAAGCAGCTGGGTCTGCCGGAAGAGTTTGAATTGCCTCGATTGCAGGCAGCCTCACCGGCTAACTATGCCGACTTCTACACGCTCGAAACCCGGAAACTGATTGGCGAGCGTTACGCGCGTGATATCGCGCTGTTTTCATTCAGTTTCTAAGCTGCAGTTGGTAGGTCAGCTATCTTCATAGGGTTTTACGCATTTTGATCACCACACTCTGCGAACCATTCGCCGCCGCGTGCGTCTCCCGACTGATCTCACGGTAGCCGCGCGCAAGGTAGAGAGGTTCGCCGGGTACTGTCGATCCGAGTTCAATGGTCTTGTAACCGGCGTCGCGGGCGGCTGATTCGCCAAGATCCAGCAACAGAGTGCCGATGCCTTTTCTGATCCAGTCAGGGTGGGTGTACATCGCGCGAATCCGCGCCGCATCCACGCCCGGGTCGCTGAAGCTGTCGTCTCGACCCGCGGTATGGTCACCGCCATACAGCGTCTTGCGCCGGCCCCAGCCACCACACCCCACCAGTGTTTGCGCGCCATCGTGAAGCGTTTCGATGAGAAAGTAAGTCTGGTCTTCGATCAGGGTCAGATCGACACCCATGGTCTCCCTGGCGGCTTCGACTTCAGCAGCCGTCAGAAATGCGCTCATGTTGCCAGCAATAGCCAGCCCCATGAGCTGCGCAATGGCCGGCACATCGTCCGGACCAGCCAGTCTGTGGGTAAATTCCTCCAAGGCTGCTCTACCTCAAATTACTTGAATACGCCACGTGGATGCCCGAAATAAACTCCAGGCACTGCCTTATCGCCCTCTGACAGTAGTCGCCGCCAGGCCTAGGTAGATCCCACGAGCGGCAACGCCAGCACCAGGTACTATGCTGAAAAAGAATCGATTCTTTCTTAGCGGATCATCTCATGTTCGTGACCGCGGTGCTGGCAATGGGGGCTCTCGCCGCACTCTTGGCGACAGTGCTGACTATTGCGGACAAATATCTTGCAGTCGAGGAGGACGAGCGCCTCGAAGCCCTGATCGACGCCCTGCCCGGCAACAACTGCGGCGCTTGCGGGCAGCCTGGTTGCCGCGGGTTTGCAGAGGCACTGCTTACCGGCAGCGTTCAGCCCGCTCAGTGTACGGTGGGCACCGCCGAGGAAAAAACCCAAATCGCAGATCTTCTTGGCGTAGCCGTAGGTGAAGCCGAGCGGTTAGTTGCCCGGCTCGCTTGTGCAGGCGGCGCTAACGTAGCTCGATTTCGGGCACGCTATATAGGGACGCCGTCCTGCGCAGGGGCGGCGCTGATATCCGGTGGCGGCAAAGGCTGCACCTGGGGCTGCCTTGGCTACGGTGATTGCGTTGCGAGTTGCGAATTCGACGCTATCGAGCTCAATGCCCACGATCTGCCTGAGGTCATCGAAGATGTCTGCACCGCCTGCGGTGATTGCGTGGAGGCCTGCCCGAAGGACCTCTTCAGCCTGGAACCCGCTGCCGACCGACTCTGGATAACCTGCCGGAACGAAGAAGCAGGTGATTCGCTCCTCGAACACTGCCAGGTCGCCTGCACCGCCTGCGGCCGCTGCGCCTTCGACGCACCCGAGGTGGTCGCCATGTCGGGCAACCTGCCGGTCATAGCAGGGGACCAGACTGCTGGCAGGGTCGCCATCGACCGCTGCCCCACCGGAGCCATCGTCTGGATCGACGACGACGGTGTCCAACATAGAGGCCGAGAAGCCGAGGTTATCGTCCGCCAGGGCGCGCTTCGGGTCGGTTCAACCTGATCAGCCTGGAAGGAAAGACAGTGAGCGCCAGAGCACCTTCGAGTACAGCCCGTTACCCTGGCATTGCCGCCGCCGTCGACGGCAACACCGCCATTGTCGCCTGCGAGCGGGAGGCCAGCGACGCCGCCGGCGCCTTCCCCATCACCCCATCTACCCAGATGGGTGAAGGCTGGGCGGAAGCCGCCGCCGCAGGGCACCTGAACATTGCCAATCGGCCGCTCATATTCATCGAGCCGGAAGGTGAGCACGCCGCCGCTGCCGTCACCGCCGGGCTCTCCATGGGCGGCCTGCGTGCTGCTAACTTCTCTTCCGGTCAGGGCATCGCCTACATGCACGAATCCTTGTACGCGGCAGTGGGCAAACGACTCACCTACGTGCTCAACATGGGCTGCCGGGCAATGACCAAGGCCACGCTGAATGTCCACGCCGGCCACGATGACTACCACTGCGTGGACGATACCGGGTTCTTCCAGCTCTTCGCCAAGAACGCCCAGCACGCGGCCGACCTGAACGTGATTGCCCACCGGATCGCCGAGCTTGCACTCAATCCCGGCATCGTGGCCCAGGACGGTTTTCTGACCACCCACCTCATCGAGTCCGTGCTGCTGCCCGAACGGGCACTGATCGCCGAATATCTCGGCCGACCGGACGACATCATTGAAACTCCGACCGCTGCGCAACGGATGCTCTTCGGCGAGCGCCGTCGAAGGGTGCCGGAACTCTGGGACGTGGACAATCCTGTCATGGTCGGCGTGGTGCAGAATCAGGACGCCTACATGCAGTCCGTGGCCGCCCAGAGACCCTACTTTTTTGCGCACATCGCGGACTTTGCCAAGCAGGCCTTTGCCGAGTTCGCAGCACTCACAGGCCGCGCCTATGCCGGAGTCATGTCTCACCGCGCGGACGACGCCGACTATCTGATACTCGCCCAGGGCAGTGCCATACCCACCGCTGAGGCGGTCGCCGACCACCTTCGCGAGTCACGGCGGCTGAAAGTGGGCGTACTGGATCTGGTCATGTTCCGACCCTTTCCGGAGGCCGAACTCGGCCGGCTGCTCGAAGGCAAGAAGGGTGTGGTGGTGCTCGAGCGACTCGACCAGCCGCTGGCCGCCGACCTGCCGGTCGTCCGCGAGGTGCGGGCCGTGATTGGTAAATGCCTCGAGAACGGCCGCGCCGGCAAACGCTCGCCGTCGCATCCGGACCTGCCCGCCTACCGGAAGCTCGAACATGCACCAGAGGTCTATTCCGCTTCCTTCGGCCTCGGCAGCCGCGACCTCCAACCCGAAGCCGTGATCGGCGCGGTGGAAAACATGCTGCCGGAAGGAGATCACCGCAAGCATTTCTACCTGGGCATAGATTTCCTCCGCGATGCGCCTTTACACCCAAAAGACGAGATCCATCAGCAGTCCATCGAGGCCGCCTATCCTGAAGTACGGGCACTCACCGTTCGCGGCAGCGAAAACCCCAACCTGATGCCGCGAGGCTCCACCACCGTGCGCATGCACTCGATCGGCGGCTGGGGCGCCATCACCACCGGTAAAAATCTGGCCACGACCCTGTTCGATCTGCTGGGCTATCACATCAAGGCCAATCCCAAGTACGGCTCGGAAAAGAAGGGTCAGCCCACTACCTTCTATCTGGCTGCCGCGCCGGAGCCGATCCGGGTGAATTGCGAGTGGGCCTACGTGGACGTGGTGCTCTCGCCTGACCCGAACGTGTTCAACCACACCAACGCCCTGGCAGGGCTTCGCGAAGGTGGGCTGCTGGTCATCCAATCGGATGCTTTCACCGCGGCCGACGCCTGGTCGCAGATCCCCGCCCGCTACCAACAGATCATTCGCGACCAGCGTATCCGTGTTTTCTTCCTCGACGCGTTTCGCATCGCCAGGGAGGAAGCCACGGATCCGGAGCTTGAGCTGCGCATGCAGGGCATAGCCTTTCAGGGCGCCTTCTTCGCTGCGACCCCGCTCATGGCCGAACAGGGTTTCGATGAAACCCAACTGCTGGAAGCCATTCGAGGCCAGCTCCAGCATAAGTTCGGCCACCTGGGCGCCCGGGTGGTTGAGGAAAACATCAAGGTGATCAAGCGCGGCTACGACGAGCTTCAGGAGATCACTGCGCTCGACGCTCAGGCCGCCATGGCAGCAAACGGTGGCCCGATGATGCCCGCTCGGGCTCGGACCCTGCCAGCATCAACCATTCCCCTGACCGACATCCACCGCTACTGGGAGCAGACTGGCAGCCTCTACGCGTCCGGCCGCGCCAACGACAACCTGGCAGACCCCTTTACCGCCCTCTCCGCGATGCCCGCCTCCACCTCGCTTTTCCGGGATATGACCGGCATCCGCGCTTGCCACCCCGAGTGGATACCCGAGAACTGCACCGCCTGCGGTAAATGCTGGACCGTCTGCCCGGACACGGCCCTGCCGGGGCTGGTCAACGATCTGAGCCAGGTGCTGGATACGGCGGTTGCTCAGGTCCGCAAAGCAGGACACGACATCGTGCATCTGCCCGCGGCGGTAAGGGCACTGGAGGCAAAGCTCAAGCCCATGCTGACGGAAGCCGGTGAGTCCGCGTCCGTTCGTGCTCTGCTGAAGACGGCCATGGAAAACCTGCTCGAAGCGCAGACGCAAGACAGGGAAGCTCTCGCCAACGAGTTCGAATGGCTCGACGAGGCCCTTGGCGACTTTCAGTTCGCCCTGACCCGGCCCTTTTACACCCTGCCGGAGAAAGACGCGCCTGGATCCGGCGGTCTGCTTTCCATCACCGTAAATCCTTATACCTGCAAGGGCTGCGCGGAATGCATCGCGGTCTGCGAGGACGAGGCGCTGATCAAGGTACCCCAGACTTCCGAAAGCGTTGATTCTCTCAAGGCCAACTGGAATTTCTGGACCGAACTACCCAGTACACCCGAGCACTTCATCCGGGTGGACGATCTGGAGGAGCGCATCGGCGTGCTGGACAACATCCTGCTCGATAAGGACGTCTACCTGCCGTTTGCCAGCGGCGATGGCGCCTGTCTCGGCTGCTCGGAAAAGACCGTGCTGCATCTATTCGTGGCAACCGTGATCGCACTCATGCAGCCGCGCGTGCGTCAACATGTCAGCGACCTTGAAGCCCTGCTGGAGAAGCTGGAGAAACACGTGCAGCTCAAACTCATCGAGGAGATCGACGTAGAGGATACGGAAACCCTGACCCGGGCGCTTGATGCCGCCCGGGGCGGCGATCTGACCCTGGCAGCCCTGGCCCGCCAGGCGGAGGCGGACCGCGGTGAGACGCCTATCAGCCAGGCCTGGCTGGCGCGCGTAGCCGGTCTGATCGCCGAGCTGAAAGACCTGATCTGGCGGTACCGGGAAGGCCCCAGCGGTCGCGGCCGTGCGGATATGGGCATCCTGAACGCCACCGGCTGCTCCTCAGTCTGGGGATCAACCTGGCCGTTCAATCCCTATCCATTTCCCTGGGCCAACCACCTCTTTCAGGACAGTGCCTCTATGGCCATGGGTGTGTTTGAGGCGCACATGGCGAAGATGGCTGGCGGATTCGCCGCCGTGCGCAAAGCTGAGCTGGAGTTGGCCGGCGAATATCGACCGGAGGCGCACGACGAGGAGTTTCAACGCTTCGACTGGCGCGACTTCAGCGAGGCAGAGCTGAAGCTCTGCCCGCCGGTGGTGGTGGTCGGCGGCGACGGCGCTATGTACGACATCGGCCTGCAAAACCTTTCCCGGGCCATGGCTTCCGGCAAGCCGCTCAAGGTGGTGGTGCTCGATACCCAGGTCTACTCGAACACGGGTGGTCAGGCCTGCACCTCCGGCTTCCTCGGCCAGATCTCGGACATGGCTGCGTTCGGCGCCGCCGCCCGTGGCAAGCAGGAGGTGCGCAAGGAGATCTCGCTGATCGCGATGGCTCACCGCACCACCTACGTAGCCCAGAGCACCATCTCTCATCCAAGCCATCTGATCGAAAGCTTCATCGAGGGCCTGACCTCGCCGCGCCCGGCGCTGTTTAACTGCTATACGTCCTGCCAGCCGGAGCACGGCATCGGCGACGATAAAGGTGCGGCTCAGGCGAAGCTTGCGGTGGAGTCGCGAGCCTACCCTTTGCTCCGCTACGACCCCGACGCAGGAGAGACCATGGCCGAACGGCTCAACCTCTCCGGCAATCCGGCCCTGGCCGACGACTGGCCCACCTACACGGTCAGCCAGGATGGAACCCGCCCGGAGGAAAGCCTCGAGTTGCCCATGACCTTCGCCGATTTCGCAGCCACGGAGACCCGCTTCCGCAAGCACTTCCGGACCCTGCCGAAAGACACCTGGCACGAGGACATGGTGCCACTCGCGGGCTATCTGGCCCTGGACTCGACGGAGCGCGAGAATCGGCTGCCTTTCATCTGGTCACTGACGCCGAACGGCAAGCTGCTCCGGCTCAGGGTGAGCGACGAACTGGTGGCATCCAGCGAAGACCGGCTCGAGTTCTGGCACCTGCTGCGAGAGATGGCCGGACTGGACAAACCTGCCGCAGAGGCCACGGATGACGCCATCGAGCAGGTGCGCCGGGAGGTGGTCGGGCGTATCGCTGCCAATCTTTTCGCGCTCGCAAGCGACGCCAGTGGCGACTCCGAAACGCAGATCCTTGCGTCGACGAACACTTCCAATGCAGCCGCTAAGGCGCCCGCAGGCAGTGCAGCTGCCACCGGCGACGGCTACTCAGCACCCTGGATCGAATCCGAGTCCTGCACAGCCTGCGACGAGTGCACGAATCTTAATCCAGCCATTTTTGCTTATGGTGCGGACGGCAGGGCCTTTATAAAAGACGCGAAGGCCGGCCCGTACTCCGATCTGGTGAAGGCCGCCGAACGCTGTACGGCCCGCGTCATTCACCCGGGGCTTCCAACGGAGCGAGGCGGTGACATGGATCGGTGGATCGCCCGCGCCGAGAAGTACAACTAAAGGCGCCTGCTCGCATGAACCTCTTCTCCCGCAGGAGCTTTCACCACGGTGTGCACCCGGACTCAGAGAAGGCAGCCACCCGCGATCTGCCCATTCGCCGATTCCCGTTCGCGCCCTTGTTAGTGGTGCCGCTCGAGCAGCATGCCGGGCGTCCCGCTCGCGCTGTGGTCCGTGAGGGTCAGGAGATCCGGCGAGGCCAGAAGCTCGGTGAGGCGGACGGAGAGATCTCGGCAGCCGTGCACGCACCCGCCAGCGGCATGGTTAGACGGATCGGTCTTGTCCCCAGCCCGCTGGGCAGAATGGTCAGCGGTGTCTACCTCGAGCCCTGGCCGGGCTCCACCCAGGAGGTGGCGGAGGGTGCGCCCTGCGATCCGGCCACGGCCACATCTGAAGAGATTATCACCGCGATTAAACATGCCGGCATCGTCGGGCTCGGCGGCGCCGCCTTTCCCACCCACGCCAAGCTGCGGGTCCCCGACGGGCAGGTGGACGTCCTAATCATCAACGGCGCGGAATGCGAACCTTACCTCACCACCGATTATCGGGTCATGCTGGAGCAAACCGACGATCTGCTGCTCGGCATCCGCTACCTACTGAAGGCCACCGCTGCCCGCCGGGCAATTCTGGCCCTCGAGCACCACACCCGCGACGTGAGCGACCAGGTGAGAGCTTCGGCCACAGATCTGCCGCTGGAATTGCGCGTGTTGGCGGTGAAATACCCCCAGGGTGCCGAGAAGCTGCTCATCAAGACACTGCTTGGTCGGGAGGTGCCCAGCGGCAGCCACCCGGTCGCCGTGGGCGCCCTGTGCATCAACGCCGCCACCGCCGCGGAGATCGGCCGCCTGCTGCCACATGGCAGGGGCATCCTGGAGCGGGTGGTCACCTTTGCCGGCAGCGGCATCGACAACAAAGGCAACTATCGTATCCCCATCGGCACTCCGCTCCGCTTTGCCCTTGAGACCGTAGGCACGACCGAGGCTGTGAGCCGGGTGCTGCTCGGCGGGCCCATGATGGGTCAGACAGTGGCCGATCTGGACGTGCCTATCACCAAGGGCATCTCTGGCGTGATCGCCTTCGCCCACACTCCTCCGGCGACGGTCTATCCCTGCATCCGCTGCGCCCGCTGCCTCGAGGCCTGCCCCCTGGATCTGAATCCGGCGGAGCTCGGCGCGCTGGCTCGAGCGGGTGAGCATGAGCGCATGGCCACCGAGTATCACCTGGCTGACTGCTTCGAGTGCGGCGCCTGCAGCTTTATCTGCCCGTCGCACCTGCCACTGGTTCAGGAGTTCCGTTCGTCCAAAGCCTACCTGCGCCGAATCCCGGCAACGTCCGAATGAGCGATACCCTGGAAATTGCCACTTCGCCCCACGTAACCGGCGGCGCCTCGGTGGATCGCATCATGCGCGACGTGGTGATCGCTCTGGCGCCAGTGGTTGCATTCGCCGTTTACCACTTCGGCCTGGCGGCGCTGGCGACGCTGACCGTGGCGACCATCGCCTGCCTGATGACCGAACGCCTGCTATCGAAAACGCAGACCCTGGGCGACTGGTCCGCTGCGGTTACGGGACTGCTTCTCGGGCTCAGCCTGCCGCCGGGTCTGCCACTGTGGATGGCGGCTCTGGGCGGTGTGGCGGCTATCGCTGTGGGCAAGACGCTTTTCGGCGGGTTGGGCTGCAACGCCTTCAATCCAGCCCTGGTTGGCCGTGCCTTTCTAGCCGCCGCCTTTCCCGCCGCGATGACGACCTGGCTCGCGCCTGGTGGTCCGGAGCGCTTCGCCATGCTGCCTGCTTCCAGCCTCGCCTGGCCGTTTGCCACGCCAGCCTATGACGGCATGACCGCGGCCACGCCACTGTCGAGCTGGAAGTTCAGCCAGGTGACCACGGACACTGCCGATTTGGCATTCGGCCTGACAGCCGGCTCCACGGGAGAAACCTGCGCGCTGCTCATCATCGCCGGCGGCCTCTACCTGATCGTTCGCCGCGTGGCGAACTGGCGTATCCCGCTCTCGCTGCTCGCTACCGTGGCCATCCTTTCCGCCGGATTCCATGCTCTGGACCCCACGCGCTTTCCAGACGCCGGTTTCATGCTGCTTTCCGGTGGGCTCATGCTCGGTGCCGTGTTCATGGCCACGGATACCGTCGCCTCGCCCCTCACCCCACTGGGCGCCTGGCTCTACGGCGCGCTGATCGGCGTGCTCACGGTCATGATCCGTCTGTTCGGCGGCCTGCCTGAAGGGGTGATGTACGCCATCCTCCTCGCCAATGCTGTGGCGCCCCTCATCGATCGCTGGCTACAGCCCAGGGTGTTCGGCACCACCAGGAGGTCGGCGTGAGCCGGCAACCATCGGTCCTCCCGACCATGGTGGGCGTGGCCATGGCCTGCGGCTTCGCCATCGCCCTGGTTTTCCAGGCAACCGCCGGCCAGATAGAACGGAACCGCTCAGAGCTGCTTGAGCAGGCAGTGGCAGAGGTGCTGCCCGGGGTGGCGAACATGCGCGGCTACGCCATCGCGGACGACGCGCTGACGGACGCTGCCACCGACCAGGCCCGGATCATCGCCGGCTACGATCAGACCGGCAGCCTCGTCGGTGTTGCTCTGCCGGCCCGGATCATGGGCTACCAGGACACCATCCGCATGCTGTTCGGCTACGACCCGGTCAGCGAGAGGCTCACCGGCTTTGCCGTGCTGGATAGCCGGGAGACGCCAGGACTCGGCTCCAGGATCGGCACCGACCCGGATTTCCTGGCATCGCTTAAGGGACTGGACGTGGAACTCGCCGGCCACGCACTTGCCAACGAGGCAAGCCTGGCCACCCGGGGTGCCGTGCGTGCGCCGTGGCAGGTGGACGGAATCACCGGGGCTACGGTTTCGAGCCGCGCGGTGATCCAGGCCATCAATGACACAGCTCCCGCGCTCGCCGCCATCCGCGCTCAACTGCCGGTACTTGAGGCCACCTCGAAGGTTCGAGCAGAAGCGACGGAGGGCAACGATGCCTGAAGAGCTGCTCAAAGGTTTCTGGCGGGAAAACCCGGTGTTCGTTCAGGCTCTTGGTATGTGTCCGACTCTGGCCGTAACCAACTCGGCAATCAACGCTCTGGTCATGGGGCTCGCCACCACCGTGGTGCTTATCGCCTCAGGCGCGGTTATCTCCACGATCCGACAGCGGATACCAAAGCAGGCGCGCATAGCCACCTTCATCCTCATCATCGCCACCTTCGTCACCTGCGTTGACTATGGCATCCAGGCCCTGGATATCAGTCTGCATGCGGCGCTGGGCGCCTTCATCTCGCTTATCGTGGTGAACTGTCTGATCCTCGGGCGCATGGAGACCTTCGCTTCCAAACAGCCTTTTCTGCCAACGCTTTTCGACGGGCTCGGCATGGGCGGCGGCTTCACCCTGGCGCTGCTCTGCCTCGGTAGCGTGCGGGAGATCCTTGGGGCAGGCAGCCTCTTCGGAATCCAACTTCTGCCTGCAGGATTCGAGCCCTGGGTGGTGATGCTGCTACCGAGCGGCGGCTTCTTCGTGCTGGCGCTATGGGTACTGGTGTTCAATCGGCTGCGACAACCGAACCCCACAGGTGCTGCCGAGACGCGAGGTGCCATCTGATGGATGCATCGCTCGCCAGCGTCTTCGTAAACGCCTGTCTGGTGAACAACTTCGTGCTCGCTTACTTTCTCGGCATCTGCCCTTTCCTGGGCGTCTCGGGCCGGGTCGACACCGCCATGCGCATGGGCGGCGCGGTCACCTTCGTGATGCTGGTCGCCTCTGTGTGCGCGTTCGGCATACACCGGTTGCTGATCCTCATCGGCGCGCCCTACCTGGAGCTGATCTCTTTCATCGTGGTCATTGCCTCCGCCGTGCAGCTGGTCGAGATGTTCGTGCGCAGGACAAGCCCGACCCTGTTCCGGGCGCTGGGCGTGTACCTGCCGCTCATCACCACCAACTGCGCCATCCTCGGGCTCGCCGTGTTCCAGACCAACCGCGGTTACGACTTTCCGCACGCCCTCGCCTACGCACTCGGCGCCGGTGCAGGCTTCTCTCTGGCTCTGCTGCTGATCTCCGGCATCCGCGAGCGGCTGGCACTGAGAGCCGTCCCCGACATCGCCCAGGGGCTTGCCATCACACTGGTGGTCGCCGGCATTCTGTCGCTGGCGTTCATGGGTTTTGCCGGTATGGGGAGTGCACCGTGAGCGGGCTCGATCTGCTCATCGGGCCCGCGCTTGTTGCATTGCTGGTTCTCGCCTGGCTGGCGGTGCAGCGACTCTGGGGTCGTGTCTTCGATCTGCCACGCCATGCGGATGTGCTCGCCGAGCGGGGCAGCTGTGCATCCTGTATCCGTGCAGAAATTTGTCAGTCACGGGATAGAACCATTTGTCTCAAGGAGGACCAACATGGTTGATGAACTCACATCCGGCACCCAGCGGCATCAGGCCCGACTGCGTTCGAACAAGCCACTCACCGCACCGGGCGCCGCAGAAGAAATCCGCGAGCTGGTCCTGGAGGTCAGCGATCCGGACTTCCATTTCGGACCGGGGCAGAGCATCGCCGTGGTGGTTCCCGGCCCACACGAACTGGGCCACGCGGAGCACGTGCGCTTCTATAACATTGCCGATGTGCACGTCCTCAGGGACGGCAACCCGGAAGTTGCAATCTGCGTGCGCCGCTGCGAGTACCTTGACGAGTACAGCGGCGAGCGCTACGAAGGGGTGGCGTCGAAATACCTCTGTGAGCTGCCCGAAGGCGCGGAGGTTACCCTAGCGGGTCCGGTCGGCCTCGCCTTCGAAGTCCCCGAAGACAGATCGGCCAACCTTCTGCTGATCGGGCTAGGCACAGGCATCGCACCCTTCCGCGCGTTCCTCCGGCACATCTACCGGAATCTGGGCGGCTGGGAGGGCCAGGTTCGCCTGTTTCACGGCGCAAAAACGGGCCTCGAGCTCGTGTACATGAACGATCACCAGAACGACATCGCCGAATATCTGGACGAAGCAACCTTCAGGGCCATCGAAGCCCTGAGCCCACGCCCGCAATGGGATGAGCCACCAGCGCTGGACGAAGCGCTGAAGGCCCACGAAGAGGAAGTTTGGCGGCTTCTGCAGGCGCCGAATACCTGGGTCTACGTAGCGGGGATTGCCGATGTCCGCAAGATGCTGGATCGGGTGCTGGCGGAGTTTGCCGGTTCGGCTGAGAGCTGGGCTCGGCGCAAGGCCGAACTGGTTGCTGGGGGGCGTTGGGCTGAGGTCGTCTATTGAAACAGAGAAAACTACCGCTCGAACGATACGGAAGTGGTCGAGCCAACCACCGGCCCTAGCCCATCGGCGGGCTTGGCACCGGCAATATGGAGCGGATGACTCAAGCACTCGCCACACAAGGCCGGAAGATCAAAAATCTGGAAATGGCGCTATTCGGCGTGCCCACCGATGTTGATCAGTTGAAAGGTCGTATTGAGCAGGGCTTCGACGAGCTGATATTCAGCTTGCCCGACGCACCTGCAGACAAAGTTCTGCCGCTCCTGGACAAGCTTGCTGGAATCGCAAACGCGATCCGGGGATCACTGAGACTGTGACACGCTGCCGCGGCAGCACCAGGCGCAGCTGCCGAACCTGACAATGCAGTGACATAACCGGCACTACGCCGTTCTGCTATCTTTACGGGTTCGCACACATATGAAATCCGAGAACAGGAGCAGACCTTGGCAGCCGCAGATGATCTGAATGTATTTCGCGAAGAAGCCCGGCAGTGGCTGAACGATAACTTCCCATCCAGTCTGGCCAACCAGCGACCGCCTGGTATCGCCGGCTTTGGCGCCAAGCTCAGCGGCGATTGGAAAGCCTGGCAGGAACGCCTGGGCGAAAAAGGCTGGTCGACACCGACCTGGCCTGCAGAATACGGCGGCGGCGGCTTGACTCCCGAGCAGGCCGGCGTGCTGGCAAAGACAATGCGCGAGATCGGCGCGATCAGCCCCATCGGCGGTTTCGGCACCATGATGTGGGGGCCGACCCTGCTCGACGTCGGTACCGAAGAGCAGAAGCAGCGTTACCTGCCGGACATCATCCGCGGCAATCTCCACTGGTGTCAGGGTTACTCCGAACCCGGTGCGGGTTCTGACCTGGCCAATCTGCAATCGTTCGCAGAGGACAAAGGCGATCACTTCCTTCTCAACGGCTCAAAGGTCTGGACCTCCGGCGCGCTGGAAGCCGACTGGATGTACGGCGTCTTCCGCACCGACAAAAGCAACAAATACCAGGGCATCAGCTTCCTCACGTTGGACATGAAGTCCGCAGGCGTCGAAGTGAAGCCAATCGTACTGATTTCCGGCCAATCCCCGTTCAACGAAGTGTTCTTCACCGACGTGGTGGTTCCCAAGGAGAACCTGATAGGCGAGAAGAACCTGGGCTGGGACATCGGCAAGCGATTGCTGTTGCACGAGCGTCAGAGCATCGCCGGCAGTAGTGGTGACGACGACGTGGTCGGCGGCTCCTACGACATCGAACAGGTCGCCAAGGATTACATCGGCATGGACGGCGACAAGCTGGCGGACGGAGCCATGCGTGAACGCATTGCCGAGCAGAAGATGTTCGCTCACGCCTATGCGCTCACCGGCCGCCGGTTCAGCGACGAAGCAGCGGTGAGCGGTCCGTCCGCAGCGGTCGGCATCCTCAAGGTGGCCTGGGCTAAAGACAACCAGAACCGGGAAGAGATGCTGATAGAGATGCTCGGCAACCGGGGGCTGGGCTGGGAGGGAGATGGCTTTAAGGAGAGCGAAATCAAAACCGTGCGTACCTGGCTGCGCTCCAAGGCCAACTCCATCGAAGGCGGCACCACAGAAATCAATCTGAACCTGGTCGCCAAGCGCGTACTGGGCTTAAAGGGGTATTGAGAAATGGCGGTACTCACAGAAGAACAGTCCATGCTGAAGGACCAGGCTCATGCCTGGGCCAGAGACGAGTCGCCCGTGACCAGCTTTCGGCAGTTGCGCAACAGCGCTGCGGAGAAGGGCTACGAAGACAATACCTGGGCGCAGGTCGCGACCATGGGCTGGACGGGCATCCTGATTCCGGAGGCGCTTGGTGGATCCGGCATGGACTACGCCACCTTTGGTGTGGTGCTCGAGGAAACCGGCCGGCAGCTGGTGGCCTCACCACTGCTGGCATCCGGTCTGGTGGGCGCCTCCGCCCTGCTGCTTGGCAACAACGAAGCGCTGAGCCAGCAGTGGCTGCCCCGCATCGCCGACGGTTCCGCAATCGTCACTCTGGCAGTGGATGAAGGTCCACACCACGCGCCGGATCAGGTCGCTGTCACTGCCACAAGGTCCGGCGAAGGCTTCAAGCTCGATGGCAGCAAGGTTTTTGTACTCGAAGGCGGCAGCGCCGATGCCTTCGTAGTCGCTGCACGCACCAGCGGCACAGCCGGCGAGCAAGCAGGCATCACCCTCTTTCTGGTACCGTCGGATACTGCAGGCATCAGCGTCTCAACCCTGAAAACGGCGGACAGTCGAGGTTATGCAGATCTGGGGTTCAACGGTGTGGAAATCGGTGCCGATGCGGTCCTGGGCGAAGTGGACGGAGGCTTTACCCTGCTCGATGCCCTGCTCGACCGGGCCAGAGCCGGACTCGCCGCCGAGATGCTCGGCACTGCCTGCGAAGCGTTTGATCGAACCCTGGAGTATCTGAAGACCCGCGAACAGTTCGGCCAGGTCATCGGCTCATTCCAGAGCCTTGGCCACCGGGCAGCAACGCTGTTCATGGATATGGAGTTCGCCCGTTCCTGTATCGAAGCAGCGCTTCGCGCCATCGATGCGGAAGATCCCGAAGCCCCGATCCTCTGCTCGCTTGCCAAGTGCAAAGCCGGTGAATTTCTGCATGACATGTCAAACGACATGATCCAGATGCATGGCGGCATCGGCATGACAGATGAATTCGATGCCGGCTTCTACTTAAAGCGCGCACGTGCGACCGAAGCGACCTTCGGCGGCCAGTCCTTCCACCGACGCCGCTACATTTCGCACTTCGGCATCTGAGGATCCGCCTATGGAGAATCCTGCCTGGATGGAGCAGACCGTCACCAGCTCCCGACATGAAACGGCCTACCTTGAGGCCGGACCGGAAGATGGCACCGCGATCATCCTGGTGCACGGCTGGCCGGAGCTCTCCATCAGCTGGCGGCACCAGATTCCGTTTCTGGCCGAACTCGGCTATCGGGTGCTGGCGCCAGACATGCGCGGCTATGGCGGCTCCAGCAACTACGATACACACGAAGCCTACGCCCAGCGTGAGGTGGGCGCAGACATGCTGGAGCTTGTCGATGCACTCGGCATCGAGCGCGCCATCTGGATCGGCCACGATTGGGGGGCGCCCACCGTCTGGAACATCGCCCGGCATCATCCTGAACGGGTGATTGCCCTCGCCAATCTCTGCGTACCCTACAACACGCTGGAGACCGGTTGGCCGGGCATTCTCCCTTACATAGATCGGGACCTGTATCCGGAAGACGAGTACCCGGCCGGGCAATGGGAATACTTTCGCTTCTACGAAGAGAACTTCGTAGAAGCGACCAGCGCTTTCGACGCTGATCCGCGAGCCGTTTGCCAGCTGCTGTTCCGTAGAGGTAACCCGGACGGCGCAGGCCAGGTTTCTGCCACCGCGATGACCCGCAAACTCGGTGGCTGGTTCGGGGGCGGACCCGCACCTCAAATGCCGCGGGATGCACAGGTGATCAGCGCAGCAGATCTGGAGCGTTATGCAGAATCTCTAGCCAGAAACGGCTTCTTCGGGCCGGGCAGCTACTACATGAACCACGAGCGGAACGAGGCGTATGCCAATGAGAAGCCCGACGCCAGGCTCGCGATGCCAGTGCTGTTCGTGCATGCCGCCTACGACTACACCTGCGAAACGATGACCTCCACGCTGGCCCAACCCATGCGTGCTCTGTGCGATGAGCTGACCGAAAAGACCATACCCAGTGGTCACTGGATGGCACAGGAACGACCTCAGGCTCTGAACCTGGTGCTCAGCAACTGGCTGGATGGTCTGGATTGAGCGCGAGGCGACAGACCGTTGGCTGCTTCAATACCAGCAAATTCCGTTCCCTTGGGTACGCCGACTGCCAGCATGTAGACCCGGCGAACTGCAACGGTTTGCTTAAATTACGGGAGCTGTGAATGGAGGAGTCGCGTGAGATTCTTGGGGCATTGCAAAAAGATCGCACTGGTGTGTCTGGTCGGGTCGTTGTTCGCGGGGTGTGGTTTGCAGGATAACGTTTCAGTCACCCGACGTGCAGGTAGATCATGAACGCCAGCGCATAGTCATGTACTACCACGGCCTGGAAGATGTCGGTTACCAGGTTACGCGAGTTGCGGTATCCGGCGACGGTATCGATTTTGAAGCGAGCGAGGCAGCGCTTGAATACTCATGAATTGCCATCGAGGAACGCCATGATCCGACTACTGTCGCTGGCCGCTCTGATCACCCTGCTCGGCACTGCCGCATTCGCGAACGAAAACCAGGCGACTTTCGAACCTTCAACTTCGGTAAGTGAAACGCTGATGCGACACCGCACGCTTCCGGATCCAGCAGAGGAAGTCTGGTGGGTGCCCACCGGCGAAGCGATGCGCTGGAACAATCGACATCTGCGTCAGATTTTCCCGACCGTGCCCGTCTACCGAAACGGTCCGGTGCGACCGCTGTCATACGCGCTGAACCGTAAGATTGACCGGTTCTCAGTGGACACTCCTGCCGGATCAATGCCTTTCACTGAGTTTCTCGACAGTGATTTCAGCACCAGTATGGGCGTAGTCATAGTGCATCGAGGCCAGATCGTGTTCGAACACTACGCCAGGATGCAGGAATACGAAAAGCCGATCTGGTGGTCTGTGGCAAAGGTACTTGCTTCTTCACTGGTGATCCTGCTTGAAGAACGCGGCCAGGTGGATCTCTCCAAATCTATCGAGCACTACCTGCCGGAACTGGCAGATTCAGAATTTCAGGGCATCAGCATCCGCGACATCCTGGATATGGCCTCTGGCATCGATTGCTCGGATGGCAACTATGACCGGGGCACCTGCTACTACGAGTTCGAAGCATCACTTGATGACGCCGTGCGTTCTGACAAGACGGCTGATACACCCTACAAAGCCCTGATAAGTATGCGGCCAGGCAAATGGGCGTCTCCTGGAACAGGCTTTGACTACAGTGGGGTAAACACCTTTCTGCTCAGCTGGCTGGTGGAACGAATACTGAATATGCCTTTCCACGACGCCGTGACCAGCGAGCTATGGTTCAATATTGGTGCTGAAGGTGACGCTGCCTTTTTTGCCGCCCGCTATGGCATCGCACTTTCCACCGGCGGCTTTCTGGCGAAAGCTCGTGACATGGCCCGCTTCGGTCTGCTGTTTACTCCCAGCTATCACATCGTCAGTGATCATCGGATCATCACTCAACAGCATGTCAATATGCTGCTACACGGAGGGCGTCCTGAGCTGTTGGAGAATGCCCGTCATCCCCGCCCGGATCTCTCCGGGATTCGTCATAACGTTAACCAGTGGGACATCGTCTTTGCCAACGACGATATTTATAAAGGCGGCTGGGCAGGACAGGGACTTCTGATTAATCCCCGCAAGGATCTGGTGGCCGTCTACCTGGGCTATGCAAAGGACGATGAGTTCAGCGAGTTGCCGGTCCTGCCAAGGCTCCGCGAACTGTTGCACCAACTCTACCCGGATGATCCTGTCACACCGATCCTTGACTAACCACGCCGCCCACAGTATCTCCTGACAGGGATTCTGCAATTTAGGATAAACATGGTTCGCCTCACCGATCTCCACGAAGCTGAAGCCACCCATATGCGGGCCAGAGCAAACGCCATGACGCCTGTTGATCCCGCGCCGTGGATCAGCCCGAAGCCACTCGCAGAGGCAAAGATCGCCATCGTCTCCACCGCTGGTTTGCATCGCCGCTCGGATGTGCCCTTCACACCAGGCGCAGTCGACTACAGACTGCTCCCCGGGGACGTCGATTTCGCCGACGTGGTCGTGTCGCATATCAGCACTAATTTTGATCGCAGCGCTTTCCAGCAGGATCCCAATATCTGGTTTCCCCTCGATCGACTGCGGGAAATGGCTGCTGACGGCGAGATAGGCGGCGTATCTAAGTGGCATTACTGCTTCATGGGCGCACAACCAAACCATCAGGCACTGGAAGCTGCTGGTGAAGAGGTTGGTCGACTGCTGGCAGCCGATAGTGTCGACGTCGCGCTGATGGTGCCTGTTTGACCCATCTGTACGGGTGCCGTCGGCGCCCTGGCAAACTACATCGAGCGTGCTGGCGTAGCCACCGCGTCCATCAGCCTGATCCGGGAACAGAGCGAAGCGGTAAGACCACCGCGCGCCCTGTGGGTACCTTTTGCTCTGGGCCGGCCGCTTGGCAGCGCTGATGATCCGGAGTTTCAGAAGCAGGTCATCCGCGCAGCTCTGGGCATGCTTGCTACCGCCAACGAGCCGACCATTGACGACTATCCGATAGAGGCGCCGCCGGAGTCCGGCGCTGGCGAATGGGCTTGTCCCGTGAGTTTCCCCGTTATCGAGGACGAATCGATCACCGCAAGGCTGGTCGCCGAAGTCACGCGGTTGGCACCCTGGTCGGCGGAAACTCGGGCTACCCGCGGCCGCACGCTGTTTGGTGTGACCGGAGCTTCTCCGGATCAGGTCGAGGTCCTGGCGCGGGCACTAGGCAAGCTCGCTGAGCAAGGCAATCTGCACCAGCCACCCGAAGTTGGGATCGACTGGAAGTTCGATATGCCTCTGCTGGTACGACACATAGCCGACGATCTGCGCACGTTCTACCATGAAGCCATCGCCGCTCAGCCGGGCCCGGGCGCACCCAATCATGATGCATTGAATAACTGGATATTCGGCGGCACTGCGCTGGGCGATGCCCTCCAGGCGGTAGCCGTGCATCTGAGCGCCGATGCAAACCCCATGTCGAAGCTGGTGCGCGGGCTGCTGATACCCGAGGGGTATTTTCAGGGTGGCAGTGCTTTCCCGAATTCGCCAGCGTTCGGCGAGAATAATCCCGAAACCGGCGACTGACCACGAGTGCGAACACCGCTGATGACCACGAACAAGGCAGCCAACACTACCAGAAGGATGATGAACCGGTGGGTGGAGACCTTAGTAAAGAATGAGAGTTTTTTCGCTGACAGGATACCGATCAACGCGTAGTCATCGTTGTCATCGTCGCCGACGTCGAAGGCAATCCGACCCTGACCACCCACCTGCTGGAACACATACGGTTCGCCTTCGAAGAAGCGGTTGGCTTTAAGCTGCCCCGGCAGGATGAGCGTGCCGTCCTCCCCGGCCTGAGTAGTTGACTCACGACAGATCATTTCGATCGAAGATCCGCGCAGCTGATACCGGCTTGGCATACCGAAGCGCAGATCGATCAGTCAGGGCGAGCGAAGAATCTTCGCGGCATGTTCAGCCAGTGCCGCCGTGACGCTGAGTCATTTTCTGAAAATGCGCCATTGCGTTCGGCTCGATTTCTGATCCGCGATTTCCACCCAGCGCAACCGGCGGAGCTTCCGATACGGGCAATCGGCATTCGAACCTCTGTCGGGCAGGAATGTCGCAAACTTCATCGTCACAGGACTGCCAACGGATCTCGCCGGAAACTGTTATCTCACCTGCGTCAGAAGAAAACAGACTGTTGAGCGTGAGCGGTATACGCAGCTCAAAGACACCGTGATGCACCTCAAAAGACTCTTTCGTTCCGGCGAGCGTGTGAGATTCACTGTCGGGTCGAATCACGGGTCGTTGCACGAGACGCTGGTCATCGTCGAGTTCCACGGACACGGCTACAGATCCCTCAGGTGCTGGTTCCGCATAGACGTGACGCCCGGAGGGAACACTGAAACGAACAACAAGATCCTTCTGAACCACGGGGGTCAGTGCGTCACCATCCAGCCGCACGCTTACACTCACAGAATCCGCCTGCACTGCATCGACAGCGGAATCCTCTACAACCTCACCCAGCGCCGCCGCCAGCAATTGCTCGGGGCCAGCTCGAACAGCCAGGTTACTGTCGAAGAACTTGTGAGTGATCAACCCGGCCGAATCGACTACGTAACTGCCTGGATAAGGTATTCCATACCAGGGGTGATCATCTGGATCGATCAGGGTATTGAGAATCCCGAAAGATCGGATCACTTTCGATTCAGGATCTGATAACAGCGTGTAGCTGATGCCGTGGGCTTGCGCGAAATCCTGCAACGCATCCGGTTCATCGTAGCTCAATGCATACACCGCAATGCCAGCGGCATCAAAGTGGCTCATTGCTTTCTGCAGCTCGACCAGCTGCGCTCGACAAGGGGGTCACCATACCGCTGAGCGGAAAAAGATGAATACCGCAGGTCTGTTGTCACGATGCTGATGCAGATTAAACGAACCCCCTTCAGCGGAGATGCAGTGAACGTCTGGCAGCTGCTCGCCAACGGCGGGTCCGGTCGGAAACTCACCACGCGGGTCACTGCGCGGTCCGTTGCCCGGCTTGAAAGGCCCAACAAAGCCGTCTTTGTCCGCCCAGCCCTTTCCCGCCTGGGTCGCACGGGTTTCCATTTCTGGTTTCATCTCAGACTCACCTTCAACAATCCCTTCAATATCCTATCCGTCTTTGCAGACAGTTGGCCAGTCTTCGCCAGCTTCGTTTTGCCGCCAGTTCAACTGCCGGATATTCAGATAAGCCCGATAGTCGTCTGCTGGGAGCTTGGCGTGATGCACCAGCCAGTCGCTGCCTTTGTCCGTGAACACATCAGCGTGACCTGTACCAACAAAAGCGCCATCACCGTCGATCAGCAGGCTGCCCCCACCCAGGTACATCGGCCACCCGGACTCATCAAAGTAGGGTCCGGTGACACTTTCTGCTCTGCCTACCCGAACCTGATATCGGGTATCAGCACCCAGGCAGCAGTGATTGAAGGACACAAACAGATAGTAGAAGCCATCCCGGTATTTGATGTAGGGCGCCTCTATGATCGGATCGCTTTGAAATAGAAATCGTTGCGCTAACGTGGTGAAGGACGCATTGGCTAGTGGTTTCAGTGTCCGTGGATCCAATTCAATCAGTTTGATCCCACCAATCGTTGAGCCTAAGACCAGATATGGAGTTTCATCCTGATCAACGAACAGGTGCGTATCGATTGCATTGAACGTGCCCAGCTCATTGCCGCAGTACACCTCGACACTTTCATAGAACGGCCTGGAGTGCAGCACCAGGCCATGATCCTGCCACAGGTAATCAGCACTGCCGGGATCAAGAGTTGAATTGGTCGCAACCCCTGTAGCAGCAAAGCAGGTGTTACCTTTATGCGATTGATAGAAGAGTACGTAACGCCCCTGGTAGTGCTCGATATCAGGTGAGCCGATGTGGTCGGCCACCGGAATCAGCTCAACGAGCCAGTCCGGCAGTTGCTCGAAGACATTGCCCTCTGCACGCCAGCTCCGCAGATCATCTGAAGAATAGAAGGCACCCAGCGCACTTGAAGAATAAACATAGTAACGTCCATCATCAGTGATGATTGTCGGATCGTGTATCGGGTACACATCGGTATTGAGATCAACGATATTCGGGGTGAGCTGACAACTCAGTGGCGCTTCGCTGCATCCACCAACGAGTAGCAGCCACATCCCAAACAGCGCACGGCTGAACCGGTTCCTGCAGCCAGATCGGTCCGGTGCGAAACCTGTCAGTTTTCTCTTATCGATCGGCTAAGCCGGTTCGACCGGCTGCAGCGCCGGCTGCCCTAACGCCTCGCGATAGTTCTGATGAAAATGGTGCAGCGCCGGTTCATTACGACCAAAGAGGATCTCTTTCAACATGCCGGTCTGGGCAGCACGCTGCTGCATTTCACCCATCAGATAATCTTCGCGCTCAACGGTGCTGTAGAACACCTCCATGGACGCTTCAATGCCGCCAATAACGCCCTGTCGTCCTTCGTAGTCGTAAACGTCCTCAACCTTACCACCCGCAGACTGTTCCGCTTCCACAGCGGCGATGACTTCGGGCGTGTAGTAAAAACTGATACGAGTGACGGAGCGGCCGGGATTCTCTGCGTCAGGATAGATGCGAATCAATGTGGCGGTGTTTTTATCCACCAGAAACTGAACGTTCGGAAACAGGTGATAGAGCACAAACGTGCCTTGAGAAATGTTCCACTCTTCTTCAGGCATGTTACGCAGTGCGTCGATACCACGATTCGCAGTAACAAAGCGATGGTGTCGACCGAATTCTTTCAGATGCAGATTGTTGCCGTAGTAAAGGCGACCCAGCGTGTCTTTGTGGAGCTTGCCGAAGTGGTAGGTCTCGCCGAAAGTATCATTGGCAAACTTCCAGTTCAGTTCCATCTCAATGGTCTTCTCACCCACGAATTGGTGGCGGGTGATGTCGTAGGAGGCAAACTCAGCGGCCAACTCTTCACCGAGTAGTTCGTCCACATCGAGCTTGCCATCCACGCTAGGGTGCACCCAGAGCAGACCGTCACGCTCTACCGCGGGTAATTCGATCAGACCATGGCAGGACTTATCAATGGCGCCGAAATGATCCTCATCTGGAATGTTGATCAGATCACCAGTATTGGCATAACTCCAGGAGTGGAACGGGCACATGAACACTGACTTCTGGCCGCGGGACTCTGATGCCACCTGCACGGAGCGATGTCGACAGGCGTTCAGAAACGCGTGGAACTCACCCGACTTATCCCGAGTGGCAAGGATCGGAATACCGAAATCGTTCATCGTCAGATAGCTGCCTGGTTTAGGCAGATCACCGGAAAGGCCGATCAGCTGTGGATGATTGCGAAAGAAAGACTCCCGCTCCTTAGCCGCAATCTCAGGGCATATGTAAGAGGTGGTTGGCATCCGGTACTGAACACCAGCATCGATATTCTTGCCGGCGTCCAGCTGCCCCATCAGCTCTTTAAGAATCTCAACCTGCAGTGCGTGCTCCATGCTTATCTCCCAATTCAGCTAGTAACCCAGTCCCGGATACTAAGCGAAATCCTCAGGGCGTGGTATCAGGCTCGCGAACGGTTTCGACGATTTAACTTTTCCAGGCCGCTGAGATCCAGCTGATAGATCAGTATGGTCGCTAATCATATCCGCCCTGCTCCCATTTTCCGGGGAGAGCTATGCCGAGAATCAGAGCGTTCTTGGCTGCCATTGCCCTACGCTATAGACTACAGCCTTCACCTCACCGGGTTGATAAGCTCATGCTCATATTCCGCCAGTTTCTGGTTGTCTTCGCAGCTGCTGCGCTGAGCCTGTCAGCAACTGCGGACATCAAACGAACGGCCTCCGGCAAACCCGATCTGACCGGCGTCTACGACACCGGGATACTGACCCCAACCGAGCGGCCCGAATGGCTCGGCGAGACCGAGTATCTCTATCCCTGGATCGCCAGCACGTTGAACTGGGTGTTTGAGGTGGCTTCGCAGTGGGCGATCACCGATGAGAGCGATCCGGACCGCGAAGCGCCGCCGTCTGGTGGAGATGGGCGTAACGCCGGCGGTGCAGGCGGGGTTGGCGGCTACAATCTCTTCTACATTGATCCTGGCAGTTCGCTCGGCGCAATCGACGGGAAAATTCCCACATCGATTCTTTACCAACCAGGCAATGGCCGTTACCCGCCCACGTTACCGGGTCTCGACGTGCGAATGGGCACGATTTATCAGAGTTTTGCCCACGAAAACACAGGTTATGCGACCTGGCTGGATCATGACGGACCGGGACCGTTCGATGGCCCTGAAAGCCTGGCACCCTCTGAACGCTGTCTGATCTCGTTTGGTTCCACCGTGCCTACCATTTCGAGCCTGTATAACAACTACAAACGTATTGTTCAGACTGAGACCCATGTGATGATTCTTCAGGAAATGGTCCACGATGCGCGGATTATCCGCATCGATTCGGAACACACGTCGGAAGAAAATCGGAAGTGGCTCGGCGACTCAATTGGCCACTGGGAAGGCGATGTGCTCGTAGTGGAAACCCGCGGATTCCGGGAAATCAATGGATTACCTGGTGCAGATGAGAATCTTCACGTTGTTGAGCGCTTCAGCCGAATGGAAGATGGCAACCTCTACTACGACTTTACGGTGACCGATGAGACTGTGTGGACGGAACCCTGGAGCGGCCGTTATGCATGGAAATCCGAGCCTGACAGCCAGGTCTACGAATACGCCTGCCACGAAGGCAACTATGCCATGGGCGGTATTCTCCGTGGTGCCAGGCTGCTGGAGAGCGAATACCAGGGCCCGCCATCAGCGGCTGACAGCGGCGGCAACTAGCAGATCCGGAGCTTTTTCCAGCAACTTTTCAACAACTTTTAAGCAACGGAGGCGAATCAATTGTCAGCATCCACCTACGATCGAAAAAAAGTACGTCGAGCGATGCTGATCGCACCTGCAGCCTCGCTGCTCGGGGTCATACCTTTCTTCCTTCAGCTCAATCTGACATTCGGACAGTTCATCGGCGCCTGTCTGTTCGTCCTGATCCTTGCGTACGTTGGAGGCCTGGTCGTTGGCGGTCTGGGGTATCTGATACTGCGTGCCCTTGGCATTTCCGAGTCCCGTTACCTGATCGCCTATGCCGTGTTGTTCGTAGTGTTGGTAGCGCTGCTCTATGGCGATGTTTATGTGCTGGTGTCATTCGGACCGCCCGTGTTGCTGGCTGCCGCAGCGTTCTGTTACCTCAGGGGGTCTGGCGCGGATTCAGAGGAAGTTTCCAACAGCAGCGCCTAGGGTGTCGACGAGTTAACTCCCCGGCCCAGGCGAAATCTGCCGCTTACGGTCTTTACTTCCCGCGCAACTCTTTGCGCAGTATTTTGCCAGCTGCACTCTTTGGGATGACATCGATTATCTCGAGCTGCCTGATCTGTTTGTAGCTCACCAGATGTTCGCTCACGAGCGCCTGAACTTCCTCCAATGTCACGTTCTCGCCAGGTGCAGCGGTGATGAATGCCTTGGGAATCTCACCGGCTTCGTCGTCCGGTACGCCAATCACAGCGACATCGGCGACCTTGGGGTGCGTGATCAGCAATGCCTCGAGTTCTGCTGGCGCAACCTGAAAGCCCTTGAACTTAATCAGTTCTTTAAGACGATCAACAATCGTCATGTGCCCATATTCATCGATGATTGCGACGTCGCCGGTATGCAGCCAGCCGTCCGCATCGATTGTTTCAGCGGTTGCATCTGGCTTGTTGAGATAGCCACTCATTACCTGTGGGCCGCGCACCCAGAGTTCGCCACGCTCTCCGACGGGCTGATCTTCTCCCGTATCGGGATCGACAATGCGACTTTCCGTATTGGACACTGTCACACCGCTGGTGCCGGGGCGATAGTCACCCTCTACCGTGCAGTGGCTGACCGGGCTGAGTTCGGTCATGCCAAAGCCCTGCACTACTTCACAGCCCAGACGCGCGCCAGCTTCAGCGGCGAGTTCAGCGCCAAGCGGCGCTGCACCGGAAAAAATCTGACGTACTGAAGAAGTATCGTAGTCATCAACAATCGGTGCCTTGACCAGACCCAGGATGATCGGAGGCACAGCAAAGAATCGAGTGATGGCGTGTTCCTGCACTGCCCGTAGAGCCTCCACCATATCGAACCGAGGCATGGTGATGATGCTGACACCGTTGGCCAGAAGGCCATTCATCAGCACCTGCATGCCGTAGATGTGAAAGAAAGGCAGAGCCGCCAGCGCAACTTCGCCAGGTGCGTACTTAATGGCATGGCTGCACTGCTCGATGTTGGCCACGAGATTGCGATGCGTCAGCATCACCCCTTTTGGCAATCCGGTCGTGCCTGAGGAATAGGGCAACACAACGGTATGGTTGGCGATATCCACGTCCACCTGCTCAATCGGATCGCCGAATACATCAGCCATTGGCGTGGTGCCTGGAGCCGCGTCCCCGATTACTACCAGCTCGGATACTTCGGTGCCCTCAATCGCGCTCAGAGCGGTATCAACGAACATCGGCACCGTGAAGAGCATGGTAGCTCCGGCATCAATCAGCTGGTGCCGAACCTCTTGCGCGCCATAGGTTGGATTAATCGTAGTTACCGCGCCACCGGCGAGCGCAACACCGTGAAAGACGACCGCATACTCCGGCAGGTTGGGCGCCATCAGCCCGACAACCTTGCCCGGCTCGACGCCGCGCGCTGCGAGCCCGCCGGCAAGCGTATGGATGGCGGTACTGAGACTCTCATAGGTATAGGACGTGGTTCCACCGGCGTCCTGAATCGCAGCATGATCTGCCAGTTCTGCTGCTTTACGCAGAATGTGAGCGGTGATCGTGACGTCCGGGATGTCTACGGCAGGAAGTGGGCTGGCATGGATGATTTCGGTCACGCAGGTTCCTCAGGTGTTGTTGTACGGTCAGCTTGCGCATTCAATAGGCTGCGATCACGGTTGTGAAGAGCCCGGAGCGATCTATGCTGCCCTGAAGATCGATCGTTTGAAAGTACCATTTGCCTTGATTCGAGCGAAAACCCTGCCGTGAGCTGCTCCGAAAAGGTGCAAACCCGGAGAGTTCCTGCACCTGATGTGTCCCGGCGGTGCGAGGCCAGGAATTTTGACAGGGATGTTCGAGCAGTCGTGTGAGTATCGCAACAGATTCGTTGCCTGTTTGCTTCACGAAAGAGTGAAGCCGCTGTGTAATTGGTGGTTAAATCCAACGAACGGTGCCGTGCGATTTCGTGAACTTGTTTCTCCACATTTCGAATCGCCGCTGTGAACAGATAACTGCTCAAGCTGGAGCACAGAATATGTTCATGAAAAGGCACGGCACCGTTGGTGCTCTTTAACTTATCAGTATCTACTGATGGCAAAGTCTCAAGGGCAGATAAGAAAAAACATGATTTCTTCGAACCTATCAAGAGTGTCTGCCCTCCTGTTATCCGGCCTGTTCGGGTGTTCGCAACCTTCGGAGGATATGAAGACTGCAGGCTCGCAGCCAAACCCTGAGCCGGTCCATGACAGTGAGGCGGTTGGCATCATCGAGCAGAACCTTGCTACCGCCGAAGCGCTGATTGAGGCGTTCTACTCTTTTGATCCGACCAAGCTCGAGCCTTTACTGGCACATGCCACAGAATCAGCTGCGCCGATGCTGTACTACCAGGGCTGGGCTGAAGGCGGTAACTATAAGGTGCTCAAGCGCAACCCCTGCGAGGCACAGCCAGTCGGAGTGATCACCTGTGCGATCACCGTGCAGGACGATCCGGTGCTGGCATTGCGGACCGGATTCAATGTCACTGATACTTTCACGATCAGTTTCAACAATGAGACCGTGGTTGCAGTCGATACTGCTTCTAATGACCAGCCGATTTACTTTGCCGCTCTGGAATGGTTGTTTGAACATCAACCGGAGATTCCGAGCGGTCCGTGTGCGGGCTTTTTTGCTGACGGCACGACGCCGGGGGATTGCGCTCGCGCGGTGACAGAGGGTTTTGCTCAATACTACGATGCCGTGGTGGCATCAGAGGTTTCAGCAAACTAGCTCACTACGCCCGGAGCGGGATGGGCTGCAGTTGCTTCGGTCCGCTTGCATCCAACAGTGCACTCGTGATTAAAAGGGGGCTCTGGGAAAAGGGGCAGGCTGATGCAACACCAAACTGCGATCGGATCCAGAATCGGTAAGCCATTGCGCCCACTGGCGAACTTCCTCTGGACCTTGCCGCAGCCTGTTCTGGTATTCGGTGCCATGTTCCTTGTTGCCAGCGCTTACAGCACCGGATGGACCGACGCTGATCAGTTAACCACTGCGCTGCTGCTGATGCCAATTCCTCTGTTGTTGCTGGTGGAGCGTCTGAAACCGAAGCGCGCGGACTGGGTGCTGAACTGGAAAGAATATGCGGAAGACGCTTTCTGGGTGCTGTGCGTGTATCTGATCTGGGTGCCGCTCTACGACGACTACTACGATACGCCGATTTCGGAAGCGTTTGCCTGGCTGAGGGATGCAGCCCTGTTGCCGATCAGCCTTGATGCATCGACAACGCTGGGGCTCATTGGCGTGGCGATGCTTGCGAACTTCGCTTCCGAGTTCGTTTACTACTGGCTGCACAGACTCCAGCATCGGATGATGTTCTTCTGGCGCATTCACGCCACCCACCACCACATCACCAAGATGGGAGTGGCGCGCGCGGACAGGACCCACCCGCTGGAATTTCTTGCACTCAATCTGGGTCCGGCAATCATACTGGCATTGCTGGGCGCCAGCAGTGCCGTTGTTGCTGTTGCGCTGACGTTCCGGATATTCGGTGCCTATACCAATCACGCCAATCTGCCGCTGAAGTCCGGCTGGTACGGCTGGCTGTTCACCACACCCGAGTGGCACCAGCTGCATCACTCGAAGCAGATGACCGAGAGCGACAGCAATTTTGGCTGTTCGATTATTTTCTGGGACCGGGTGTTCGGCACCTTCTCCGGTAAAACAGAGATCGAGGCTGTAGGCAACGGCACTGGCAAGGCCCTGTCTATCTACACACAGCTGACCATGCCGTTTCGTTCGAACGAAACACTGCGCAATCTATAGAGCAGACCGCGCTTTATTCAGACTGCAGGTAAGTGCTGCGCTTGATGCACCAGAGTCTGATGGATTCGCAGCTGACAGTGATGCCTCGGTCAGCTGATAGATCTTCAATATCTCGGTGACTCAGGTTGAAGCGATAGTAGCGCCAGACGGCATACGAATTAACATCGGGAGGGAATCGGTCATGCCAGTCACCTGCCTTGGAAAGGTGCTCAGGCTGTGCATGCTCAAGTTGTGGTCTCCATCAAGTTCGTCCGCTCGCCACTCGCCACTCGCCACTCTCCACTCTCCATGAATTCGACATTTTGCGCAGAAGGTCACTAGACGTTGCTATTCGTTCTCAGCGGCACAACACGTCCTCAGGGAGAAAGACGCGACGATTGAAGCGCGGCCGATTTAGCATGCTCGAACCAGATCTTCTCGGCCACGCCACCGGCTGGGTAGTTACACCCTGGCATGCCGTGGCCTCACCGGGTCAGTTGCGTGTACATTACGCAGGCACCCCGCGGAACATACGGCTTCTACAAGCATGACCCAACAGCACACTACCCTGGCGCGCCACGTGCCGGAGCTTGCTATCGAGTGGCAGGCGAACACACCGGAGGCTCGCTGGCGATCAATCGAAGGCACGCTATGTTTCGCCGACGTCTCCGGCTTCACGGCGCTGGCCGAGCGCCTGGCCCAGAAGGGCCGCATGGGCGGCGAGGAACTGGTAGAGACGCTCGGGAGCGTGTTCACCACCATGATCGGCATTGCCCGCGACCGCGGCGGCATGCTGCTGAAGTTTGGCGGCGATGCGCTGCTGCTGTTCTTCGAGGGTGACGATCACCCGGTACAGGCAGCCAGTGCCGCCGTGGAGATGCGCCAGGCGCTGCGGGAGGCTGCGAAACTGCCGACGTCGGTCGGCCCCCTCAATCTCTCCATGTCAGTCGGTCTGCACTCCGGCGATGTCGATTTCTTCCTTGTTGGCAGCACCCACCGCGAACTGGTACTGCTCGGTCCGGGTGCAGACCAGGTGGTGGAAACGGAAAATGCCGCTGAAGCCGGAGAAATCCTGGTGAGCCCCGGCACCGCGGCGCGGCTTCCGAAAGGCGCCGTGCGACCGCGCAGCGACGGCCAGCCGCTGCTGCGCTGGCGCAAAGGTCATCGGCCACCTGACGGCGCTCGCGGTCTGCCTCCACAAAGTGAGGCGCTGGCCGCGGAACTCTTTCCCGGCGAGCTCGGCACCTACCTCGCGCCGGGTGCTCCGGATCCCGAGCACCGCGTCGCCTGTATCTCCTTCATCCGCTTCTCCGGCACGGACGCCGTGCTCGAGAGTGGCGGGCCCGAGCGCCTCGCCGAAGTTCTGGACGCGACGATCGGACCGATACAGCAGGTACTGATCGAGGAAGGCGTGACCCTGCTCGCCGTGGACGTGGACAAAGACGGCGGCAAACTGTTCCTGGCCGCTGGCGTGCCCTACGCTCACGAAGACGACGAGGGCGTAATGCTGCGCGCCGCGCGCCGCGTTGCTGATATGAACCTGCCGTTGCCAGTACAGATCGGCGTCAACCGCGGCCACGTGTTCGCCGCCGAGGTGGGCGACACACGCCGGGCTGCGTTCTCGGCCATGGGCGACACCACCAACACGGCAGCACGCATTACCGCCAAAGCACCCATAGGCAAGATCTTCGCCCACCCGGACACGCTGGACGAGTGTCTGACGCTCTACGAGGTGACTCAAGCCGAGCCGCTGACCCTGAAGGGCAAGGCTGCGCCACTGGTAGTCTACGAGGTCGGCGCCGAACTCGGCATGCGCGAGCGCGAAGGCCTGAATCTCGATCTGCTGATCGGCCGCACGCAGGAGCTCGCGCGCCTGCGCGAAGTCCTGGAGGCACTGGCTGATGGCCACGGCGGGGTGTTGACCCTTGTCGGGGAAACGGGCCTCGGCAAGACCCGCCTGCTGCGCGAAGCCACAAAAGATCTCGAGGCCTGCCTGCAGATACGCGGCGAGCCTTACGGGGCCAACAGCGCTTACCGGGCCATACGGGATCCGTTCCGGGCTCTGCTCGGTATCGAGCGCGGCGAGCCGCAACAGATGCGCGAGCAGCTCACACGAGCCGTGCACAAATCCGCACCCGGCCTGATGCCGATGCTCACGCTGATTGGCGACGTGGTCGACGTACCCGTGGAGCCTTCACCCGAGGTCGCCGCCATCGACACGCGCTTCCGACCGGACCGCACCGCAGAAGTGATCGTTGAGCTGCTGGCAGCGCTCGAGTCGCGTCCCTTCGTATTCGCCGTCGACGAGGCGCACTGGTGTGACGACGCGACCGCCGGACTGCTCGCAAGAATCGAGTACGAATGCGGCGAGCGCGGCTGGCTCCTGCTCGCTGCGCGCCGTGACGTCGACCAGGGTTTTCAGCCGGAAAGTGACAACCTACTGCCCATCGAGCCCATGCCTGACCCAGACGTGCGCACGCTGGTGCAGACACTCACGGAGGCTGCCCCGCTGCGTCCGCACGAGCTGGACGCGGTGGTGAATCGCGCCGGTGGTTACCCACTTTTCGCCGAGGAGATCATCCGGGCGCTGCGCGAGGCTGGCTCGCTGGACGCGGTGCCCGAGTCTCTCGAAGCAGCCATGGCGACGCAGGTGGCAACACTGGACCGCGCGGCCAAGCGGGTGCTGCAGTACGCGTCCGTGCTTGGCCGCAGTTTCTCAAACGATCTGCTCGAGCGGCTGCTCACCAGCGAGGAGCAAACCCTGAGCGACGAGGTCCTCGAGCGCCTGGGCGATTATCTGCTGCCCGAAGGCGACGGGCGCCTGCGCTTCCGCAGCGGCATGCTGCGCGACACGGTTTACGCGGCCCTCGCCTACCGGCTGCGCCGGCGACTGCATGAAGCGGCGGCCGAGGCCATGGAAGCCCGGACTGACGACCCGAGCCAGGTGGCCGATACCCTCGCCATGCACTACTCGCAAGCTGGCGATCACGCGTTGACCTGGAAATACGGACGTCTCGGCGGCGAGCGGGCTTCCGCCCGCTACGCCATGGCGGAAGCAGCCAATCTGTACGAGTTGGCACTGGACGCGGCCAGACGGATTGATGATGTCGGCCAGGACACGCGACTGCAGGTCTGGTTCGCGCTGGGCGAGGCGCGCATGTCCGTCGGCCTGATCGACGATTCACTGGAAGCCTACCGTCAGGCGCTCAAGCTCACCGGCCAGGAAACACTCGAGCGTGCGGAAGCACTGCTCAATCTCGCCAAGGCTCGCGATCGCGCTGGCGCACCCTCCTCCGCGCTGCGCGATCTGACCCAGGCCGAGCAGTTGCTGGCCCGGCTGTCGTCCTCAGGGGCTTCACATCTGACAGCAGAAATTATCGCGTTCCGAGCCAATGTCTTCTTCCGTTCGCAGCGCTTGCAGGCGGCATTGACCGCGGCTGACAACGCGGTACCTTTCTGCGAGACGGCCAGAGCCAGGAGACCGCTGGCGACCTCGCTGATGATCCGAAATGTCGCCCGTACCATGCTCGAAGGGCCAGGATCGCTGGAAGACCTGCGCCGCGCCCTGGAGATCTTCGAGGAAATTGACGATCTCGTCGCGCGCGGCACCGTCCTGACGAATCTGGGCGCGGCCGCCTGGATCAGTGGTCTCTGGGAGGAGGCGCAGAAAAGCCTGGAAGCCGCCCGCGACAGCTATCTGCGCGGCGGCAACACGCCGGAGGCAGCGCTGGCTGCCTACAACTTAGCGGAGATGCTGTTGAGCCAGGGCCACGTAACCCAGGCCGAGCGGCTGCTTCTGGATGCGCTGCCGGTGGTGAAGGCCGCCCGCTGGCGGGAAGGCGTGTGCGACATTCAGCGTCAGCTCGGTCACGTGCGCATCGAGCAGGGCCGCTTCGGCGAAGCCGACGCCATGCTGGAAGACACCGCCGAAGAGTACCTGAAGATCGGTCAACCGGGCTCGGCCCGGGACACCCGGCTCGTGCAGGCAGCGGGACAGATCCAGGCCGGCAACGAGCACGCTGGCGAGGCACTGCTTGACCGCATCAGCCAGGACGCCGGAGACGATCTCGTCATGATGGCGCCGAAAATCGCTCTGCTGCGCGCTATCGCCTCAGCTCGACAGGGTCGCTTCGAAGAAGCGGCCACGCAGTGTCGAGAGGGCCGCAAGGCGACCCGGGAATTGGAACTGGATTACGAAGACGGGCTCATCAGTCGGATCTGGCTGAGCCTGCCCGAGCAGAGATTTGCTGATGCGGAGCGCGAGGAGATCACGGCATCCGCCGAGAGGCTTCAGGACCTCGGCGTCGAAACGCCGCCGAGGTCCTTCAGCTGGTCGGAGGTTATAACCCCCGGAACTTGATGTCTCCTTCGATGAAGATCAGCTCGTATTTGCGGTAAGTTGGATCAGCGGGAACATTGATCCGACCACCGCCTGGTGTCACCTGATTCGGATCCTCCAGTAGAACAAGCTCAGGGTCTTCCTCCAGCACCGTGCGCTCGTGGCCCAGACAAGCCAGCTGCCGACCAACGGGACAGTCGCCGTTTTCCGTTTCGTCGCATTGGTCGACTGGACCGCCTGGCGGGGCGACCACTAAAAAGTCGTCATAGGCCTGTATGAGGCTACAGGATGGATCAGTTGGCGAAACGGTTCCGCCATCGTTGACAGGCGACAAGCTTGGATCTGAAAGCTTGTAGACTACATCAGCGCCACACGAACTCG
>CAKZWF010000064.1 GCA_937921865.1 uncultured Pseudomonadales bacterium | reverse complement strand
CATCGTACTCTTCGCCACCTTCGATATAGGTAGTCACCCGTCGCGAGCCAAGCAGAGTCTCCAGGGTACGGCCGATACTGGCGATGGATACCCCGAGATCAGCAGCCCGGTTGTAGTCGATCTGCACGCGGATCTGTGGCTGGGTCTCTTTGTAATCCCAGTCTAGACCGAGCAGGCCGGGATTATCCTCATTGACTGCATCCACGAGTATGTCCCGCCAGCCCGCCAGCTCTTCGTAAGAGCCGCCACCGATGACAAACTGCAGAGGTTTGTCTGCTGACGAGCCGAAACCCTGACGCATCACCGGAAAAGCGAAAACGCCCGGCAGGTCTGAGAGTTTGCCGCGGATCTCGTTGACTATCACACTGCCCGGCCGGCGCTGATCAAACGGAGTCAGCACAACCACCGCCACACCGGTGTTATAGCGCGGAACACCACCGAACCCCCCGGGAGTTCGAATCAGCAGGCGCTGAATCTCACCCGCTTCTACATAGGGGGTGAGACGGCGTTCGATCTCATTCATGTATGGTGTCATGTACTCGAACGTGGCACCTTCCGGACCCCGCACGAAGGTGAAGAAACTGCCCCGATCTTCGTTCGGCGCATATTCCTGAGGCAGCACCCGGAACAGCACCACACTGATCGCGACGATCACCAGAAAACCCACGACGGCCACCATCGGCGCCCGCAATACGAACTTCAGCATCTGCCCGTACCAGCCGCGAACCACGTCAAAATTGTGATCCACCATTTTGGTCATCCGATTGTCCACTACAGACGGACGCAGCAGTTTGGAGGACAGCGCCGGTGCCAGCGTCAATGCAACCAGGCTCGACAGCACCACCGCCGAGGCCATGGTCAGCGCAAACTCTGAGAACAGCCGACCGATATCGCCTTCCAGAAAGGCAATCGGCACAAACACCGCTACCAGCACGGCCGTCGTCGCAACAATCGCAAAGCCCACCTGGCGGGCACCGCGATAGCTGGCAACCAGCGGCGTTTCGCCATATTCCTCAATACGCCGATGAATGTTCTCCAGCATGACAATCGCGTCATCGACCACCAATCCAATGGCCAGCACCATCGCCAGCAGGGTCAGCAGGTTGACCGAAAACCCCATTGCGTAGAGCGGGATGAAGGTCGCAATCAGACACACTGGGACCGTAATCGCAGGCACCAGCATCGCCCGGACACTGCCAAGGAACAGAAAGATTGACAGCACCACCAGCCCAATCGAGATGAACAGCGTTCGATAGACCTCGTTGACTGCGCCTTCAACAAACACCGAAGAATCGAAGCTCATCTTGAACTCCATACCTTCCGGCAGGCTTGGTCCGAGAATCTCCATTTCGCGTTTTGCCAGTCGGGCGACATCCAGCAGATTCGCCGTGGACTGACGGACCACGCCCAGACCGATCTGGGGAATGCCGTTGCCGCGAAAAAAGCTGCGGTCGTCTTCGGTACCCCGCTCAACCCGCGCGACATCGCCCAGCCGAACCAGATAGCCATCGCTGCCACGGGCAATGACCAGCTGGCGGAACTGATCCGGACTGACAAAATTGCGATCGACCCGAACGGTAAAGCGACTCGACAGCGATTCAACACTGCCCGCCGGCAGTTCGATGTTCCCGGCACGCAGAGCGCTCTCGACTTCAGTCACCGTCAATCCACGGGCGGCCAGTTCTTTGCGATCCAGCCAGATCCGCATCGCATAACGCTGTTCCCCGCCGATGAAGACACGGGCCACGCCGTCTAGCACCGAAAACCGATCCACCAGGTAGCGATCCGCATAATCGCTGAGCTCAGGCACTGTCATCCGATCGCTGACCAGATTGATCCACATGATCACGCTTTCGTTGGAATCGACCTTACGGATCTCCGGTGGGTCGGCTTCAACCGGCAGAGTCGACAGGATGCTCGAAACCCGGTCGCGTATATCATTGGCAGCCGCGTCCATGTCACGTCCGACCGTAAACTCAACCGTGATGGTGCTGCGCCCGTCCTGACTGGCAGATTCGATAAACTCGATACCCTCAACCCCGGCAATCCGATCTTCGATCACCTGGGTAATGCGGGTCTCGACAACCGTGGCGGCTGCTCCCAGGTAAGTGGTGTCGATACTCACGACCGGCGGGTCTATATCGGGATATTCACGCAGCGGCAGCCGATCGAAGGCGATCGCGCCGAAAGCAATCAGGAGCATCGAGATCACCCCGGCGAATACCGGACGACGAACAGACAGGTCAGTGATAATCATCCGGGATCAACCGCTGTCTGCGGGGTAATCATTTCTGAAATCGATCGACTTCCATCATCCACAGCACGA
Organism: uncultured Pseudomonadales bacterium; assembly: GCA_937921865.1. Classification (GTDB taxonomy): domain Bacteria; phylum Pseudomonadota; class Gammaproteobacteria; order Pseudomonadales; family Azotimanducaceae; genus SZUA-309. The sequence goes on along the minus strand of CAKZWF010000064.1, from coordinate 108,559 downwards.
ATACGCACCGGTGCGCCCGGGCGCACTTTCAAAGTTCCATGTCTGATGACCATTTCACCGGCGCTCAGACCGGCTACCACTTCCACCCGACCCGGCTGGCGGGCACCGAGCTGCACCTCGCGCTGCTCAGCTTTCGGGGTTTCGGCATTGGGATTCACCACGAACACGTAAGTATTGTCGCCACGGGGAACAACAGACTCCTCAGCGATCAACAGCGCTTCGCGTTCACCCCGCTGCAGTTCCAGCGTCATCAGCATACCGGGCACCAATCGGTGATCGGCATTCGGGATCCGCGCTCTGACCGTGATGGATCGGGTAACCGGGTTCACCACGCTGTCCGTTGAACTGACCGTACCAGTGAAGATTTCGTCGGGAAACGCCGGCGTCGTGGCATATATCAATGTCCCCCGGGTAACAGAACCCAGGTATAGCGACGGGATGGTGAAATCGAGTTTCATCTCGGAATCATCCACCAGTGTGGTAATGACTTCTCCAGGCGCAACCCGCGCGCCCGGGCTCACCTGACGCAAGCCCACCGATCCGGCAAATGGCGCAGTAATGATTCGATCTTCCAGTCGGGAGCGAACTGCGCTCACCCGGGCTTGCGCGGTTTCCGCTTCGCGGCGACGCTCGTCCAGCAATGATTCCGCCGCGGTGCCCTTGTCGACCAGTGAACGCACCCGCTCATACTGACGTTCCGCTTCCTCAGCCAGAGATTGAGCTTCGACCAGCAGAGCGGCTTCTTCAGCATCCGACATCTGCACCAGCAGCTGACCGGCTTTGACGATCTCACCGTCGTCGAAATGAATCGCCGCGATAACATCGGAGACATTGGCAGTAATCTGCACAGTTTCTTTAGCCTGCAGCGTACCCAGCGCTTCCAGCGGGTCTGCGATGGTGCCGAACTGTGCAGCCTGGACAATCACCGCAGCGGGCGGTGGTCCCTGGGCTGCCGAGAGTGTTGACGGCAGAAGACACAGAGCCAGCGCGACAAAACGCACAAACATCATTTGAATACCTGTTGAGCGGCACCTTAAGCACGGTGGCGCGGATTTAGAGGTCGCGCATAATTCGGGTCCTGAACACAGCCGTCAAGGTTTAGCGCACAGCCTGATCAGGAGCGAGGATATTCGACAACGAAGATGCTGACCGGTTCCAGACGTAAAAAAGCCAGTGGTTCCACGTACCTGGCGGGACCAGCTACGCCCACACTTCGCCAAACCAGGGCTTCAGGCACCTGCCGGTGCGCCGTCGTCGAGCACTGCCAGCTGCCGGTCGTGCCAGCGACTCATACCTGCTATTGCGCTTATCGCCCCGAGCAGCGCCCAGAACATATCTGACTGGGTATCCCAGACGTAGCCCTGAGTGCCCAGAAATGACTCTGCCCCCTGTGCTGACAGCAGCGCTACCCACCACTCAATCAGTTCGTAGAACGCACTGAACGCCAGACAGAAACAGACAATGAAAAAAGTGCGCCAGGCACGGCTGGTAAAGACCCGTTTTCGGATCAGCAGCTCGCGCGCCACCATGGCCGGGATGAACCCCTGGGCGAAGTGGCCGAGTTTGTCGTAATTGTTGCGCTGCGCACCCGTCAACTCGCCAAGCCAGTCAAACACCGGCACCTGGGCATAGGTGTAGTGTCCGCCGACCATCAGGATCAGGCAGTGAATGAGGATCAGCACATAGACCAGCGGGGTCAGCGGGAAGCGTGCTCGGGTGAGGGCCAGCGCCAGCGCAGCTACAACCGCAGGCAGCACTTCGAGCACCCAGGTCGGATAATCGTGAGGTTGAATGCCGGACCACACCAGCACGGCGGTAAAGGTGCCGATCCAGGTGACTTCTGTGACCGACCAGCGCGTCAAAACGGTGCAGATCCCGTTGGCATTGCCGCCCTCTACGGAAAAGATCTGTTCAGTCTACGCGCACTACATCGCGTAAGAGAAATTCGGCGTCGGCAGCACCAACGGTGCGCATTAAAGGTGCCGGTTGGAGCGATCCGGATGAGGCGGATGCCGGATCAAAGCCGTCCGCAGCAGGCGCTAGTGTCAGGTTGCACCGCTTTCGCCATGCCAGCCAGGCACGGCAAGATCGGCAGATGCCGATGCAGCAGGATCTTCTGGCAACAACAGGCTGTTACCGCATCAGTTTGCTGGCACTCAGGGCGGAGTCAGACGCCCAGACGCTGAGCCAGGGCTGCTTCGAACTCCGGGAAATAGCCGTTTATATCCTTGATATCGAAGCTGGACAGAATCGCCGTATTCGGCTCCCGTTCCAGCAGAAATTTGAAGGCCTGGATGATCAGCCACTCATGGGTAACCTTGGCGCCGCACAGGCTTCGATAATAGTCCTGACTCAACGTCACCCGATGAACGGTCTCGGTGGGTTTTTCGACCACCACCTCATACTCGTTGATCCCGGTCATGGTCACAGAGATCACCGCTGGCGCTCATTACAGGTCATCGTAGCGATCCTCATCATCGAGACGAAATCGGACCGTACTCAGAATATTGCGCACCGCCTGGCGCACACCGTCTTTAACCTGCGGGTTGTACTTCCACGAGCGCACCGCGGCGAGTGCCGCTTCATCAAACACACCAGGAGGATCTGCAGACTCTATCTGGGCATTTCGCACTGTGCCATCAACAGACACGTCATAGCGGACGATCACGTCGCCCTGGATACCGGCAGCTCGCGCATCTGCCGGGTAAACTGGTCCGGCCCCGGCAATCAGCTGCAGCGGTCGATTCTGAGAGGCCATACATCCCGCCAGCAGCAGTGCACACACCAGTAGACCTGATTTTACGAAGCTCATGTCAACGCCTCCGCGTCGTCATCAACCAGCAGAAACTGCCAGTCCGGATTATTGGCTGCAATCGGCGCCTGATTGTGCGGATACATAGTGGCTCCATCAGCCGTGTACTGGAGGATGTAGGATTTGCGAGTGTCTGCAGTCAGATTGGGTCCGGTGCGGTGGGGCGTTAGCGATGAAAACACCGCGATGCCGCCCTTTTTAACCGGCATTGCCACTGCATCGGGATGATCGGCAAAACACTGAAAGCCGAGGCGAGTCCAGCGATGCGCCAGCGTCCCCTGGCGATGGATGCCCGGCACAATCCAGGGACAGCCGTTAGCTTCGTTCGCGTCGGTGAGCGCAACCCAGCAGGTAAGGTACTGCTGCGGTTCAACAAAGGTATAGCCGTTGTCCTGATGCCAGGGAAATTCATCGCGAGTGCCCGGTTTCTTGTAGACCAGCTGATCCCAGTACAGCCGCGGTCTGGCACCAACCAGATCCGTGACCAGTTGCACCAGCAGCGGATGCCGGGCGAAGGCTTTCAGGATCGGCGAACGGGTCACAAGATGGGGCGAGAAGGTAATTTCTCCAGCCCGGGCGATCCCGACACTACCTTCGCTGAGTTGCTCAAGCTGTTCCTGCGCCTGGGCTTCAAGCGGATCGATGGCCTGAACAACGGCATCAATTTCATCCGCAGTGAACGCGTTTTCGAAGACAAAGCCGCCAATTTCACAATACGCCCGCAGCTGAGCTTCGCTGAGCAGATGCGCAGGACCGCTGGGATCCTGCCAGCTGAATGACTGATTTCGTGGGTGTAATTCCATCGTTTGAGAATGGCACTCACTCCCGCGTCGGGCAAGTGCGCTGTGATAAACTGCGGCCATGCCTGAGCGTCAACGAGTGCTGGTTCTGTATCTGCAAAATTCCGCGTTGGATTCGCGGGTGATTGCCTGGGCAAACTATGACGGCACCGGCAGCAGTCGCCCGATGACGGGTGATTCAGACGAGCCCCCATACTCCACCGGCGTGCACGCATTGCGCGACGGTTGGCGCCTGTTCCAGGCCAGCACCCTGCAGCAGCACAGTCATGGCGATGAATTCCGTACCGGCTATCTGAAGTACGAGTTCTTTTTCGAACAACTGGTGCACACTGATGAGTAACGCCGAGCTGTTGAGTACGCTGGACATGGCTCGATTTGCCGGGCAAGGCTTTCTGAGGCTGGATGCCGTGGTGCCTGAAGCGTTGAACCAGCAGTTTCTCGATGACATCGGTCATGTCAGCGAAAACGAAATCGGCAGCGCCATCGAACACTATGGTCGAATCATGAGCCGCAGCGCCATTCCCGTGGTCGGTGCCGGCACACCGCTGACAGACGCTTACCCGCCCGATTCTGCGCTGACCCGCATCCTGGAACTGCCGAAGGTCGCAGGTGCGATCGAGAGCCTCGTCGGCGGTGACTGCGTGCTTGATCATCATTTTCTGCACATCACCTTTCCACCACATCTGCTGGAAAAGCCCGCGCCTGCACAACACAACCATCAGGACTCGACCGTTGACCCGCGCCAGGCGTTCGACGTGCAGATCATGTACTTTCCGCATGCGGTCACGGAAAACATGGGCGGCACCCGCTTCATTCCCGGCACCCACCTGCGCGTGGTCAGTGAAGCCGCAATCGCCCGCTATCAGAACGTGCTCGGACAGCAACGAATAGTGTGTCCGGCGGGAACCCTGCTGTTTGTCCATCACGGCATCTGGCATGGCGGCGGTGCCAACCGATCCGACCGAATGCGCTACATGTTCAAAATGCGTCTGGCTCCACAGCGCCCGCAGCAACGCCTCTGGGATACCAGCGATCTCGACACACAGACGCCCCAACGCCCGATATTCTGGCTCAGCGAGTCTGTGCGCGAAGACGACGTAGCTACCCATCTGACCCGGAACCTGCCATGGCACGAACAGGACACCGGCCGTCTGGAACATCTGAATGCCATCAGGTTCTGGCGTTATCTGACCGGTGATGAAAAATTTGACGCCGACTACTGGCTGACCAGGGTGGAGAACGAACCGCAATGACCGAGCAGACCACTGAAGATGCGCCAGCAACACCAGACTCTGAGGAGACCGAGCAGTCGGTTCTAACTCTCTGGCAGATGCTCGGCAGCGTGATCGCTGCCGCATTCGGCGTACAGTCGAGTAAAAATCGTGAGCGTGACTTCTCGCAAGGCAAGCCCATTCATTTCATCATTCTGGGCGTCGGTTTCACCGCGGTTTTCGTGCTGGTGATGATTGCCGTAGTGCGGTTAATTCTCAGCTCCGTCGCCTGAAACCATTCAGACGACCTTGCTCAAACCCCCATCCATGTTGATGGCACACCCGGTTACATAAGAAGCCGCGGGCGAAGCGAGAAACAGTGCAAGATTTGCCGCCTCTTCCGCCTCACCCATTCTGCCCATCGGTAGTCGCACCCCGGCGGCGGCAACAAAATCTTCAAAGCTCTGCTCAGTGTCCGATGCATCAAAACGTCGTTTGATCTGATCGCTCTTGATGAAGCCGATCAGCATGGCGTTGACAAGAATGTTATGGGGCGCACCCTCACCGGCAAGAACCTTGGTCAGGGCCATCCCCGCCGCCCTGGTTACCGACGTTGGCGCTGTTCCGGCATCCGGCGTTTTCGCATACACATTCAGCAGGTTGATGATCCGACCCCATCCCTGTGATTCCATATGCGGCCAGGCCAGTCTGGACAATCGCACAGCCGCCATCAGCTTCAGATCAATATCGAGCTGCCACTGTTCATCGGTGACATCAACAAATCTACCGGCCGCCGACTGGCCGGCATTATTGACAAGAATATCGACGCCCCCCAGATCGGCTGCCACCGCACCAAAACAATCTGTGAGCTCATCAGCCTGACTGACATCGCAGACATACCCGGCGATACGCGCTGCCTCAGGGGCATCACTCTGCGCTACCGACTTACAGGCTTCGTTGATTACGGATTCACGCCTGGCCAGAATGGCCACCCGCGCGCCAGCCTGGTAATAAGCCATGGCGGTCGCGAGGCCAAGGCCAAGACTGCCACCGGTGATTAACGCCGTGCGCCCTTCAAGACTGGTGTTCATCAGATTTTCTCCTGAAAAATGAAATGCCTGTCCAGCTTCAGTGGTTGTCGGAAATCAGTTCCGAGCTCAATCCCGGATCAAATAGAGGATCAGCACTGAGCATCTCGAACAGGCTGTGACGATGCTGCTCGAAGCTCTCGACCAGCGCAATCTGCTCGCGGGCACGCTGCAGGTTGTCACCCGGCGCATCGACTTTAAAGTACTGGTTTCCGGCCAGATGATCGCTGAAAAAACGCACCGCCAGCATCAACCCAATATATCCGGGTGCGTCGACCAGTGCGGCCACTTCGCCAACGCGACCGCTGCCACTGACAAAACCCCGGGCCGCCGCCAGAACCAGATCCGAACGCAGCTCACCCTCAGTCGTCGCCAGCGATCGAACCAGATCGCCAAAATCCCAGGCCCAGTGACCGGGCATAACCGTGTCCAGATCCAGCACACAGTCGACCTGATCGGATTGCTCGGCAAACAGCAGATTGTCGAGTTTGCAGTCGCCGTGGATATAGTCACCCCGAGGTGGAAAACGGCCAGCCAGCGGCCGTCGCAGCTCAATAAATCTGTGTTCAGCCTTCGGTACTTCCAGCCCGGTCCGGGTCAGGATCCGATCGTATTCCCGCAGGTAGTGACCCAGATCGAGAAATCCGACAATGGTCGGCGCAAGCTTCGGTTCTGGAAAACTCTGCATCTGCCGTTGAAACGCCCCGAACGCATACCCTGCTGACCGGGCTTCATCAATACCGACAGGCCGCCGCAGCACCCGGCTGTGTTCCCGGAAACGCCACAAGCGCCAGCAATCGTCTGCGCCATCAACCCACGCTGAACGGTCCTGCACGGTTTTCACAAGCGCCGGCAAGCGCGGTACCGCGTCGACAAAGTGCTCGAGCACCCTGCAAACGTTGTCCATGACCCGGTGCGGATCTGCAAACACCCGCCTGCTCAGAGCCTGCAGCACAAACCGCTGCGGATTACCGGCGGGATCTGTCGGCGGGCGGGTAACCAGAAAGGTGTCATTGATGTGCCCTTCACCCAGCGGCCGCAGTTCCACAGGTTGAGCGTCCGCAAACCAGCCATCCCGCAAAGCTGCCAGCGGTGTTGCAATCATTCAGCACCCAGCAACCAGGCGCGCAACGTTGGCGGGATACTCAACATCAGTTCCCCCTGGGGTGCACTGACATAGTCGAGTTCGGTAACCGTTGCGGCTTGCCCCCGCAGCCGACTGTCAATGCTGTCCGCCAGCGCAACGAGTAACGGCAGGAAAGGTTTCAGAGACAACGGTGGCGAGCTTTCGACCGCCGCCTGACGCCAGCTTTCCAGCACCACCAGCAGCTCGTCACCGGCAACGGAATTTTCCAGAGTTGCAGCCAGCAATCGTTCAAGCCGGCGCCAGCTCTCACTGGCCGGTGGCAGCAGATCGGCGAGCTGATCCAGCGGTGTGTTCGTACCATAAGGTCGTGCCTGGGGCATTTCTCTGCCGGCCAAACGTGCGGCCAGCGCCTGTTCGCCAAGCAACCGACCGTACCACTTGACCGGTTCAAGCAGCCGGGCAATATCCTGCCAGCTGCCGCTGATCGCCAGCTGGTCAAGCTGGGCACTCAATTGTGTTTCGAGGTCAATTCCGCAGGCAACAAGGCTGCTGCCACGAAAACGCTCTGCCCGCCGGGGCAGCGATCCAGCAGGGGCTGCATCCGTCGGCGACCAGAATCGCTCAGCCAGTCCAGGCAGGCGGGACCACAAGCGCTGATCGAGCATCTGGCTATCGACCAGTTCACCCCACAGACAGGCTTCCGCGCCCAGCAGCCCAGACGCCAGCTGCGGAGCTGCGAGCGTGACCGCGCCTTCGCGCCACTGTTGAGTCCAGCGCATACCACCTGCCACATGCGCAAAGCGCGGATCTTCGAGCAACGCGTCCTCCTGAGCGACCAGCTCAACCTGACTCGCAGCAGGGTCGAAGCCGTAATAGGTTTCTTCTGAATAGTGCAGATCCAGATAATAAGGGGCTGACAGCACCACCCGGTTGCCTCGGGAAAGCAGCCTGTCTCTAGAGGTTGCACCGCGCCAGGCCTGGACAATCCAGTCAACGGGCAGCTGTTCGTGATCAACCTCATCCCAGGCCACTACCTGCCGACCCAGATCGCCAACAAGTTCTCCAACGCGAGTATTGAAGTAAGCCTGCAGATCATTAACTGCTTCGAAACCACGCTCACGCATGAATTCACCAATACGGGCATCCTGCGACCACCAGGCCGGGTGCACTTCGTCACCGCCGATGTGAATACACGGATCAGGAAACCTTTCTGCCAGCTCACCGAGAAGGTGTCCAATTGCCTCGAATACCCCTTCAGAGGTTGGGTCCAGACACGCCTGATGCACACCGAACCGGTCAGTGGTAATTGTCTGCTGCGAACCCCATTCCGGATAAGCCGTCAGCCAGCTGGTCACGTGACCCGGCATATCCAGCTCCGGCACCACCCGGATGCCCAGTCCAGCAGCATGATTCACCAGCTGATCCAGTTGCTCGACAGAATAGTGGCGGGCGCTGGGCAACTTCGGATAGGCCGCACTGGGCAGGCGAAAACCCTGGTCATCGGTCAGGTGCAGGTGGAGCACGTTGAGTTTGCACATCGCCATCGCGTCAAGAGTTCGCAGCAGCACGGGCAGTTCAAGAAAGTGTCTGGCCGGGTCCAGCAGCAGGCCACGCCAGGCGAACCGAGGTGCATCGATGATCTCAACACAAGGCACCGCAAGTGGATCTCGAAGCAGCTGGCTGAGTGTCGCCAGCGCCCTAAGCCCGCCAAATTCGGTTGCGGCGCGAATCCGGATGCCTCGCGAATCGACAGTGAGATCATAGGATTCATCTTCACTGAGGCCTGGATAGCGGGGGCTCGAGGTCTCCAGCTCCAGCACTACCGCCTGTTCGGTAGCCGCGGGCGCCATCTGCACTGCCAGATGAGCCGAAAGACCTGCCAGCGCGGCCGCCACCCGGTCGCTGGCAAGCTTCGGGAAACTGGCTTTCAGGTGAGCGGACTGCAGGCGCAGATGACCGTCGCCAAGGCGACAAACCTGCGGCCACGGCAGCAGCTCCGGTAGCCGTTGATCCGGTTGACTCGTTATGTCGATGCCCTCACTCTTGCCTTCCCGGCGACTGTGTAAGACGCTCCGGGCGCTGTCAACAGACGTTGCGCGGTTACCACAGGACAGGAAAACCCCCCACAACATGAACATCAAAGACCGAATGCGCGCAGTACTGGCTGCAGAAGCCGAAGCAATACTTGCGATTGATATCAATGACAACTTTGAGCGTGCGGTGGAGCTGATGCAGCTCTGTGACGGCAAAATCATTACCACCGGGATCGGCAAAGCCGGTCATATCGCTGAGAAGTTCGCCGCCACCCTGTGTTCGACGGCGACCCCGGCGGTATTTGTGCATCCCGCTGAAGCCGCTCACGGCGATCTGGGTCTGGTGGACGATCACGACGTGATGATTGCGTTCTCCACCAGCGGTAAAAGCCGCGAAGTCCTTGAGATTCTCGAGCTGTCCCGCCATCTGGGTGTTGCCCACATCATCGGGGTGACCTCCCATCCGGACTCAGAGCTGCGCCGGAAAGTCGACATCGTGCTGGACATGGGTGAAATCGAAGAACCCTGCCCTATCGGTCTGACGCCGAGCGCGAGTATGGCCGTGATGCTGGCGATTACCGATGCCATCGCATTGTCGTTGCTGGAAGCAAAAGGGGTAACTCGCGAAGACTACGGACTGCGCCACCACGGTGGCTACCTCGGTCGCGCCGCCCGCGAAGACAACGTTCCCCACTGACTCAATCAGCGGGGCCAGCGGGTGGCGTGGCTTCAGCCGAAAGCCCGCTGGCAGATACCGATGAAACGCTTGGCGCCTTCACTCAACGCTTTGTGTTTCTTGTAGTAAAGGCCCACTTCCCGCTCGAACGCGGAGATTTCCAGCCCGGCCAGATGATGGTAGCCAGGTAGCTCATCAAGCAGATCCTCGGCCAGATAACACACGCCTTTGCCGGCTTCACACAGCGCCAGCCGCAGTTCCAGATGGCTGACCTCCCAGACATCGCCCACCAGATCACGGATTCTGGCGTTACCCGGACGTTTACCGGCGTCATCCAGATAAGACGTGAGCAGCGTCTGCTGGGCCATATGGGCTTCGGGGCTGTCCATCAACGCTCGAAACTGGGGATGATCTTCATGGACGACCAGCATGCGCTGTTCCCGGTAGAAAGGCAGACACTCGAAGTGACCGGGCATCCGACTCTGAAAAGGGCCGAAACCAAGCTCCCAGCGATCTTCGTCGACCCCGTAGACCATCTCCCGGCTCGGCGCCACGTCCAGTTTGAGTCTGGTCAGCGGATTGCGCTCAGAAAACTCCAGCAGCAGCCGGGTGCCATGAAACCGGTTAACCGTGCTGCTCATCGCCAGATTGAGCGTGGATAAAGCGCCACTGCGAATCCGCTGAATGTCTGAGAGCGCTTCAGTCTCCTCGTTGATCACAGTTCTGGCGTAACTGAACAGCCGTTTGCCCGCTTCGGTCAGCTCCAGCTTGCGGCCACGAATCAACAAAGCAGTGTTGACCTTATGTTCCAGGTTGGCGATTGCCTGACTCACCGCAGACTGCGAAACATCGAGCGTTTCAGCCGCGCGGCCAAAGCCACCTTCTTCAACCACCGCGGCAAAAACCCGGATTTCCTGGCGTTCAATCTGCATGCTTCGAGCCTATCAGGGCCGCCAGCCGGCCTCCACTTATCGAGCCATCAGTCCAGCTTATGCATAAGGCCAGCTTCTGATCGGGTAAGTAACCAGGAATGGGTGTCCGTCAGCACATCGCCTACCGTATACGCCACTCGAACAGACGGAGAGTCAGTGATGGAAATTAAGCGTGGACTGGAAGGCGTTGTGGTCGATACCACCGCCATCTCCCTCGTAGACGGTGAACGAGGCATCCTGAGCTATCGGGGTATTCCCGTGGAAGATCTGGTTGAGCTGAGTTTTGGCGAGGTCGCGGCGCTTGTCGTTGACGGTGCCAGCGACGAGGCGCTGAGCGCACAACTGTATGCCCACAGCGAGCTGTCCGCCCGCGAACTCAAACTCATTCTGAGCCTGCCTGGCGAAACCCACCCAATGCATCTGCTGCAGGGACTCACTCCTCTGCTCGATCGCACCAACGCTTTCGCCGACCGGGGCGAAGCCGCTCAGGGTTTTGCGGTAGCTGCGAAACTTCCGGCAATGCTGGCCGCGTTCCATCTCGGCGGTACTCCGGTCTCATCAGCGAGCGCGGATCCGGCGGTTCGATTCCTCGAACAGATCAATGCGCCGACCACCGAGATCGCGATTGCCGCGTATCGCACTACTCAGATCCTGCAGCTAGAACACAGCTTCAACGCCAGCACCTTTGTGGCCCGCGCCTGCGCGAGCACCTTGGCCCCGGTGGAAAACGCATTATCTGCCGCATTCGGCACTCTGCACGGTCGACTTCACGGCGGGGCTGATCAGGCGGCGCTGGAAACCGCCGACCTGGTAGGTTCACCTGAGCGGGCCTGCAGTTTTGTCGATCAGTGCCTGCAAGACGGCACCAAGGTGATGGGTATGGGCCACCGGGAGTACAAGGTGGTGGATCCACGCGCACGGCTGCTGAAAGTCTTGGCCAGAGCGCTCACCGCCGGAACCGAGCACGAGATAACTTACGAAACTCTGGCCGCGATTGAACATCGTTTCACCGAACGCATGGCGGAACAGGGCAAGCGGCTGCATGCCAATCTGGAATTCTACAAAGGCGTGGTCTATCGAGCGCTGGGCCTGCCGGATCGGATGTTTACGGCCAACTTCGCGATGGCGAGGGTTTTCGGCTATCTGGCCCACTTTGTCGAGAGCCGCGAAAACAATCGGATCGTTCGCCCGGCCGCCTGCTATATAGGCCCGGAGGTAGTTATTCGGGCGTGAGCGCAAGCAACAGACCGCTACCATCGATCTGAAAGCCGACGCGACTGAACAGCATTCGAGGACGGGTGTCGGGAATGACAATTTCCCGCGCCCCCTTCGACTCGCTGAGCCCTATTGCATGGCCGAGCAGCCAGGCACCGAGACCTTTGCTGCGATAGGCCGGTGCCACTACGAGATTACGTAAACTGAAGCGGGTTGGCGTGATCGCCTCGACCACGTAGGCGCCAGCAACCTCATCACCATGTTTAGCAACGCGCATATAGTCTGCGTCCGCATAGCCGGCGACCCGGTCTTCGTCGGGATCAGCCAGCAGCAGCAGTTCCCAGGGGATCTCATCGCGATAGGGTCGATAAATGGTTGCATCCCGGGCTCGAAAATCTTCCAGCCCGCTCATCGCCAGACCTGCCACCAGCGTTTCTCTTCGCTACCTGCAGACGCGCCACTCCTGCGCCCAGACGCTGGCCCCATATAGGCTCGGGTGATCACCGCGGCGATCTCATCATAGTTATGCCAGTTGTCTTCGAGCTGATAAATATCGCCTGAGAAAGTCGCGCGAAAGTCCTGCAGATAACGCGGATAGTAGCTTTCGGTGAAAGCCCTGCCCGCCGGATTCAGATGTTCAGGACTCAGCTCGCCGCCACACCCTGCCACCAGCAGTTCGCTGCCTTTCACTTCCCGGTAGCGCACCCGCATCACCAGAGCGTGATGCTGATCAGCAAACGTCTGGCTCAGCAGACCGAGGTTTGCACACCAGGCGACATACAGTCCCAGCGGCATAGCGGCACGCTCGATACTGCCAGCAGCCGCCAGATGGTTATCGATCGTGTCGTAATTCAACGCAGCGCCTGCTCCAGATCGGCAAGCAGATCCGCCTGTGTTTCAATACCAACCGACAGCCGCAGCAGTCCGTCGGTAATGCCCACCTTGCGCTGCTGTTCACGGCTGAGACTGGCATGCGTCATCAGACCCGGGTGTTCGATCAGCGACTCGACGCCACCCAGGCTTTCCGCCAGCGTGAACACCTGCACTCTGGCCATGACTCGACGCGCAGCCTCAAGACCGCCTTTGACCGAAATCGACAGCATGCCGCCGTGACCACTGGTCTGACGACAGGCCAGCTCATACTGGGGATGGCTTGTCAGTCCAGGGTAAGCGACCCAGTCAATCGCCGGGTGAGCTTCCAGAAACTGCGCCACTGCGGTGGCGTTGTCTTCATGCGCACGCATCCGCACCGCCAGTGTTTTCACGCTGCGCATGCACAGATAGCTGTCAAAAGTGCTCTGAATGCCGCCTATTGAGCGATGCAGAAAATCCAGCTGTTCCTGCAGGGCATCGTCATCTGTGACAACAATGCCACCTATCAGATCGCTGTGGCCGTTGACGTATTTGGTGGTCGAATGCAACACCAGGTCAGCGCCCAGCAACAGCGGCTTCTGAAAATAGGGGCTCATGAAGGTGTTATCGACCATCAGCCGTGCACCGCTGGCATGAGCAATCTGCGCCACCCGGGCAATATCCACCAGCTTCATCAGCGGATTGGTCGGCGACTCAATCCAGACCATGCGGGTCTCCGGCCGCATGGCTGCTTCCAGAGCATCCGCGTCGCGCAGATCCACATAGCTGAAATCGAGACCCTGTTTCCTGAATACAGTCTCAAACAGCCGATAGGTACCGCCGTACATATCGTCACAGCAGACGACATGGTCACCCTGTTGCAGCAGGTGCATCACTGTTGTTGTGCCGATACAGCCCGATGCAAACGCAAAGCCGAAGCGCGCGCCTTCAAGGTTGGCCAGACAGGTTTCGTAAGCATCACGGGTAGGGTTTCCGGCACGCGAATAGTCATAGCCGTTGTAGACGCCCGGTTCTGAGTGGACGTATGTCGAGGTCATGTACACCGGAGTTACCACCGCACCGGTGGCAGCGTCAGGCTGCTGACCTGCATGTATCGCCCGTGTTTCGAAGCCGAAGCGGGGATCTCGGAAATCCGCAGGCGGTTGTTGTGAACTGGTCATGACGCTGTCCTTCAGGGCGCGAAACTGGAGCGTGCCCGCACACCCCAGCGATCATCAATCTTTTCGATCACATAAAGAGAGTCGAAGCTCGCGAGCAGTTCGTCCCGGGCGTTGAAACGGGAGAACTTCACTTTTATGTGCACTTTGTTTGGAGATGACTGAATGACTGACATGTCATCCCAGGTGCTGTAGCGCCAGCCGCTCGAAGCTGCAAACTGATCCAGATCCATTGCTGCCAGAAATGCTGCACGGTCCGGATAGACGGTAACGCTCTGACTGGCCAGACGCACGTGGGGGAAATGCAGGCTGTCTGCCCAGGCCGCTTCGTCGCGGGCATTAAAAGCGCTCAGAAAGGCATCCATCACCGCGATGGCTGCGCGGTCATTCGACTCCGATACATCAGCTGCCGCGTGGGCGTTGGTCGCACCAAACACCATCACCGACGCCAGTAACGCCCACGCCCGCAATAAGCGAACTCGATTGAAGGATTTCATCATAGACCCCCGTGGGTACTTTTTCCGCAAGGCGCGCACAGTAGCCGCCCGGACAGCCGCCTTCAACCCCGGGTAGGTAGCAGTCAGATTGCGCGCTAGACTCACACTTCGCCTATTTCACGAGATCTGCAGATGACGCTGAGCATGTTGAGCTGGTGCTGCGTTCTGATCGCAAGCCTGCTGCTGTACCCGACATCCGTCCATTCAGCGGGGACTCCCGGGGCAACGTCGGCCGAGTCTCAGGCATTGACTGGAGACGAAGCGGCGGCGGCGGCAGCCCGGCACTATCGCGAAGCTATGGCATTGAAAGCTGAAGCCTGGCATCAGCAGGAAGAGGCAGCCAATAGCTCAGAGGCAGCTGCTCGGAATGCCGCGCTGGCCTCAGAACGCAGCGCCTATCAGGCGATGATCGACCAGCTGCAGCTGGCGCTGAAAAACTCGCCGAGATACGTCGAAGCCGCCACAGAGCTGGGCTATGCGCTGCGCCAGACGGGCAAATTCCGCAAAGCCATCGGCGCTTACAACTATGCACTGGGGATCAACGCAGAGCACTTCGCAGCGGTCGAGTACCGGGGTCAGGCTTATCTGGCGATCAACAATATTGACAAGGCCAAACAGGACTACCTGACACTGTTCCGGTACGCTCCTGAGCTTGCAGACAAGCTCATGAGCGCAATGGACCACTGGCTAGCTAGCCAACCGGCTGACAGCACGGGGGCCTTTTCACAGTGGTTGCGCGAACGCAAAGCGCTCGCCGGACCGTCAGCTAACCGTTCCGGTCGCTGGTGAATGCCAGCGGTCTCTCGCCTCGAAGAATAATGCGCAACATGGCCCGCCGCTGCCCGGGATAGTCGTTCAGCGGCAGATGCTGGAGACAGCGATTGTCCCAGATTGCCAGCATGCCCGGCTGCCACTGCAGCCGAACACAATTCTCTGCACGGGTAGCCCGCTGCTGCAGAAACTCCAGCAGCGGCAGGCTCTCTGCCCGTGTCATCCCGGCGAATCGCTCGGTATGCACCAGACTGACATAGAGGGCCGGTTTCCCGGTTGCCGGATGAACCCGCACCACCGGATGCTGAGCTGAAGTTTGCGCGACCTCCAGCGAACTTCGATCGCCAGCAACACCCGCATGTGCACCAGCAGGGTCGTGGACCAGCGATGAGCTGTTGATGCCCTGCAGTTGCTGCAGAAAAAATTTCAACCCGCCGGACAGGCCCGCGTAAGCGCCATACATGTCTGCAAATAGTGTATCGCCACCCACGGCGGGCAGTTCCTGCGCCAGCAGCAGCGTGACCGAGGGCGGCTGCTCCAGATAGGAGGTGTCGGTATGCCAGTCACCACCGAAGTTATGCTGCTCATGGCGATCCTTGATGATCGGCACCACGAACTCCGAGGCGTCCAGTGGCGCTGCAAACGGATAGCGATCCAGTTCACCGAGCCGCCTTGCCAGTTGCTCGAAGCCAGCCACATCGAGCGTTTGCGCTGGAAAAACCAGCAGCTGGTAGCGATTTAACGCTTCTACGATGGCTTGTGCTGACAAGTCCGCCGCGCTTGGGGTGACACAGCTGGCCCCAAACGGGCCTGCCAGACGCCGCCAGCCGCTCACGCGTCAGCCGGCAGGACGATCACCTGCAATGGTGACCCGGTGCATCTTCCGATGCTGGGGAAAAAAATCGTTGATCGGCTTGTGCTGCGTCAGCCGATTGTCCCAGATCGCAATCGTGCCTTCCTGCCAATGCAGCCGCACGGTGAACTCATCAGTGACCGTATGCTGATAGAGAAACTCTAGAATACCGCGGCTTTCGTCCGCTGACAGGCCAACGATATGCGTGGTAAACAGTGAATTGACGTAAAGCGCGCGCCTGCCTGAATCTGGATGGGTGATCACCAGCGGATGAGTGACCGGTGGATTCGCATCGATGGCCGGCTGCAGTCGTTCCTGCCCGCCCGGCTCTGCCAGGCTCTCCTGAAATCCATGGCGGAAGTCGTGAACGGCTTCCAGTTCGACAAGAAATTCCTGCATGGGTGCTGACAAGGCTGCAAATGCCGCACTGGTAGACGCCCAGAGGGTATCACCACCGTATTCAGGAATGATCTGGCCGTGCAGCAGCGTGATTGCCGGTGGCGCTGGTCGGAAGGTCATATCGGTGTGCCAGGCTTCGATCTTGCTCGGTGCAGCCTCCGTGCTCTCCAGAATCTGAACGTCGTCGGCACCCGCGACCACGGGATAGGCAGGGTGACCCTCCACCTGACCAAAGCGACGGGCCAAAGTCTGGAACACTCGGGGTTCAACCTGCTGATTCCTCAGAAACAACACCCCATGATCCAGCAGCGCGCTGTGGATATCGGCAAACGCGTCTTCAAGCTCAGCTGTATCCGCCAGGTCGATATCTTCTATATAGGCGCCTATCGCACCCGCCGCCTTTTTCAGTCGCAACTTTTCACTCCCATCGTGGCATTCTTTGCATTCACAACAGCTCAGCTGAGATCTTACCCAATGACGCTTGCTGAAGGCATTATTCGCTTCGCTTACGATCTACAGCCACCTGCCGTGGCCGTGCTCGAAGAAACCCAGTTTCGGGAACTCGCCGGCTGGCGGGTGCTGTTGCGTAAGCTGGAACTGCTTGGCCAGCACCCGGATCGTTATGAAGGCCTGGGCTATGGCAATCTGTCTTTGCGGGACCCGGAACGGCCCGACGAATTCATTATTACCGCCAGCCAGAGCAGTGGTGAAAGCCAACTAGGCCTTGAGCACATGGTCAGGATTACCAACTGCTCTCTGCAGCGTTTCTGGATCGATGCCGAAGGTGAACTGCCGCCGTCGTCTGAAGCGATGACCCACGCAATGATCTACCACAGTGATCCAAGAGTGCAGTGGGTTTTCCACTGCCATAGTCCGGAACTGTGGGCAGCAGCCAGCGCTCTGGCGCTGCCCTGCACCCCGGAAGACGTGGTCTACGGCAGTTCGGACATGGTCAGCGCTGTCGCTGAACTGTTTGAACGCCATCACTCAAGACCCATCCTGTTTGCCAGCCTGGGCCATCAGGACGGCATATTCAGCTGCGGTGCCAGCGCCCGGGATGCTGGCGGCTTGCTGGTAACCTACCTGGCAAAAGCGCTATCCGCCCGGCAAACCTTATGACGCTACCGGCTGCCATTGTCTGGGATGAAAGCAATCTGCAGCTGCGCCTGCTGGATCAGCGCCAGCTGCCGGAAACCACCTGCTACCTCGATATCACCAGTCTCGATGACGCCTGCCAGGCTATCTCCACCCTGTCTGTCCGAGGCGCTCCGGCAATTGGCATCGCGGCGGCCTATGCTCTGATTGTCTGCGCAAAACAGGCACCGGCGGACGAACTGAACCAGGTCATCGAAACGGCCGGTACCGCGCTGAAAGCCGCCAGACCCACCGCGGTCAATCTGGCCTGGGCGGTAAATCGCCTGCTCGCGGTCAGCCGTGCGGGCGGCGGACTGGAGGCTCTGGCGCGGGAGGCACAAACCATTCACGAACAGGACCGGCAGATCTGCCGGGCGATAGGCAATGCCGGCAGACGGCTCATAACCCCTGGCTGCCGGGTGCTCACCCACTGCAATGCCGGTGCGCTGGCAGTATCTGAGCTGGGTACCGCCACCGCGCCTATGTATCTGAGTCACCAGGACGGCATCAGATTCAAAGTTTTTGCAGACGAAACCCGGCCTCTGCTGCAGGGCGCCAGACTCACTGCCTGGGAACTCGATCAGGCTGGCATCGATGTCACCCTGATCTGCGACAATGCTGCTGCGTCGCTTATTGCACAGGGAGAAATCGACCTGGTTCTGGTAGGTACCGATCGGGTGACCGCTAACGGCGATGTGGTCAACAAAATCGGCACCCTCAATCTGGCAGTGCTCTGCCACCACTACCGGATACCGTTTTACGTCGCCTGTCCGTCTTCAACTTTCGATCCGGACACCCCGACCGGCGCAGACGTGCCTATTGAACAACGCTCTGCAGACGAAGTCACCGGCGGCAGGGCTGCGGATGTAAAAGCACTCAATCCGGCGTTCGATGTGACCCCGGCGGCACTGGTGACTGGTCTGGTGACGGACCTGGGCCTGCTTGACTACGCATCGGAAAATCCGCTCGGACCGCTGTTAACAGGTCAACCCAAACACCCGGACTGAACTGGGGCGCTCTCAACCCTTGAGGCTTTGCGCCCACACTCAGTGGGTGGTCTGATGGTAGATCCGCTGGGGACGCTTGAAAGGGTTGATCAGCGTAGTATCGCGGCCACAGAAGCGTACGTCGGGAAACTGCATATTCATGATTTCCCGAACCCTGGCTTTGTTTTCGTCGCTTACGTCAACCATCACCAGATATCTGCCAGCTTCGATGTCCTCATGAAAGGGTTCAATTTTGTAGTTCTCTCGCGTCAACCCGACCATACCACCCTGCCAGGCACCGAACAGACCACCCACCAGCGTAAACAGCAGTACGCTCACCGAACTGGTTGACCAGGGCAGTGCGCCGCTGAGATGGATTGCCAGCGCAACCACAAAACAAACCAGCGCACCCACCATGGCCCAGCGTTCACCGGTATGAACGATATCAAGCTCATGGATGGGCGTTGCCGA
The DNA here is from genome assembly GCA_937921865.1 of uncultured Pseudomonadales bacterium. Classification (GTDB taxonomy): domain Bacteria; phylum Pseudomonadota; class Gammaproteobacteria; order Pseudomonadales; family Azotimanducaceae; genus SZUA-309. Next base: position 89,564 of record CAKZWF010000064.1, on the reverse strand, counting down.
ATTAATATGGTGTCGATACAGGCCGTCTATATCTTTCGTCAGGACATGAAAATTCCAGTCACTGATACCTCCAGAATGCAACTCATCCGAGATACGCTGCGACGTCTCAAGATCGTCTGCGACATAGTAGAGTCTGCGCACAAAAGCCCCCTTCCTGAAAAGCTGTTGGCAAAGAGTGTCCGAAAAAGTATACGCAGTGCAGATCGGAGCGTTAGACTGAAAAGCCATATAGCCGGCGCTCCTAACAACTTTTTAAGCCCAAGCCGGCTGGACCTTAAGGCCGCCCATTGACCCGCTATCGCCCACCGCGACCCCGCTCGTCTCCGTACATCACACCTGTCGGCTACGCCCGACTGCAGACGGAGTTAACGCACCTGTGGAAAGTAGAGCGACCCCAGGTCACTGCGAAGGTTAAAGAAGCGGCCGCGCAGGGGGATCGTTCGGAGAACGCCGAGTACATCTACGGCAAAAAGCAGCTGCGCCAGATTGATTCCCGGGTGCAGTTTCTCTCCAAACGACTCGATGCGCTGAACGTGGTGGATAAGCCTCCCAGAGACCCGTCCCGGGTATTCTTTGGAGCCTGGGTAGGTTTGGAAGACGACGCCGGTGAAAACTATCGTTATCGGCTGGTCGGCCCGGACGAGTTCGACCTGGAACCAGCCTATATCAGCATCGATTCGCCAATGGCGCGGGCGCTGCTGAAAAAACAGGTGGATGACGAAGTAACCGTCGGCTTGGAGGATGCGGAGCAGACCTACTATATCGTCTCGATCAGTTATGAGTAGGTCAGGGGAGCGACGGGTTTTACCGCGAGTGACGTATATACCCGCACACGAGACGAATTAAGGAACCGAGATGAGTCGCACCACCAACACTGTTCTGCCCCGACCAGCAACCAACCAGATCCGCAAAGCTCTGGTGGCGGGCGCACTGCTGCTAGGTGCTGGCACCAGCGTTGCGCAGCCGCCGCGCCCGCCCATTGACGTGGCCACTCTGGAAGCCCGGGCGGCAGAGGCCTTTGCGAAAGCTGACGCTGATGGGGATGGCATGATCACCGAACAGGAGTTCTCCGCAGTGGAACGGCCAGCCCGCAGCAATCGCGGACCGGGCGGCCACAAATCTCACCGCTCAAATCGGCAAAATCCCGACACCAGCGCCCGGCAGAACAGGGCCGAAGAAATGTTCGATCTGCTGGACAGTAATGGAGACGATTCACTGTCCCGGGACGAGTTTTCCAGCGCCAATCAGCAGGCCGTCAGACAAACTCTCGGCCACCAGCGCGCTTTCAGCCGTCTCGATGCCAACGACGACGGGGTGCTGACCATTGAAGAGTTCCCACCCAGCAGACTGGCGGCGCGCGACACCAACGGCGATGGCACGATCACCCAGGAAGAACTCAACAGTGGTCGTTCTGACAGAAATACCAACGGCGGCTGATCGATCACCGTCAGTGCCCACAACGCGCAAAACGGCTGATGAAACGGCTGCGCCCGCGGATGACGATCAGTTGCTGCTGGCTGTCGCCAGCGGCGATGAAAAAGCCTATGCCGCACTCGTGCACAGACACGCTGACCGGATCTACGGCTATCTGTTGCGCCTGACCCGGTCCGCCCAGGACGCTGAAGACCTGCTTCAGGATACGTTTTTCCGGGTCTGGCGCCGCGCCCGCAGCTATCAGCCGAACCGTGTACAGGCGAGCACCTGGATTGCGCGCATCGCCCACAACGCCTGTATCGACAGTTTCCGCAAACTCCGATCCAGTGACGGCGTCGCGCTGGATACTCTGGATACAGCGATGCCAGAACAGCTGACAAGCGTAGAACTGGAAACCGCACAGATCGCCAGCGACGCGCTGACCAACGTTGAAATTCAGATCGGTCGCCTGCCGGAGAATCAGCGCGCCGCTTTAGTGTTGTGTCAGCTGCAGGGCTTCAGCAACGCTGACGCTGCGCACATTCTCGGCATCAAAGTTCGGGCTTTGGAGTCGCTGCTGGCGAGGGCTCGCCGAGCGTTACGCCAGGGCCTCGCACAAGGAGACAACAATGACTGACAGATCCGACCAGACAAACGTCCTGGATGGTTTCAGCGACAATCTTGACCGCTGGGGCACCAACCTGGATGACTGGCCACCTGCCGAAGCAGCAAGCGCACGAACCCTGTTGGCGGCATCGGCACAAGCTCAGGCAGAGTTCGCCCTGGCAGACAAACTGCAGGGACTGTTACGCGCGCTGCCTGTGCCGAGCGCACCCGCCACCCTGACAGCACAAATCGCCAGCCGCACACCAGAAGACTTCTGGGAACAACTCAGCGCATGGTTCACAGCCTCGCTGTGGCGGCCGGTGCTGGCCGGCAGTCTGCCGCTGCTTGTCGGCTTTGCTCTGGGCTTCACAATGACCCTAAACCTGGACGACGAAATGGCAGATGAGATCAGCCTGCTTGCCCTGACCACCAGCTACGAGGAGTTCAACTATGACCTCTAACCGATGGCTGATCATCGCCCTGGTGATTTCCGTTGCCGTCAATATCGGCATGGTGGGCTTTTTCACCGGTCGGGCATCCGCCGGTGACTTCAAACCACCGAGGCTCGACCCGACCATGAATCTGAGTCGCCTGGTTGCAGCACTGCCGGAAGGTCGGCGCGATGAACTGCGCGACCCGATCCGCGCCCATTTTCGAATGATGCGCAGCAATACCAGAGGGGTTCGGGATGCTCAGCAGCAATTGAGTCGGCAACTGAGCGCAACAACTCTGGATAAGCAGGCGTTGCAGATGTCACTGGATCAGTTCCGCGAGGCCTTATGCGAATCCATGGCGGCCGGCAATCAATCACTGGTAGATCTGGCGGCCTTGATGACGCCGGAAGAACGGGTTCTACTGGTGCAGAACGTTGGCCGACCCGGCCGCAGCCACCGACCCCACCCCCGCCCGCAGGTACAGCCCTGAGCGGATTAACAACAGCCCTGAGCGGATAAATAGCCCTGAGCGGATAAATAGCCCTGAGCGGATTATTGCGGATAAACAGCCCTGAGCGGATTAAAATCAGCCCTGAGCAACAATTAAAAAACCTGAATGAAAAGAGCAACCGTTTGACCGTCCGACAGTCACTGAGTGATTTCGTCAGCCACTATCAACGCAGCTATCCGGAGCTGGAAGATCCGTTTGATCCACAGTGGCGCTCACCCTGCGAACTGGGTGAGCCGTTCACCCGACCTGGTGACGCACCCGGCATTCAGCGCATTCGCTGGGCACCCCTGGCACGCCGCGCCGATAGCACAGCAGAAGACTTCGCGCCGCTGGAGCGCGCGCTGGAGATTACTGTCCATCCCGACATCAAGGACTACTTCGGTGCCTACTGGTCAGGGGGTCTCGAAGCCAAAGCGCCGGACGGCCACGTCAGCCTGATCCTGTTGTGGAATGATGCAGATCGCGAGCGGTTGATCGAAAACCTGCTTGGCCACGCGATCGCAAAACAGCGTGCAAAAAGCGGCTTCAGCGTATTTTTTGCCTGCACCGAAGTGGATTCGGAGCTGTTTTTGAGCATCGATAACGAATCCGGCGCCGTCCTGCTGGAAAAACCCGGCTACAAACCAATCCGGAAAGTTGCTGACAACGTGGCTGATTTCATCGCAGAACTGGTGCCAGCACCACCTGAAGTCCATCCGGAACGCCAGCTGCTCGGCAATTGAAGCGACTGCAAGGTTGGCTCCTCGCTGGCGTCCGTGAACCTAGCGGGCGAATAGCTGCACGGTGCAGGCAGTTGACCGGCACTGGACCACCCAGAACGCATGCACTAGGCTCGGCTCAACATCACCATCGGGTAGAACATGGCTAAGCTGCCCCTGCGGGTCCTGGGCATAGCACTGCTGACCGTGGCCATTTGCGTACCGGGCTGTCAGGCATTGTTCCAGGCAACTACACTGCCAGACGCGCTCGAGCGCATTGAACTGTTTGAGGACTGAAGCGCTGTGAGCAAACTGCTGCGACGTGGACGAGCGTGGGCGCCGGTATTGAAGTCGGCAGCGCTGTTCATCCTGCCGACGCCTCTGCTGATCGCCTTTGTAGTCGCTCTGTTTACCGGCGAATTCGCACGGTTCGCAGCGATCAGCGGGGCGCTGGTGTGCTTCTACGGGGCGGGGCTGCTCACCTGGCGAACACTGGTCGCGGAGGCCCGTTACTTCCTTGGCGAACGTCTGGATCTACCGGTTGTACCTTTCAAGCTGGTAAGCACGGTTCTTACCTCTGTGGGTGCAGTGCTGGCTGCGTCTGCCGGCGGTTACGGGATTGTCGGCATGCTGGTGTTCGCGCTGCTCGCCGCCACCGGGTATCTGTGTTTTTACGGTCGAGACCCCCAGCGCAGGTCATTCAACGTATCCACCGCAACCGGCATCGACGTCGAGGCCGTCACCGCGCAGCTGAAGAGCGCTTATGGCCGCCTGCAGGGAATTGACGCCGCCGCGCGCTCGATTGCCGTGCCCGAGTTTGTTGATCGCCTTCGACGCATTACCCAGATTGGTAAGTCCATTCTGGCGGAGATCGAACGCGATCCCCGCGATGCTTCCCGCGCCCGGCGCTTCCTCAACCTCTATCTGGACAGCGCAGAGCGCGTCACCACGGAATATGCGCGAACTCATCGACAGATTCGCAATAAGCCGCTCGAGGAGAACTTTCGGCGACTGCTGATCGACATGGAACAAACCTTCGAAACCCAACATCTGAAACTGCTTGAGAACGATCTGGTCTCGCTTGACGTGGACATAGAAGTCCTCAATGCACGACTCAAGCGCGAAGGCGTCTAGCAATCAAACCGGATGGTTGTCATCCAGGAGAAACACAATGAGCCAGACTACGAATACCAGCACCACGGACGTCAGCCCGACATCGCCGCTGCCGGACAGTGAGCTTGTCGACTATGGCGCAGCGACCGGGCAAGTCCGCGCCGAGATCGATCAGGTCATCGCCGAGTTGAGTATCGACGACAGCAACTCGATCCTGTTTTTCGGCTCATCTGCTCAAACCGAAGTCACCACCATTGCAGACGAAATGCTCGAAGGGGTACGTAACAAAGACACCGGTCCCGCAGGACAGGCTCTCAATGAGATGGTCTCGACGCTGCGAGGCTTTTCTATTGATGAACTCAACCCAGGCAAGAAACCCGGGTTTTTTGCTCGACTGCTCGGCAGGGCCAAACCGATTGCCCGCGTACTCCAGCAGTATGAACAGGTGCGCGCACAGATTGACGGGATAAGTAATCGTCTGGACGAGCACACCAGCGATCTGATGCGGGACATCGGCATGCTTGATCGTCTGTACGACAAGACCCTCAGCTATTTCCAGTCGCTGGCTGTCTATATCGCTGCCGGCGAAGAATGGTTGCGGCGCCTCGACACCGAGAACCTCCCTGCCCTGGCTCGGGAAGCCGAGAGCAGCGGCGATATGCTGAAAGCGCAGAGTCTCAGGGATCTTCGTGCCAAACGTGATGATCTGGAGCGACGGGTACATGATCTGAAGCTGACCCGGCAGGTCACCATGCAGAGTCTGCCATCGGTGCGCCTGGTACAGGAAAACGATAAAGCTCTGGTCAGCAAAATAGGCTCAACCATGGCGAACACAATCCCGCTGTGGCGACAGCAGCTTGCGATGGCTGTGACGATCGCTCGTTCGGCAGAGGCTGGCGAGACTCTCAAGGACGCTACCGATTTGACCAACGAACTGCTCACCGCCAATGCCGACGCGCTGCATACGTCTACCAAGACTATTCGCGAGCAGATTGAGCGCGGAATCGTTGACGTGGAAGCGGTCAAGCAGGCCAACAACTCACTGATCGCCACCATTGATGATGCATTACGGATCGCCGACGAAGGCAAACTCCAGCGCGTCGAGGCCGAAAAACAGCTCATTGAATGCGAGTCTGAACTCAAGCAGGCACTGATGGCGGCGAAGGCGCGCACACCAGCACCACAACAGGATGCTGGTTCGAGCTAGCGCGCGAAGCGCTCCCCGAAGAAATCTCCGGGATTCCAGGTTGGCCGTTCATCATCGTTGGCAACAATGTAGCCGACCCGGGCGGCCGCCCTCGCAAACCGCTCCGCACCTTCGTTGCTGTAGGGCAGACTGAGGTCATCACTGGGCCGATGGTAGTGGCTCTTCAGAAACTCCGAGAGCATGGCTTTGCCATCAATGGTCGGATCACTGGACTGAGAACCGGCTTTAAAAGCCAGCGCTGGGATACCTTCCTGCACAAATGAAAACTGGTCAGACCGGACAAAGCGCACTTCTTCCGGCATCGGGTCAGGCGTCAGACCCATATTCAGTTCGCGGGTCGCTTGGGTGACTGCCGCCAGCAGAGATGAATGCTCTGCCCCGAAGGCTTCCACATCACTCACCGGAAACCCCAGAAATGGCATGTCGATATTGATGTTGGCAACCAGACTGTCCAGCGGTACCGGTGAGTTCTTGGCAAGATAGCTGGAACCCTGCAGACCCTTCTCCTCTGCAGTCACCGCCGCGAAGATCACCGAACGTCTCGGCGGAAGCTGCATCATCGAACGGGCAATCTCGACAATGATGCCGATACCCGCCGCGTTGTCGTAGGCTCCGTTGTGAATGTCATCGCCATCGACACCCGGCCTGATGCCGATGTGATCAAGGTGCGCGGTATAGACAACATATTCATCGCGCAGAATCGGATCACTCCCAGGCACCAGACCAAGCACATTCGCTGAGCTGACCGTGCGCTGACTGGAAGTGCGAGACAAACTGGCATCGACATTGAGAGCGAAGCTGCGCGTGCCTCCAGCCGCATGATGTGAAAATATTTCTTCGAGATTAAGACCCGCCACCGCAAACAGTTTCGCCGCGCCGGTTTCACTCAGCGCAGCACTTCCACTCATCTGCGGATACGCTCCGTGAGGCGCACCACCGGGATCCAGCCAACGCATGCCGGGCCTGCCGATACCGGATAGATACCGATCCCATGGTCGGCGTGCCTGATCAACAGGCGTGCGCACCGAAACGATTCCCAACGCCCCCTTTGCTGCCGCCAGAGCCCTCTTGGTTCGCCCTGACGAGTAGAAGGCGCGCTGATCGGTGGCGAAGTGGGCAGGTGCACCGGACAGCAGAACCAGGATTTTTCCATCCACATCCAGTTGCGCATAGTCGTCGTGTTCATATTCGGGAGCGGTGACGCCATAGCCGGCAAACACCAGTGGCGCTGTGATTGACTCCACCGCCTCGCCGTAGCCACCGCTTCGAACGAAGTCTTCTGCGAAGATCAGTTCGGTTGTCACACCGGCTGAGTGTAACGACATGCTCGCCGAATCAGGTATGAGGCGCGTTTCGAAAAATTCGATGTTCTGAAAGAAGGTTCCGGCTTCGCCTAACGGGTTGAGACCAGTCTCGGCGAACAGTCTCGCCACGTGCGCGGCAGCCTGATCGTAGGCCACGCTGCCTGCCTCGCGACCGGCCATTGCGTCATCAGCCAGAATGACCATCTGGGCACGAATATCCCTGCCGGTGATATCAGCCAGCGTGGCCATTTCGGCTGCGAAGCGGATTTCCTCCTCTGACTGAACAGGACTAGCTACCTCCGCCGGCTCGCCGCAGCCAATCGCCAACAGACACATACCTGCAACTAACCCGCTTCTGATCCCCATCTTTGGCTTGACGCCTCCTGCTCGACACTGATTACTGGACTGTCGCACTGACCCGGAGATCAGTGCCAAACCTGTCGCCCAGTATCAACCATCAATCGCTGCCGCGCACCACTCACGAGACCCGCAACAGCTTCCGGCAAGTGAAATTGAGCACTCTTGCGCCTATGATGCCGTCAACCCACAGCCAGACCGGTTCAACGTCCTGCGTTAGAGCGTTCCGGGACTGCGGAGACCCCAGACAAACAAGATGCTCACCAGACAAGTGCGATTCCACCAGAGCCTCGGCGGCCGCATGCTGCTGTTCGGAGTTCTGCCAACCCTGCTGCTGTTGATCGGTTTCCTTACCTGGATGACCACGGTCGCTTACCGTGATCTGCTCAGCGCTAATGAACAGCAGATGGTGGTCCTTGCGGAAGCGGTGGCCGCGGAAATCGAGCGTGGCAACACCCGCGCAGTGATGGCTGCGCAGGTGATGGCTCTGGCTCAGGAAGGAGGCATGTTCGGCGATCGCGAAGCCTCTATTACCTATGCACAGAAAACTCTCGAACGTTTTCCGGAGCTGACCGGAGCCTACTTCGGCTACGAGCCCAATGCTGATGGTAAAGATGGTGAGGTCACCGCAGCAAACAACCTGGGTAATGCCACAGACCCACAGGGGCGATTCATCCCTTACTGGTTTCGCAACAGCGACCGCAACAACCAGCTCGAACTCGAACCGCTGGTCGATATGGAGACCAGCCTCTACTACAACGGCTGCAAAGAACTGTTTCTGTCGACCGGGCGCGCACTGCCTATGGTCACCGAGCCTTATGTCTACGAAGGTAAACTGATCGTTGAACAGACTTATCCCATCATCATCGACGGCGCTTTCAAAGGCATTGCCGGAGTCGACCGAGCGCTGGATGACATCGGTCGTTTTCTGGAATCGATCAAGCAGCGATCCGGCGTTGACGTCTACCTGATCAGCCGGGCTGGACGTTTTGTCGAAAGCACCGCTGACACCGGCAACCTGACCAGCCGAGCGCTCGCCGATACCTCCTATGCAGAATTGTTTGGTCCGCTGCATATGACCAAAAGTTCGCAGGCATTCCAACTTGCCACAGACCCCGTCGATCAGCAGCGCTACTACTACACAGCCGCTCCGATACCAACCGGTGAATGGCAGGTAGTGATCCGCAAGCTGGAATCATCGGTCACCCAGGCAACTCGCGAAACTATCAATCAGATGCTGGTGTTTGTTCTGATGGGACTGATTGCTGTGGTTTTTCTGGCAATCTGGGTGATGCGTTCAACGTCTGCTCGTATCCAGCAGGTTGTGCAGGTGGCAGACAAGCTGGCGTTAGGGGATATCTCAGCGGTAGAGAACCTGGATGCAGACTCCCGGGACGAAACCGCACAGCTCAACGACAGCCTCAACAGGCTGGTGCAGTCATATCGTGAAATCACCCGCATCTGCGTTGCAATCGCCAACGGCGATTTCAGCCAGTCCTTAGGCAAACGCTCTAATCGCGATGAGCTTGCGGACGCTCTGAACGAGATGAGTGAAAAGCGGCGTATCGCTGAGCAATCCGTTCGCCATGCCCGTGACGAAGCGCAAAGCGCCAACAGGGCCAAGAGTGAATTTCTCGCCAACATGAGCCATGAGCTGCGCACCCCGATGAACGCCATCATCGGCTACAGCGAAATGCTCGAAGAGGAAGCCGAGGATCAGCAGCTCGAAGATTTCGTGCCTGATCTGCAGAAAATTCAGACGGCAGGCAACCATCTGTTGTCGCTCATCAATGATGTTCTGGATCTCTCCAAGATCGAAGCCGGTCGTATGGAGTTGTTTTTAGAAACCTTCGACATTGCCGGTATGCTCACGGATGTTGGCAACACTGTCGGACCGCTCGCCGAAAAGAACCACAACACTGTGAAAATAGACTACGACCAATCGATCGGCGAGATGCACTCAGATCTGGTCAAGGTGCGCCAGTCTCTGATCAATCTGCTCAGCAACGCCTGTAAATTCACCGAATCCGGTCTCATCGAAGTGTCCGCGCGCCGAACCAGGTCTGGTGATGACGAGCAGATCTGTTTCAGCGTCAGCGATAGCGGCATCGGCATGAACGCGGAGCAGCTGCAGCGTATCTTCGCTGCTTTTGGTCAGGCCGACAGTTCAACCACCCGACGCTTCGGCGGCACTGGACTGGGACTGACCATCACCCAAAAATTTGCTCACCTGCTGGGTGGCGAAGTGACCGTAACCAGCGAACCTGACCAGGGCAGCACTTTCACGTTGACCCTGCCAGCCACCAGCATCGATCAGGCGACAGTAAAAGCTGCGCCTGCCGAGCCGGTCTCAAGCAGCATGAACGGCGACGGACCATTGGTGCTGGTGGTCGACGACGAGCCATCAGCTCGAGACCTGCTGTCGAGAACATTGAGCCAGAGAGGCTTCAGTGTCGTCACTGCGGCAGATGGCACTGAAGGTCTGCGGCTGGCCGGTGAACTCAAACCCGCAGTCATCACCCTCGATGTCATGATGCCGCAGCTTGATGGCTGGGAGGTGTTGCGTGCGCTCAAGGCTGACACCGAGACAGCTGACATCCCCGTAGTCATGGTGTCGATTCTGCATGACGAGTCGCTGGCCTATTCACTGGGAGCTACCGACTATCTGACTAAACCCGTTGACCGGGAACGCCTGGTCAAAACACTGAACGCTGTTGGTAAACACTCAGATCAGTTGGCATTAGTCGTTGAGGACGAACCAGATGCCCGGGAACTCACGGTTCGGATGCTGGAAAAAGAGGGTTGGCGGGTCATCGAAGCAGAAAACGGTGCCCAGGCACTGGAACACCTTGAGCGACTTGAACGGCTTGAGCGGGTAGAACAGCCTGAGCGGGTAGAACAGCCTGAGCGGGTGAAAGAGAAACTACCGGATCTGATTCTGCTGGACCTGATGATGCCGGTTATGGATGGTTTTGAATTCATCGAGAAACTCCGCGGCAACCCGGACCTTCGGCACCTCCCGGTTGTTGTACTTACCGCCAAAATACTCACTGTTCAGGAGCGTTCATTCCTGGAACAGTCAGTGGCTCAGGTGGTCCGCAAAGGCGCCCAGGACCAGGATAAACTCTTAGAGGAAATCACTGCGCTGGTGCACGCTAACAGGAACTGATACTGCATCAACAATTTCATCAGCGGCTGGATCCTGATGTGGGAAAGGCCGATCCGAATTGGCGACTTTCTGAAGCTCGGTGATTCCCGGGGCACTGTGGAAGCCATCAACACGCGATCTACCCGGATCCGTCGTGTCGACGGTGTTCACCTGCTGATCCCCAACAGCTTTCTGCTGGAAAACGCTGTGGTCAACTGGACCCTGGTCGATCGACGGACCAGAACCTCGGTCCGAGTCGGCGTCTCTTACGGCTCACCCGTGAAGCTTGTCGCGCAGTTGCTTGAACGTGCGGTGAACGAACAGGAGGGCGTACTTGACGATCCCAAAGCCGTGGTCTTTTTCAAAGATTTTGCCGACAACGCGCTGAATTTCGCGCCTTTTTCTGGATATTCGCGACCGCCGATCGGGATCTGCGGGTCACCCGCAGCAACATCCGCTTCCGCATCAACGAGCTGTTTAAAGAACATGACATTGTGATTGCATTCCCGCAGCGAGACGTCCACCTGGACGGCGCAGTTAGAGTGTTGACCGATCCGGCTGCATCCGACTGATCTGTATCACGTGGACGCAATCGCGTGCTGAACAGAACGCCACGCGTTCAATCCACGCCATAACGCAACTCAATTGAATGTGAGTCACCTGACTTGGCCTGCACACTGACCCGGTCGGTCAATCGATACCTCAACAACACACCACCGATTCGGGAAAAAGCCCCGTAGGTATAGCGCAGATAGAGATTGTGCTGCAGGCGCAGGGCAGCACCCGCTTCCCATTCGCCGAACTCGTCCTTGCCGACAATGATTTCCTCGAGTGCGAGCGTTTCGGCAATCGAGCGAGTTAAACCCGAGGCACCATAGAGACCCAGGGTAACCGCGGTCCCGGTCATGCTTGCCTGTTCAGAATTGGTCATTTCCGACAGGGTGCGCCCCGTCAGCAGCAACGCCAGCGCGTCCCCTTCTGGCAAGGCGGGGTTTGATATCACCTCAGTTTCCATCCTCCGGGCCGTGCCATTCAAGACCAGCGACACCAGCACGTCGCCAGATTCCCGCGGCACCAGCCGACTGGCAATGATATCGACAGTAGGATCGTCCATCGGCCCGGAAAACGTCAGCAGACCTCGATTCACCTGCAACTCTTTGCCGTAGGCTTTGAACCGACCCTCCCGCAAGGTCAGGGTGCCACGCACATCGGGCGGCAGACCCGGAGATTCCCGCAACCTCAGAGCACCTTCCAGTCGGGCATCCAATCCCAGCGCCTGAAGTCGAACGTCGTCACCCAGAGTGACGGCAACATTGGTGGTGCGCACCTGCTGCAGCGGTTCAACACGTGCGCCAACAATCACGGTATCTTCTGACGCGCTCAGCGCTGCCTCCGGAAGCTCGACAAGCTGCACCCGGGCACTGGGCAATTCCAATTCACCTGCTATCTTGAGAGCCTGGCTGCTCACCTCAAGCGCCAGCTTGCCGGTGAGTTTTCCAGAGTAGTCGGGCAAGTCGATCACCCGGGCATCATCCAACGTAACATCCGCCACTAGTGTCGGCGCGTCTCCGGCCAGTCCGTCCAGCTGGCCTTCAACAGAAAAGCTGCCGGAGCCCAGGTCTCCGGTAGCCGACAGAGCGAGCTCTCTGTTGGCACGTAGTTGCGCCCGCATTGTCACATCCGAAAAATCTGTACCGATGGCTTCATTACGCCACCCGGCATTGCGCATCTGCAACGTGCCTGCAAACTCCGGCGAACCCAGCACTCCGGAGACATCGACATCAAGATGTAATTCGCCGCGCAGATCGCTGAGCTCATATGCGAGCTCCATCGGCAGAAATTCTTCTACTATGCGAATCCCGTCGACAGACACAGCCAGCACACCCTGTAACGGCGAGTCAGCGAGTTTCGCGCCTGTGTTCTCACCGATCTCCACACCTGTGTCTGCAGCTAACTGCGCCGTCAGCTCACCACTCACCTGCAGCGGCTGATCGGGTTCGCTGGTCAGTCCCAGCTCGGCTTGTCCCTTGTCGAGCTGTAGCGAACCATTCAATGTGCCAAGCGCGCGCTGGTAGTTGTCTATGTTGGCCACCAGTTCAGCAATGCGAAATTCCGCCCGTCCGCGCAGCGGCGTAAAAGCGTCAATTTCCATCCGGCCAGACACCAGCGCATCAACCAGAAGATCTCCGGCCGGTATCGGCAGCTGGGCCAGCTGAAGTTCTTCGAGCTCAATACGCCCTGTGCCATCCGGATATTGAACATCACCACAGAGCCTGGCCTCCGCAGGTTCACTGTCCACCAGCACACCTGTGAGACAGCTGCGCTCAACACTGAAGCTGCCAGGCTGCCAATGCGCTCGAGTGGGTTCCAGCAACGTCAACTGCACGGCTGCACGTTGATCGGGAGTCAGTCGTAACTTCAGGGACGCCAGGTCCACCTCAGTTCTCGAATCGACCATGCGCAGTTCAAAATCACCTTCAGCTGAGTAAGCCTCAGTGACAATGGCCGCCGTGACCTTCATAGCTGTTGTCGTGCCGCTGGCCACAAGATTGACGGTCTGACTGGTGAAAGATTCATAGGAGAGTTGGCTAGCGTGCAGCTCAGCCTGGAATTCAGGGTCCGTAAAACTGCCGGACACTGTCAGCTCGCCGCTGACCAAACCCTGCGCACCCATCCGGGCGAGCGCCAGCGGCAACTGGTCAACGCGTACCCGCAGACCCGAAAGCTGATCTGCATGCAGGGAGCCGGCCAGAGCAAGACGACCGTCCGCCAGGAGAAAGTCTGCACGTTCCACATCCAGCTGATCAGCCCGCCAGCGCATTCGCAGATCGCCGGCAGCGGGAAGATCATTCACAAAACCGGTCATGCCACTGGCGTCGACCAGCACGTCACCAGTGGTGCCTGACAGGTGAACGCGCCCACCCAGAGTCAGCTGATGTTGCGCAAAACTGGCGCTCAGGCTGGCAGCGACCAGATCAACATCAAATGTCAGTTCCGGCAGCCATTGCACACTTCCGTCAATCTGCAACGAGCCTACCCGTTCTATCACTGGTAATTTCGGGTTCACTGCAAGCTGCGCCGACAGCCGGGCGCCCTGCAGGTCACCCTCACCGCTGCTATCCAACTCAAACTCGCCAAACATCTCATCAGACCCGCTGGTCGTCAGATCGAACTGATAGCGGGAGCGATCACCAACAAGTGAAACCGAAGACGCACCGAGCTGCAGATTCCTCGCCGCCAGTGAATTCAGATCGAGCGATGGCACACGGATCCGGGCAGTGTAGGGAAGTTCCTGACGGGTCAGGTTAAGGGTGGCGGAAACTGAAACAGGCTCGGGCACCGAAACGCCCACCTGCAACTGCAGCGCGGACCATGGACCTGCAGCCGTCATCCCGACAGACCAGCCCTGGTAACGCAGAGCCAACTGCGCATCGAGTAGCGACCGGGCCAGGTTCAGCTGCCCTGAAAGGGCATCAATCCGAGTCGCATCAATCTGCAGCTCATCGATTGTAAAATGATCCAGCGCAACGACAACCGGCAGCTCGGGAATCGTCCGAGTCCCGTTCACTGCTGCTGACGATGCTGCAGAGGTGAAAGTCAGTGAACGTGCTGACAATGCGGCCAGGCTGATGCGGGTCAGAACCAACGACTGCCAGACGTTCGGTGTAATACACAGTTCGCTGGCGCTCACCACAAAAGTTTCACTCTGATAGTCCAGCTCGATAACGCAGACTTCGCTAAGCAGCGTGCCGGATATACCCGTCAGAGACAGCGAAGGAAGGACACGTGCGCCCAGCTCCCGCGCCAGAGTAACCCCCGCTGGCGTCAGCAGTAATATGACCAACACCACTCCTGCCAGCAGCGCCAGCAACGATAGAAGATAACCCGTCCACTTCACCGCCCGCATTACAGATCCGGACCCATGGAAATGTGCAGCCGAAAGCCGCTTTTCTGCTCTTGCGGAAACGCCACATCTACCCGTATCGGGCCGAGCGGCGAATACCAGCGGATGCCCAAACCCACTGACCAGGGCAGATCCTCTAGCAATGTGTCGTCACCTACGTCGCCGGCGTCCGCGAACACAGCCGCCGACCAGCTTTCGGTCAGCCGCCAGTCGACTTCCGCGCTCCCGGTGATCAGCCGCTCTCCACCCAGTGCGCGACCAGAAACATCTACCTCGCCAAGCGACTGATACGCGTAACCGCGCACACTGTTATCGCCGCCCGCATAAAACCGCCAGGTCGGCGGCACTGCGTCAAAATCATCTGTGGTGGTGAATCCAGCTTCACCACGCAACAGCAGCCGCGCACGGGGCGTAAGCGGCAGAATGGTTTTACCGAACGCCCGCAGGCGCAGAAAGGTGCTGTCGGCCACCACGGCTTCGCTGGCGCCAAGCACCTCAGCGCCCAGACGCAAACCGAGGGTTGGTCGATCCGCGGCGTTCGCCACCAGATATGTCAGCGTATAACCGGGTACAAGGGTAACAGTCTGCCGCCAGACATCATCGACCCGGTAGTCTTCCTGAGCGTATTCGAGAAAACGGTTCGAACGCCAGCGGCTGGTGTGAAAACGCGTTTCCCGGCCACCAATCTTGCGGGTTTTACTTTCGATAGCGTCTGAATCACGCCAGGATAAACCGCCGTATATCGAATACCAGTCCCGCTGCGGGCGTTTTCCGGGAATGCGATAGTCGGCACTGAAGCTTTGCTGCACTTCTGATGCTTGCGCATCAAGCTCCAGCCGATGGCCGCGCAGGTTCAACCAGCGCACCACCATATCGCTGCTGACTATCGGCCCGGTGTCTGTGCCATAACCGAGACCAATGCCGTAGCGCACCCTGCGGCCCGCGCCAAGTTTTACGTCGACGTCAACGCTGAAGTCAGCGTTGCGCTGCGTGGTGACGTTGATGGTGCTGAAATATTCACCCCGCGCGAGACCGCTGCGCAGCTTCCGGATTGCGCTCTGTTCATAAGGATTGCCCGGTTTGAACTCAACATAGCGGCGCACCAGTTGCGGGTCTAAAACCTCACTTTCGATGCTCAAATCACCAAAGTGGTAGCGTGGACCAGTATCAAGAACCAGCGCGACAGTCGCGCTCAGTGTGTCCGGCGTCACTCGCAGCTCTCGACGCTCAAAGCGGGCATCAAAGAAGCCCAGTTCTCTGGCGGTAAACGAAAGCTCAGCTTTCAGCGCTTCGTAATCACTGTGAATCAGCGGCACGGAAAGTTTCAGCCTCGATTTGTCGAGCAACGCCTGAAACGCCGGCTCCGTGCTGCCGTCACCGACAACCGCCAGCTCTAATTCGGTAATAACCACCGGCGCACCGGCGGTGATATCGAACGTCGCTCGCCAACAGGCCCCGTCAGGAAACTCAAGCGTAGCGCTTACTTCAGCGCCATACAGGCCAAAGGGTTCCAGGCCACGATGGATCTGCGACTCTGAGCGGTCAAAACGAAAGCGAATACGTTCATTAGCGGTATCACAGGGTTCATCGTCCAGTCGCAGGTGCGCGAGCACATTTTCCGCCACCTCATCACTGACACCCCGGATGACAACATCGGCTGCTGCCAGGCCAGACCACAGGGACGCGACGGCAACCATCAGACAACCGCGCAACAGCAGCTTCCAGCGCGGCTCAGCAATCACCCGCTGGCAGCAGGATCCGTTGGATTGATCGCCTCGATTTCGTAGAGACGGTCACCCTCGACATTGCTCTCATGACTGGCAATTTCTTCTTCCACCGCACCTGTTTCACCAAAACGGGCGATATGAAATAGAGCATCGCCTTCATTGACCAGGGGCAGATTATTGACACAGATGACAATGCCATCGGTTTTGGCGATCAGTACTGCTTCCTCCGAGGAAAATGGTGCTGAAATCACGCCCAGAGAATCCCCTGACGCAACCCGCGCGCCGAGTTTTACCAGCGGTCGGAACACCCCATCGATCGACGCCCGAAACCAGCTGGTGGAACTGGCGATGTAGGGTTCCGCCCGAATAGTTCTGATGCGACGCGACGGCAACATGCCCAGCGTCCGCATCACGCTGACAATGCCACGCACGCCGCTCACGATCGATTTCTCGTCGAGCCTGAGGGCTTCACCTGCTTCATAGGTAATGACCGGAATCCCTGCCTGACCGGCTTCATGACGCAGGCTGTTTGGAATCAGGCCGGAATTGATGATCACTGGAATCGAAAAGCCCATGGCCATCTCTCTGACTCCAGGCTCATCCAGGGCCGCTCTCACCTGGGGCAGATTGTCTCTGTGTACCGCGGCGGTGTGCAGATCAATCACATGCGAGCAGTGTTGCACGACCTCTTTGAAGAACAGATTGGCCACCCGGGACGCAACCGAGCCTCTTTCTGAACCGGGAAAACACCGGTTCAGGTCACGTCGATCCGGCAGATATCGGGACTGGTGAATGAAACCGAACAGGTTCACCACCGGCACCAGCACCAGAGTGCCGTTGAGCCTTCCCAGGGAACGGAAACTGCGCATTCGACGGATGATCTCAACACCATTCAGTTCGTCACCATGAATCGCCGCGCAGACCAGCAGCACAGGTCCGGACCGCCGCCCGTGGATCACTTCAACAGGCATATCCAGCGGCGTGTGGGTATACAGATTGGCCCCGGGTAAGTTAAACAGCAGTCGCTCACCTGGTGCGATGGTATGCCCGGCAATCGTGAAGGGCTGACTCTTCGGCGGTCGGGCCTTTTTAACTTCGACTTCCATCGCCACTTTGATCCTTGCGTTTACTCAGCAGGTAAGACTTGTTCGAATCAACCAGAAACCGGGCACGGATGGCGGTACGTCCCAGCAGCATCCGAAAACCCATATTGTCTCTAGAGGTCAGGGTAATCTCGATCGGCCAGGTTTTATTGCCCAGCTGGACCGGGGTTTCGATCACATAGCGCGGCTCTTCATGCCCACCAGAATCCCTGACGGTACGCTGGTCTTTGACCTTAGCTTC
Organism: uncultured Pseudomonadales bacterium; assembly: GCA_937921865.1. Taxonomy (GTDB): domain Bacteria; phylum Pseudomonadota; class Gammaproteobacteria; order Pseudomonadales; family Azotimanducaceae; genus SZUA-309. Next base: position 71,798 of record CAKZWF010000064.1, on the reverse strand, counting down.
ACAGGTGATGACAGCAGTCTCAGAACGCTGTTCCGGATGCAGCGCAAAGCGCAGCCAAAGGCCGTCTTCACGCTCCTCGGTTTCCAGCGCAAATGCATGAATGGCTGACGTTCTCGCGCCAGTATCTACTTTGGCTTTGATCCGTCCTATGCCCAGTTCCGGCAGACCAACCCATTCCCGCCAGCCAATGACTGCTTTCACTCAACTGCTGCTGGCAGCGGCAAGTTCCTGAATTTTAGGCGCGCGCCGCCGCCGCGTTCTGACCGGCACCATCCCTCGCATCGATTCCAGCTTACCGAAACACAGCAGCTTGTCGTCTGCTTCGAGCACTCGGCTGAGCTTCGGATTGGGAATGACTTTATTGCCGCGATACAGGGTCAGCACGTTAATGTCCTGCTCAAGAAGTTGCGTCTGCTCAATCGAAAGTCCGACAAAGTTGGAGCCTTCCGGTACGTATATCTCGCTGACGCCATAGCCTTTGCTGACAGTCAGTCGCTGACGAACGTCAATCTCGGGGAAATCCACCTGCGCGGCGATGTAATCGATCACCGCTCCTGCAACATCCAGCCCGGTGCTCGTCTCAATCCCTTCAAGGCCCGGAGATGAGTTGACCTCCATGATCTGCGGACCGGTGTTACCTTCGAGCATGTCGACCCCGGCAACCCGCAGACCGGTGATCTGCGCAGCACGCACCGCCGTCTCTTCATATTCTTCAGTCAGCTCTACCGCCTCCGCAACGCCGCCGCGGTGCACGTTGCTGCGAAACTCCTGACCCTGGGCTACGCGGCGCATCGCAGCTACCACGCGATCGCCCACCACAAACGCCCGGATATCTTTGCCTTTACTCTCAGCAACAAACTTCTGAATCAGCACGTTCTGCTTCTGACTCTGCAGCAGTTCGATGATGGACTCCGCCGCTTTTACCGACTCTGCCAGCAACACGCCGATGCCCTGGGTACCTTCGATAAGTTTGATGATGACCGGAGCCCCGCCCACCCTTTCGATTGCCGGCAGCACGTCCCTTTTATCTCTGACAAACGTGGTCCGCGGTATGCCGATGTGATGACGGCTGAGAATCTGCAGACTACGCAGCTTGTCACGGGAATTGGCAATCCCGTGCGCGGTATTCGCACAGAACACATCCATCTCCTGGAACTGTCGAACGACTGCAGTACCGTAGTAGGTGATCGACGCACCAATTCGCGGCAGCACCGCATCGTAGTCGCTCAATGGTTTGCGCTGGTAATAAAGATCCGGCACGCCACGCTGCAGGTCTATCGCAAACTTCAGCGTATTGAGCACCTTGACCTTGTGGTCGCGCTGCAGCGCAGCTTCCTTGAGGCGGCGAGTGCTGTAGGCATCCGGTGCACAGGAAAGTATGGCGAGTTTCATACGTAACCACAGTAGCGAGGGGAAAAGGAGTTTATACCAGTTGTCTATCTGCGATATGTATAAAAAACGTCAACCCGATCGAAAGATGCCTACAGCCTGTCTGCTGCCGTTCCAACTCCCGCCAGTAACAGGTACCGTGGGCCTTTCCTGACTCTAGACTGGCCAACAAAGGCGCCCTTCAAAGGCAGCTGACAAGGCAACAATGAGACTGATGAGTAAGTAACACTGATGGATCACGCGCTGCTTCTCGTCACGGGTATTGCCCTGCTGCTTGGCGGCGGAACCATGCTGGTTCAGGGTGCGTCGAGAATCGCCAGCGGCTTCGGTGTCTCACCAATGATTGTTGGACTGACAGTAGTGGCCTTCGGGACCAGCTCGCCCGAGCTCGTTATCAATATCGTCGGCGCTCTGGACGGTCAGTCGGACCTCGCCTTCGGCAACATTGTCGGATCCAACATTGCCAACGTTGGCCTGGCTCTGGGAGCGGCCGCGCTGATCGCGCCGATTACTCTCCATGGTCAACTGATCCAGCGGGAATTGCCGCTGTTGTTGTTGGCGACCTGTGTACTGGTGATCCTGGCTCTGGATCAACCGCTGCGTTCCAGCAGAGCAGTCCTGGATCGCGCAGACGGTCTGGTGTTGCTGTGTCTATTCACCATTTTCATTTATGTGTCGATCCGCGATGTACTCCGGCAGCGCAAAGATCCGCTGCTGCTCGGCGCAGGCCTGGTGCCTCTGCCGACAAGTGTAGCGGTCACCAGAAAAGACTGGGTATTGGTTGGGGGCGGCATGCTGGGTCTCGCAATTGGTGGTCATCTGACCATTTCCCACGGAGCGTTGCTTGCTGAGCAGTTCGGAATGTCAAAAACGGCCGTCGGCCTGGTCATTATTGCCATCGGCACCAGTCTGCCGGAATTGATCACGTCGTTGATTGCGGCACTGCGCAACGAGTCTGACATTTCTGTTGGCAACGTGCTCGGCTCAAACATCTTCAACAGCCTGCTGGTGTTGCCCGCGGGTGCGATCATCGCACCAGTCTATGTGCCAGCTGGAGGCATTATCGACCTCACCGTTTCGCTGCTGTTTGCCGCAGCACTTATTCCGATTTTTCTAATCGGTAACGCGCTGATGGGCCGCCGCAGCGGCGCGGCGTTTCTTACCATCTATCTGGCTTACATGACCTACAGAACCATCAGCACCAGCTGAAAATGAGAGTTCCGGCGTGCGGTTTCCGTGATGCAGTTGCCGGTCACTCTATCTCTCGATGGCTATCATCATCGCCAGCGAGGGACTGACTATGCCAATTAGCGGCCTACTGGGCGACAACTCCGCCATGCAGACAATTCGTGCCCGGGTAGCGTTCCACACCCGGCAGCACGGCTTCGATCGTGCGGCAAAACAGCTGGTGGCGGGCAGCAATGTCGCGGCCACCGACCGGCTCGTGGCAGATCTGTTTGCCTATTGGGGTGACCCGCTGCAGCAGTCAGATGAGCGCTTTATGCGCAGCTGCCTGGCTGAAGCGAGGGTCGCCGACGGCCCGATACTGCAGTGCGGAACCAGTCTGACAACACTTGTTCTGGGCGCGATCTGCGACCAGTCACCCGAACAGAAAAAACAGCTGTGGTGCCTGGAACAGGACTCTCACTGGGCAAATCTGATGCGTTCCTGGCTGACCGAATACCAGGTAGGCAGCGCCCACGTGATTCACTCAAGAGCCAGACTGTTCAACGACTATGTCTGGTATTCGCTGGATCCGAATCGCCTGGCAAAGAAATACCAACTGGTGATCTGCGATGGCGGTCGTGCCACAGTTCAGGGCGCGATTGGCGCCATCAGCCGCCTGCACCGGCGCTTCGCGGAAAAGTTTGTCATCCTGATCCGCAACGTTACTTCCCAGACCGACATGAAACATCTGGCGACCTGGGCAAGAACCCAGAACGCCGCCTGCGTGTTGATCGACAAAACCGAAGGGTTTGTCAAAATCGCCAGCAAAGACATGACACCGCCGCCGGAAACCCGCAATGGTGCCCAGGCGCTGAAAACCGGCCGCTGAGCCCAAGCGGCTACCGCTGCCGGAAAGCATGGTGTTTAATGCCGCTCCATGCGCACCCTGACTCTCAGCCCGTGCCGGGAACTGGCCGGTGATATCACCCTTCCCGGCTCAAAAAGTATCTCCAATAGAGCCCTGTTACTCGCCGCGCTGGCGAACGGCAGCACCCGTATCCACAATCTGCTGGACAGCGAGGATACGCAACTGATGCGTCGCGCTCTGGCGCAACTGGAAGTGGAGATTGTTGAGTCCGGCGGAATCTGCACCGTCAGCGGCAGCAACGGCCCGCTCTACCAGGGCAACGGACGCTTCAATCTGGATCTGGGACTTGCCGGCACTGCGATTCGTCCGCTCGCTGCGGCTTTGACGCTCGGCGCGGGTCACTTTGTACTCGATGGCATTGAACGCATGCGGGAGCGGCCCATTGCACCGCTGGTTGACGGTCTACGCCAGCTTGGTGCCAACGTTCGCTATCTCGAAACGGAAGGCTTTCCACCTGTAGAAATTCACGGCACTGGCCTGAACGGCGGCACCGCGAAGATTCCCGGCGACCTGTCCAGCCAGTTCTTGACGTCCCTGTTGATGGCAGCACCCCTCGCCCGCGGACCTGTGACTATCGAAATCATTGGCGAGCAGATCTCCAAACCGTATCTCGCGATCACCCTGCACATGATGGAGAAATTCGGCGCCACGGTTAAACACGAAGATTATCAGCATTTCGAAGTCTCTCCGGGTCGTTATGAGAGCCCGGGCGACTTTCTGGTTGAGGGGGATGCCTCATCCGCCAGTTACTTTCTTGCCGCGGGAGCAATTCGCGGCGCCGGCATCAGAGTGCACGGTCTTGGTGCAGACAGCATGCAGGGCGATCTTGCTTTCCTGGATGTTCTGGAAGCTATGGGCGCGCGGGTGCAGCGCGATGCCACCAGTATTTTTGTGCAGCCGGGCTTGCTGCATGGAGTCGATCTGGATCTTAACAATATTCCGGACGCCGCAATGACCGCAGCCATGCTGGCCCTGTTTGCCAAAGGCACAACCACGCTTCGCAATATCTACAGCTGGCGTGTCAAAGAGACTGACCGTCTGGCGGCGATGAGTACCGAACTGCGCAAGCTCGGCGCCACCGTAATCGAAGGCAGAGATTTCCTGCAGATCGATCCGCCCGAGCAGCTCACTGCTGCAACCATCGACACCTACGGTGACCACCGCATGGCCATGTGTTTCTCACTTGCCTGCCTCGGGGATGTGCCCGTCGTGATCAACGATCCTGATTGTGTAGAGAAAACCTTCCCCGATTACTTTGAGCGCTTTGCGGAGCTTCGCTGCGAATCAGACGCTGCCACGACCTGAGGCATCATCCGAATCCGCGGTTTTCGCGAGTCATCGCGAGTGCCGGTCAATTCGCTCAACATTTCATCTCCTGCCGGCAACAGAGCCGCGAACATCGCTCGAGCAAGCCGATCACTGACGTTGCCACCGCCCTGGTGAAGCTCAAAGTCGAGCAGGCTGCGAAGCAGCTGGGTTGAGCCGGTGTTAGCCGCTTCAGCCAGCAGCAATGACCATAGTTGGGGACTGCTCAAACTGCTGGCATCAAGCTCCTGCGCCTGCCTGGTGAGCACGGCGGAAAACAGTTCGGCCTTGGCACCTACGTAATGATAGAGCAGACGCTTGTTCATCCCGGCAGATGCCGCAATATCATCGACCCGAGCGCCCGCAAATCCTCGTGCTGCGAAAATTTCAGCAGCAGCGTCAAGAATCTTTGCCCTTTGAATAATTGCACTGGTGCGCATCGCCAGATAGTAACCATATAGTTACTCTTTGCAAAATCCTGCTTCCAGCACTACGTCCGCAGGCGCTGCGCGGCTTTCCGCCAGCGATATTGGAGATATCCGTTGTCAACATGGTAACCATTTAGTTACTTTATCGAGACATCTATCGACCCGGGTCCGCCACGATGGTATAAAGCCCCGGTCTTTACCCCCAGGGACTCCACCATGCCGATGTCATTGCTTCGCTTTACCACGGTGGTCTTAACCACCCTTATCAGCTGCAGCAGCCTCAACAGCGCTTTTGCTGCGTCGAAGACTGAACTCGACGCCCGCGTCCGCACAGCAATTACTGACCTTTACGACAGAGCACCGGAAGCGCGCGAACTGGCCAACAAGGCCGCCGGTGTCCTGGTGTTTCCCCGAGCAATCAAGGTCGGTCTCGGCTTTGGCGGCAAAGTCGGTGAAGGCGCACTGCTGATCAACGGAATTCCGGTCCAGTACTACCGATTGACTGCCGGTTCATTCGGCTTCCAGCTCGGCGCTCAGGCCCGCTCAGAAGTGCTGATGTTCATGACTCCGGATTCTTTGGAGAACTTCCGCAACAGTCAGGGCTGGGAAGCAGGCGTGGACGGCAGTGTTGCGCTGATCGAGTTTGGCGTTGGCGATTCGATCAACACCAACAGCGGCCGCAATCCGATTATCGGCTTTGTTTACGGCAACAAAGGGCTGATGTACGACCTGTCGCTGGAAGGCACTAAATACTGGCGCATCGACAAAACCGCTGACCCCGCTGCAGACGCGGTTGCTGATACCGCGGACCCCGTCGCGCCCGGCAACTGACACCGACTGACAAGCCTCAGCCAAACAATCCGGAATGGCGGCGTTCGAGATCAAGCAGGAAGCGTTTGGTGTCAACGCCACCGCCGAAACCAGTCAGTGAACCGTTGCTGCCAACAACCCGATGGCATGGAATCACGATAGGTATCGGATTATTGCCGTTGGCACCGCCCACAGCCCGAACGGCTTTGGGATTGCCAACCGCCACCGCGATATCCCGATATGAACGGGTCTCTCCATAGGGGATCACCCGCAGAGCATCCAGCACCTGGGCCTGGAACGCAGTAGCCCGGGGCGCCAGGGCAAGATCGAAGACCTGCCGGGTGCCCTCGAAGTACTCGTCCAGTTGGCGTTTGACCGCACTGAAATATTCGTCCGAACGCTGCCATTCTGGATCTGCGCCACGCGCCTTAGCGCCGCTGGAGAAGCCAATGATCTGCAGTTCATCACGGCTTCCCGCTAGCAGCAGGCGCCCGATCGGACTGTCCATGTAGGTGTAGTGCATCGTTAACTCCTGTCAGGGCTCTTTTCAGACCTAGCGGGTTTGGCTGTCGGCGGCCAGCTTCCCACCTGCCGCGCCAGGTCAGCCAGCTTCCATAGATACATCACGGCATAGGCTCGCCACGGTCGCCAGCAATCGGCCAGTTGGCGGGCTGCCGCCGGCGTCGCAGCCAGGGCTTTCAGCACCACCCAGTCGGCGTCGGGAAACGCATCCGGATCTTTGGCTACCCGCATCCCCACGTACCCGGCCGTCCAGGAGCCAATCCCTCTGAGGCTCTGCAAGCCAGCCGACAGCTGCGCAAAATCAGCCCCATCGTCCAGCTGCAGATCACCGCCAAGTACACCGCGGGAAAGATTGCGGATTGCCTCCGCACGCGCTCCGGGCATGCCAATCGCGGCGATGTCCGCATCCGCGAGCTGTTGCGCATTGGGAAAAGCGCCATCGCCAAACTCAGCGCACAGCCGCCCGGCAAGTTCGGTGGCGCGCGCTACGCTGACCTGCTGGCCAAGAATGGCGCGTACTGTGGTTTCAAATCCATCCCAGGCGCCGGGTACCCTCAGCCCGGGTTCGGAGCGCACGATGTCTCGCAGCCGATCGTCTGCGGCAATACGCTCATCAATCACGTCAGGATCTGCATCGAGATCAAACACCCGTCTGACCCGGCGCAGCAGTTCCGCGAGATCACCGGCAGCTGCAGCCGGTACGTCGACGGCGAGTCCTTCATCCTGCCACGCCACTTTCAGCCACTGCGGCTGACGCTCATTAGGGGTCAGGCAGCGCCGGTACTCAAAGCCGGTCACCTCTTCAAGGCCCGGCAGCGCCCGTTTTTCAAGAAAACCGAAAACCCAACGACGGTTATACGGTTCGCGAACCGGCAGCTTCAGTCTGAGCACCTGCCCGCCGTCTGCGCGTTTACCGGAAGTTCCCCGCAGAGACCTTGGCGAGCGACCAAAAGTGCTCCTGACTTCATCGTTGAAGCGTCGCACGCTGCCGTAGCCGGCACTTAGCGCCAGCTGACCGAAGGCCAGACTGCTGTGATCAATCAACCGTTTGGCCAACTGGACGCGCCGGATCATGCCGAGACTTTTCGGAGTGGTCTGCAGTTGATCCTGGAACAACCGATCGAGATGACGCTTGGACACATCAAGCGCTTCGGCCAGATCCGCAACCGACCGATCATCGAGATATCCGGCATCAATCAATCGCAGTGCGCGGATCACCGTCTGACTGCCCAGCGTCCACTCAGGCAGACGGCGCGCTGTTTCCGGGCGACAGCGCAGGCAGGGCCGGTAACCGGCATCCTGAGCGCTCGCCGGCGTCGCAAAGTAGCGAACATTTTCCTCAGCCGGCGTGCGCGCCGGACACACCGGCCGACAATAAATTCCGGTGGTCAGCACTGCGACAATAAACCGACCGTCGAAGCGTGGATCACGGGCCATACGCGCGCTTCTGCAGACCTCGGGTGCTGGTATCATGCTGGCTTCCATAGCAGCGACTATACGATTCCCGCTGCGAAAAAACTCGCTGAAACTGGACATTACCCGGAGCTTTGCAAACCACCGCTGTGAGCGATTTCTCCTATCCGGATTCTGACGCCTACCTGGATGCCGCGCTGCAGCGCGGCGAACCGGACGCACACACCTGCGTGAGCGTAACGCGTCCCTGGCAGGAAGCATCAGACCAGCTGGACGTGCGTTATCACGCCTCACCGGCCGGATCTGGCGGGCTGTACGCTGACGTCGACGGCACCCGAATTCCACTCGATGAGCCGCTGAAACTGTTACCGGTGACCGTCAGCAAACCCTGGGGACATGAAACCTGGTATTCGGGCATCGAAGCCCGAGGGGAAAGTTCGGTTCAGGCGCAGCACGGCAGGCTGCCACTGCTCAGTTACCTCAGCCTCGCGCCCCAACGCCTCTGCGGCCGGCGGCCGCCAGTACTGCTGAAAGAGCTGACCTCGCGCCCGGAGCCCGTCATAGGCGAACTGTACTTCGAGATTCATGAGCGCAAACAGGAAGTCTACCTGGTCACCGAAGTCGATAAACACGTTTATCCTGATGGCATTGGTGCGATCCGCTTCGGCATGAACCAGACCCTGCGCGCCACGCACCCCAGTGACGATGCCTTCCGCCTGGCTTTTCTTACCGCCGTAGAGAGCTACCAGCGGGAAGGCCAAGGTCTTGGCCAAGAACTTCGGAAAATAGCCTTACCAGGACAACGCAGCAGTGCTAGCCGCGATCAGATGCTGTCATTTATCAACCTTACAGCACTGCGGCGTGGCGATGTGATTGTTGTGCCGAGTGGTGTGCCTCACTCGCTGCAACCCGGACTGCGGGTGCTTGAATTCCAGACACCCAGCTATGAACGCCAGATCATCTACGCCAGCCAGCCGGTTCTGACCCAGGCCGGCTGGGATTCCGCCCGCGCAATCGCACAAATGTCACTGGAGCCGCCAGCTGCACCTTTGCCAGCCACGCACCCGGACCCGGTTGTCGCCAGCTTCGAGGAATTCGGCGTCCACAGAATCAGCATCAGCGCCAGCGCCGACCAGCCAATGCCCGAAGGCTTGCCTTACGCTGTGTGCATCGCCACAGACAACGACATCACCATCAATTGCGCGCGCGGCACTCTGAAACTGGCTGAAGGCGAAGCGGCGTTCATACCCGGCAGCGCACAGCGGGTCACATTCAACGCAACGAATCCGGCGCAGCTGCTGTTGTCAGGACCAGGCTTATGACAGGCAGACTAGTGTGATAGGCAATCTGCTGCGCCGCTACGTTGCACCGGTTGCAGTCATCAGCGTTTTTTACTTCGGACTGCTGGTTTATCCGGTGCTGCGCATCTGGTATCTGCTGCTGCCACCGCCGGGCACGACGATCCTGCTGATCGTCATGGTCGGGCCATTAGCGTTGCGCATGGCCGCAGAAGCAATCCCGGGAACCATTGGACGCAGTCTCTCTGCGATCGCGCTCACCTGGCTGGGAGTGTGCTTTCTGGCATTCACGGTAGTCGTCTGCTGGGAGATCGCGCACCTCGTGCTGCCACTGACTCCCAGACTGTGGGGAGGGCTGCTGTGTCTGATCGTGGCCGTGCTGGCACTGTATGCAATGTACAACGCGCAGCGACTGACCACCGCAGACGTTGATATCGAGGTTCCCCCGACGGCTCCTCAGAGTGTCGTTGGCCTGCGACTCGCTCAAGTCAGTGACGTCCACATCGGCTCACGACAGCCCGGGTTCCTGCGTCGCGTGGTCGCTACAGTCAACGAAGCAAAGCCTGATCATGTGCTGATCACCGGCGATCTGATCGACTTTCGCGGCATCACCGAGAGCGAACTGGCCTGCCTCGGCACCTTCAATGCGCCAGCGACCTTTATCATCGGCAACCATGAACGCTACGTCGACTTGGAAGCCATCTGCCAGCGGCTGCGCAATCTGGGCATTACCGTGCTGCGCAACGAATCCATCGTCGCAGGGGACCTGCAGATCATCGGTATTGATGACGCCGACGCCCGGGATCAGGTGCCAAAACATCTGAGCAACCTCCAGCCACTGGCTGACAGATACCGGATCCTCCTCTACCACCGCCCGGATGGCGCTGAAGCCGCTGATGCCTGGGGTGCTCAACTGATGCTCTGCGGGCATACCCACAACGGCCAGATTCTGCCGTTCAATCTGCTGGTGAGGCGGATCTTTCCACGCATCCTCGGCCGCTATCAGATTGGCCAGATGATTCTGTACGTTTCTCCCGGCACCGGCACCTGGGGTCCGGTGCTGCGATTGGGATCACGCTGCGAGATCAGTATGATCTGTCTGCAGGCGAGCGCGAATCCCAGCGAACACAGGAGCCCACAGTGAACAACGAGCAGGAACTCATCATCGAACAGATTGAGATCGGTCCGATGCAGAACTTCACCTACCTTGTCGGCTCAAGGACAACGCGCGAGGTAGTTGTCGTTGACCCGGCCTGGGATGTGGATGGACTGCTGAAACATCTTGCCGAGCGCGAATACATTCTCAGCGGTGCACTGATCACCCACTATCATCCGGATCATTGCGGCGGCGCGTACGGCGGGCATACAGTTGAGGGCATTGCTGAGCTGCTGGAAACACACCCGGTCAGAGTCTATACCCACAAAGAAGAAGCTGACGGCCTGAAGAAAGTCACCGGGGTTTCTGAAACCGACATCATCCGAGTCGAATCCGGCGACAAGCTGTCGGTGGGTGACGTAGAAGTCGAATTTCTTCACACGCCCGGCCACACACCCGGGTCGCAATGCTTTCGCATAAAAAACACACTGGTCTCCGGCGACACCCTGTTCATTAACGGCTGCGGCCGAGTCGACCTGCCTGGTTCGAATTCTGAAGACATGTACCGCAGCCTGCAGAAGCTGTCCGAACTGCCGGAAGAAACCCTGCTGCTGCCTGGTCACAACTACGGACACGTGCCTAATGCGACAATGGGTGAGACCAAAGAGCAAAACACCTATCTGCGCGTGCCCGACCTCGAGACCTGGAAAGCCATAATGGGCAGCTGAGGCTCTATAAAAGCCGCTGAGGGCTCTTAGTTAGCCGCTGAGGGCTCTTTGTTAGACGCTGAGGGCTCTCCTACGCCGGCGCAGCAGCCAGATTGCTGCGGCGAGCACCAGCAAAACAAGCCAACCTACGAGTATTGTGTTGATCATGCCCTCACTGGCAATGGTAATCATGATCAGATCAGGCACACCGGTCAGCCAGAACACCCACTCTCCGGCCAGGTTCGAGGCCAGCAGCTGTGACCCGGTTTCCAGCACCACGATGCCATCACCGGTTGCTGGATTAATTCTGGCTGAAGTATTGATCGCCGGTTCGTTGCTGCCGTCGTGGCCAATCACCCAGTTGCCGTCCACGTCCGCTGCAAACAGCATTGTTCCAAGTCCCCAGATGTCTGCACCAAATTGACTGGCATGAGGTTCACGCATCAGCGCCAGCGTCTCAGGAGCGAGCACTCCGCGACCAATAGTCTCGCCTTGAGGTCCGGGTAAATGTGCCTGCAGCAACCGGGTCAGATCGGCAGCCGTTGTGTACAGCGAGGTAGCCGCCAGTGAGGTGAACCGGTAGTGAATGGCTTCGCTACCATCTAGATCATAGAAGCTGGCAACATTTTCCAGCTGGTCGAGATCAGGCGTGAACGTGCTGCGATTCATCCCGAGCGGTACAAACACCGTTGCTGTCATATAGTCGGAAAAAGACTGGCCGGAGACTTCTTCAATCAGCAGCTGCAACAACGTATACCCGCCACCTGAGTATGCGAACGTGGTTCCGGGTTCAATGCCAACGACGGTGCGTCCACCGGCGCCGGGTGATGCGTCTGCAGCCTGGGTCAAAGACTCGGTCAACGGCTGCACAGGCTCTCCCGGCAGATATCCCGCGTAGCCAAGTCCGTCAATCAGACCGGCACGATGACTGAGCAGGAGCCGGGGTGTTACCAGTTGATTGTCATGACTACCCAACGGCAGCTGCCAGCGCTCCAGGTAGTCGTCCACCGGCTTGTCGAGATCGAGTCGGCCGGAGTCCACCAGTGTCATAACGCCCCAGGCGGTGATCCACTTGCTGAGCGAAGCCACCTGAAACAAGGTGTCCGCATCAACCGGCGTGCCGATCGACAGATAATGCTCACTGACAACTTTGCCATCTTCCAGCAGCTGATAAGCAACATTGCCAACATTCTGCGTATCGAGCATCGCAATCGCTGCGCTTGCAAAAGCGCCGCTGTCCCCAGCTGGCGCTATTGCCGGGCGGAACCAACCCTGCAGGGTCGCCGTCACCACGAGGCCAGCCCAGAGTGCAGCAACCACTGCAGTCAGGCTCAGCACTTTCAGCAGCGTTAACAGATGTCGCATCAATCGCAGCTGGCTTGGGCGAAGCTGGTCGCTCGAAGCAGAGCCACAATTTTCGGACCGCAGTCGGCTACCGGTGCAAAGGTCTGAGTTCTACCCAGAAAGGACACCCCGATATAGCCACGCATCTGCAGCGATCCATCCTCTAACCACATGGTCGAAGAGTAGAGCTTGCCGGACTGCGGATCATAAATTTTCCCACCCCAGCGGTCTTTGCTGAACGCATAGTCACTGAGCAATTCGAGCCCGAGGATCGGTCGATCGCGAAGTGCTGCGTCCGGATTGTTTACATCCACCCGCACCGCCCCCGGCGGACCATGTTCTTCACCTTCGGTGTAAACCGGATTTTCCAGCGCAACGACCCGCATGCTCAAACTCTCACCGGCGGTGGCAACTTCAAGAATTGAATCTTCCGTCGCCCAGTATCCGAGCACAGCCTCAGGTTCGTCCGCAAGCGCTGGACTCATCGACATAACCGCCGCCAGCAGGCCGATTAACAATCTGGGAATTCCTTTCACGTATTTACCTCCTGATATCCGCTGACGATTCAAACATAATCGACTCACCGTCACACCAGCACATCACAACCACGGGAGGGGGAATATGGACATTGGTGAATTTACCGGCTTTGAGCTGAGCCTGAGGAATCCGGGTATTGCCTGGTTCCAGTTCAACACACCCGAACGCCTGAACGGCATGACCACCCGGATCAAGCGTGACCTGATTGAAGCGGTGACCCAGGCGCAGATGGACAACGCAGTCCGGGTGCTGGTGTTCACCGGCAGCGGTCGGGCGTTCTGTGCGGGCGACGACCTGAAAGCCTATGGCTCTGCTGAACTGGGCAGCAACGCGCTGGTGCCAGACATCCCGCCCGGCCACGACTCCGCGCTGGGGACCTACAACGGCCTTCGGACCATTTCCCAGCAGCTCAACACCTGTATTCGCAACATCGACAAATTGACCATTGCAGCCATAAACGGCGTCGCGATACAGACCGGCTTCTCCCTGGCGCTAAGCTGCGACTTCAGACTGGCCGCCACAACCGCCAGGCTCGGGAGCGCCACGCTGCGCTTCGGTCTACTGCCGGACGAAGGCGGTCAATATCTGCTGGTACGTATGCTCGGGCTGCCAAAAGCGCTGGAGTTTCTGATGCGTAAAAAAATCGCCAGCGCCGAAGAAGCACTGGCGCTGGGTCTGGTCACTGAAGTGGTCGAACCCGATCAGCTGGAAGCAGCAACCATGGCGCTGGCGGAAGAGCTGGCGGATGGACCGCAGGTGTCGATGCGGCTGCTGAAGCGTTCACTCTATAACGCCGCTGAGCTGGACTGGCATGCCGCACTCGACGAAATCGCCGCCAAAACAGCCATATCAGACCATCACCCTGACGCCCGGGAAGGGGTCAGTGCATTTCACGAAAAACGTCAGCCCAGCTTCAATACCTGGCTGAAAGATCAGTCCTAGCCGATCAGCGGAGAGTCGCAACCATGTCAGACGTCGTCACCTATGAGTCCAGAGATGGCATTGCCATCATTACCATCAATCGGCCGGAAAAGATGAATTCGCTCAACGAAGCGGTCATTCAGGGTCTACGCGAAGCCTGGCAGACGCTGGAGACTTCCGATGATCGGGTCGCCGTTCTGCACGCGGCCGGCGATCGCGCGTTTTCCGTTGGTGCAGACATAAAAGACCCGCCTGCGGAAATGTGGCAGGGCGTACCGTCCGTTGGCGTGCCGGTAAGCAAACCGATCATTGCCGCCCTGCACGGCTGGTGTATTGGCGGAGCTTACGTGATTGTGCAGATGTGCGACCTGGTGGTGGCATCGCAAACCACGGTTTTCAAGTACCCGGAAGCCCAGCTGGGCTTTACCGGTGGTCTGATCGCCAGCGCTGCTGCCCGGATCCCGCACAAGATCGCGATGGAATTCATGCTGCTCGGTCAGGATTTTTCTGCCGAACGCGCACTGCAGGTAGGCATGGTCAACAAGGTGGTGCCTGAAGGCGAAGAACTGGCTGCGGCACTCGAATATGCCGAGATTCTCCGCCATTCAGCGCCTCTGGTGGTGGAAACACTGAAAGAGTTTTCCCTGGCGACCTTGAATCAGAGCCCGGCCGAAGCCGGGGCGGTTAGCCGCGACCTGCTGCTCGGGGTCCGCACCAGCGCTGACGGCGCGGAAGGTCGACGGGCGTTTGCTGAAAAGCGCAAGCCACAGTTCAAAGGCGCCTGACCCAGACGCCCCAGGTCAGATCAGCCGCTAGCCTGGCAACAGGTGCGCAACCGCATCGCGCTCTTCGGTGAGTTCGGTTTCGGTCGCCTGCATCTTGCCGCGACTGAAATCATTGACCTCCAGACCCTGAACAATTGTCCAGTCACCGCCGGCACAGGTCACCGGAAAAGAATAGATCAGGCCTTTGGCAACCCCATAACTGCCATCTGAATAAACGCCCATGCTGACCACACCATCGCTGCCGAGTGCCCAGTCATGCATATGGTCAATCGCCGCATTTGCAGCTGACGCAGCGCTGGAAGCGCCGCGGGCTTCAATGATCGCGGCGCCGCGCTGTTGCACGGTGGGGATGAAGTCCGCTTCGTACCAGGCCATATCAACGAGACTCATCGCGCTCTCACCGGCAACGCTTGCATCATGGATGTCCGGATACTGGGTGGCTGAGTGATTACCCCAGATACACAGACCTTTCACGTCTTCGACCTGCTTGCCGGTTTTCTGCGCCAGCTGTGCCATCGCCCGGTTGTGATCGAGTCGAGTCATCGCCGTGAACTGGCGGGGATCTATGTCCGGTGCGTTGCGCTGGGCAATCAGGCTGTTGGTGTTGGCCGGATTCCCGACCACTAACACCTTGATGTCGCGGCTGGCATGGTCGTTGATCGCTTTGCCCTGCACCGAGAAGATGGCCGCGTTGGCTTCGATCAGGTCTTTGCGCTCCATCCCCGGGCCACGCGGACGTGAACCTACCAGCAGCGCATAGTCACAGTCTTTGAAAGCAACATTTGCATCATCGGTACCGACAATGCCACGCACCAGCGGGAATGCGCAGTCTTCAACTTCCATGATCACGCCTTTCAGCGCGTCCAGTGCCGGAGTGATTTCCAGCAGCTGCAGAATAATCGGCTGGTCTTTGCCGAGCATCTCACCTGCGGCAATTCTGAACAGCAGCGCATAGCCGATCTGTCCGGCGGCGCCTGTGACGGTAACTCTGACCGGATCTTTCATCGAAGACTCCTAGTAAAAAAAGGTTGCTGGAATATCAGGGCGCGCATTGTAAGAAAACTTCATGGCTAATCCCACTCGAATTCCCGATACCATTCCTTACGCTCCCGCAGCGCCAGCGCATCCGGCAGCCAGACGGCCACAGGCTGCGGCAGCTGCGCAGCGTTCACCCAGCAGCCGGCATCAAACAGTTCGGGTTCGTTGATGACCGGCTCGCCATCATAGTCGGAAGTTTCAAACAGGAAGTTGAGTCCCTGATGTCGCCCGGAGCGATAGGGCATCACACAAACCGGCTGCAGATCCCGAGGGGTAATGCCGATTTCCTCCCGGCACTCTCTGATCGCTGCCGCGCTGACACTCTCGCCCGCTTCCTGATGACCACCCGGCAGCGCGTAGTAGCCGTCCATGAAGCCGGTATTTGCACGCCTCAACAGGAACAGCTCGCTACCGCGCAGCACCAGCACATGCACCACCACCACAAACTGATCTCTAGACACTGATTGTTCTCCGCTGACCCGCCGTCGCAGGCTAGCGCAGTCGGCAGTGCTATGACAGTTCGCGGGTCGTTGCTATCTTGGCGTCATGAACCAGCATGGCGATCACCCTGGGACCCAGGCAAGCAAGACTGAGCCGTTGACCGCTCCGGGGCTTGCGCTCCGCCGGGTGGAAGAAGCCTCACTCAATGCCTGGCCGGCCATCCGCCAGATTCTTCTGGATGGCTGGCTGTTGCGTTTTGCGGGTGGTTTCACCAAGCGGGCTAACAGCATTGTGGCCTTGTATCCGGAGCAACAGCCGATGCTTGAGAAAATCCGCTACTGCGAAAACGCCTACGCCCGCGAGCAGCTGCAGACCATATTCCGCCTGACCTCTATCTCCGGGCAGGCGGAACTCGACCAGCTGCTGGATCAGCGGGGTTATACGCTGGCGGACCCGACAGATGTTATGACACTGGCGCTGCCGTCCCGGGCGGCCCCTGATAACGACGACGTGCTGCAGCTGCTGCCACGCGACCTGTGGCTCGACGTTTACGCTGAGCTGACCGGCATGCCGGCAGCCGCCCGCGCGCTGCACGGAGCCATTCTGAAAGGCGTACCGGGGGAAAGCGCGTTTGCCATCATCGGCACCCCTGAGCGGCCACAGGCCTGCGGGCTGGCGGTTCTGGAACATGAACTGGTGGGTCTTTTCGACATTTACACCCACCCGGACCACCGCGGTCTCGGGCTCGGCAAACGCCTGGTGCAGGGTCTGTTGGACTGGAGCGCGGGCAGCGGTGCCACCACAGCTTATCTGCAGGTGATCGCCGACAATCACCCCGCCCACGCCCTCTATGCCAATCTGGGCTTCGCTCGCTGCTATCGCTACTGGTATCGACTTTCCGGCTAACTTGATTCGTCGCCGCATTTCTGAGATGTTTCGTCTCCGCGCGAGATTAAGCCGCGCCTGCCTGCGTCTGAGTTGAACCGATTCAACTTACTAAATGGCTGATAAAAGCCATACGAAATAATCAGTTACAGGTCCAGGCACAACCGACATTCGCTAACTCGAAGTACTGGATGCTCTCTTTTATGAGAGCTGACGGCCAGCTTCGCGCCCGAAACCTGCCAGCGAATTGATCCGCCAGCGGAACGCAGCCGCGGCAATGAGCATGCAACTTGGCATGTTTTTTAGAGAGAGAGACACGCATGAGCGAGTTTGGACTGCCAGAAAAGCAGGGTCTGTATGACCCGGCCAACGAAAAAGACGGCTGTGGCGTCGGCTTTGTCTGCGACATCAAAGGTCGCCCGAGTCGACAGATTGTCGAGGACGCTCTGCACATGAACTCCTGCATGGAACATCGCGGCGGTGTCGGCTACGAAAAGAACACCGGAGATGGTGCTGGCATTCTGCTTGGGTTGCCCGATGGTTTTCTGCGTAAAGCCGCGGCCCGGCTCGGTTTCAACCTGCCACCCCAGGGCGAATATGGTGTCGGCAACGTATTCCTGCCCAGGAACGATGCGGCCCGAACTCACTGTATTGCCACTTTAGAAGCTCAGATTGCGACAGCTGGTCAGGAACTGCTGGGTTGGCGGGAATTGCCCACCCATCCGGACGGCGCAGGTATCGGCAATGCGGCAAGAGCGGCAATGCCCAGTTTTGCTCAGGTTTTCATTGGGGCTCGCGGTGCCGCTGGTGATGACTTCGAACGCAAGCTCTATCTGATCCGCAAACACTCCACGCATCTGCTTCGAGGCGACGAAACGCTCGAGCAACGCAAGCTGTTCTATGTGGCCAGCCTGTCTTCAAAAGTCATCATCTATAAAGGCATGCTCACGCCGGATCAGGTTCCGCTGTTTTTCCCGGATCTGTGCGACAGCGAGTTCGAGTCCCATCTGGCCATGGTGCATTCGCGCTTCAGTACCAACACCTTTCCATCCTGGGATCGTGCGCAGCCGAACCGCTTTATGAGCCACAACGGTGAAATCAATACGCTCCGCGGTAACGTGAATTCCATGAACTCACGCGAAGGCACGCTGCACTCACCGCTGTTTGGTGATGACCTTACGAAGCTGTTCCCGATAGTCGAGCCGGACTGTTCCGATTCCGGCACATTCGACAACGTGCTCGAATTCCTGCTCATGGGCGGGCGTAAGCTGCAGGAAGCGGTGCTGATGATGATTCCGGAAGCCTGGCAGCAACATCCGAACATGGATGCGCAGAAGCGGGCTTTCTATGAGTTCAATTCCTGTCTGCTGGAACCCTGGGACGGCCCCGCTTCCATCGCCTTCACCGACGGCACCTATATCGGTGCGGTCCTGGATCGCAATGGTTTACGGCCCAGCCGCTACTACATCACCGACGATGACAAATGCATCATGGCGTCAGAGGTGGGCGTGGTCAGCGTGGATCCTGAGCGTGTGGTCGAAAAAGGCCGGCTCAAGCCGGGCCGGATGTTTCTGATCGATTTTGCCGCTGGACGAATGATTCCGGACGAAGAAATCAAACAGGAATGGGCATCTGCGCAGCCTTATAGCGAATGGCTGGATCGCCAGCGCATCGACCTTGAGCAGTTGGACTCCGCGAAACCAGAAGTTTTCGACGCCACCAGCCTTACTGCCCGGATGGCCACCTTCGGGTATACGATCGAAACCATGCAGATCATGCTGCAACCGCTGGTCAGGGAACTGCGTGATCCGCTGGGCTCAATGGGCAACGATGCCGCCCTGGCAGTCATGTCAGAAAAGCCGCGCATGCTCTACGATTATTTCAAACAGCGTTTCGCACAGGTGACCAACCCGCCGATCGATTCGATCCGCGAAGAAGTGATCATGGCGCTGAACTGTTATATCGGTCCGGAAGGCAATCTGCTGGAAGTCGGTGAAGAGCATTGTCATCGACTGCGCATCGATCACCCCATCCTGTCGAATCAGGAACTGGCGGCGCTGAAGCAGATGGATCATCGCGGCTGGAAGAGTCAGACCATCGATATCACCTTCCCAGCCAATTCGTCGCACCAGGGCCTCGTCAATGCGCTCGACCGAATCTGTGCCGAAGCAAGCGAAGCCATCGCTGACGGGTATAGTCTTATTGTGCTATCCGATCGGGCAACCGGACCGGACAATGTGCCAATCAGTTCGCTGCTGGCTGTGGGCGCTGTACATCACCACCTGGTGGCCTCCCATGCCCGAACCCGGATTGGTCTGATTATCGAATCCGGGGAAGCGCGCGAAGTCCATCACCACTGCCTGCTGGTAGGTTATGGCGCAGACGCAATCAACCCCTACCTCGCCTTCGAAGCACTCTGGGACGCCCGGCGCCAAGGCGCTCTGGACGATGCAGACCACATCAGCAACGACGACGACGTGGTGGCCGCCTACCGGAAAGGTACGGCCAAAGGCATCCTCAAGGTCATGGCCAAAATGGGTATTTCCACCCTGCAATCGTATAAAGGCGCACAGATTTTCGAAGCAGTCGGTCTGGCGAAAGACGTGATCGACCGGGCGTTTGTAGGCACGGCCTCCCGGGTCGAAGGCGTTGGCCTTGCGGTATTGACCGAAGAAATGACCCGACGACACGAGCTCGGCTATCCGAGTCGCGCCGACAATGTCAAAGTGCTGCCAAACCCCGGAGACTTCCACTGGCGACGCCACGGCGATACCCACATGTGGGACCCTGAGGCAATTGCCAATCTGCAGGTCGCCGCCCGAGGTAACAGCGAAGAGGCCTACTGGAAGTTCTCCCGGCACACCAACGAAGAAAATACCCGGCAATCGACTCTGCGCGGTCTGCTGGACTTTAAACCGGCAGCCAATGGCCCCAGCATCGACCTCGATGAAGTAGAAAGCGCGCAGGATATCGTCAAGCGCTTCGCCACTGGCGCAATGAGTTTCGGTTCCATAAGTGCCGAGGCGCATGAGTCGCTGGCCGTCGCGATGAATCGGCTCGGCGGCAAGTCCAACACCGGCGAAGGCGGCGAAGATCCGAAGCGGTTCATCCCGTTGACGAACGGTGACTCGAAGCGCAGCGCAATCAAACAGGTGGCCAGCGGTCGTTTCGGCGTCACCATCAACTATCTGAGCAATGCCGACGAGCTGCAGATCAAGATCATTCAGGGCGCCAAGCCTGGGGAAGGCGGCGAGCTGCCGGGCCACAAGGTCGATGACGTGATCGCCAGCATTCGCCATTCGACGCCTGGCGTGGGTCTGATCAGTCCGCCACCACACCACGACATCTACTCCATTGAGGATATGTCTCAGCTCATCCACGATCTGAAAAACGCCAACCCGAAGGCACGCATCAGCGTCAAACTGGGCGCGGAAGTCGGGGTGGGCACCGTTGCCGCTGGCGTTACCAAAGCCCGCGCCGATCATCTGGTCATCGCCGGAGACACCGGTGGTACCGGCGCATCGCCACTGACGTCCATCAAACATGCCGGCGTGCCCTGGGAGCTCGGTATCGCCGAAACCCATCAGACCCTGGTAATGAACAATCTGCGCTCCAGAGTTGTGCTGCAGACCGACGGTCAGCTGAAAACCGGCCGGGATGTAGCGATCGCAGCGCTGCTCGGCGCGGAAGAATTCGGTTTCGCCACAGCACCGCTGATTGCGCTTGGCTGCATCATGATGCGCAAGTGCCATCTGAATACCTGCCCTGTGGGGATTGCCACCCAGGACCCGGAGCTGCGTAAAAAGTTCTCCGGACAACCCGAACATATCGTGAACTATTTCTTCATGGTGGCTAAAGAGCTGCGCATGATCATGGCGGAACTGGGTTTCCGCACTGTGAATGAGATGATCGGTCGAGTGGATGCGCTGGAAATCAACGCCGCCATCAATCACTGGAAAGCGAAGGGACTGGATCTGTCCGCGATCATTCGACCTGCCGAAAAGCCTCCGGAATTTCTCGGCAATTACGCGATTCATCAGCAGGATCACCAGCTGGGCCGGGCGCTGGATAATGAGCTGATGGCCCTTGCCCTGCCGGCGATTCAACGGGGTGAGAAACTCTATGACGAGCTGACTATCGTCAACACCAACCGGGTCGTAGGTGCAATGTTGTCGAATATGATCATCCGCGAAGTGGGCCCTCAGATGCTTCCTGATGAAAGTCTGCACTTCAAATTTTACGGCAGTGCCGGACAGAGTTTTGGTTGTTTCCTGGCCAAGGGCGTGACCCTGGAAGTCGAAGGGGATGCCAACGATTTTGTCGGCAAAGGACTGTCCGGCGGACGGGTAATCGTCTATCCACCCAAACGCAGCAAGTTCAAGCCTGAAGACAACATTCTGATCGGCAACGTCGTGATGTACGGCGCAACCAGCGGTGAGTGTTACTTCCGCGGTGTCGCCGCTGAACGATTCTGCGTCCGCAACAGCGGTGCCAGCGCAGTCATCGAAGGCGTAGGCGATCACGCCTGCGAATACATGACCGGTGGCCGGGTCGTGATCCTGGGCCCCACCGGGCGCAATTTTGCCGCCGGTATGAGCGGTGGTATCGCCTATGTCTGGGATCCGCAGCAGGCCTTCGGTGAGCGCTGCAATATGGAAATGGTTGCGCTGGAAGGCGTAGTTGATGCACAGGACATTTCTGAATTGCAGACTCTGATAGAAAAACACCTACGCCTGACCGGTTCGGACGTCGCCAGGCATATTCTCGAGAGCTGGGAAACGCAGCTCGGAGCTTTCGTGAAAGTGATGCCAACAGATTACAAGCGAGTGCTGGAAGCACAACGCAGTGCAGTTTCTGCCGGCTGACAAGAACCTGACCTGATTGGAGAACCATGGGTAAAGTTACTGGGTTCATGGAATTTGAACGTGTGCAGGCACCCTATCGGGATGCCGGCAAACGCATGCTCGACTTCCAGGAGATATATACAGACCACGACGAGCAGCGATTGACCACGCAAGGTTCACGCTGCATGGATTGCGGTGTGCCTTTTTGTCAGTCAGAAGAAGGCTGCCCCATCCACAATCTGATTCCCGAGTGGAATGACCTGGTCTATCGGAGCCAGTGGCGGGAAGCGCTCGAACGGCTGCACAAAACCAACAATTTCCCGGAATTTACCGGACGCGTCTGCCCCGCCCCATGCGAAGGCGCCTGCGTGCTGGGAATTACCGACCCGGCGGTCACCATCAAGAACATCGAGATGGCCATCGTCGATCGGGGCTATGCAGAAGGCTGGATTGTGCCGCGCCTGCCGGCCCAGCGGACCGGCAAACGCGTCGCGGTGATCGGTTCCGGGCCTGCAGGATTGGCTGCCGCAGATCAGCTGAATCAGGCGGGTCATCAGGTTGTCGTTTACGAACGCGCGGATAGAGCCGGTGGCTTGCTGATGTACGGTATCCCAAACATGAAGCTGGACAAGAACGTCGTCGTGGAACGGCGTCTGCAGCTCCTGCGTGATGAAGGCGTTGAGTTTGTTCTCGGCCAGGCTGTAGCGGATGGCAGCGACGGTAGCATTGACGCCCAGCAACTCCTTGCTGATTTCGACGCGGTTCTGCTCAGCACTGGTGCCACGATACCGAGGGATCTGCCGATTCCCGGGCGGGAGCTCACCGGCGTTCACTTCGCGATGGATTTTCTCACCCGCAACACCAGGAGCCTGCTCGACAGCAACCTGGCTGATGCCGACTACATCAGTGCCAAGGACAAGAATGTGATTGTCATCGGCGGCGGTGATACCGGCACAGACTGCATCGGCACCTCGTTGCGACACGGCTGTAAGAGTCTGGTGAACTTCGAGCTGTTTCCACAGCCACCGACGCAGCGGGCAGACAACAATCCTTGGCCCACCTGGCCGAAGATCCTTCGAACTGACTATGGACACCAGGAAGCGGCGCAGCGCGATGGCAAGGATCCGCGGGTGTACAGCATTTCCTCGACTGAGTTCGTCGACAACGGCAATGGTCACATCAAAGCGATCCGGACCATGGATGTGGTCATGAAAGACGGCAAGTTTGAAAACGTTCCTGGTTCAGAACGGGAGTGGGAGGCCGATCTGGTGCTGCTGGCAATGGGCTTCTTAGGTCCTGAACATGCAGTCTCCGATCAACTCGGGATCAGCTACGACCAGCGCTCTAACTATCAGGCCGAATACGGTCGATACAACACCAACGTGGCTAAGGTTTTCACTGCAGGAGATTGCCGACGGGGTCAGTCACTGGTAGTTCGCGCCATCAACGAAGGCCGCGAGTCTGCGCGTGAGATCGATCGTTATCTGATGGGCAGCACCCAGCTACCCTGATCTGCTAGCGCACGGTGTAAATCGCACCGTGCACCTGCTCCAGCGTGCGGATCCAAGGCTGTACGTTACCAACGCCGGCCGGCAGCGCGCGCGATGCAGCCTCGGCGTCAGCACGGCTTTCAAAAACACCAAAAACCACGACGTGCAGCCGCTTGCCATCGCGCGCGAGTTCATAGGTGGCAAACTGCTGCGGACTATTCTGTTTGTCGATAAACTCCCGGGCTCGCTCCGCAGACGACACCGTAACCAGCTGCAGAGTAAATCGCTCTCCAGGCTGCTCCAGCAGCCAATCTGCACCCTGGGCATCTGCCGGGAGTAGGTCCGCTGATGATCCATCAGCTGATGGATCATCAGCGGGGGACCGCGTTACCGATATTGGAGCACCCGCGGGCGCGGGGTCGTCCTTATCAGCTGCAGAGGTCGCAAAACCAACCGGTGGCGATGTTTCAGTGACTGGTTCTGTTTGAGCTTCGCCTGGCGCTTGGGCACCTTCTGCAAATGCCGAGGTCGGGTCCACCTGAGGTTCTGGAACGGGTTGAGGCTTCAGAGGCTGTAGTTCCATCGGCTGCTGAATTGGCGTTTCCGCCGTTCCTCGACTCGTTTCCGCAACCTGTGCTTGCCCCAATGCGGTGATCTCTTCACTCTGAGCAGCCGCGCCTTCAGCTGGCGTTGGGATCTCAGGTTCCTGGCCAAATGGAATACCGTCCGCCGGCTGACTGGCTATTGTGCTCCCAGGCGACTGTCGTGGATCTCCGGCCATTCCAAACGGCGGTTTCTCGGCCGTGGGCTCCGCTCGAGAGTCGACCGGAGGCTCAACCGGAGTTTCCGGTTCGAGCAGAGCAACATCGGTATCGGTGGGTTCCAAAGCAACGGACTCTTCGACCACCACCCGGTTCTGCTCATCCGCGCTCTCACTCTGCAACCAGAGCAGATACACCAGCCCCGCCACCACCAGTAACAGCACCAGTAATGCTCGATGCACAGCCGGAAATACCGATCCGGATTTGCCGATGTCGCCAGTTTCCAGCTTCACCAGCAGCACGTTAGCCATCTGATTGATTGTTCCAGGCAGGCCCTCGGAGAGTCGCTGAATTTCCTGCAGCTGAGATTCTGTAAAAGGCAGCCGACCCCGATATCGTGCCTGCTGAAAGCGCCACTCCAGGTACTCCCTGGTCTGCTGCGCGCTGAAACCGGTCAGGCGGATTTCGTGCCAGCCGAGACCAAGACGTCCCGCCGCACGCTCAATGGCGGGGACCAGCTTCACCTCGCCGAAGAGCACCAGCTGCAGACTGCAGGCCTGAGCCAGCGACATCAGATCGACGACGGCTTTAGGCTCCAAAAGATCCGCATCGTCCACCATCACCACACAGATTCGCTCTGCCGCTGATTGTTCGTCGACGTGACGCTCTATCAGCGAGGTCAGAAGCTGGCTGTTGGCATCCGAAGGTGCGGCAATACCGAACCCCTGTGCAACAGAAACCAGGACTTCCCGACTGGCATTGATCAGCGAGCCATGAATTCGGGCGGCTTTGCAGCGAGGTTCTAACGTTGCGGAAAGTTGTCGATAAAGCATGGATTTACCCATGCCAGGAGGGCCCGTTACCACGAGCACGCGCCGTGACCACTGACTGAGATGTCGCAGCTGTTCTAGGTGGGCTTTGCGATCAGCCTGTTCGAAGAAACCCTCATCCGATTGCACAAACGGATTGTGGGTCAGGCCAAGAAAACCGCGCTCCGCTTCTGCCATGTTGCCGCGCTATCCTAGGACGAAAAGGGTTAACCGATAATCAATCATCGCACAGTCGCTTTCCAGCGCTGAGCGTTGCCTGCAGCAGTTGCTGATCGACGGCATCAGTAACAAAAGCATCACCGATCGATCGTGCCAGTATCAACCTCAGTCGACCATCCAGAACCTTTTTGTCCATGCCCATCGCATTGAGCATTGCCTCAGATTCCAGTGCTGGCGGCACCACCGGCAGCCCGAAGGTACCAATCGCCTGTTTGATTCGAGCCGAGTCATTCAGGGTCAGCAGACCCTGCCGCCAGGACAGGTCCGCCGCCATAACCATACCGATCGCCACCGCCTCACCATGAAGGTAGGTGTTGTAACCGGTCAATGCCTCGATCGCGTGAGCGAAGGTATGACCATAGTTCAGAATGGCCCGAATACCGCCTTCCCGTTCGTCCTGCGCCACCACTTCCGCTTTGATCTCGCAGGATCGGCCGACGGCATGGATGATTGCGTCAGACGACATCTCCAACAAAGCCTGGTTGTGCTCTATCAACCAGTTGAAAAAGTTACAATCCTGAATAATCCCATACTTGATGACCTCAGCAATGCCCGCGCGCCACTCTCGTGCGGGCAGTGTCGCCAGCAGCTCGGTATCCGCGAAAACTGCTTCCGGCTGGTAGAACGCTCCGATGAGATTCTTGCCCTGAGGATGATTCACGGCCGTCTTGCCACCGACGGATGAATCCACCTGAGCCAGCAGCGTGGTAGGAATCTGCACAAATCTGACCCCTCGCTGATAGGTCGCGGCTGCAAAACCGGCCATATCACCGACGACGCCACCCCCTAATGCGATGACCGTGGTGCTGCGATTGTGTTTATGCGCAATCAGGAAGTCGAGTATGGCCTCATAATTACTCAGGTTCTTTTCCGCCTCACCGTCAGGCAGTTCAAAGACATCCACTTTCGCATTACTGTCCGCCAGAACGGTGTTCAGAGTTTTCAGCCACAAGGGCGCAACGACGGTATTGGTTACGATTGCAACCTGGGAACCGGCAATGTGCTCAGCCAATCTGCCACTGCGCAACACCCCGGCGCCGATGTATATCGGATAGCTTCGATCACCCAGCGGGACAGTTACGATCCTGGTCATCAGATAACTCTCTGTTCGTGCAGGCAGCTTTCGATCGCTCGTGCTAACACCTTGGGCGACTGGCGATCAGTAACAAAACGGAAATCGGCAATTTCGGCATACAGATGATTTCGCTCCTGCGCAATTCGAGCCAGTGTCTCCGCGGGGTTCCCAGTATTCAGCAGGGGCCGTTTTTTATCCTTTTCCGTTCTCTCCAGCAGCCTCTGCAGCGGGCTGTCCAGATGTATTACCGTCCCGCGCGCAGCCAGCATGGCGCGATTTTCCGCCCGCAACACCGCGCCACCACCGGTTGCCAGCACAATTCCCTCCAGTCTGGTCAGATCATCGAGAACGGCTGTTTCCCGCTCGCGGAATCCAGCTTCTCCTTCGACGTCAAATATCCAGCCGATATCTGCCCCCGCCCGTTCTTCAATGACATGGTCGGAGTCGTAGAAGTCGTAACCCAGACGCTGCGCAAGAGTACGCCCGACCGTACTCTTGCCTACGGCCATCAGCCCTATCAGATAAATATTTTGTTTACTCATAAAAAACGCGGCGCCTATTGGCGCCGCGTAGTTTATAGGATGGATGGGCCGGGTGTCCCGGCACCTGCTACAGAGAAGTCAGGTTTTCCTGAATGATTCTCGGCGTAATGAAGATCAGCAGTTCAGCTTTGTCATCACGCTCCAGCGTCCGGCGGAACAGCCGACCCACGTACGGCAGATCACCAAGGAACGGAGTCTTGGTCGTCGAAACGTTGCGGTCAGTCTGGAAGATACCACCCAGAACCAGAGTCTGGCCGTTGTCTACGAGTACTTCCGTCTCGATTTCGTTGGTATCAATGGATGGAACGCCATTGAATACCTGACCAACTGAATCCTGCTTCACATTGAGCTGCATGATGATTCTGTCATCAGGCGTGATCTGCGGGGTAACTTCCAGCGACAACACCGCATCTTTAAACGATGTGGAGGTTGCGCCACTGCTGGTCGCTTCCTGATAAGGAATTTCCGTACCAGATTCGATGATAGCCGGAGACTTATCTGCGGTAATCACCTTCGGACGGGCAACTACTTCCGCATGGCCATCAGCGGCTAATGCAGAGAGCTCCAGATCCAGGATGTATTGTTCACCGGTGATACCAATACCGAAGCTGGTCGCTCCCGGGCTGGTGACACCCAGATCAACGATCAGGTCGTCGGGTGAAGAAATATCCCCTTCACCATTGACGATGATGTCCTGCAACTCGCTCAGAGTCGTCAGAGAACCACCCAGCTTGGCCTGGCTGCCGAGCGGGGCGCCATCTTTAATCGCGCCGCCACCCCAGCGAATACCCAGCTCTTCTGAAAAGTTGTCACTGGCAGTCACAATTCGAGCTTCGATGAGCACCTGACGTACCGGGACGTCGAGTTGTGCAATCACTTCACGAAATTCCTGAAGGCGATCTGCTGTATCCGTAAGGATGATCGAGTTGGTGCGATCATCCACAATCACGCTGCCGCGTTCCGAGAGAATTGACTGCTCTGAAGAGCCGGCGCTGTTACTGAACAGATTAAACAGCTCAGTGGCGCTGGCGTAACGGATCTGAATAAATTCAGTACGCAGCGGGGCCAGTTCAGAAATCTGCTTCTGGTTTTCCAGCTCAAGCTTCTCTCGAGCAGCGATTTCAGCCGCAGGTGCCACCAGGAGAACGTTACCCACCTGGCGTTTGTCGAGGCCTTTGGTTTTCAGAATCAGTTCCAGCGCCTGGTCCCAGGGAACATTCTTAAGACGTAGCGTGATGCGACCGGAAACCGTATCACTGGCCACCAGGTTGAGATCGGTGAAATCGGCAATCAGCTGCAGAACAGAGCGTACCTCGATATCCTGGAAATTCAGCGACAGCTTCTCTCCAGAGAATCTGAACATGTCATCACGACGCTCAACCTCATCTTCAGACATCGGGCTGACATTGATGGTTAGAGTGTTATCAGCCTGATAAGCGAGATAGTCATAGTCTCCCGCCGCAGACACAGTAAATATTGTGTGATCGCCGTCCTGCACTGCATCGACAATCTGCACGGGAGTCGCAAAATCTGTGACGTCGAGGCGACGACGCAGCTCAGCGGGCAGATCAGTGTTGCGGATTTCAACCTTGATCTTGCCGCCCTCGCCAACGACGTTGACCGGTGCTTTCGGATTAGAAAGGCTGACGATGATGCGACCATCCCCTTCTGGACCACGTCGGAAATCGACGCCGGTCACCTGGGATGCAGCCATGTTGCGCTCGATCGGCGAAGTATCTGTGGCGCTGGAGAACTGTTCGGTAGTCGGAACACCGCCACCGTCGGCACCAATGGTGACGAACAGTGTGTTGCCCTGAATTTGCGTTTCGTAGTTGACCAGCTCGGTCAGGTTAACAATCGCCCGGGTTCGATCTTTGGTGGTGATAATCGAAACACGGCGGGCATTGCCAATCCCGAGATTATGGTGCTTCTCTTCCAGGCTGCTGGCCACGCCCGGCATATCCAGCACAATTCGTGCGGGCTCTTCGATGGTGTAACCCGTTGGTTCCGGCGGTGCGCCATCAAAAACCAGTCTGATCTCGGTTTTGTCACCCGGTAGTGACGAAAATTCGACACCCTCGATGTTGGCCTGCGACCAAGCTGACGCGCTGAGAAGCAAAGCGGCGAACCCGAGCATTCCCTTTATGGCCACTTCTATGGCCGATTCCTTCATGGAATGCCTCGAGCCGAACATTATCCAACTGCTCATTATTTTCATCCTCTGTTTCCACCACCGAGATTGACTGTGCGCTCTCGTCTAACCCAGCCATCACCGCCGTCTCTGACAATCTCAATGAGCTCAATCGAAGCTTCATCGATGCTCTGAATTTCGCCGTGATCCGTCCCAATGTAATCGCCGCGTTCCACCCGGTGCACACCGCCGTCCGCATCTTTGATCAACGCAAACATGCTTTGATCACGGGCCAGGGTGCCAACCATCGTCAGACTGGCGATACTGTATTGCTCCAGATATTCCTTCGCCCGATTGAAGTTAGGCTTAACTTCAGGGCTGCCCGGAGGGGGCGGCGGCGTCGCCGATACCAGGACGGGCGGCTCGAACGGGCTGCGATCGGTGCTCGCCTGATACCGGAAAGGTTCCACCTGTTCGAATACCGGCAGGGGTTCGATGGGCGGTGCCGGTCGAGCATCCACTTCATCCATATAACCCTGCAGGTCGTCAAAATCATTGCTGCCGCCACACCCGGCTAACAGCCCGGTCAACACGACAAATGAAAGGTATTTGAGCATTCCCATCACCCGTCCTCTTCTTCCAGATAGCGGTAGGTTTTGGCCAGGATGGTCATCCTGAGGTTTTCAACATTGCCGTCCTGAGGCGAAATAATGAAGTCATGCAGAGTGACAATTCGCGACAGGTTAGCGACCCCGCTGACAAAAGAACCAATCTTGTGGTAGTTGCCTTCAACGACGATGTCGATTGGCAACTCGACATAGAACTCGGTGTTTTTCTCATTCTGCAGCTCGATGCTTTCAATAGTCAGATCGTTGTCGAGTGCAGTGCGGGTGATATCGTCGAGCAGACCGGGGACTTCAGTGTCACTGGGCAGCTGGCGCAACAGCGCGCCGAAAGTTGCTTCCATTTCAGCTTTCTGAGCCCGATAGGCTTCGAGGTTTGCAGCCTTTTCGCTCTTCGCTTCGTAGTCTTTACGCAGATCAACTTCTTTGAGTTCAGCGCGTTCCAGCACAACCAGCTTGTCGGTCAGGTAGAAATAATAACCACCCCCTAAAACCGCCAGAAACAAAACGACCATAATGATGATCTTGACTGGGTTCGGCCAGGAACCGACGTTGTTTACATCCAGATCACCAAGATCAAAAGCCTGCAGCTGCGCGAGTGTGTCCTGTAAAGCCATTACCTAGTCCTCCCCCGCGTCGCCATTGCCTTTCAGCGGATTGACCCGGGTAAAGGTCAGATCAAAATTACTGGCCTGCGACCCATACTCAGCGTTGGTAGGATCTTCTTTGATGGTGCGCAGATTCGGCTGGGCGAACCAGTCTGAATCGTCAAGGTTGCGCATCAGACCGGAAATCCGGTTGTTAGATTCTGCCGTACCGGCGATGGTCAATTCCTCGCCCGACATTTCCAGATTGCGGTAGTGCAGCCCTTTCGACAGGGTGCGCACCAGCTGATCGAAGACATGCACAATGATGGGACGGTTACCCTGCAGCTGCTGAATAACATCCATCCGTGCCAGCAGCTCTTTCTTCTCTTTCTGCAGATTCACAATCTCTGCAATTCGCTTATCCAGCGTTTTGATTTCTTTCTGCAGGAAATCGTTGCGAGCGTTCTGATACTCGAGGTTGCTGTCAAGCTGCCAGCCGGCTGCAAAAAGCAACACACCACCAAACACCAGCACACCCACCAGATTAGTGAGAAATTCTTTCTTCTTACGTTCCCGTTCCCAGTCGCGCCACGGGAGGAGGTTAATGTGTGCCATCAGTCAAAACTCCTCATGGCCAGGCCGCAGGCAATCATCATCGCCGGTGCGTCGTTCGCCAGCGCGTTGGAATCCACGCGTCCGGCCAGCGACATATCGGTAAACGGATTGGCAATGATGGTCGGGGTACCGAGCTTGTTCTCAATCATCTCCGAAAGACCGTCGATTGATGAGGTGCCACCGGCGAGAACGATGTAGTCGACATCGTCATACTGGCTGGACGAGAAGAAGAACTGCAGTGATCGAGTCACCTGCTGTAGCACGGCCTCTTTAAACGGCTGCAGGACCTCTTCATCGTAATCGTCTGGCAAACCGCCCTGTTTCTTGGCAAGACCCGCTTCTTCGAAGGACAGACTGTAACGGCGCTGAATTTCTTCAGTCAGCTGTCTGCCGCCAAAAAGCTGTTCGCGGGTATAGATCGATTTGTCTTCTGCGAGCACCGACAACGTGGTCATCGTGGCGCCGATGTCGATAATGGCCACCACCAGATCTTCAGTATTGCCGCCAAGCTGAGGTTTGAGCAGTTCGAACGCCCGTTTCATCGCATGGGCTTCGATGTCCACGACCGCGGGCTTGATGCTGCCGAGTTCCAACGCGGCTTCCCGCATTTCAACATTTTCTTTACGGCAGGCCGCCAGCAGAACTTCTACCTGTTCCGGATTACGTTCCGACAGGCCTTGAACTTCAAAGTCGATAGCGACCTCGTCCAGCGGGTACGGAATGTACTGGTCCGCCTCAACGGTGATCTGATTCTCCATCTCATCATCGTTGAGCTCAGCGTCCATTTCGATGGTCTTTGTGATCACCGCAGAACCCGCGACGGCGACCGCTGCCTGCTTGGCCGCGCTCTTCGATCGGTTGATGACGCGTTTAATCGCTTCACCTACGCCCTCGACATCGCTAATATTTTTTTCAACAACGGCATTAGGCGGCAGCGGTTCAACTGCATAAGCTTCGACACGAAATCGCTCGCCATTCTTCGAAAGCTCAAGTAGCTTGACCGATGTGGAGCTAATATCCAGCCCAAGCATAATGTTGGACTTCTTATTTAGGAATCCAAGCACGGTAAATTTCCTTACTATCGCGGGCACTTACGTCCTATTTATGCGACATAACATTAAATACTAGGTTTAAGTAATGCGCAATCCGATCCTTTTATCTCTGCCGCGATCATGACACCGAGGTCCCGACGCGTAACCGTAGCCATTATGTGTCTGGCACTCGCCGGTTTGTGTGCCGCAGTGCTCAGTCTTGCAGGCGTCTACCTGTATTTGGACCCTCAAGTGCCAAAAGCCGAGACGTATCGTCAGGTAAAACTGGAGACGCCATTAAGAGTGTATACGGCTGATCAGAAGCTGATCGCTGAATTTGGCGAACGACGTCTCATTCCAATCAGCCTCGACGAAGTACCCGAGTATTTCATACGCGGCCTGCTCGATACCGAAGACAAACGCTTCTACGAACATCAGGGAATCGACTTCATCTCCCTGACCAATGACACTTTCGGTCTCATAGCCGATTTGCTTACCGGCGAAGGCCTGGGGTCTGGCGCCAGCACCATCACGATGCAGCTGGCACGCAACATCTCTTTTTCTCTGGAACGAAAATTCTTAAGGAAATTCAAAGAGATGTTGCTCGCGCTGAAAATCGAAAGAGAGCTCAGCAAAGACGAAATTCTCGAGCTGTATATCAATGTGGTGCCATTTGGAAAACGCGCTTACGGTGCCCAGGCGGCTGCCCTCACCTACTACGGCAAACGGCTCAAGGAGCTTAATCTGGCGCAGTTAGCGATGCTCGCCGGCGTCCCCAATGCGCCGGAGGCAGGTAATCCGATCAATGGGCCAGAACGGGCACTGCGGCGGCGCAACGTAGTGCTCCGGCGAATGCTGGACCAGGGATCCATCAACCTCGACAGCTATCAGGCCGCAATTGCTTCGCCAATCACCGCCCAGGTTTTTGATCGTGAACTGGACGTTCCAGCGCCCTATCCAGCCGAGTGGGTTCGCCAGCAGCTCCTGGGCAAGTTCCCGGATCTGTATTCAGGCGGCTACGAGGTGATTACAACTCTGGACTCGGAGAGGCAGCGGGCTGCCAGCGAAGCTTTACGCAGCGGATTGATGAATTACGACCGTCGCCACGGCTATCGAGGACCTGAGGACAACGTGGCTGATCTCATCAGCTCGGATCAGGGCATCGATGAAGACCAGCTCCAGGAACAGCTTGCCCAACGACAGGCGCGAGCCGGATTGCTACCGGGCGTAGTCGTCAGCGTTGACGAACTCACCGCCAGCGTAAGGCTTGCCAACGGCAGCAGCGCAACGCTTGATCTGGATGCGGTCCGCTGGGCTCGAGCGTTCGTTGACGTCGATACCCGCGGTCCTGCTGTGCGCAGCGTTAGTGAAGTACTGCAGATCGGCGACGTGATCCGACTCCAGGATCTGGGACTCCAGCCCAGCGCAACCGCGGCTACTCAAGCGGAAACGCCCACATCCGAATATGCTCCGGAAGTGCTGGAGCAGACCTGGCGTCTTGCCCAGCTACCTGAAATTCAAGGCGCACTGGTCTCACTGGATCCGCAGAATGGTGCGGTGCAGGCCATGGTTGGCGGCTTCGACTTCGGTCTGAACCAGTACAATCACGCACTGCAGGCTGCCCGCCAGCCAGGGTCAGGCTTCAAACCTTTTGTCTACTCTGCGGCACTGGCCAGTGGCATCACGCCTGCCAGTATCTTCATGGATGCACCGCTGGTATTCGCTGATCAGAACCTAGAATCCGACTACAGACCGGATAATGACAACAATCAATACAATGGCCCAACGCGGTTACGGGAAGCCCTTTATCGTTCCATCAATCTGGTATCCATGCGGGTCCTGCTGAAAGTGGGCGCAGGCAATGTGATGGATCACGTTGCCCGCTTCGGTTTCAACACCAGCACTTTTCCACGCAACACCCAGCTTGCGATCGGCGGTGGAACAATGGCGGTGACTCCGATAGACATGGCGACCGCCTATGCGGTGCTCGCCAACGGCGGCTACCTGGTTGAGCCCAACATCATCAGCGAAGTCCGCGACATCGACGGCGAACTGGTGTTCAAACCAAATTATCCGGTGGTCTGCGACGACGCCTGCCAGAGCGTGACTGAAGGCACCGATCTGCTGACCGGCGAACCCGCTAATCTTGAAGAACTGTTTGCCAGCGACACGCCCGTTGACGAATCTTCACAGACGATCGGGACGCAACCGCCGGTATTGATTCCTGCCCCCAGGGTCATCGACGAACGCAATGCCTACATCATGCACAGCATGCTGCAGGATGTGATTCGCCGTGGTACCGGCCGGCGCGCGCGCAGCCTCGAGCGCAGCGACCTGGCAGGCAAGACTGGCACCACCAACGATGCCGCAGATACCTGGTTCAATGGCTACAATCCGGATCTGGTTGCCACCGTCTGGGTTGGATTCCCGAATCATCAGGCGCTCGGGAGCAGAGAGTACGGCTCCACCACACCGCTGCCGATCTGGATTGACTATATGACAACGGCCCTGGCTGGCGCCCGGGAATCCTTTCCGAACCAGCCGGACGGCGTGGTGACTATGAAGATTGATCCGAAAACCGGCGTAATGGCGGGCGTTCGCGACAAAGATGCAATTTTCGAGTTCTTTCTCGCCGAACATACGCCCCGGCAGCAACCGGCCAGCGAACGCAACCCCGACCAGACCGAAGATCCGATCAAAGCGGTAGATATTTTTTAACGCCTGTGGCGTCTAGAGAAGCTGTGGCGTCTAAAAGAGCCTGCAGCGTCTAGAGCGCCCGCGGCGACTAACAGCCGCGGCAACTAACAGCTGCGGCGACTAACAGCTGCGGCTACTGAACAATCTTGATGTAGTCGCCGGCGCGAGGCTCCCCGACCGGGTGCATGCCATTGAGTACGCGCAGGGTTTCTTCAGGATATCTTTTCAGTGAAGACTTGCGAGCCAGACTGGCAAAGGTATCAGACGGTTGCGCAACCAACACAGCAATACGCTGACTGCTGGCGACCTTAAGGTCATCAGCCGTCATCGCACGGAACGAACCCACAGTTTCGGACCAGGTCTGCTCAAACGCCTTCAGATCACCAGGCACCTGCAGTTCGCCAGTAAATACATAGGCATTGGCATCTTTGAACACTACGGCGATTTTTCGAGCGGCAACGGCATTGTCCGTCGTTGCTATATCTGCGGTATAACCTGTGAATCCATTCACTTCAATTGCTTCGCCGTTCTCAAGATCATCCCGCTTCAGGGTGAAGCGCAGGTACTCTTCGGGACTCTGGGCAGCTTCAGGCGGCGCTGAGCGAGCCACCGCAATCGATGCATCGCTGGCACCGGTGATGGGTCGGCCCACCACTTCTGTGGTTCTATTAACCACGTCCCAATCGCTCGGGAACGCAACCACCACACGCAAACTGCCGTGGTAGTAGGTAGTGCCCTTGATCAGTCCGGCGGTTGCTTCCGAACCATAGACCAGTCCGTCAACCATGCTCCAGAAGTCCCCGACAGGCTCCTGCAGCTCTTCGGGGAACAGATGCTGAGATTTCTGCACTGCTTCGTAGAGACGTTTATCGTTTTTCGGGTGGGTCGAAAACAATCCGTGATAAACCGTCGGCTGCTTCAGGACATTTTTAGAAAACAGCGAGTGGTCTTTGAGCACGTGGATCGTATCGATGATTGCCAGCGGGTTGTATCCGGCTTTGGCCAGGTATTCGCCACCGAGTTCATCCGCTTCGAGTTCAAATTCGCGTCGATAGCCCGTCACCAGAGTGGAGGTGGCGCTATTGGACAGGTCAGCAATTGCCCCGGTGCCGGTCAGAATGGAGCCTATGAAACCGGCAATGTTGCCTATTCTTGCCGTGGTATTGCTGCGTTTGGCGTGAGCGCCTACCACGTGGCCGATTTCATGGCCGATAACAGCCGCCAACTCGTCCTCGGAGCGCAGGTACGCGATCAGCCCGCGATTGACGAAGATATAGGCATCCGGAAACGCCATCGCGTTGACCGACGTACTGTCCAGCAGATAGAAGTGATACTCGTCTTTTGCATCAGGCGTGACCGCCAGCAGCCGCTGGCCGATCTCATTGATATAGGCCTGCCAGGCTTCGTCAGGATACAGACCATCCTGTTCCAGCAGTTCCTGATAGAACTTGGCTCCCGGACCAGCTGCGTTACTGACGCCGCTGAGGCTGGCCAGCAGCAGCAGGCTCAACAGGGTATTGATAAGCTTCATGGGTTTACGCACGTCCATCGGCTGTGTCTCTACTTCTTTGATGCTTCTCGTCTTAAGTTTCTGCTCTGCCTTATCTGAGCAGCACGATCTTCACTGCTATAGATTCGCCGCAATAGATTCGCAGTTTTCGCTGCGCCATCCCCGGCTCATGATAATGCCAGATTCGCCAAAGTTTAGACCGCGAACTGTACAGGGGTTCAGATGAATAGAGACTGAAGGGAAATGACAGCGGCAACCATGAAAGTCACCGGGTACAGGCGGCGGGCGTTAACCCGCCGTGTGCATTGAATCAGGTGAGAATGTCACCGGGGAGCCGGCAATGGTGGCTCCGGGATACGCAACTCGCGCCAGTTCTGGTTTACTTGCTGGCAGCGCGATTGCCGAAACGCTTGCGGAACCGCTCTACCCGACCACCGGCATCGAGAACTTTCTGCTTACCGGTATAGAACGGATGGCAGGCGGAGCAGACGTCGAGGTGAATATCCTCACCAAGCGTTGAGCGGGTCTCAACGACATTCCCGCAGCTACAGGTTGCCTTGATCTCGCGATACTCTGGATGAATGTCTGCTTTCATGATTTTTTCGCCTAATTTTGCGCTTCGGCCGGTCGCCGTCACGCCGTCTGGTCAGGATTCGAAGGCCGCGCATTCTAGTCACAAGACAGCCGGATATCAACTGACTGTTCGGCTGCACCGCCGGTGAGCGACCCAGCGCCCATAAGAGTAGCCCGGGTTGCGGTGCCGGTGCCCCTGGATCGATTGTTTGACTATCTGATTCCAGCTTCCGAACCAACCCCGGCCGTTGGCGCCAGGGTACAGGTGCCCTTCTCCGGGAGACGTTTAATCGGTATCTGTGTGGCACTCAATCCCGAGGATGCCCATAAGCAGCTCAAGCCGCTGCTGCGGGTCATCGATCAGGAGAATTTTTTTGGTGAGCACCTGTGGGAGCTGGCGAACTGGCTGGCTGACTATTATCAACATCCTCTTGGCGAAGTGCTGGCGACGCTGCTGCCGGGTGCTGCGCGCAGCGTTGAAAAGCTCCCAGCCACCACCGAAGAACACTGGCAACTCACCGGCACCGACGTCGATGCCGAAACTGCCAGTCTTGCTCGGGCACCTAAACAGCAGGTGCTCTACCAACGGCTGGTTGCCCTGGGTGGCCTGGCCTCCGCTTCACTGCTGCGCTCTGAAGGGTATGCGCGCACAGTCCTGAAAGCTCTCCAGGCCAAAGGCCTGGTGCGCCGAACAGCACACCATGGTAAGCCCCCATCACTGGAGCGACCGGGCGAGCGCCTGGAACTGAACAGCGAACAGCAGCATGTTCTGGTTGAACTGGTCAGCAGACTCCAGCAGTTCGCGCCAACACTCCTCAACGGAATCACCGGCAGCGGCAAGACCGAGATCTATCTGCGCCTGATCGAACAGGTGCTTGGTAACGGCAGGCAGGTACTGGTCCTAGTTCCAGAAATCGCGCTGACTCCACAAACCGTCGCTCGCTTCGAACAGCGCTTCGGCAGTGCCGCTGTGATCCACTCAGCAATGACCGACCGCGCCAGACTGCAGGTCTGGCTGCGGGCTGCACGAGGCGAACTGCAGATCCTGATCGGCACCCGGTCAGCAGTACTGACCCCGTTTGCGGATCTCGGGCTGATCGTTGTCGATGAAGAACACGATGCTTCGTTCAAGCAGCAGGACGGGCTGCGCTACTCGGCGCGAGATGTCGCAGTAAAAATAGCCCAGCAATTGAAAATTCCGCTGCTGCTGGGGAGTGCAACGCCATCGTTCGAAAGCCTTCACAATGCCGCCACCGGGCGCTACCAGCAGCTCAGGCTGACCGAACGGGCCGGTGGAGCGGCAGTGCCCGGGTTCCATCTGCTTGATTTACGCGGACGTAAACTCGACAGTGGCCTGGCCGACGACCTGTTGAGGGTCACCGGTCGCCATTTAAAGGCCGGCGGCCAGGTACTGGTATTTCTGAATCGACGCGGTTTTGCGCCCTCGCTGCTATGCGGTCAATGTAATTGGCGAGCCCTGTGTCCTGGGTGCGATCGCCCAATGACCATGCACAGGTCTCCCGCCGGGCTGATCTGCCATCACTGCGGGCGCCGCGACCCACTGACAGAATCCTGTCCGGAATGCGGAAAAGTTGGCCTGATCCCGGTTGGCCAGGGCACCCAGAGAGCTGAAGCAGCACTGCGCAGGCACTTTCCAGATCTGCCGGTCTATCGCATCGATCGGGATACCGTCCGCAGCCGGGCTCGCCTGGAAGCCCAGCTTGAGGCCATTCATGAAGGCCATCCGGCAATTCTCATCGGCACTCAGATGCTCGCCAAGGGCCACCACTTTCCGAATGTCACGCTGGTCGCTGTGGTGAACGCTGACAGCGGTTTTCTCAGCCCTGACTTTCGCGCCCCTGAGCGAACGGCACAGCTCATCATTCAGGTCGCCGGCCGGGCGGGTCGAGCAGAGCGGCGCGGCGAGGTGTATATCCAGACCTATCAACCGGACAATCCGCTGCTCAAGGCTCTGCTGGAGCAGGGTTATGAAGGGTTCGCGGCACGCGAGCTGGAAGCGCGGCAGGCTCAGGAGCTGCCGCCGTTTCGACCCATTGCGCTGCTGCGCAGCGAGTCCAGCAATGCAAGCGTCGCAAACCAGTGGCTGAATCAGGCTCGAGCTCTGCTGCCGGATAGCCTGGAAGTCTATGGTCCGGCGCCGGCGATCATCGAACGCATCGCTGACCGGTGGCGATTTCAGCTGCTGATTGTCGCCAGAAATCGGCAGATTCTGCATGCCGGTGTCCGCAATCTGAAGAAGCTGCCACCCCTCCCCGCCAATGTGCGTTTCGCCATCGATATAGATCCTTACGATACCTTCTGAGCCCACAATCGCCTGACGCCTGATTTTCGCGGCTGCACGGACCGACCATAAAACCGGTTATTCAGGGGTGGCATAGTCAGCCAGGTTCCTTATCATCTGCGCGATGAAACGTGACTACGCCACCCGAACCAACGCCACCGCCCGCAAAAAGCCCGCAGGCCGGCCGGCGCCCAGAAAAACCCGGTCCCGCAAGGACCCAAAAGGATCAGCCAAACGCCAGCAGGCGGTCAGCGGCATCATCTTCAATGCACCGAGTTTTTCTGTCGGGTTGATTCTGGGTGGGGCCGCAGTCCTGCTGTTACCCCAGGTAGCGCAGCTGTTCGAACAATCACCTCGACCAACCGGGAACACCGAGCAGTCTGCCGAGCAGGAGCTGATATTCAAATTCGACACAATGCTCAGCGAGAGTGAAGTCGAGATCGACCAGTCAGCCTATGAGGTGGAATTCGAAGGCCCCAACGGTGATCCGAACAAGACCTATCTGCTCCAGGCAGCATCTTTCAAATCGTTTGCCCAGGCAGCCGATCTCCAGGATAGTCTTGCTAAGCAGGATCTCCCTGCCAGCGTGTCTGTCATGACTGTGAAAGATCAGCGTTGGTACCGGGTCACCGTCGGACCTTTTAACCTCAAACGAGACTTCAACCGGGCTGTCACCGCACTGCGGGAAAACAATCTGTCACCCATGCAGATTAACAGGGGTTGATTGGCCGCACCGCCGGTTGCGTTGAAAACCACAGCCACCGCCCCCACTATCACCTGAAGGTCTAATTCACAGGAATTCCATGGAGCAGTTTCACGGCACCACCATTGTCTGCGTCCGCGGGGACGCCCAGGTCGCCATTGGCGGTGACGGTCAGGTAACGCTTGGCGATACCATCATGAAGGGCAACGCCCGCAAAGTACGCCGCCTCTACGGCGACAAGGTGCTGGCCGGCTTTGCTGGTGGCACCGCTGACGCTTTCACCCTTTTTGAGCGCTTCGAAGGCGCGCTGGAAAAATATCATGGCAATCTCACCCGGGCAGCGGTTGAGCTCGCCAAAGACTGGCGATCAGATCGCGCCCTGCGGCGTCTGGAAGCCATGCTCCTGGTCGCAGACGCCACTGCCTCACTGCTGATCAGCGGCACCGGCGATGTGATCGAACCGGAATCCGGCGTGCTGGCGATCGGCTCGGGGGGGCCCTATGCCCAGGCTGCCGCCCGTGCCCTGGCAGAAAACACAGACCTTGATGCCGCGACCAGCGTTGAGAAGGCCCTGGCCATCGCCGGGGATATCTGTGTGTACACCAACCAGCAGCGAACCATTGAGGTTCTGGACCTGACATGACCGACATGATGCCCCGAGAAATTGTCCACGAGCTGGACCGTCACATCATTGGCCAGGACGACGCCAAGCGCGCTGTAGCGATCGCGTTACGCAACCGCTGGCGGCGCATGCAGCTCGATGAAGAGCTGCGCAGCGAGATAACCCCGAAGAACATTCTGATGATCGGCCCTACCGGGGTTGGTAAAACCGAGATTGCCCGGCGTCTTGCAAAACTCGCCGGCGCGCCGTTCATCAAGATTGAAGCCACCAAATTCACTGAAGTCGGCTACGTCGGGCGGGACGTTGAATCTATCGTCCGCGATCTAACTGATGCCGCCATCAAAATGCAGCGCGACATCCAGATAGCGGCGATTCAACACCACGCTGACGATGCGGCTGAAGAACGTATTCTCGATGCGCTGCTGCCGGAGCCGAGGAGCACTGGTACAGCGACGGAAAGCGGCGGCAGCGAAGGCTCCGCTACCCGACAGATCTTCCGCAAAAAACTGCGCGAAGGCGAGCTGGACGACAAAGAAGTCGAAATCGAAGTTGCGGCCGCCCAGGTTGGGGTGGAAATCATGGCTCCCCCGGGCATGGAGGAGATTACCAACCAGTTGCAGAACATGTTCAGCAATCTCGGCGGCGGGAAAAAACAGTCGAGCAGGCTGAAAGTAAAAGATGCTCTGAAGAAAGTCCGCGAGGAAGAAGCCGCCCGGCTGGTCAACGAAGATGAGCTGAAAGCCAAAGCCATAGATGCCGTCGAACAGATGGGCATCGTCTTTCTCGATGAACTCGACAAGGTCGCCAAACGCAGTGAGGGTGTCGGTGCCGACGTATCCAGGGAAGGCGTTCAGCGGGACCTGTTGCCGTTGATCGAAGGTTGCACAATCTCTACGAAATACGGGCCAGTGCGCACCGATCACATCCTGTTTATTGCATCAGGGGCGTTTCATCTGGCCAAACCCTCCGATCTGATCCCCGAACTCCAGGGTCGACTGCCCATTCGGGTCGAACTGGCGGCATTGAGCCCGGATGACTTCAAGCGCATTCTGGTCGAGCCCAGAGCCTCTCTGACGGAACAGTATCAGGCGCTGCTGGCAACCGAGGGTGTGGATATCAGTTTCAGCGAAGATGGTCTGAGCCGCATTGCCGAACTGGCCTGGCAGGTCAATGAAGGCACCGAAAACATTGGTGCCCGCCGGTTGCATACCGTTATGGAGCGTCTGCTCGAAGAAGTGTCGTACCACGCCGGTGACCAGACCACGGCCGTCACGGTGGACGCCAGCTACGTCGATGAGCACCTGGCTGAACTTGCCAAGGACCAGGACCTGTCCCGCTACATCCTGTAAGCGGACACGCGCAGAAATGACCACACCCAGCAAAATCATCTACCACAAGCGCTCCAAAGCGCTGGAGGTGGGTTTCGGCGACGCAAGCTATCAGATTCCGGCTGAACTGCTGCGTGTTTACTCGCCCTCGGCAGAAGTCCGCGGACACGGCAGCGGCCAGCGGCGCCTGCAGACCGGCAAAAAACATATCGGCATTCAGGCTATCGAGCCGGTCGGAAACTATGCGATTCGGATCGTTTTCGACGACGGCCATGACTCCGGGCTGTTTGCCTGGGAATTCCTCGAAGAACTGGGCCGCGACCAGGAGCGTTTCTTCACCGATTACCTGGATGAAATGAAGACCGCCAATGCCTCCCGTCTGCCGACAATTCCAGTAGGTCACTGGAAACCTTCCAACAGCTAACCTGGATCGAAAAGCGTAAACTAGCGGCTGGTGCAGCACAGTCGAGAAGTCGCGATGCAACGCGTCGATTTTGGATTCAAGAAAGTCTCTCCGGAAGAGAAAACCGAGCTGGTACGCGAAGTGTTTTCTTCGGTCGCCAGCGGCTACGACATGATGAACGACCTAATGTCGCTGGGCAGCCACCGGTTATTCAAGCGCATGACGGTAGAAATGTCAGGGGTTCGCACCGGCGATAGGGTGCTGGATCTGGCCGGTGGTACCGGAGATCTGGCAGCCCTGTTTGCAGAAGTCGTCGGAACCACAGGCACCGTCGTGCTTACCGACATCAATGCCGAGATGATGGCCGTCGGCCGTGAGCGCCTGCTCAACAGGGGTTTTGCCCAGGTCCAGTTCTGCCAGGCCAACGGCGAGAGCCTGCCTTTTCCGGATGACAGCTTCGACTGTGTGAGTATCGGTTTCGGCCTGCGCAACTTCACCAACAAAACCCGGGCTCTCGGCGAACTGAAACGGATTCTGAAACCCGGCGGCGTACTGCTGGTACTGGAATTTTCCAAACCGGAAAATCCCGTCATTGATGCTGGCTACCGGGTTTTCCAGGCGTTCTGGCCCGGCATGGGCAAACTGCTGACCAGAGACTCCGAAAGTTATCGATATCTGGTGGAATCCATCCGGGTTCACCCGGATCAGAAGGCACTCAAAATCATGATGGAAGATGCTGGCTATGAGCAGGTCAGATATCACAATCTGATCAGCGGCGTTGCCGCAATCCATCGAGGCGTCAAACCGTGACCACGCCGCCGGCGCTCAGTGCCGA
This sequence comes from uncultured Pseudomonadales bacterium, assembly GCA_937921865.1. Classification (GTDB taxonomy): domain Bacteria; phylum Pseudomonadota; class Gammaproteobacteria; order Pseudomonadales; family Azotimanducaceae; genus SZUA-309. The sequence goes on along the minus strand of CAKZWF010000064.1, from coordinate 29,063 downwards.
AATACTGGCAACGCTGAGTAACGCAGTGTTGAAGCTGGACCCTTTGACCGAGCCTCGACTGCAGGCACTTGAGGGCCGCACTGTCAGACTCGACATCCAGATGCCGGGCAGCAGCACGCCTGTCCGTTGGCTGCTGAGCATTGACAAGGCCAGCCTGCAGATCGACACCTGTGACGAGTGTCAGGCCCATGCGATAGTTCGTGGCGGTCTGGGACCACTGATCAGCTGGCTCAGCCGCGGAGACGGTCGTGGCCTGGAGTTCAGCGGCGACGAACTGCTGCTGGAACAACTCGCAGGTCTGCTGACCGGCTACCAGCCGGATCTTGCCCAGCCCCTGGGCAGGATCATCGGCGAAGAAACCGCAACCAGACTGTTCAGCTTCGCAGAAGCTGCCGGCGCTGCGGCGCGATCAGCACTGCAGGCAGCCCAGGGCGCCGCGGAAGCGACTGCTAAACAACATTACACAGGTGAGCGTCAGCTCGGCGAAGCCATCGAATCCCTCGAGAGCCTGAGCCTGAAAGTGGATCGTCTGCAGGCCAGGACCAAATTGCTGGAAGCTGCTGCAGACTCCCCCGCCGACGGTCAATCATGAGTTCGGTCCGTCGTTCGGTACGCCGTTTCCTGCGCATCTCCCGCACCGCCTGCCGATACCGCCTGGATACTCTGGTAGCACCCTATCTGCCGGTTCGTTATCGCTGGCTGCTCAGATTTTCGCCACTGGCTTTGTGGGGCAAACCCACACAGCCGCGCGGCCAGCGGCTGAGAATGGCACTGCAGGAACTGGGTCCGGTGTTCGTCAAGTTCGGTCAATTGTTATCCACTCGCCGAGACCTGATTCCGCTGGACATTGCTGACGAACTCGCCGGTCTGCAGGACGACGTCGCCCCCTTCGCGGCTGACATTGCCGAACACACCGTGAGCGAAGCGCTCGGCCAACCGCTGAATGCGGTTTTCGCAGAATTTTCGAGTATTCCAATGGCTTCAGCGTCTGTCGCCCAGGTACACGCAGCTGAACTGGCTTCAGGTACACAGGTGGTGGTCAAAATTGTTCGGCCGGACATCGCCGAAGTAATCCGTGAAGACATCGATGTGCTCAACGCACTTGCCGGGTGGCTGACTCGAAACATCGAAGATGCGGCCCGACTGCATCTGCCGGAGGTGGTCGGCGACTATGAAACCACCATCTTTGACGAACTGGATATGCGCAAGGAAGCGGCCAACACCGAACAGCTGCGGCAGAATTTCGCCGAATCGCCGATGCTCTATGTGCCCCGGGTTTACCACGAGTTGTGCACGCAGCGGGTGCTGGTGCTGGAGCGCATCTTCGGCGTGCCGATATCCGATATCGATGAACTCAAACGCCGCGGCACCAATCTGAAACTGCTCGCCGAGCGCGGTGTGGAAACCTTCTTTACCCAGGTATTCGTCGATAATTTTTTCCACGCGGACATGCACCCGGGAAATATTTTTGTCGACGTCACGGATCCGGAGAATCCATCCTGGATCGCCATCGACTGCGCGATTATCGGTTCTCTGGAAAAAGACGATCAGGACTACCTGGCGCGGAATCTGCTGGCCTTCTTCAATCAGGACTACGGCCAGGTCGCCCGCCTGCATCTGGAATCGGGCTGGGTGCCTGAAGACACCGACACCGCTGCGTTCGAGCGGGTGATTAAAGAAGTCTGTGAGCCGATTTTTGCCAAACCCCTAAACGAAATTTCTTTTGGACAGTTCCTGGTAACGCTGTTTCAGACCGCCCGCGACTTCAATCTGGAAATTCAGCCTCAGCTGGTGCTGCTGCAGAAAACTCTGCTCTATATCGAAGGTCTGGGTCGGGAGCTTTACCCACAGCTGGACCTGTGGGAAACCGCCAAACCCTTCATGGAACAATGGATGCTCCAGCAGGTGGGCCCAGCAGCAACGCTGCGGGAATTTGCCGAACATGCGCCGGAACTTATGGAAGTGCTGCCCCGCTTGCCTTCAGCGCTGCTAGATGTGAGCGTGAAGATGAAAATTCTGCAGCGCAGCGTCAGCCGACAGCAGCGCGAACTGGCTCGTCTGCAGGCACAGCTGCACAGTCAGAGTCGCTCAAGACGGCGTCGGCTGGCAGTTCTGGCGACGGTTGTGTTGGCCACTCTAGTGATCTGGAACTGGCCCTCGAAAACTGTTGAGGACACCCGCGCAACAGCAATCGTCAAACAATAGCTACGTCAGGAAAGCCCATAAATGGATATCATCGACAAACTGACCGAAACCTTGAAGCAGCGCCAGCAGGCAGAGCCGGACGGTTCTTATGTCGCATCCCTGTATGCCGCCGGGCTGAATAAAATTCTGGAAAAGGTCGGCGAGGAAGCCACGGAAGTCATTCTGGCTGCCAAAGATGCAGATCCGGCAGCCGACAATCCGGAACTGATTGGTGAGGTCGCTGACCTTTGGTTTCACACAATGGTCATGCTGATCCATTTGAATAGCACCCCTACTGAAGTGCTCAACTTGCTGGACAAGCGATTCGGGGTGTCCGGATTGGATGAGAAGCGCTCGAGGACCTCATAACGGGTGCACTGGTAGCACGCAGACGAGCGCACACTTTACCCTGCCGCAAAAACCTATAATGTGGCAGTTAACAGCAGCGGTCCGGATGTCCTGGCCGCTCATACCGCACCGCCACGCCTGGCGTGACGAAGGAGACAACCATGTTTGGAGGATTTGGTCTGACAGAGCTGCTGGTCATTCTGGCCATCGTGCTGCTGATATTCGGACCTAAAAGACTCAAGAGCCTGGGTTCCGACCTGGGATCAGCCATCAAAGGCTTCCGCACTGCAGTCACCGACGAAGAAAAGCCGGCTGCTGAGCCTACTGTCGATGCCAAAGTGATCGAAGGTGAAGTCAACAGCGAGGTTGCCAACGACAGCCACGCCAAACAGAACAGCAATGTTTGATATCGGTTTTCCGGAACTGGTACTGGTGGCCATTGTCGGCCTGCTGGTGATCGGTCCGGAACGCCTGCCCGAAGCCCTGAGGACCCTGGGGCTGTGGCTTGGCAGAATGCGGCGCAGTTTCACCTCAGTGAAAAACGAGATCGAAAAAGAAATCGGTATGGACGAAGTCCGCCGACAACTGCACAACGAAGCGATCATGGACGAGATGAAGCGGATCGAAGCCGAAGTGCGCAACACTGCAAGTGATGTTCAAAGCGCAATGAATGACACTGCCGGGTTAGTTGATCCGGCCTCCAGCCGGGCTGCTGCGGCTGGAGTTGAAGCAATAAGCAGCACGCCCGATGCTGAACCGGGTACTGAAGCGGCGGCCGATGCAGCCGCCGACCATAGCGATGCTGCCGGAGCGGTCAGCGAGGCCCAGGAGCAGAACATCAGCAACCCCAAAGCGGACGACACTCCGGAGCAGACACGCGCCCACAATGGCTGAAGAGCTGATTAAAGACGAACATGATGCCCAGGTAGACGGCAACGAGCAGCCGTTCCTCGATCACATCATCGAGCTCAGACAACGCATCCTGCACGGCCTGCTGGCCGTCATCGCGCTGTTCTTCCCTGTGTACTTTTTCGCCAACGATCTCTACGGATTTGTTGCGGCGCCGTTAATGGCGCACCTGCCCAGCAACGGCACAATGATTGCGACAGAAGTTGCGTCACCGTTCCTGACGCCATTCAAATTGGCCATCTTTACCGCGGTCTTTCTCGGCATGCCGTTTCTGCTGCACCAGATGTGGGCGTTCATTTCCCCGGGTCTGTACAAACACGAAAAACGCTTTGCTGTACCTCTGCTGGTCTCGAGCATTATGCTTTTCTATGCCGGTGTGGCCTTCGCCTACTACCTGGTGTTTCCGCTGGTATTTCAGTTTCTGGCAGGCGTCACCCCGGAAGGCGTGACGATGATGACGGACATCAACCGCTACCTCGACTTCATCCTGACGATGTTTTTCGCCTTTGGAATCGCGTTCGAGATTCCAATCGCGACGATGCTGCTGGCCCTTACCGGCATTGCCTCAGCTGCCAGCATGGCCAACAAAAGACCTTACGTAATAGTCGGTTGTTTCGTCGTGGCGATGCTGATCACGCCGCCAGATGTGATATCTCAGCTGCTGCTGGCCATTCCCACCTGGTTACTGTTTGAAGTTGGAATCTTCTTTGCTCGACTCGCTGAAAAACGCCAGGCCGACGTAATGTAGACAGCCGCTGCTCACTGACTGGTACGAATCAGTCAGCCGTCGCCGGCGCTTGCCCCTGCTGACATAGCGATACCTGGCGTAAGATCCGGCTGAGCATTGCTTAACCACCATTCGTAGGCCGCGCTGCCAACCAGGTAGGCAGCGAGAAAGATCAGCGCGCGGACATCAATGCTGGCAGCTCCGACAATTGCTGGCCCCGGGCAATAGCCGCTGAGCCCCCAGCCAACACCAAACGTAGCTGCACCCAGCAGCAGCCGAGCGTCCAGCGAACTTGCCGTGGGTTCATGAAATTCCGGATCCGCAAATGGCGCTTCACGACGATGGGCAAACGCAAATCCCAGACTGGCAACGACCACCGCACTGCCCATGACCACAATCAGTGCCGGGTTCCAGCTCGCATCCAGGGTTAGAAAAGCCAGCACCACCTCGGGATCAGTCATGCCTGATATGACCAGCCCGGCACCAAAACAAGCGCCCGACAACAATGCCCAGAATATCGGCTTCATAACTGGTTCCCTAGATACGCCAGCGCGGTCGCGCACGCCATACCGACACTGAGAAAGGTCAAGGTCGCAACCAGAGAACGCGGTGAGCGTCGTGCCAGGCCGCAGACACCATGTCCGCTAGTACAGCCGGAACCAAGCCGTGTGCCGACACCAACCAGCAGCCCACCCAGCAGCAGTATCGGCACGTTGACAGCAGAGAGATCGCGCAGGGGTTGTTTATCAAGCAGCCAACCCACAAGAATGCCCGAAACCATCAGTCCGATCAGAAACGCCAGCGCCCAGCGCTGATCAGTCGAGCGCTTGAAGACTGTCGCCGAAATGCCGCTGATTCCTGCAATACGACCGATACCTGCAAACAGCAGCACCGCCGCTAGACCGATCAGACTGCCCCCGATTAGTGCATTCACCATCTACCCTGCTTTCCCTGAAATCTCTGTTTTCCTGAAATCATTGATTGTCGTGAAACACCTGCCGAGCCTGTGTGTCAGATCAACGCTAGTAGATTACACAACAAACACCGAATGCTTATCAGAACAAACCCCTAATTCAGCGCGTTAAACCCAACACAGCTTCACTGATGCACCACTGGTCCGACTCCCCGACTCGACACACAAAAAGCGCAACGCTTGCGCTGCAGGGACCAGGGTGAATAACCAACGCAGGCGTGGCGTTACCACGCCAACAGATCGGGCACTCTGCAGATAGCAAGGACGTTATGGCGCAGGCCAAGTTTTATACCCGGATAATCCCGTTCACAGACCACGGCTTTTTTTTGGATCAGGTTTTTTAGTGAACTGGGCATTGGCCAACCGGCACGAGCCCACCAGGCATTCACCGGTCACTCAGATTACCGCCCTGGCAGTCGGAAGAACTGGTGCGGCTACATGATCAGATCATCAGACGACCTGACTGAAGCGCAATTAATCAGCTCACCGTTCCAGCAGAATTGTGACGGGACCATCGTTGGTTAACCGCACCTGCATATCCGCACCAAATTCGCCAGTCACAACCTGTGGCCAGCGCTCGCGCAGCGCTGCAACAAATTGTTCGTAGACAGGCTGCGCCACTGCCGGTGGCGCAGCTGCACTGAAACCAGGCCTTCGGCCGCGACTGGTGTCTGCCGCAAGGGTGAACTGGGACACGACCAGCACCTGCCCCTCAATGTCTTTTACTGACAGATTCATGGCTTTGTCGCCATCGGCAAAAATTCTCAGACCCAGCACTTTGTCGACCAGGTAGTCGATTTCAGCGGTCCCATCACTCGGAAAAACACCAAGGAGTACCAACAAGCCAGCATCAATCCTCGCGACGGTCTCACCGGCTATCGTCACGCTGGCTTCGCTCACGCGTTGCAACAGCGCTCGCATGAATCAGCGCTCGCGGCCAGATGCAGCGCGTTTGCGCTCATGTTCTTTGAGGAGAATCTTGCGCACGCGGATGTTCTTCGGTGTCACCTCCACCAGTTCATCATCATTGATGAATTCCAGGGCCTGCTCCAGTCCCAGCTTGAGCGATGGTGTCAGCATGATGTTCTCATCCGTTCCGGAAGCGCGGACATTGGTGAGCTTCTTTTCTTTCAGCGGGTTCACCGGCAGATCCGCATCACGACTGTTAATACCAACCACCATGCCTTCGTAGACTTCGTCATTCGGGGTGACCATCATTCGGCCCCGGTTCTGCAGATTGAACAACGCAAAACCAACCACTTTGCCTTGAGCCATCGAGACCATCACGCCATTGCCGCGCCGACCCACTTCCGCATCAGTGCGCGGCCCATATCCCGCAGCAGCGTAGGTGAGAATGCCGGTGCCCGATGTGGTGGACAGAAATACCGGCCGATAGCCCATCAAGCCCCGGGTCGGAATTCTGAATCGCAGTCTGACCCGACCGTGCCCATCAGGGATCATGTCCTCCAGTTCACCCCGGCGTTCTCCCAGGCTTTCCATGACCTTGCCCTGGTGAGCTTCTTCGATATCTGCGGTAACCATTTCATATGGTTCAAGTACGGTGCCGTCTTCATCAATTTTGGTGATGACTTTCGGCCGCGAGACGGCCAGTTCATAACCTTCCCGACGCATGGTTTCGATTAAGACCGACAGGTGCAGTTCGCCACGGCCGGAAACTTCAAACCGATCCGGATCTTCGGTGTCTTTGATCAACAGCGCAACATTGTGCAGCGCTTCCTTCCGCAGCCGCTCACGCAGCTGCCGGCTGGTCAGATAGTCACCTTCTTTACCCGCAAACGGCGAGGTATTCACCAGAAAGTTCATGGTCAGGGTTGGCTCGTCCACTTCCAACGGTGGCATCGCCTCAACTTTCTCCGGCGCACAGATGGTGTCGGAAATACTGACGCCATCCACCCCGGTGACGCAGACGATATCGCCTGCCCCCGCTGTTTCCAGCTCGATACGCTCCAGACCTCGATAGCCGAGAATGGTCTGCACTCGGGTCTTACGCTGTTTGCCTTCCCGATCCACGACAATTACCGGCATGTTACGAACAACCTCACCCCGGGTGATTCGACCGACACCAATTACGCCAACATAGTTCGAATAATCGAGCGCACTGATCTGCATCATCAGCGGACCGTCTCTATCTACCTGGGGCGACGGCACCTTGTCGATGATCACATCGAGCAGCACCTTCATGTCGTCATTCAGGGCATCTGGTTCATACCCCGCCTGACCGAGCAGCGCTGAAGCATAAACAATGGGGAAGTCCAGCTGCTCTTCAGTCGCACCAAGGTTATCGAACAGATCAAAAACCTCGTCAATCACCCGGAATGGTTCAGCACCTGGCCGATCAACCTTATTCACCACAACAATCGGATGGAGCCCGCGAGCAAAAGCTTTCTGGGTGACAAAACGCGTCTGCGGCATCGGCCCTTCCACAGCATCGACCAGCAACAGCACCGAATCCACCATCGACAGAATCCGTTCTACTTCTCCACCAAAGTCAGCGTGTCCGGGCGTATCAACCACATTGATCAGATAGCCGTCGTATTCAATTGCGGTGTTTTTCGAGAGGATCGTGATACCGCGCTCGCGCTCGATATCGTTGCTGTCCATGACACGGTCCTGGCCTCCAGCGCTAATCATGCCCGTCTGCTGCAGGAGACGATCGACTAAAGTGGTTTTGCCGTGATCAACATGTGCGATGATCGCGACGTTGCGTAGGTTTTTTTGGGACACTAGACTGCGCGGCCGGGTAAAAATGGTGGCGCAGTATGCCGAAACAGCGCAAAGCTGTCGCGTTGATTTCAGGAGGGCTCGATTCAATGCTGGCGGCGAAGGTCATCGCCGATCAGGGAATCGCCGTGGAAGGAGTGAATTTTTTCACCGGCTTCTGTGTCGAAGGCCATACCCACGCCATTCGAGAAAATCGCAGCAAACGGCCAAAACGCAACAATGCGCTCTGGGTCGCCGAGCAGCTCGGCATAAAATTGCACATCATCGATGTGATCGAAGAGTACAAAGACATCGTGCTCAATCCGCGCCACGGCTACGGCGCTCATCTCAACCCCTGCCTCGACTGTAAAGTGTTCATGGTAAAGAAGGCCATGGAACTTTGGTTGAGCGACGGTTTCATGTCTGAACACGGCTTTGATTTCATCATCACCGGCGAAGTAATCGGCCAGCGCCCGAAAAGCCAGCGCAAAGCCACAATGCCACTGATTGCGAGGGAATCGGGCGCAGACGACCGGCTGCTAAGGCCACTGTGCGCGAAATTCCTGCCGGAAACGCTGCCGGAACGGGAAGGCTGGGTGGACCGGGAAGCGCTGTTCGGCTTCCATGGTCGTAACCGGACCCCGCAGATTGAGCTGGCACGCAGACTCGGTATCGAAGACTGGGCCCAGCCGGCAGGCGGCTGCTGCTTCCTGACTGATGACAGTTATTCCGACAAACTCCAGGACCTCTGGCAAGCTCAAGGCGTCAGAAGCTATGAACTCGATGACATCATGCTGCTGAAGGTGGGCCGTCATATCCGTCCGGCGGCCAATTTCAAACTGATCATCGGTCGGGAACTGGGCGAAAACCGCTATCTGGAAGGCTATAGAAAGCAGTTTCCAGCACTCAAGCTGGAGAGCCATAAAGGCCCGCTGTGCCTTATCGATGGCACACCGAGCGCAGCCGATCTGCTGCTGGCGGCTCGAATCACCGGCCGCTACAGCCAGGGCCGGGAAGCCGAACAGATTGTTGTGTCTGTAAATTGGCCTGATGGTCGCCGTGAAGAATTGACCACCACGCCCCTGCCGAAAGCCGAACTTGCACCGGAGTGGCTCATTGGCGCTTGAAACCTTAGACACCCGGGGGTTACTGTGCCCGCTGCCGGTTATCAGGACCCAGGACAGGATACGCAGTCTGGCGCCCGGCAGCATGCTTGTGGTCACGGCCAGTGATGCGGGAACTCTGCAGGATATCCCGGCCTGGTGCAGGGTACACGGGCATCGACTGGTGACGACAGAACAAACAGAGGAGGATATCGAGAAGGGGAGGACCTATCGCTTTACGATTTGTGTGGTGGAGCAGTAATCCAGCAGACAACGCGTCTTCGAACTTACTGACGAGAAAAACCGGCCTCCAGAAAGCCGGACGTCACACGTCGAGAGACGCGCGCATGCGTCATAAGTGCACCAATATGGTGCCAATGCATCAAATCAATGCGAAATAAAGCACCATAATAGTGCGTCAGTTAGTCTTCACTAACCGCTACGGTACCAACTTTTCTTGCTGGCACATATGTTGCTCTTCTTCTCTCTGCTATCGATCTGCGTTTCGGTGATCAACATCTATCACATTCAGGAGCACGACATAAGATGTCCGAGAACACTCTCAAACTAATCCAAGACAATGACGTCAGGTGGGTTGACCTGCGTTTCACCGACCCGAAAGGGAAGGAACAGCATACGACTGTCCCAGCCTCTGGCCTGGATGCTGATAAACTTTCTGACGGTTTCATGTTCGATGGCTCATCGATTGCCGGTTGGAAGTCGATCAACGAATCCGACATGATCCTGATGCCCGACGATGAAACTGCGGTCCTCGACCCCTTTCGCGACGACACCACGCTGAATCTTCGCTGCGACATTATCGAGCCATCAACGATGCAGCCCTACGATCGGGATCCCCGGTCGATTGCCAAGCGTGCCGAAGCCTACCTTGGCTCAACTGGCGTAGGTGATACCGCCTACTTCGGGCCTGAAAACGAATTCTTCGTTTTTGACGACGTGCGCTGGAAGGTCGAAATGAGCGGCGCTTCCTACCACATCGGTGCTGAAGAAGCGGCCTGGGAATCCCATTCCGAATTTGAAGGCGGCAACCTGGGCCACCGCCCCGGCATCAAAGGCGGCTACTTTCCGGTTCCACCGGTCGATTCCGCTGCTGATCTGCGTTCAGCCATGTGCAACGCCATGATGGCGATGGGTCTGGAAATCGAAGTCCACCACCACGAAGTCGCCACCGCCTGCCAGAACGAAATCGGCGCCCGCTTCAACACGCTGGTGCGCAAAGCAGACGAGGTACAGATCTACAAGTATTGCGTGCACAACGTTGCGGACGCCTACGGCAAAACGGCTACCTTCATGCCTAAGCCGCTCGTAGGCGATAACGGCAACGGCATGCACATACACCAGAGCATTGCCAAAGGGGATACCAACGTATTCCACGGTGACGCTTATGCCGGTCTGTCCGAAACCGCGCTGTTCTACATTGGCGGAATCATCAAGCACGCCCGTGCCTTGAATGCATTTGCCAACGCCAGCACTAACTCCTACAAACGTCTTGTTCCAGGCTTCGAAGCGCCCGTGCTGCTGGCTTATTCAGCCCGCAACCGTTCAGCGTCAATCCGCGTGCCATATATTCAAGGCGGAAACCCACGTGCCTACCGTGTTGAAGTTCGCTTCCCTGACAGCACCGCCAACCCCTATCTGACCTTCGCCGCAATGCTGATGGCTGGCCTGGATGGCATCAAAAACGAAATCCATCCGGGCGATTCTTTCGACAAGGATCTGTACGACCTACCGGCTGAAGAACTGAAGGGTGTGCCCACCGTTGCCAGCTCTCTGGAACAGGCGCTGGAGGCACTCGACGCCGACCGTGACTTCCTGAAAGCCGGAGACGTCTTCAGTGACGGAGCCATCGACGGATATCTCGCGCTTAAGCAGGAAGAGGTCGACTACCTGAATGCCACCACCCACCCGGCTGAATTTGAGATGTACTACAGCCTGTAGAACAACCCAGCCATACTTAAAGCCCCAATATGTATACCTATTGGGGCTTTTTTTTACCTATCCGAAGTCCAAAATAGCGAGGCTGGTAACACACCGCTCCATCAGATCGTGGTAGCTTGACGAACGGTAGGCGGACCATTCCGACGGAGCATCTGGCCAATGATCCATGGAGTATCTGGCCAAGCACCCAAAGTGGTGCAGCTACCATTCAGGCGCTGTTCAGCCCAACTGCAGGACAATCGTAAGAACAGGCGACGAATCCTCTATTAATTGGTGAGAGTCAGACAATGACCGGATATTTTAGAAATTTACTTGTCTTGATCGTGGCGATAGCCGTTTTTGGACTCTGTATGGACGGCCATGCAGCCAGCCGTATCTACAAAACTGTGGACGAGAATGGCAATGTGGTTTTCACCGATGTCCCGCCCAAAGAAGGTCAATCAAGCGAGGCCGTTGCGGTAGAGACGCCCAACACCTTCCCAGCCGCAGAGCCAGAGAGTCGTGAGCAATGGATTGTTGATCCCACTGATGAAGAATCCGAAGCGGCGCCGTTCACTTACGCAAGCCTGAACATCAGTGCTCCGAGCAATGATGAAGCCGTTCGAGAGAACGCGGGAAACGTCAACGTGGTTGCCGAAGTAAGCCCCGAACTCCAGATTGGCCATCGGGTCCGAATCCTGCTGGACGGCAAACCCGAACAGGCTGCCGCCCAGACTGTCTTCATGCTGCCTAATGTCGACCGTGGCACCCACAGCGTGCAGGCGGAGGTCATCGACGACAGCGGCAAAGTACTGATCAGCAGTGCACCAACCACTTTCCATCTGCAACGCGTTGCCGCCGCACCAAGACCCAGCCCAACCAACTAAACGAACCAATTTCGCACATTCGCACCTTTATGGTGCGTTGTGCGGTATCATCGCGCCCTGAGTTGAGCCGCGGCGCCGCTAGACCCTGATCGCCTAATAGGCCTATATGGGTAAGTAAACACTCACACCATTATTTTACGCACCAGTTTAAAGTTGGACCGTTTTTTGCTCTTTTCTTCTTATGGAACCGGCAACGGAATATATGGCTGTGCCTGATTACAAGGCCAATGCGTTCGATCTGCTGACCACCGCAGTGGTGGTGCTCGATACGACGCAGACGGTTCGGGCTATGAATCAGGCCGCAGAGGATCTCTTTGGCGTCAGCGAAAGACGCGCCGTTGGCGGTTCGCTGCGCGACTATCTGATGAACGATGGCAGTCTCGAGTTTGGCGACCTGACGGATCTGTTCCAATCCAGAGAACCGGTGACGCGCCGTGGCGCGGTGTTCAGAATGCGTGACGGTCAGCGAATCAAAGCGGATCTCACCATCAGCTACGACACAATCGGCGGTGCTTCGATTATCGAACTTACGCCTATGAATCGTTTGCTGCGGATCAATCGCGAAGAGCAGGTGCTGTCTTCCCAGAAAACTATCCAGGAACTGACCCGGGGTCTTGCCCACGAGATCAAAAACCCGCTCGGTGGCCTGCGGGGTGCCGCACAGCTGCTCGATCGCGAATTCAAGGAATCTCCGGAGCTGCGGGAATACACGAACGTGATCATCCAGGAAGCGGACCGACTCAGAGATCTGGTCGACACGATGCTTGGACCAAACCAGCAGCCAAAGCTTCAGGCGGTGAACGTACATCAGATTCTGGAACATGTGGTCCGTCTGATCTATGCCGAATTTCCCGGGCAGGTCGTATTTCAACGGGACTACGACCCCAGCGTTCCGGACCTTTATGCAGACGAAGATCGTCTGATTCAGGCAACCCTGAACATGATGCGCAACGCAGTTCAGGTATTCGTCGAAACGCAGACCGTCAATCCTACGATCACTTTGCGCACCCGGATTGTTCGGCTGTTCACGATTGGCAACACCCTGCACCGACTGGTTGCCCAGATCGACATCATCGACAACGGACCCGGGATCCCGGAAGACATGCAGGACAAGGTTTTTTTACCCATGATCACCGGGCGTGCCGATGGCACCGGGCTGGGCCTGGCGATCACTCAGAACATCATCACCCAGCACAGAGGCATGATCGAATGCGACAGCGAGCCTGGCGAAACCTGCTTCTCAATCTTCTTACCCCTGGAGACACGTGTCGATGAGTGAAGCGCCAGCAATGTCGAACGATAAGGTCTGGGTAGTCGACGACGATCAGTCCATTCGCTGGGTTCTGGAACGGGCAATGTCTCAGGCCGGCATTCCAATCACCGCATTCGCCTCAGCCGATCATGCGATGCACCTGCTGCACGACGAGCGCCCCAGCGCAATCATCACCGACGTTAGAATGCCGGGGATGAACGGCCTGGACTTCGTGACCAACGTCCACGATGCCTATCCTGATCTGCCGGTCATCGTGATGACTGCCCACTCTGATCTCGACAGCGCTGTTAATGCTTATCAGAGCGGAGCATTCGAATACCTGCCCAAACCGTTCGATGTCGACGAAGCCGTTGCCATCGTTCAGCGGGCGATGAAGGTCAATGACGAGATCGCCATTCCTAGAAAGCTCGAACCGATGCTCGACCAGGAGATCATTGGTCAGGCACCTGCCATGCAGGAAGTCTTCCGGGCAATCGGTCGACTGGCCAACTCTAATGTCACAGTACTGATCCGCGGCGCATCAGGATCAGGTAAAGAGCTGGTTGCGAAAGCCCTGCATCGCCACAGTCCTCGCGCAGACGGTACTTTCGTTGCTCTGAATATGGCAGCGATTCCTCGCGAGCTGGTTGAGTCGGAACTGTTCGGACACGAAAAAGGCGCGTTTACCGGTGCCAACAGCCGCCGTGTCGGGCGCTTCGAGCAGGCCAACGGCGGAACCCTGTTCCTTGACGAAATAGGTGACATGCCGCCAGACACACAAACCCGCTTACTACGGGTGCTCGCTGACGGAGAATTTTATCGGGTGGGTGGTCACTCGCCCATTCGAGTGGATGTACGGATCATTGCCGCCACCCACCAGAACCTGGAGATCTGCGTTCGCGAAGGCAGCTTCAGGGAGGATCTGTTTCACCGACTCAATGTCATCAGCGTGCACGTGCCAATGCTGGCTGAGCGGCGCGGTGACATCCCACTACTGGCACGGCATTTTCTTGACCAGGCGGCCAAGGAACTGGGCGGCGAAAACAAAGTTCTACGCCCTGACACTATCGACTTCATGTGTTCACTCAGCTGGCCTGGCAACGTCCGACAACTGGAAAACACCTGTCGCTGGCTGACGGTCATGGCCTCAGGCCGCGAGATCCATGTCAGCGATCTGCCACCTGAACTCCGTGGCGACTCGGAACAGGAGTCACCTTCCGAAGTCAGCTGGGAAAGGGCGCTGGAAAACTGGGCTGAGCGAGCTTCTGAAAGTCTCAACACACCGCTGCTGCAGATCGCTCAACCAAAATTCGAAGAAATCATGATCCGAGCTGCGCTGAAGAAAACCGCCGGACGCAAACGAGATGCCGCCGAACTGCTCGGCTGGGGACGCAACACCCTCACCCGCAAAATCGCCGACCTCGAACTAAACGATCTGCGCTGAGCTCTAAGCGGCTACCTATAGAGAGCCTTCAGCGGCTAACTATAGAGAGCCTTCAGCGGCTACCTAAAGAGAGCCTTCAGCGGCTGGATCTGTAGCAGTCTCTGGCGTCTTTCCCGCCAGAAGATAATTCTATCGCGGCGGCGGTATCCACCGGAAACTCGATGTTTTCCTGAATACTCCAGCGCACCGCCTCTACCAGCTCTTCGTCAGTTACCGGCAGGCGTTCCAGCAGCGATACCGAGTAAAGTTCAGACGCCAGCACCAGATTGCAGCTGGTAGATTTCAACCCGACATCGTGGCTCTGCAGCTTGAGCACATCTCTGGCCGCAGACAGCTGATCGATCGGATCCGCCCGCAGGTGCAGGTGCAGGTGCAAACGGTCACCCCCACGATCGCCTTTCGCGACGGCTAACGTTTTCGGGGACATGTATACGTCCGCAGCCGGTCGGCTCTGATCCGGCCGGCTGAGCCAGGATGGAAGCCAACGGATAACCGCTCGCAAAGCATTGCTCCTATTGGGGTCTCAATTCAGTATAAAAAGAGAATTGGTAAGCGTTGGCGGAACTTGATGCCCGTACAGGTAATCCTTTATGAGCCGGAGATCCCTCCGAACACTGGCAACATCATCAGACTGTGCGCCAACACCGGCGCCAGGCTGCATCTGGTGGAGCCTTTAGGATTTACGCTGGAGGATGCAAAGCTGAAGCGGGCGGGTCTCGACTACCATGAATGGGCCAGCACCCGTCGGCACAGATCTCTTGAGGCAGCGCTCGAAAGTGCCCGCAATCTGGGTGCAGAGACCGTCTGGGCTTTCAGTACCCGCGGTCGGCGAAAATTTTCTGACGCAATCTTCAAAGCTGATGATGTGCTGCTGTTTGGGCCGGAAACGCGCGGTTTACCTGAGTCGGTACTCAACAGTCTGCCGGCCGAAGCGCTACTGAGACTGCCCATGCTCGCGCACTCGCGCAGCCTGAATCTCGCCAATACTGTGGCGGTCGCGGTATACGAAGCCTGGCGGCAGTTGGATTATCCCGGCGGTCAGTGAGCCTGGTCGCGCTGCTGCTTAAGCGCGTCCGCGTAGGCAGCATCGAAGTTCACCGGTGCCAGGTGCAGGGCAGGAAAACCGCCGCGAACAACTAACGAATCAACGGTCTCACGGACATAGGGGAACAGTGTGTTCGGGCACACGGTGCCAATGGCCCGATGAACCACCTCTTCAGGTAGACCTGACATAGCAAAAATTGCCGCCTGCTGAACTTCGACCACAAAAGCGGTTTTATCACTCAGAGTCGCCGTTACAGTTGCGGTGAGCACCACCTCGTAGTGAGCGTCACCCACCCGCTGGGAGCGGTTGTTAATCTCCAGATTGATCTGGGGTTCCCAGGTCTGGGTGAAAGTTTCCGGGGTATTCGGTGATTCGAAAGAAACGTCTTTCAGATACAGTCGTTCAAGACGAACCTGGCCCTGATTGCCGGTCGCCGGCTGATCGCTCGCTTCACTCACGCTTTAACCACCGGCAGATTCTGATTACGCCATTCCGCAATACCGCCGGTAAGGCGCTGCACGTTTGTGAAACCATTTTTACGTAGCAGGGTCCCTGCTGTGCCCGAGTGCTGGCCCATCTTGCACGCGACTACCAGCGGTCGTTCCTGGTGTTTCTTTAGCTCACCAAGACGTCCTTCCAGGGCGGCGTAGGGAATATTGATGGCATTAACAATATGACCGGCTTCGAACTCTTTTTTGTCCCGGACATCGAGCACCAGCGCATTCTCGCGGTTCACCATGTCCACCAGCTGCTGGGCAGATACCGCCTGGCCGCCACGGCGGGTTTCATTACGGATGAACAACGCCAGCAGAAACACGAAGGTCCCGACCAGGATCATGTGATTGCCGATAAACTCGAACAGTTTCTCCATATCTACTTAGGTGCTGGCGCTATTGGAAAACGCGCGATTATACACACCTCGCTGGCGTGCCGAAGCCAATCCGGATCGGCTTTGTTCTGCTAGAATGCGCGCTCACTCGAGATCCAGCGCACGGCCATGAAAACCCCCACCCTTCTCGTCATTCTTGACGGCTTCGGCTACAGCGAAACGAGCGAATCCAATGCCATCGCGGCTGCTGATACGCCCAACTGGGACCGGCTGTGGTCTCAGCAGCCCCATACCCTGATCTCCGGATCCGGCACCGATGTGGGCCTCCCCGACGGTCAGATGGGCAACTCTGAAGTGGGTCATATGAACCTGGGTGCTGGCCGGGTGGTCTATCAGGACTTTACTCGGATCAATCGAGCCATCGAACAGGGTGAATTTGCCCGCAACCGGACGTTGAATCGGGCTTTCGACAAGGTCAAAAAATCCTCCGGCACCCTGCACGTGATGGGGCTGCTGTCTCCGGGTGGAGTGCACAGCCATGAGCAGCAGATTTTTGCGCTTATTCGAGCTGCTGCCGCAGCGGGCGTGGCACGGGTGATGCTGCATGCCTTCCTCGACGGCCGTGACACCCCGCCGCGCAGTGCTCGAGCGTCTATAGAGCAGGCTCATGAACTGCTCACCGAACTCGGCATCGGACACGTCGCCTCTATCAGTGGCCGGTACTTTGCGATGGATAGGGACCGGCGCTGGGACCGGGTCGAGCGCGCCTACAATCTGATCGTGCGCGGCGAAGCACCGTTTCATGCCACCGATCCGCTGGATGCCCTGGAACAGGCCTATCAGCGCGATGAAAACGACGAATTTGTGCAGCCCACGGCAATTCATGCCAGCGAAGACCTGCCGGTGCGCATGCATGACGGCGATGCTGTGGTGTTCATGAATTTCCGGGCAGATCGGGCGCGACAGATCACTCGCGCGCTGATTGAAGCGGATTTCGACGGTTTCGAACGTCGCAGCACGGTGCAACTGGCCGATTTCGTGATGTTGACCCGCTATGCTGACGATATCGATGCGTCCTGCGCGTTCGAACCAGCCGTCCTGACCAACACCCTCGGCGAGTGGCTTGCCAGTCTCGGCAAGACCCAGTTGCGGATTGCTGAGACGGAAAAATACGCCCACGTGACCTTCTTCTTTTCCGGCGGCCGGGAGGACCCTTACCCGGGTGAACAACGGCTGCTGGTGCCATCACCCAAAGTTGCCACCTACGATCTGTGTCCGGAGATGAGCGCCGGGAAGGTGACCCAGGAACTGATCACCGCGATCGAGAATCGGGCATTCGACGTGATCGTCTGCAATTTCGCCAACGGCGATATGGTTGGCCATACCGGCAACTTCGACGCGGCCGTCAAAGCCGTCGAAACGCTGGACGACTGTCTGGGCAAACTGGGCACCGCAGTCAACGCCGCCGGAGGCCAGATGCTGATCACAGCAGACCATGGCAATGTCGAACAGATGCACGACGCCCACACCCAGCAGGCCCACACGGCACACACCAGTGAACCGGTACCTCTGGTCTATGTCGGACCTCAGAAAATCGAGTTGGCTGCAGACGGCACCCTGTCGGATATAGCTCCGACCATCCTGACCCTGATGCATCTGGAGGTGCCTGGTGAAATGACCGGTCGCTCAATCGCCACCATCCGGGAACAGCGCAGCGCTTGATCAGCAGCGCGCCGCAGATGCTCCGGCTGACCACCTGCTGCATTATCCTGCTGCTGGCAGCACTGACTGCTGCCGGGCAGTCTGATCTCGCCTCGACCGAGCAGGACATCGCCAAGCTAGTCAAAGCGATCAACGGGCTGGAAACAGGCATCAAGGGCGACGAAAAACGACGCGCCCAAGCAGAACTGGACCTTCAGAGGGTCGACAAACTGGTAGCCCAGGTCGCCGGTGAGGTTGAGCAGGCTCGCGCAAAGCTTGCCGACACCAATAGCAAAATCGCCGGGATCGAAGCAGAGCAAACGCAGTTGGACACCCAACGCAGAACCCAGGCTGAGCACATAGCCGAACATCTGGCTGCCAGCTATCGAATGTCCGGTGAGGATTACGTCAAACTGCTGCTCAATCAGCAGTCTCCTGAACAGTTGAATCGCCTGATGCGCTATCACCGCTACTTCACCGAGGCGCGTATGGAGGTGATTCAAGACTACCAGCGCACGCTCGATCAGATGGCAGACAACCGATTCCGACTGGAAACCCAGCGCGAAGACGCGCAGCGCAAACAGCGCACGCTGGCCGATGAACAACGCAAACTGACGCGCGAGCGGGCAGCGCGGGAAACCAAGATTACCGAGCTGACTGCCCAGGTTGAAAGCAAATCAGCACAACTGCGCCGGCTGAATAATGACCGGGACCGGCTGGAAACCCTGCTGGCCGAACTCCGACGCCGAGCGACCCAGCTGGATGGTGGCGCGTTTGTTGCGAACCGCGGCAAGCTGCCCTGGCCGATCATGGGCAGACTGGTAAACGCTTTCGGTCAGTCCAGGGCGGATGGACGTCTGTCCTGGACCGGTATTGTTATCGCCGCCGATGAGGGTGAGCCGATCAAAGCCGTATTTCGCGGCCGTGTGGTCTTTGCTGATGCGCTAAGGGGGTTTGGTCTGCTCACCATCGTCGATCATGGCGGCGGCTACTTAAGCCTTTACGGACATGCCGACATACTGCTGAAAACCGAAGGCGAGTGGGTGGAAAGTGGCGAGGTTATTGCCCGGGCTGGCAACAGTGGCGCACAGGCAAGAACCGGCCTGTACTTTGAAGTACGTCATAAAGGCGTCGCCCGGGATCCTATAGGATGGCTCGCTAAACGCTGATTTAGGTGCCAAACTCTCAACATGAGCCTGCGTCCTATCACTCTATTCGGGATCGTGCTGAGCATGGTGACCGGCATCGCACTGGGTATCTCCGGCTATCACGCCTGGCTTAAGCCCAGCGGCCCGAGTGCAGACGCACGTGATTTTGGCGAGGTGCTTTCCCAGGTACGCGAAAGCTACGTCAGCGAGATCGACGAGCGTGAACTGGTGCGAGGCGCCCTGAAAGGCATGCTCAGCGAACTCGACCCCCACTCCCGCTATGTTGATGGCGGTGATCTCGACGCGCTCGAAGCAGACACCACTGGTGAATTCGGCGGCATCGGCATCGAAATCGGCCTGATGGACGATCACTTCGTAGTTATTGCCCCCATGCCCGACAGCCCGGCGAATTCGGCCGGACTGGCAGCCGGTGATCGGATCCTGGAACTCGACAACACCTCCCTGCGCGGGAAACGTCTGACCGACGTTGTTGAACTGCTGCGCGGTGAGCCGGGCAGCAACGTGAATCTGCTTATCAGCAACGACCAGCAGACGCGAGATGTCACGTTGACCCGGGCGATCATCGAGATTGCCAGTGTTGAAGAGCAGATGCTTGAGCCCGGCTATGGTTATATCCGAATTTCTCAGTTCCACAATACCACCGGCAAAGACTTTCTCGGCGCGTTGAAAAAACTTACCGAAGAAAATCAGTCGAGTCTGGAAGGTCTGGTCTTAGACCTGCGCGACAATCCGGGTGGCGTGCTGCAGGCCTCGGTCAGTGTTGCCGACGCGTTTTTAGAAGACGGCCTGATTGTTTATACCTCCGGACGGCTGCCCTCCAGCCACCTGAAGTATCGAGCTTCCGGTAAAGACACCCTCGCCGGCAAACCGATTGTGATTCTGATTAACGGCGGCTCGGCTTCTGCAGCAGAGATTGTGGCCGGCGCCCTTAAAGACCACTCCCGAGCGACATTGATTGGTGCCACCAGCTACGGCAAAGGTTCCGTTCAGTCAGTGATGCCACTCGATGATCATCGAGCCATCAAACTCACCACTGCCTATTACTACACACCCAACGGAGCGTCGATCCACAACATCGGCATTGAGCCCGACATGCGGGTCAATGGGGTAAACCTCGAAAACTCCAGCGCAGACGATGAGTTGATGGCAACCGCTCTTGAAGTTCTCAAAAGCCAGAACACCGCCCGAGCTGAAGAAGAGTCCAACAGTCTCCAGGCGAGACTGTAAAAACCACGCCCGAAAATTTTCGGCTGAAACCGGTCGCGCTGCTGGCAATGTGATTTGGTGCCGACTATTCTGTTGAGCCTAACGATCATCGAGTGTAAGCAGCCACTTTGCCCCTCGTTTCTAGCGTTAGGAGCCCTTCAGTCAGCACCGCAATCACGCGCACGTTTGCCCGACTGCTGAAAACACTCTCAATCGTCTTAATCTGCTTTGCGCTTTCACCCCCAGCCCGGGCGGCTGAACTGGTGATTGTTGTGGATGACGTTGGTTACCACCTCGACCGAGCGCGCCGGCTGGTTAATCTCCCCGGCGCGATCACCCTTGGCATGCTGCCATTCGCGCCGCACACTCCGCAGATTGCCCGCCAGGCTGTCCTGAAAAACAAAGAAGTCATTCTGCACCAGCCAATGGAGCCAATGCCGCCAGCCAATTTGCGGACTGAGCGCGGCACGCTGACCCTGGGAATGACCGCGGAGCGATTCGATCACCAGTTTGCAGCCGCGCTGGCCAACGTGCCCCAGGCGGTTGGTGTCAATAACCACACCGGCAGCCTGCTGACTCAGCATCACGAACCGATGAATCAACTGATGGACAACATTCAGCGGCGTGGACTGTTTTTTCTCGACAGCCGCACCACCCCCAGAACCGTGGCCGAAACTACGGCCCGGGCCTGGCGGATCCCAACGCTGCGTCGGGATGTATTTCTGGATCACGACCCGAACATGGCGGCCATCGAAACGTCATACCGCGAAGCGCTGCGCATTGCCCGGCGTCAAGGTCACGCGGTGGTCATTGCCCACCCGTATCGAAGCACCCTGAAGTTTTTAGAGCGGCAGCTCATCGATCTGCCGGATGACGTGCGTCTGATTACGCTGGGGGATCTGGCGCAGAAACAGCGCCGCGTCAGGCGGCTTGATCGAACAACGCTTGCCCGGCTCGAAAGTCCAGAGTCCCGGAATAGATCGCCCGGCCTGTAATCGCTCCGAACAGCGAGCTGGCCGTGCCTTTGAAACCGTCTATCAAGGCTGCAATGTCAGCTTCATTAGTGACCCCACCTGAAGCAATCACCGGAATTCTGGTCGCCGCTGCCAACGCCGCCGTCGCTTCCACATTAACGCCGGTGAGCATGCCATCGCGTTCAATATCGGTGTAAACGATTGCGGCAAGGTCGAGATCGGCCATCTCAGCAGCGAAATCTACCGCCCGTTTTGATGAAGTTTCGTCCCATCCGGCAGTCGCCAGCAAGCCATCCCGAGCATCCAGACCCAGAATCACGCTGCCGGGAAATTCAGCCGCCGCCGCGCGCAGAAAGTCCGGCTCTTCGATAGCCCGGGTGCCGATGATGGCGCCAGCTATGCCGGCCTCGAGATAAGCGCCTATTGTCTCCAGGTCACGGATGCCGCCCCCAACCTGCACGGGTATCTCACCCACCGCATCGGTGATCGCATTGATGAGCTCACGATTGCGCGGCACTCCGGCAAAAGCGCCGTCGAGATCGACCAGATGCAGACGGCGGCAACCCTGCTCAACCCAGTGCAATGCCATGGCCACAGGATCATCAGAAAAAACGGTGACGTCTTCCATCCGACCCTGTTTGAGGCGAACACAGCGGCCGTCTTTTAGATCGATCGCAGGAATCAGCAGCGGGATCACAAGGATCCTTTGCTGGACGGAACCTGACCTGCCATGCGCGGATCCGGCGTTGCCGCCATGCGCAGCGCTCTACCAAAGGCTTTGAAAATCGTTTCCGCCTGATGATGGGCGTTGGACCCACGCAGGTTATCGATGTGCAGCGACACCTGCGCATGGTTGACGAATCCCTGGAAGAACTCAGCCAGCAGATCCAGATCGAAATCACCTACCCGGCCGCGAACATAGTCGACCTGGTAAACCAGGCCCGGTCGCCCTGAAAAATCGACGACCACGCGCGACAGCGCTTCATCGAGCGGCACATAGGAGTGACCGTAGCGGGTAAGCCCGCTTTTATCGCCAAGCGTCTGAGCCATTGCCTGGCCGAGCACAATGCCCACATCCTCAACGGTATGGTGGGCGTCTATTTCCAGGTCCCCTTTGGCATGGATATCCAGATCAATCAGACCGTGCCGGGCGATCTGGGTGAGCATGTGATCAAAAAACGGCACGCCGGTGGCGATCTCACAACGCCCACTGCCATCAAGATCGAGCGTAATCGCGATCTGCGTCTCCTGGGTATCCCGGTTCACACTGGCGGCGCGGGAGGAAGGCTGGTTCATAACTGCTACCTGTTTATCCTGGACCCCGGGTTGCATTTACTTCGGGGGTGCCGAATTAGCGGCGGCGCCAGTATACGTATCGAACCGGGCGGGTTACAGCCGATCCATCAGGCTGCCATAGGGTAAAAACCGATTGCTGGTATTGGTTTTGATCCAGCGGGTGAGCTCACTCGGATAAGCAGCGCGGGACTTGAGCAAAGCCACCAGCGGCACTACGGGTGATCTGGGACCGGATTCCCAGGCGGGAAAAGCCGACTCCGCGAGTGTGAACAGTCTGACCAGCGCGACGATCTGAGCAGATTCCAGCCCCTGGGCCAGCTGTGCCCAATCAACCGCACCCTGCTGCCGGGCGAAGGGCGCCAGACGGGCAATCTCATGTGCAGACAGACCAAAATCCTGCTTTTCGAGGGCAGCGGATGCCAGACACAGCCTCGCCACATCCAGCTCTGAGGGTTCCCCGCCTGCTGCCGGGTCCCAGGAATCAACCGCCATATCACATCTCACGCTCTTGAATGCGCGGCAGATTCTACGACTTTCGCGGTGACAAATCGCCAGAACCCACCTAGACCCGTGAACGCCGCCAGCCCGCCTTACGCGCCGCCGCTTCCGTGCAGAACCAGCGCTCACCTTTGCCGGTACTGATCCGAGTCTGCTCGTAGTACTGCTGCCCGGGAACATGATAGATGCGCTTGCCTGAACTACTGATGTTGCCTTTTATTCTGCAGTCGGCTGCAGTCTTCTGCTCTTCGCCGCCACGTTGCTGATGGCGCCAGCGCCAGGGCGGCAGCGGATCAGCAAGAGCCCAGAGCCCGAGCGTCGCCTCCCGAGCGGCCGCTTCATCCTCAAGCAGACTCTCATCGCGCAGATACTGGCGGTATGCCCAGGCGTGACCTTCGACAATCATCTCGCGATTAATATCTCTTTCGCCAAGCCAGACTTTACCCACCAGGCGGCCGTAGCGATCGCGATCGACAATGTCTACCGCAACCGCTTGCCGCAGAATTTTTCGACGCAGCGCTCTGCCTGCCTCGTCATGCCAGTCCTGGCCAACTTCCGGCGTGTCGATTTCGACCATACGAATACCGATCTGAGCGTCGCCAACCAGCAGGATGAACGAATCACCGTCGAATACCGTAACCACCTGGCCTCGCAGTGTCTCTGCCAGCACCGGAGCCGCAGCAAAGCCAGCAACCAGCAGCGCACCGATAACAGTGAAAAAACGCCTGAGCGGCTTGCTCGCCAAGCGGGTCACAGGGAAGAAAATGAACATATCGTCAGCTTGCTTACATAGTGATACAAAAACTTCATGATTTTGTGGTGCAATACAGCATACGGGGACACTTGAACTTTCAATAAAAATCGCACTAAGCGTTAGAAGAGCATGGAAACGCAGAGAATCTACCAGGGACAGGATGCCCAATGGTATTTCAACGTGCGCGGTAACCAATCGATGGGGCCGTACAGCACGTACCAGAACGCTGAACTCGCGCTGACAGCGCATGTATCCGCTTGTAATCGACGACTGAAAGCACCTGAGCTGATGCCAAAGCTGTTCGGCCCGAGGATGTCGCGCCGCCACCGCAACCAACCTCGGCACACCTAGGTCCACACGCCTGGCCTGCGCGAGGCAATGAGCATGGTGTTCAGCCAACACTCAGCTTGAGGTCCGTATTATGATCGCGTCTGCAAATTACGGATGGCGACATGTTGCGATTCATTGGCTGGCTCCTGGCTCTCATTATCGGTCTGACTCTGGCGCTTGCAGCCGGTGCCTACTATCTGCTGAGTGACCCGAACAAACTGAAACCCCAGCTCACAGCACTGATCGAGCAGCAGACCGGAGTGCCGGTTAGCATCGACGGCGATCTGCAATGGCGGCTGTTTCCGCCTCTGACTCTGCGCGCAGAACAGATCAGTGCCAGTCATGAAGGCAGCGACTACGCGTTAGCCACGTTGAATCTGGATCTCGATCTTCGTTCAGTGATCGCCAATCAGGATCTGAACCAGTGGCAGATCCGCTCGCTGCAGCTTGATAACCTGATCATGCGCACCGAGACCGACGAGACTCGGATTGAATACCTCAAGCTGAACGATTTCGCGTTCAATCAGGCTTCACCGTTCGAAACCCGAGTCAAATATCAGCCCAGCGACGCTGAGAACATACCGCTCGACGCCCGGGGCAAGCTGGTTTACCGGCCAGATTCTGACCAGATTCAACTCCTCGACACGCGCTTCGAAACAGTCCTGACTTCAGGACTCTGCAATGTCGATGCGACCATTGGTAGCGCCAGCAGCTACATTGACCCGGACGACGCAATCATTCCAATCTCGATCTGGCGCAGTTACGACTGGCAGGGTGACTGTGTGCTGGACGCCATTGAACTTGAAGGCGAGAGGTTCGAGAACCTGAGCCTTGAATTGAACAATACCGCTGGTAACAGCACGACGCAGCTGTCGATACCCGAGTTCTTCGGCGGCAGCGCTACTGCAAAAATTGACATCAACGCCGAGCGGGATCAGGTGGCCTGGCGGATCGCACCGGATCTCAACGATGTCGACAGCCAGGCGCTGGTTACCTGGCTTGATCAGAGGCTGACCTGGATTGCACCCCTCGCATATGGCGGCGCGATCACTATGACGGGCAACACTCGAGAGGAACTGATCAGATCAGTCAGCGGCAAAACGCAATTCAATGGCGGTAAAGGCACTATTGATATCAGCAGAATAAAGCAGCCTCTGCTGGCGCTGGCCACCCTGCTGCGCGAAGACCAGCATATCCGCAAGTGGCCGGAACTGTGGCAGTACGAGCGATTTATAGGCGAGTGGAGTGTGAACGGCACCCAGCATGCGATGGATTTCGCGCTGGACAATCTGACCGCCGCCATCGCCGGCGTCTATGATCCGCTGACCGACGCGCTGGATATGCAGCTGGACATCGTCTTTGAAGACAATCCGGACATGCACAGCTTTGATGTGAACCCGCTGCTGGTTGGACTACCGATTCCGTTGCGCTGTCGAGGCACCCTGGAAGAACCCCGCTGTGCGGTGGACCAGGCCGCTGCCCAGCGAATTGTCGCGAGCGCGCTGACATCGGAAAAAGGCAGCGAACTGCGCAACAAGATCGAAGAAAAAATCGATGAGCAGGTGCCTGAAGAGTATCGCGACGCAGCAAAGAACCTGCTGGATATCTTTTCTCGCTCGGCGGCTAAACCTGAACCGGAATCCTGAGTGGATTCATTCGCTGGCCGGCTGCTCGACTGGTGGGACCAACACGGTCGAAAAGATCTACCCTGGCAGTCTGACCGCAGTGCTTACCGGGTCTGGATCTCGGAAATCATGCTGCAGCAGACCCAGGTTGGCACCGTAGTCGGTTACTACCAGAAATTCATGGACCGGTTTCCAGACGTGGCAAGTCTCGCCGAAGCACCCATCGACGCGGTGCTGCATCACTGGACCGGACTCGGCTATTACGCCCGCGCGCGCAATCTGCACAAGGCCGCCAACACGATCTGCAGCGAATTCAATGGAGAGTTTCCGCGCGGAGTCGAAGCGCTGCAGCAACTGCCCGGCATCGGTCGGTCCACCGCAGGTGCAATTGCTAGCCTGGCCCAGGGAGAGCGGGCGGCCATTCTCGATGGCAATGTGAAGCGTGTATTGGCCCGTTATCACGCGGTGTCCGGCTACCCGGGAGAAACCTCAGTTGCCAGAATCTTGTGGAATCATGCTGAAAGCCATACCCCAGCCAGCCGCTTCGCCGACTACACCCAGGCCATCATGGATCTGGGCGCTACACTGTGTCGGCGCAGTAAACCGGAATGTGGAACCTGCCCGATGCACCGATCCTGCCAGGCATACCGAACCGATACCATTGCCGATTACCCCGGGCGCAAACCGAAAAAGCTCAAACCCGTGCGTCAGGCGCGGATGTTCCTGCTGCATCACGCCGGTGCTGTGCTGCTGGAACAACGTCCACCTCAAGGTATCTGGGGAGGCTTGTGGACACCCCCGGAACGGTCTGTGCAGACCACGCTGAGCGAACTGGCCCAGGAACTGGCTCTGGACCCGGCGGCATTGACAAGCGAACACTATGCGCCGCGATTCCGCCATACCTTCAGCCACTACCACCTGGACATCGAGCCGGTTTACGCACTGCTGAGGTCGGCTCCTTTGAACGTTGCAGAAACAGATGGCTGGCGCTGGCACCAGCCGGGCAGCAACGAAGCCTTTGGTCTATCCGCACCCGCCGTTAAACTGATCGACTCCTTAGAAGAGTTTGCACTGATATGAGCCGTACCGTGGTCTGCCGTAAATACGGCAAAGAACTCGAAGGTCTTGACAACCCGCCGCTGCCCGGAAGCAAAGGCGAAGAAATCTTCAACACGGTTTCCCGTCAGGCCTGGCAGCAATGGCAGCACCTGCAGACCATGCTGATCAACGAAAAATCTCTGGATATGCGCGACCCGCAGGCGCGTAAATATCTCACCGAGCAGCGCGAGAAGTTTCTCGACAACGACACAACCGATCACGCTGAAGGCTACGTGCCGCCCGCCACCGACTGACGCGCTGCGGATGTCCGGAGGCAAACCCGAAGCAGAGCTGACGCTCAGTTCTGAGCTGGTCAGACAGCTGCTGCAGACCCAGCATCCTGATCTGGCGGGCCTGCCGATGCGCGAATTTGCATCCGGTTGGGATAATCAGCTGTTCACACTCGGCGAGACGATGATTGTCCGGCTGCCACGACGCGAACTTGCTGCAACCCTGGTGCGAAACGAACAGACCTGGCTGCCGGAACTCGCGCCTCTGCTGCCCCTGCCGGTACCGGCGCCATTGCGAATCGGCGAGCCGACGGACGACTATCCCTGGCACTGGAGTATTGTTCCAGCGTTTGTCGGTGAACCCGCGGATCTGGCACCGCCTGAAGCTGCTGAAGCAAAGGTCTGGGCAGCGTTCCTGAAAGCCCTGCATCAGCCAGCACCGGACAATGCGCCAGAAAACGACTTCCGCGGGGTGCCGTTGCGCGATCGCGAGACCACCCTGCAGGTGCGCATCGATCGACTACGCGGGGTTTCCGATGCATACACAAAACATATCGAGCGACTCTGGGAAACGGGGCTGGCTGCACCGGAAGCCACCCGCAATTGCTGGCTGCACGGAGATCTTCATGCTCAGAACGTGCTGACTCACAACCAGGCATTTGCCGCGGTAATCGATTGGGGCGATATCACCAGTGGCGACGCCGCTACCGATCTGGCATCAATCTGGGCCCTGTTTCCTGATCGCAGCTCACGACAACGGGTACTGGATCTCTACCAACCCGATCAGCCAACCCTCGATCGAGCCCGGGGCTGGGCAATCATATTCGGTGTCATCCTGCTGGATTCAGGCCTGATCAACAGTCCCAGACATGCGCTGATGGGCCGCGACATGCTGCAGCGGGTGTCGACCGACACCTGAACCGGAAAACCGCGCAACAACCACCAAACCGGCCTTGAAGTTTGCCCTGCAGCCCGGTTTAATACGCGGCCTTCGTCGCCCGGGCATCCGCCCCCGCCATGAACCGCAGCTTACGTTGCACCCTTTCCGGCCAGGTAGCTCAGTCGGTAGAGCAGTGGATTGAAAATCCACGTGTCGGCAGTTCGATTCTGCCCCTGGCCACCATACAATCCTTTCATTCCATCGCTTCGATGAGCGCTGTGCTCTTACTGCCGACACGTGTCGACCCAACGC
The DNA here is from genome assembly GCA_937921865.1 of uncultured Pseudomonadales bacterium. GTDB lineage: Bacteria > Pseudomonadota > Gammaproteobacteria > Pseudomonadales > Azotimanducaceae > SZUA-309. The sequence continues at coordinate 630 of CAKZWF010000064.1, read as the reverse complement.
GGTTGCCGGTTCGATTTTGCCCCTGGCCACCATATATTTCTGTTCAGACCATCACTTCGAGCCTTTAATCGGGGTCGAACCGAGGTTTAATCTATTTCCGTTCTAAACTTCAGTTCGAACCGACTTCTTCTATCGGCACAGTGCTTGTCTGATCTGGTGATTCCTATGATTAGAACGTGACCAAACTCACACCACTGTTGGACCATCCAGCGTAGCCTGAAAGCGTTTTATGGCAAAAGGATGGGCCATGATCATGAAAACTATTGGCTGGGCCACTGTGGGATCCCTGCTATTCGGTTGCGCGTCAGGTCAGATGACGATGCCGAAAGGCTATCTCACGGAGCCAGAACTGAAGCAGATTAATGTCGAGCGGCAAAAAATTGTCAAGGAGTGTCGCTCCAGACACGCACCCCTTGAGAGCGCGGCATGGGAATGCCTCCGAGAATTGGTACCGCTTACAGCTCAGATGGGGTCCGAGTACTCAGAATCCTGGGCCATCTATATAAAGCAAAACAAACGCGTCGCACGCCGCTTCGAAAAAGGCGCTATTTCCGAACAGGACGCACTGGACCGCATGTCCAGGATTGTCGGTCAGCTGGTTCTGGATATGCAGGTACTAGAGGAACAGAT
>CAKZWF010000063.1 GCA_937921865.1 uncultured Pseudomonadales bacterium | reverse complement strand
AGACTCACAGGGCTATGCGGGCCTGAGGGATGGAGTCGAAAGCCGCCGGGATCCAGACTCGAGTCTGGATCCCGGCGGCTTTCGACTCCATCCCTCAGGCCCGCATAGCCCTGTGAGTCTCTTCAAGTGCCTTCGGCAACGCGTCAACATACATCTGGACCGCGTCGAGTTTGCCCATGCTGACTCTTGACCAGTTGGTGTAGTCCCGATAAACACCTCGAATCAACACATTCTGCTCGGCCATCTTCTCCCGGAAGATTTCTGCATCCAGCTCGCCAAGATTCACGAACAGGAAACTGGTCTCGGACGGTAGCGCGCTCAGACCATTGGTTTTCAGCGCCGCTTCAATCATCTGCCGGGCTTCGAGAATCTTTGATTTGGACATTTCCAGAAATCCCCAGTCGTTGTAGCTGGCCACCGCGGCGGCAACGCCCGGCTGATTCATTGCATAGTCGCCGAGCCCGTAACGATTGATCAGCTCGATGTTTTCCGGCGAGGCGATCATGTAGCCCACACGCATACCGGCAAGTCCATAGATCTTCGAGAATGTCCTGGCAACCAGCACGTCATAGCCATCGTTGATCAGGCCAACCATGCTGTTGGCTTCCGGGTCGTCGGTCAGCTCGTTGTAGGCTTCATCAAGCAGCACTTTGGTTTTCTTGGAAGCTTTTTTACAGAAAGTCTGCAGCTCCTCGGTGTCTAGCACTGAGCCGGTGGGATTGTTGGGGTTAGTGACATGTGCAAGTGCAACGTCTGGGGTAATGGCTGCATACATTGCGTCGAGATCGATACCGAGGTCGTCAGTTTTCGGCAGCCGTTTGATTTCACCACCCTGGCGAACGCCGACCTTGGCAGTGGTATCCCAGAACAGGTCAGGGCCCAGCATTTTGCCCTGCTGCGAGACGGCTACGGCAAGGTAAGCCAGTACGCCGCTCGAGCCGGAACTCAGCGAGATGTGTTCAGGCGTGACATTGTTGCGCTCGGCAATCATCGACTTCAGGGTCGCAACCGAATTGCCGACATAGTAAGCGCCCAGTTTTGATGCTTCATACATCTGCACCAGCGCAGCTTTACTCGGACCGTAAGGGTTCTCGTTGGCGTTGAGCTTGGCGACGCCGGCTGCCGGGCCGTAGACGGGGGTGGTACCGGCAAGGGTGCCTGCAGTATTGGCTGCTGCAACAGGGGCCTGCACTGCGCCAGCAGCCGCGAGGGTGCCGGTGATGGCCGCGGAGCTGCCAAGGAATGTTCTGCGATTGAATTGGGTCATGGAGATCTCCTGAGGAATGAGGTGGTGCGACCGCGATGGGTTCCGGGCTTGGAACTGGACGACCCGGCGGTCACAACATTGCCGCTTTGTAAAACATGGTGCAGGACACAAATAGCAGATACATGCCGAACAGTCGTTTGAGTTTGTGTTCGTCAAGACTGTGCGCCCAGCGCGCACCAATCGGGGTAGTAATGAGCGACAGCGCACTGATGGCCAGCAGCGCGGGGACATTCACGTAGCCTACCGAACCAAACGGTAGTCCTTCGACGCCGAGCCCAAGGATGACAAAGCCGATGGCGCCGGGCAGGCCAATGATGAAGCCGACCCCGGCGGCAGTGGCCACCGCCTGATGAACGGGGCGGTTGCAGATCACCATGGTCATCACAGTGACCGTGCCACCGCCAATGCCGAGCAACGCAGAGAAGCCGCCAAGCACCGAAGCAAGGCCGATTTTCGCCGCGCCGCTGGGCATCGTGAGTGAGTTGCCGAAGCGGCTGAACAGATTGGGAAACAGAAAATACAGTGAGTACACGAGTACGCCGGATGCGAATACCACGAAGAGGTTTTTGCCATCGGTGATGGAGGCGATGTAGAGACCGGCGCCGACGCCGAGCACCAGCCACAGCGACCAGTCGCGCAACACGTCGAAATCGACGGCACCAAGTGAGTTGTGTGCCTGCACTGAGCGTGCGGAGGACACCACGATGGAAGCCAGCGAAGTGCCGATGGCAACGTAGATCAGCTCAGAGACAGCCGAACTGAATAGAGGAAATACTGCCAGCAGCGCCGGTACCACAACGAAACCGCCACCAATGCCGAACAGACCTGCAGTGATTCCGGCAACGGCGCCCGCTGCACACATGGTGAGAATGAGGCCCAGGATCTCAGGTTGCAGCAGTGACATTAAGGACCGTTGGCTCCGTTATCAGTGGCTCTCGGGCTTCTGCCCGGAGAGAAAGGCAATTCAAAGAACGTGCCAGTGCTCCTGATGGTCTTACGACATCGGTCCGTGTCCGCTATAGCCGGATGATTGGTATATATATCAGAAGGTTATGTCGGCCTTGGGGCAATGCCGACGTTGACGTTCAGCTGCGACTGTTTTGTTGGCTGAGGGGTCGCGTGAACTTTTCCGGTGCGCTGTGGGAGTGTCTGCACCAGATTGGCGCCAATTGGGCGGTCGGCAGAGTTCGCAGCGTTAGTTGCCGCGAGGCTCGGGTGCTCTGGTGGTTAGTTACGCTGTGAGCCGACGTGTAAATCCAGACCCGTTGCGGCGAGCACGCTGTCGCGCAATGCCCGGCCAATGGTTTTGCTGTCGAACTGACAGGCATGAGCGCGGGCTCGGTTCGCAAAAGCGCCACGGACTTCCGGATCATCTAATGACCGCAGCGCGTTCACCCAGGCGTCGAGATCGTAAATATTGTCAATCAGAATGCCACCTGACCCCACTGCTTCCGGAATGCCACCTTGATTACTGGTGATGCTGGGCACTCCTGCACTGGCGGCTTCCACGAACACCCGGCCGAATGGCTCGGGCGATATTGAAGGGCCGAGCAGCGCCTGCGTGCGCGCATAAACCTGAGGCATTTCATTGGACCATTCGATGGTCGATACGTTGGCCAGAGGCTGCAGCGCTTTCCTTGCGCTGCGGCTGGTTTTTCCAGCGACCACGAATGTTTTGTCCGGTAGCGCCCTCGCAATGTCGAGAAAGATCGAGAAGCCTTTACCCTCCTGGGGTTTTATGAACAGCACGTGGTCCCGCCGGGCTGCCCCGGGCTGGCGCCAGTCATCCAGGTCGAAAGTCGGGTAGACGACGGGCGCGTCGCGATCAGTCAGATGTTTGATGACCCTGGCCATATATTGGCTGTTGGCCATGATCAGATTGGCCTGCTGCAGCCCGTGCTGATAGGCGCGTTGATTGTTTTTTGCAGCCTCACGGAACATCCCGCCCATGCACTCTGTGCAGTTGCCCTGGCACTGCTGGAGCGGATCACGCCGGAAAAATTTATCGGGACAGAACAGCCGAAAGGCATGCGCCCAGATCACCGTGGGAATGTTTCTCGCGACAGCGGCGTCAATGCTGCTGGACAGCAGTCGGTTCTGGGTGATCAGCAGATCGGTGGGATTATGCTCCAGATAGTCGTCGACGGTATGACGCCACTGGCGATTCCAGCCGAGAGTATCCCGGTCGTGCTGACGATAAAGATAGGGCCTGCGCAGATTTCGACCGTGTACCTGAATTGCGCCATCGCTGTAGTCGGAATTCCGGCCCGGCTGCAGGATAGATACCTCGTGACCGAGGTCGGCCAGGTGGTGGGCCAGCCCGCGGGCAGCGAGTGCCGCGCCACCGCTGGCGCGATCGTAATTATCCAGGGAGTAACAGATGCGCATTTGGATATGGACAATTAGGTTCTGTGGGAAGAGTTCTGATAGGCGAAGTCTGGCTGTATTGCTGGCGACGGCGGTGGATATTACACCCAGTCACAGTGGAAAAAGAGCCAAATCGGATTACAGGTACAAAAGTGGTTCATGACACTCGCAGTTCGGACCGGTTGTGTGTTGTTCGTGCCGAACAGCCGGTGCAGACGGCTGTTTCAGCGCAGACAAACTAACGGATCAAAGACCAGCAGAATATGGTGCCGAGGAGAGGACTTGAACCTCCACGGGGTTGCCCCCACTAGCACCTGAAGCTAGCGTGTCTACCAATTTCACCACCTCGGCATCGGGGTGAAGTCCGCTCTGACGAACGGGGCGCGCAATGTACTAAAGAAGATTCCATACTGTCAAACCACAACACTGGGTCTGAACTCCGATGAAAACTCTGAATGCCAGGGCGGTAAGCCGGCTCCTACAATCCGGACCTATGGCTCAGGATAAAATTGCCGAGCTGTTGGGGGTTGAGCGCTCGCGGGAACGGCGGGATCTGCGCCGGCTGCTGTCCGGAATGACGCGGAGCGGCGATCTGATTCAGGACCATCAGGGTGCCTATCACCTCCCGGAGGCAGCGACGTTGGTCCAGGATCGCCTGGAGCGCGCAGGTCGTAATCTGACCTTTCGAGGTCTCACGGTGGATACCGGCAAACGCAGCTGGCTGCGCCCGGGTGATGAAGTCGAAGCGAGGGTCAGCGGTGAAGATGTCCGGATCGTCCGGGTGGTTGAACGCAGCAGTGATCCGCTGATCGGCATTCTCCGGACCCATACCCGTTATCCCTATGTTGATTCACTCAGTCCAGACTACAAAGGCAGGATTTCGCTGCTCGAAGCGCCCGCCGACGGCCAGGACGGTGACAGCGTCGTCATTAAAATTGTTGACGAAGATCGCCGTGGGCTGGTGGGCACGGTCATAGAGACGCGGGTACGTGGCGGCGGCGTGCACCAGGCATCCGACACGATGCTGGCGAACTTTGCGGTACCGCTTGCGTGGCCTGAAGGTGTGGATGCGCAACTGGAGCGTTTGCCCAGTCGGGTTAATGCCGGTGGTCACAGGGACAGGCGGTCTCTGCTGGAGATGCCGCTGGTGACCATCGATGGTGAAACTGCCCGCGATTTCGACGATGCGGTCTTCGCCGAAAAACGCCGGGGTGGCTGGCGGCTGGTGGTGGCGATTGCCGATGTTGCCCACTATGTGAGGGCCGGATCCGCGCTGGACACCGCCGCCTGGGAGCGTTCAACCTCTGTCTATCTGCCGGATCGGGTGGTGCCCATGCTGCCGGAGGCGATATCCAACGAGTTGTGTTCGCTCAAACCCGATGTGCCGCGTCTGACCATGGTCTGCGATATGAAGGTCTCCCCATCGGGGCGGGTGACCGGTTTCGAATTTTATCAGGCGGTGATCCGTTCCCATCAGCGCCTGACCTACACCCGGGTGCAGGAGTTTCTCGATACTGGCGCGCTGGATGTGCCGCTGGATGTCCGCCAGTCGCTGACCGCGCTGGATCAGGTTTACCGGGCGTTCCGGACCGCCCGCGAAGCGCGTGGAGGGCTGGACTTCGATACCCATGAATCGAGGCTGGAACTCGATGAAAACGGCCATGTTGCGGCTATCCATCCGGAGCGCAGGGTGGAAGCGAACAAATTGATCGAAGAGGCGATGATCGCGGCCAACGTCTGTGCTGCTGAGTTTCTGGAAAAAGCCGGTGCCCCGGCGCTGTACCGGATTCATGAGCCGCCGAAAGTGGACCGGGTGGAACAGCTGCGTCAGGCGTTTGCGTATGCTGGCGTGCGACTGGCGCGCGGAGAGGTCACCCCGCGCGGCGTCTGCGACGCGCTGGTCGAGCTGGGCGATGTGCCCAATCGCTGGCTGTTTGAATTTCTGGTGCTGCGGTCGTTGAATCAGGCGGTCTACAGTCCCGACAACAAAGGCCACTTCGGTCTTGCTCTCACCCGCTATATGCACTTCACCTCGCCGATCCGCCGCTATCCGGACCTGGTAGTGCATCGCGCGATCAAGAGTGTGCTGGCCGGTAAAGGTGCCGCTTTCAGTATGGACTATCTGGCAGCGACCGGTGTTCAGACCTCGATGGCGGAGCGGCGGGCAGACGAGGTGTCCTGGGGTGTTGATGCCTGGCTCAAGTGTGAGTATGTGGCCCAGCGCCGCGGTGAAACCTTCTCCGGCGTGGTGATGGGTGTTACCGAGTTCGGCCTGTTTGTGGAGCTGACCGGCTATTACGTGCAGGGCCTGCTGCATATCTCGGAACTCGGCAGCGATTACTTCCAGTTCCGACCTCAATCGCAGGCGCTGGTCGGGGAGCGTTCAGGGCGGCGGTTTGCGCTGGGAGATACCCTGCAGGTGGTGCTTAGAGACGCTGTTCCAGAGCAGGGCAAACTGGATCTCCAGCTGTTGAGCGCCCCGTCCGGCAGGACGGGCAGTAGCGCCAGAGCGCCCAAAGACACCAGTAAAAGCCGAAACAGAAAGAAGGGTGCCAATCGGTCAAGAGGTAAAAAGTGAGTGAGGTCTTCGGCATCCATGCCGTGCAGTCGGTGCTGGATTCAGCTCCAGGCCGGGTAAGAGTCCTGCTGGTGCAGAAAACCCGGTCGGATTCCCGCGTTCAGCCGCTGATCGATCTGGCCCGGGCGTCTGGCGTGCGGGTGGAGTTTGTTGATCGACAGCGCCTCGATAGGCGGGCGTCAGGGGCGCATCAGGGTGTGGTGGCTGACTGTCATGATCTGGAGCCTGTCGATGAGCACGAACTTGAGCAGCGCTGGTCGCAAATGTCGGAATCCCGTTTGCTGCTGATACTCGATGGCGTGTTGGATCCCAGGAATCTCGGCGCCTGCCTGCGCAGTGCCGGCGCTGCCGGTGTTGATGCAGTGCTGCTGCCCCGGCGACGCAGTGCGCCACTGAATGCCGCCGCGTTGAAAACCGCTGCGGGTGCGGCTGAAAACCTGTTGATTGTTGAGGTGGCCAACCTGGCGCGGCGGCTGAAGTGGCTGCAGGATGCCGGGGTCTGGATCGTCGGCGCTGCCGGTGAAGGGGAACAGCCCTGGTCGCAGGGCCAGTTCAGTGGCGATGTGGCGATCATAGTGGGCGGAGAAGAGCGCGGGATGCGGGCGCTCACCCGCAAACACTGTGATCAGGTCGTGCATATTCCGATGGCGGGTGGTGTGGAAAGCCTGAATGTTTCGGTGGCCGCCGGGGTGCTGCTGTTCGAAGCCGTCCGTCAGCGCGGGTCCGCCCACGGCTAGAGGCTTCCGCCAGCGGCTGGGGGCGCCGCCAGCCGCTGGACAGAAAAAGAAGCCAACACTGGGCTTGCAAGCACTCGCCCAGCTCCCTAGAATTCGCGTCCCGCTTCAGGCGGGGACCAGAAACGGTCAAGAAATCCAATTCCCTTGTCTCACGTGGCTACAGGTCTTTACCGACTCGGAAGTCCCGGAGACGCTAGCCTGCCAGTGACTGGCTGCGCAGTGCTATCACCGAAAGGAGACAGTCAATGCGACACTACGAAGTCGTATTCCTGGTGCATCCTGATCAGAGCGATCAGGTACCTGGAATGATCGAACGCTATCAGGGTCTGATTGAGCGCGGCAATGGCGTTGTTCATCGCCTGGAAGACTGGGGACGCCGCCAGCTGACGTTCCCGATCGCCAAGATCCACAAAGCCCACTACATCATGATGAACATCGAAGTGAACGGCGACGTGCTCAAAGAGCTCGAAAGCGCGTTCCGCTTCAACGACGCGGTGATCCGCAATATGTTCATTCGTCGTAAAGAGGCTGTCACCGGCAATTCCAAGATTTACGAAGAAGAACTTCGTGAGCAGGAGAAGGATCGCGAGCGCGAGATGCGTCGTGAGCAGGAGTACGCTGAGCGTCGTGCTTCCAGAGAAGCTTCTGAAGACACCGCGGAAGCTACCACGGAAGAAACGGCGGCTGCAGACACCACAGCCGCTGAAACCCCCGATGCAGAAAATTCTGAGGAGACCAGCTGATGAGACGCGGATTTGCACGCAAGTTTGCCAACCTTGGCCAGGACGGTCGGGATATCGACTACAAAGATCTGGAGCTGCTGCGCCAGTACGTCACCGAAACCGGCAAGATTGTGCCCAGCCGCATTACCGGTGCCAGTGCAAAACAGCAGCGTCAGCTTGCCACCGAAGTGAAGCGGGCGCGCTATCTGGCGTTGTTACCGTACACCGACCAGCACAATTGAGGCGGGTTAAGTTATGAACGTTATTCTTCTTGAGCGTCTTACCAACGTCGGTGACCTGGGTGATGAGGTCAACGTCAAAGCCGGGTTCGCCCGTAATTTCCTGTTTCCACAGGGCAAAGCAGTACGTTCCACCAAGGCGAACAGAGCAGTCTTCGAAGAGCGTCGGGTTGAACTCGAACGCGCAGCCAATGAGCAGTTGGGTGAAGCCCAGGGCCGTGCCGAAAAACTGCAGGAACTGGTGATCACCTATGTGGCCAAAGCCGGTGAAGAGGGCAAACTCTACGGTTCAGTCGGCACCAAGGACATCGCTGATCTGGTGACCGCTGAAGCTATTGAAGTCTCCAAGAGCGAAATCCGCCTGCCTGAAGGTGTGATCCGCACGACTGGTGAGTTCGACGTGGATGTGCAGCTGCACTCCGACGTCACCGTGAGCATCAAGCTCAACGTAGTGGCTGAGTAACTCTCAGTTGCCGGGTCGTTTTCCGCTTGCAATAGCAGGCGGAAAATCCCAGTCTGTCTTCCCGTTTAGTGTAATAGATTGAGATGGCTGAAGAGTCGGCCGGGTCCGATAACAAATCCCCCTCCAGTGAGTCCGATCGCGAAGCGCCAAGTGACGCTCAAGCGGCCTATATGGACCTTGGTCCGATCGAAGACCCTGGTATCCCTGAGGGCGCAGACGACTACCAACCGCCTTACGAACCGACCTCAGGCACCTCTGCTGAGGCACCGGCAGGAGCCCTCAGCGGATCAGGAGCCCTCAGCGGATCAGGAGCCCTCAGCGGATCAGGAGCCGTCAGCGGATCAGAAGCCGTCAGCGCACCTGTAGGTGCTGCCGTCGCCAGCTTGCGCTCACGCACAAGTGCTCTAAAAGTACCGCCGCATTCATTGGATGCTGAGCAATCTGTGCTCGGCGGTCTGATGCTGGATGACGATGCCTGGTTCAATGTTGCCGAAGTCATTGGCCCGAAAGATTTCTACCGTCATAGCCACGAGATCATCTTCGAGGCCATGGAAGATCTGGCAGCAGATGACCAGCCGCTGGATGCGGTGACCATTGCCGAACGCCTGCAGTCTAAAGGACTGCTCGATAAAGCCGGCGGACTGGCTTATCTGGGTGAGCTGGCCGATGCTACGCCCGGCGCCAGCAACGTCGTCGCTTACGCACGCATTGTCCGCGAGTACTCAACGTTAAGGCAGCTGATTGGTGCCGCCAACCAGATTGCCGAGTCGGCGTTTAATCCGGAAGGTCAGCCCAGCGATGATCTGCTCAATCAGGCGGAGCAGGCAATATTCGCGATTGCCGAAGGGCGGCTGAAAGATGGTGGCCCTGAGCGCGTGGTGCCGTTGCTGACCCGTACAGTCGATCGGGTTGAGAAGCTCTACGCTACTCGTGAGCCGATTACCGGTATCGCCACCGGTTTCGATGATCTGGATAAGAAGACCGCAGGCCTGCAGCCGTCGGATCTGATTATTGTCGCCGGCCGACCCTCTATGGGTAAGACGTCGGTCGCGATGAACCTTGTCGAACACGCGTTGATGCACAGCGACTCCTCCGTGCTGGTGTTCAGCATGGAGATGCCCGGCGAGCAGCTGATCCTGAGGATGCTGTCATCACTGGGTCGAATTGATCAGACCCGTCTGCGCTCCGGTGAGATGCATGAAGACGACTGGCCGCGCTTCACCTCTGCGGTCAGCCAGCTGCGAGACAAAAAACTCTATATCGACGATACCCCGGCGCTCAGTCCAAACGATATCCGCACGCGTGCGCGCCGGGTTGCCCGGGAAGCTGGCGGGCTGGATATGATCATGGTCGACTACCTGCAGCTGATGCGCGGCAATGGCAAGGTTGAAAACCGCACCACGGAAATCTCTGAGATATCTAGATCGCTGAAAGCCATCGCCAAGGAAATGCGCTGTCCGGTAGTCGCGCTGTCGCAGCTGAACCGGGCGTTGGAAAATCGCACCGACCGGCGGCCGGTGATGGCTGACCTGCGTGAATCCGGAGCGATCGAGCAGGACGCAGACGTGATTCTGTTCATCTATCGCGATGAGGTCTACAACCCGGAGTCAGATGCCAAAGGCACGGCAGAACTCATCATCGGCAAACAGCGTAACGGCCCGATCGGCACCGTGCGGCTGTCTTTCATCGGCAACCTAACCAAATTTGAGAATCTGGCGCCGGAGCGTTATGCCGATTTCGGTCCGATGGAATAAACCTTGGCGAGAAGCAAAGCGAAATCGAAGGTTGCCTTTGTCTGTGTCGATTGTGGTGCCGAACACCGTCAGTGGCAGGGGCAGTGTGCCAGCTGTCAGACCTGGAATACTCTAAAGCAGATTACCGTGGGTCCGGTGCCGGAAGCCCGGGTCGGATACAGCGGCACCCAGTCAGAGGTCAAACGCTTAGCGGAAGTCACCACCGAAGAAGCGCCGAGAATCGAAACGGGTTTTACCGAACTTGACCGGGTACTTGGTGGCGGGCTGGTGCCGGGTTCGGTGGTATTGATTGGTGGTGACCCGGGTGCGGGGAAAAGCACTCTACTGCTTCAGGTCAGCTGTGCCCTGGCGAGCCGGGAAGAAATTCTCTATGTCACCGGCGAAGAATCTCTACAGCAGCTGGCGATGCGAGCCGACCGACTTGGCCTTCCGACCGAGCGCCTTCGGGTTGCGTCAGAAACCCGTGCCGGCGCCATTGCCGGCATCATCAACGAACATAAACCGAAAGTCGTGATTCTTGATTCAGTGCAGGTGCTGGAGCTGGAATCCGTTGATTCCACCCCGGGCAGCGTCACTCAGGTCAGGGAAACCGCGGCGTTTTTCACGCGACTGGCGAAACAGACCGGCACGGTCATTGTGCTGGTGGGTCATGTCACCAAAGAAGGCAGCCTGGCGGGTCCGAAGGTGCTCGAACACATGATCGATTGTTTCATGATGCTCGACAGCGCCGCAGGCAGTCGCTACCGCACCCTGCGGGGCCAGAAGAATCGTTTTGGTGCGGTAAACGAACTCGGCGTGTTTGCGATGACCGATCAGGGTATGCGCGAAGTCGCGAATCCATCGGCGATCTTTCTGCAGCGCGGCGATCAGAGTTCGCCTGGCAGCGTGGTCACGGTGAGCTGGGAGGGTACCCGTCCGCTGCTGGTGGAACTGCAGGCGCTGGTTGACCAGGTCCACGGCAGCTATGGCAAACGTCTCGCGGTAGGTATCGACCAGCAGCGTCTGGCCATGCATCTGGCGGTACTGCATCGCCATTGCGGCATCATGCTCGGGGATCAGGATGTGTTTGCCAACGTGGTGGGTGGTGTGCGCATTACTGAGACTGGCGCTGACCTGGCAGTACTGCTGGCGGTGCTGTCTTCATTCAAAAACCGGGTGTTGCCGAAGAGTCTGATCGTGTTTGGCGAGCTCGGACTGACCGGCGAGGTTCGACCTGTCGCCAACGGTCAGGAGAGAATTTCAGAAGCCCGCAAACATGGCTTCACACAGGCCATTGTGCCGTTTGCCAACCGGCCTAAGAAGGTGCTTGAAGGCATGACGGTGCATGGGGTCAAAAATCTCGCTGGCGCGTTGGATATTCTGGAAACTTTGTAACCCGCCGGCGACGAATAGATCTGATACTTCAGGGGGGAGTAGACCATGCGTTTTCTGGGTAGTTGTCTCATTGGCTTGTTGGTGGTCGGACTGGCCGCGTCAGCATCGGCTGCGATGCTGGGTTTTCGCGATGCTGACACTCAGTTGGCGACGGAGCAGGCATTTAAAACCCGGCTGCGCTCTGAAGATCAGGCGAACTGGGCCCGGAGCCTGACCGCCCGCCCGCACCATGCCGGCTCTCCTCAAGGGCAAGCCAACGTTGCTTTTATTGCGCAAGCGTTCGAAAGCTGGGGTTTTGAGGTTGATGTGGAAACGTTCGACATCTTGTTACCGTTTCCGCTCGAGCGCGAGCTGGAACTGCTCGCGCCCACGTCGTTCACCGCATCGCTGATCGAAGATATCGTGACAGGGGATGAAAGTTCGGCTCAGCGCGATGAAGTTCTCCCACCTTATAACGCCTTCTCGATTGACGGTGAGGTGACTGCTGAGCTGGTGTTCGTCAATTACGGCATTCCTGAAGACTACGAGCTGCTGGAACGTTACGGTATTGATGTGACCGGCAAGATTGTGATCGCCAAGTATGGCCGATCCTGGCGGGGCATCAAACCTAAACTGGCAGCGGAAAAAGGTGCCATCGGCACCCTCATCTACTCCGATCCCGGCGACGATGGTTACGCGGCCGGAGATGTGTATCCAGATGGCCCCTGGAAGAATGCCAGCGGCGTGCAACGCGGTTCGGTGATGGATATGCCGCTGTATCCCGGCGATGTCCTGACTCCGGGTAAACCGGCCATCAAAGGCACCCGGCGGCTGAAGCAAGACCAGGCGCCGACCATTACCAAAATTCCCGTGCTGCCGATTTCGTATCGGGATGCACAGCCGCTGCTGGCAGCACTCGGCGGTGAAGTGGTGCCGCCGGAATGGCGCGGTGGACTGCCGATCACCTATCACCTCGGGCCGGGTCCGGCGAGGGTGCGGCTTAAGCTCGAATTTGACTGGCAGCGTATCGAAATCCGCAATGTGGTAGCCCGCTGGCCGGGTTCGGAGTTTCCCGACGAGTGGGTGCTGCGTGGTAATCATCATGATGGCTGGAATCATGGAGCCGCGGACCCAATCTCTGGACTGGTGGCGCTGATGTCGGAAGCCAAAGCCCTGGCGGGGCTGGCGAAAGCCGGGCAACCGCCTCGGCGAACGGTTGTCTATGCGGCGTGGGATGCTGAGGAGCCGGGTTTGATTGGCTCCACAGAATGGGTAGAGAAACACCTGAAGACACTTGATGAAAAAGCGGTCGTATATGTCAACACCGACGGCAACAGCCGGGGTTTTCCCAGCCTCGGTGGCAGTCACACCCTGGAGCCGTTCTTCAACGAAGTAGCTAACGCGGTGACAGACCCGCAAACGGGAGTCAGTGTCGCTGAACGGCTGCGCGCCGTGATCAGTACCGGTGAAGATGCCGAGCGGCGGGCTGATCTGGAATCCCGTGAAGATCTTCGGTTGAACCCGCTGGGTTCCGGGTCGGATTACACGCCGTTTCTGCAGCATGCGGGTATCGCATCGGCGAACCTGGCTTTTGGTGGCGAAGGAAACGGCGGCAGCTATCACACTCTGTATGACACCTACGAACACTACACGCGTTTTCGCGATCCGGGTTTTGTTTATGGAGTGACTCTGTCGGAACTGGCCGGCATTGCCACTCTGCGGATGGCCAATGCAGATGTACTGCCGTTCCGCTTTTCCGGACTGGTCGACAATCTGCAGACCTACCTTGAAGAAATTACTGAACTGGCAGAGACCGAGCGAGCGGCAGCAGAGCGAGTGAACACTCTGCTGGTCTCCGGTAAATACGAACTGGCCCTGGATCCTCAGAAAACCCTCGGTCCACCTAGGGCGCAACCACCAGTGCCGCATTTCAATTTTGCGCCACTGCAGAACGCGCTTGCTGACCTGACCGCGGTTGCAACGCAGCTGGATGCATCGCTCGACAGCAACCTTACCCCCACTGAGCTGGTGGCGGTGAACCGGATGCTGTTTCGCAGTGAGCGGCAGTTGACCTCGGTTGACGGTCTACCCGGGCGTGACTGGTATACCCACCAGATTTACGCGCCGGGCTTCTACACCGGCTACGGGGTAAAGACGCTGCCCAGAGTTCGGGAAGCGATCGAGGCGCAGCTGTATGAAGACGTCGATATTCAGATTGCGAAGACCGCGGCAACGCTCGCCGAGTTCACGAACTACCTGCGTGATCTGGCGGAGTTGCTGGCCGAAAAATAACGGCCATCAACCCGGTGTCAGCGCGTCAGCGGTTTGTACTTCACACGCTGAGGCGCGAGATCGCCGCCTGACGCCGCCAGTCGCTTTTTGTGATCAGCTTCGTAGTCAGAGAAGTTGCCGTTGAACCACTCCGCGTGTGAGTCGCCTTCGAAAGCCAGAATGTGAGTGGCGATTCGATCCAGAAACCAGCGATCGTGCGAAATTACCATGACGGTGCCGGGGAAATTTAACAGCGCTTCCTCCAGCGCCCGCAGGGTTTCCACATCCAGGTCGTTGGTGGGTTCGTCGAGCAGCAGCACGTTGCCGCCGCTGCGCAACAGCTTGGCCAGGTGCACCCGGTTGCGTTCGCCCCCCGATAAATCACCCACCCGCTTCTGCTGATCGGCGCCTTTGAAGTTGAACCGGGAGACATAGGCTCTCGACTGCACTTCGTATTTGCCGATACGCATGATGTCCTGACCATCGGAGATTTCTTCCCACACCGATTTGCTGCCGTCCAGCGTATCGCGGCTCTGATCCACGTACGCAAGCTGCACGGTGTCTCCGAGCTCTACGTCTCCGCTGTCGGGTTTTTCCTGGCTGGTCAGCATTTTGAAGAAGGTACTTTTACCGGCGCCGTTGCCACCAATTATGCCGACAATCGCACCCTGGGGAATGCTGCAGTCGAGATCATCAATCAACAGACGATCTTCGAAGCCTTTGTTCAGATGGTGAACATCGATCACCTTGTCACCCAGACGTTCACCCGGCGGAATGTACAGTTCGGCGGTTTCGTTGCGCGCCTGGGTCTCGCTCGACATCAGTTCTTCGAATCGATTGAGTCGTGCTTTGCTTTTTGCCTGGCGGGCTTTCGGATTCGAGCGCACCCATTCCAGTTCGGACTTGATGGATCTCTGTCTGGCTTGTTCCTGTGACGATTCCTGTTCCAGGCGCTTTTCTTTGGCTTCCAGCCAGGTGCTGTAGTTGCCTTCGAACGGAATACCGCGACCCCGGTCGAGTTCTAAAATCCAGCCGGCAACGTTGTCGAGAAAATAGCGATCGTGGGTGACTGCCACCACAGTGCCTGGATAGTCATCCAGAAACCTTTCCAGCCAGGCGACACTCTCAGCGTCGAGATGGTTGGTTGGTTCATCAAGCAGGAGCATGTCCGGATTCGACAGCAGCAGAGAACACAGCGCGACTCTGCGTCGCTCACCACCAGAAAGTTTGCTGACATCGGCATCCCACGGTGGCAGACGCAGAGCGTCGGCGGCGATCTCAAGGGTTCGATCAACTTCCCAGCCGTTCACCGCATCAATTTTTGTCTGCAACTCACCCTGGCGTTCCAGCAGTTCGTTCATTGCCTCATCGCTCATCGGCTCGGCAAACCGGTCAGCGATCTGGTTGTACTCATTGAGCATGGCCATGGTCTCGCCCATGCCCAGTTCGACATTGCCGCGTACATCGAGAGATTCGTCGAGTTGCGGCTCCTGGGGCAGGTAACCGACCTTGATGTCTTTCTGTGGTCGCGCTTCGCCGTCGAATTCAGTGTCCACGCCAGCCATAATTCTGAGCAGCGATGACTTACCAGAGCCGTTCAAACCCAGGACGCCGATTTTGGCGCCGGGAAAAAAGCTCAACGATATGTTTTCCAGGATGGTGCGCTTAGGCGGGACAGTCTTGCTGACTCCCTGCATGGTGTAGACGTATTGCGCCAAGAGACTGATCACCAACGGTTGAAAGCGCGCAACCTTACTGCGCGCAACCGGCTCCTGCAATCCGGCTAGACGAATTCCGGGTAGTCGGGCGTCCACATGGCAGCGAAGGCTGCATCGAGCATGGATTCAGGCTTTTTGTTGCTGGCCAGACCCTCGGCGAATGCCTGTTCAGCGACTGCGGCCGCGCAGTGCGCGGTAACATCCCGAAGCCGACTGACATCCGGATACAGCAGGCCTCTGGCCAGTTCAGCTTCTGTGATCTGCCCGGCCAGAGCCCGCGAGGCCTGAGTGATCATCGTGTCGGTGATTTCGCTGGCCCCAGCGAGCAGCGCGCCCAGCCCAATCGCCGGGAAAACGAAAACATTGTTGCCCTGGCCGATCTCGATGGTGCGTCCGTTGTGCGTAACTGGTGCAAACGGGCTGCCAGTGGCGATCAAAGCCTGGCCGTCACTCCAGCGAACCAGGTCTTCAGGCGTGGCTTCCGAGTTTGCCGTAGGGTTCGACATCGGCAGAATAACCGGCTGGCTGACGTTTCCAGTCATGGTGCGCACCAGGGATTCGTGGAAAGCGCCCGGCTGGCCTGAAGTTCCAATCAACACCGTAGGTTTATAGGCGGCGACCAGGGCTTCTAACGAACGGTCCTCAACCAGACCATGTTTTGTCGCGAATTTGCCCGGCCAGGCCAGGTCCCGTTTGTACTCATCACGGAAATTCTGGTCATCCACCAGCAGGCCCTGGCTGTCCAGGGCGGCGATGTGCTGATACATCTGATCGGATTTGACGCCTTCAAGGAGCAGAGCAGCCTCAATCTGTCGGGCGATGCCCAGTCCGGCGGCGCCAGCACCGAGGATGACGATGCGCTGGTCGCGGAGGTTTTCCTTTTTAATGCGCAGCGCGCTGAACAGTCCTGCCAGCGCGACCGCGCCGGTGCCCTGAATGTCATCGTTGAACGACAGCAGGCGCTGCCGGTAGCGTTCCATGATCGCAAGCGCGTTGTCCTTGCGGAAGTCTTCCCACTGCAGCAGCGCGTCGGGAAACAGCGACTGGAATGCTTCGACAAACTCTTCTACCAGGCTGTCGTAGTCGGTCCCGGTTAACCGTTCCCGCGGCCATCCCAGGTACAGGTCATTCTGCAGCAGATCCCGATTATTGGTGCCTACGTCCAGGCTGATTGGCAGGGTTCGAGCTGGATCGATTCCGGCACCGGCCGTATAAAGCGCCAGTTTACCGATCGAAATAGCCATACCACCTGCGCCCTGGTCGCCGATGCCGAGGATGGACTCATTGTCGGTCACCACTGCCAGCTGAATGTCCCGATCACCCACAGCGCTGGCCATGACCTCGCCGATCCGTCCGCGATGCTCTGGCGTGATCCAGATCCCGCGGCCGCGCTCGAACACAGCGCTGAAGCGCTGGGTGGCAAGACCCACGGTCGGGGTATAGACGATGGGCATCAGCTCGTAGAGATGATCTGTCAGTACCCGATAGTAAAGGTGCTCATTGCGGTCCTGAAGGGCCATCAGACTGCGGTACTTGTCGATTGGTTCCGGCGTCTGCTCCAGCTTTTCGTAGAAGCGGATGGCCTGCTGATCCTGGGTGTTCTGCTCTGAAGGCATCAGTCCGGACAATCCGAGCAGCCGGCGTTCGGCTGGGCTGAATGCGGTGCCTTTGTAGAGCAGCGGATTGCGCAGCACATCCTGGCCGCGGGCGGTGGTGGAAATGGTCTTTGTCATAGTCGCTCGATCCTGAGGGCGGCGACGATAGCAAACCTGGGCCGGAGTGTCCCGTATGCCTGCGTTTCACCTGCGACGTGAAGGATTTGCTTATCGGCCGAGCTTTGGGTGCGTTAGAATGCCGCGTTTTCCCAAGGATGTGAGCAGACCATGTTCGACAGCTCCCAGAAAATTGCTGGTTTTGACGAGGAAATTGCCGAGGCTATTGCCCTGGAGAATCGGCGCCAGGAAGAACATATAGAGCTGATTGCATCAGAAAACTATACCAGTCCCAGGGTGATGGAAGCCCAGGGCAGCACGATGACCAATAAATACGCCGAAGGTTATCCCCACAAACGCTACTACGGTGGCTGTGAGTATGTGGATCAGGCGGAAGTGCTGGCCATTGATCGAGTGAAAGCCCTGTTTGGTGCCGACTATGCCAACGTTCAGCCACATTCCGGGTCTCAGGCCAATGCTGCCGTGTACCTGGCGCTGCTGAGCGCGGGCGACACCATTCTCGGGATGAGTCTCGATGCGGGCGGTCACCTGACCCACGGCGCCAAGCCGAATTTTTCCGGCAAAACCTACCACGCGGTGCAATACGGCCTGAATGAAGCTACTGGTGAAGTGGATTACGATCAGGTCGCTTCGCTGGCAGCCGAGCACCAGCCGAAGATGATTATTGCCGGTTTCTCGGCCTATTCGCGCACGCTTGACTGGCAGCGCTTCCGTGATATCGCAGACAGTGTTGGCGCCTACCTGATGGTCGACATGGCGCATGTCGCCGGGCTGGTGGCGGCCGGGCTGTACCCGAACCCGGTGACCATTGCCGATGTCACCACCTCAACGACTCACAAGACTCTGCGGGGACCCCGCGGTGGCATCATACTCGCGCGTTCAAACCCGGAGATCGAAAAGAAACTCAATTCCGCCGTGTTTCCCGGTTCCCAGGGTGGACCGCTGATGCACGTGATCGCCGCCAAGGCCGTGGGTTTCAAAGAGGCCATGACTCAAGAGTTCCGAGCCTATCAGCAGCAGGTCCTGCTGAATGCGAAGGCGATGGCAGAAGGCTTCCAGGCCCGCGGCTATGACGTGGTCTCCGGCGGCACTGACAATCATCTGTTTCTGCTCGATCTGATCAGCAAAGACATTACCGGCAAAGATGCGGATGCAGCACTTGGTCGAGCGAACATTACCGTGAACAAGAACGCCGTACCTGGTGATCCCCGTTCACCCTTTGTCACCAGTGGCTTGCGCATCGGCACTCCGGCGGTTACCACGCGGGGGTTCAGCGCCGGTGAGTGCGCGACCCTGACCGGCTGGATGTGTGATGTGCTGGACGACATAGAGAACGACAACATGATCGCCAGCGTTCAGCAAAAGGTTCTGCAGCTGTGTCTGCAGTTCCCGGTGTATCAGGCAAATGCCTTGTGAGGCTGTGATTGCATTGCCCGTTCTGTGGTGCTGATGACACCAAAGTCATAGATTCCCGCCTTGTCGCGGAAGGCGACTCGGTGCGTCGCCGGCGTGAATGCCAGACCTGCGGGGAGCGCTACACCACCTTCGAAACGGCTGAACTGGTCATGCCGAGAATCGTCAAAAGCAACGGCATCCGCGAACCCTTTGATGAAAACAAGCTGCGCCGGGGCATGCAGCGGGCGCTGGAGAAGCGCCCGGTGGGTATCGAGGCGATCGACAGCAGTCTCAATCGGATCATGCACGAACTGCGCTCCACGGGAGAGCGGGAACTGCCGTCGCGGCGGGTTGGCGAGGCGGTCATGCGCGAACTGCGGAAAATGGACGGCGTTGCCTATGTCCGGTTTGCGTCCGTTTACCGCGATTTTCAGGATGTCAGTGAATTTTCTGAAGCCATTGCCAAGCTGGCGGACGCTGATCCCGTGGAAGATCCTGAGCAGTGATGCTGAAAGATTCTGATCATCTGTTTCTGAATGCGGCCATCGAACTCGCCAGAGGCGGCGAGTACAGCGCAGCACCAAATCCGCGCGTGGGCTGTGTGATTGTGCGTGATGGCGAAGTGCTTGGCCGGGGTTGGCACGTTCGGGCGGGTGAAGGCCATGCTGAAGTCAACGCTTTGCGCGACGCCGGCGATCGGGACGTTACCGGAGCAACAGTCTATGTGAGTCTTGAGCCCTGCGCCTTTGAAGGTAGAACGCCTGCCTGCAGCCAGACGCTGATCAAAGCCGGCATTGGTCGGGTGGTGGCGGCAATGAGCGACCCCCATCCCAAAGTGGCCGGGCAGGGATTTTCTGAACTGAAGAACGCCGGGGTGCATGTCGACATCCTCGAACTGTCTCAGGCCCGGGCGCTCAATCCCGGCTACCTGAGCCGGATGACCCGTGGCCGGCCCTGGATAACGCTGAAAGTAGCCATATCCGCAGATGGACGCACGGCGATGGCCAATGGCGAAAGTCAGTGGATTACCGGGCGTGAGGCGCGCTCAGACGTGCAACGCTGGCGGGCGCGCAGCTGTGCAGTGATCACCGGTGCAGGAACTGTGCTCGCCGACGACCCGCAGTTGAATGTGCGTGATCGTGCTTGTGCGGTGCAAACACGGATCCGTCAGCCGCTGCGTATTGTTCTGGACAGCACTTTGCGGACTCCGGCTGATGCGCAGATATACACCGGCGAAGGCGACGCGCTGGTGGTATATGCGGATTCAGCCGCACAACCGCAGGCTGCAGTTGAGCATCTGCTATGCGGAAATGGCCGGGTTGACCTGCCGCAGCTGCTTGATCAGCTTGCCGAACGCCAGATCAACGAAGTTCTTGTAGAAGCTGGCCCGCGTCTG
Organism: uncultured Pseudomonadales bacterium; assembly: GCA_937921865.1. Classification (GTDB taxonomy): domain Bacteria; phylum Pseudomonadota; class Gammaproteobacteria; order Pseudomonadales; family Azotimanducaceae; genus SZUA-309. The sequence continues at coordinate 27,132 of CAKZWF010000063.1, read as the reverse complement.
CTCGGATCGTTTCTTGGGCTTGGTCTGTGGGACGAACTGCTGGTGTATCAGGCGGGCAAGCTGCTCGGCAGTGACGCGCGGCCGATGGCGGAGCTGTCGATAAACCACATGAGCGACGCTCTAGACGCTACAATTCGCGACTGCCAGCGGTTTGGCGACGACTTGCGCTTGCGCCTCGTGCCTCGGCACGATCAGACGGAACAGTAATGAAATCGAATGTATGGGCCAGGCGGCGTGCACGACGCGCACTCGTCCAGGCGGTTTATCAGTGGCAGATGGCGGACGGTGACCTGGTCCGGATTGAAGCAGATTTTCTGTCCAGCGGTTCATTGGATAAAGCCGACGTGGAGTTTTTTCGCGAGCTGCTGGGAGCCACCCTGACCAATGTGGGCGCACTCGACGAACAGCTTCTGCCGCTGCTGGATCGGGAGCTTTCGAGTCTTGATCAGATTGAGCTGGCGGTGCTGCGTCTTGGCGCCCTGGAACTTAAAGACCGCATCGACATCCCTTATCGGGTGGTTATCAGCGAATATGTCGAACTCGCCAAGACCTTTGGTGCTGAGGATGGTCACAAGTATGTCAACGGCGTGCTCGACAAGCTGGCACTGACCCTGCGTCCGCTCGAAACTTCCAGTGAACGAGTTTGAGCTGATCGAAACGATTCTCTCCGGACTGGGAGAGGCAACTGAGGGGGCCGATGTAATTGTTGGCCCCGGTGACGACTGCTCGGCAATCCGTATCCCAACTGGCGAACTGCTGGTTTCCAGCATCGATTCACTCCTCGTTGATGTCCATTTCCCAGCTTCAGCACCGGCTCAATTAGTCGGTTACCGCGCTTTGATGGTGGCTTTGTCGGATCTTGCGGCAATGGGCGCAAGACCGGTGCAGGTGCTGGTGAGTTTGACCCTGGATGCAGCGGATCCAGTCTGGGTTACCGCGCTGGCACAGGGTATGGCGGCAGCCGCCGGTAAAGCCGGCGTACCGATTGTTGGTGGCAACATCGCTCGCGGCAGCCTGGCGATTCATGTCAGTGTGCATGGATGCGTGCCGCAGCAGGGCATGCTGCTGCGCTCGGGTGCACAACCCGGAGACCAGATATTTGTTACTGGTGTGCTGGGAGGTGCTGCGGCGGCATTGCAGCGAGGCCTACTCTCGGGTGACGAGATCGAGCTGGATGTGCTGAACAGTGCCTACTTCCAACCCCAAGCCAGGCTCAAAGAGGGTCAGTTGCTGCGCGGAGTTGCCAGCAGTGCCATGGATGTGTCTGATGGTTTGTTGCAGGATCTGGCTCACCTGGTTGAGGCCAGTGAGGTGGGTGCCCGAATAGACAGCGGTCGGATACCCATCACCGAGAAAGCCAGCCTTGATCAGGCTCTGTCTGGCGGCGATGACTATGAGTTGCTGTTTACCAGCCACAAATCGCTTCCGGAGCTGGCGGTCCCGGTCACGGCCATAGGTGAGGTTGTTGCACAGCGGGGGCTTTGGCTGGATGGTCAGCCGGTAACCGGTTCCGGCTATCAGCACTTTTAGAGTGGCAAAGTCGCACAACGAAAAATTCAGAAAGTGAAAAACTCGAAAACAATCAAGCCGGCAACAGAGCGCGAAACAAAGGCGGACAGAATCTGATGGGGGATGCAACAAGCAGCTACAAACTCAGCTGGCGCGATGGCAGCGACCCCGAGGTGTTTTTTATCTGTGGTTTTGGCTCCGGCTTCGTCCCGTTTGGGCCAGGCACCTGGGGCAGTCTGCTGGCAGTGGCGATCTGGTGGTTTGCATTGAGCCCGTTAAGTCTGGTGGTGCAGTTGCTGTTGATTGCTGGCGTTTATCTGCTGGGTAGCTGGGCGACGGGCCGGGTGCAGAAGCGTTATGGCATTGTTGATGATGGGGCGATTGTTGTTGATGAGTTTGTCGGTCAGTGGCTGGCGTTGCTGGCGCTACCGCTGGAGCTTGTCTGGGTGGCCGCCGGTTTTGCGCTGTTCCGACTGTTCGACATCTGGAAACCGGGGCCGATCAGATGGCTGGAACGCAACCTCGGTGGAGCTCAGGGTGTAATGGCCGACGACGTTCTTGCCGGTATCGCTGCTGCCGCTGTGCTGCAGGTCACATTTCACAGCTTTTTCTGATCGCCGCTTACCCACCCCGGGCTCGGGTCTTAGTACACTGATGCAACGTGACTCCATCAGGATGACCCGATGGCCAATTGGATCGGCCGATCTATAAAATCATCACTGTGCAAAGCTTCCTGTCTCGCGCTGCTGTGCGTCGTGCTGCCGTCTGCTGTGTTGGCTGTGCCGCCAGTGGAAATTGTTGGCTTGTTCAAGAACCAGGCCGTGGTCCAGGTGGGCAGCGTGCAACGCCTGATGAAGGTCGGACAAACCTCCCCTGAAGGAGTAGAGCTGCTGTCTGCCGACACCGCGCAGGCGCAAGTGCGCTATCAGGGCGAGACCTACACACTTTCGCTCAGCAATCGTGTTCACAGCGGATTCCGTCAGGCGGAAAAAGCCTCAGTCACTATCCCCTCTGACGACATGGGGCAATATCGGGTGCGCGGGGCGATCAACAGTCAGTACGTTAACTTTCTGGTTGATACGGGTGCTTCCGTGCTGGCTATGAGTTCCCGGGAAGCGGGCCGTCTCGGTATAGATTATGAGCGCGGTCAGCGCGGCCAGGTGCAGACTGCTCAGGGTACCGCCGATTCCTATTTTTTGATTATTGATCGGGTCACAGTTGCCGGCATTATTGCGCATAACGTTCAGGCGGCGATCATCGATGGCAATTATCCGGTAGAGATTCTGCTGGGTATGTCATTCCTGCGGCAGGTGTCGATGCAGGAGAACAGCGGCGTCATGATCCTGACACAGAAGTTCTGAGCCTGTTTCGACCGGTCCGCGACAGCCGCTTTACGAAACCCGATCGACGATGGCGTGGGCGATGACATTCAGCAGATCGTGCTGCATGCCGGCGCGCTTCAGCATGGGTTCCGCTTCCGCGAGCAATTCACTGGCGTGTGCACGTGCCTGTTCGAGTCCCAGCAGCGCCGGATAAGTACTCTTGTTGGCTTTCTGATCGGAGCCGGCGGGTTTACCCAGCGTTTCGGTGGTCTGGGTGACATCCAGAATGTCATCGACGACCTGAAACGCCAGACCAATTCGGGTCGCAAACTCGGTGAGCAGCACATAGGTTTCAGCATCCAGATTGGGATTGCCGAACAGTGCGCCAATCTGTACTGAAGCTTTGATCAGCGCGCCGGTTTTTGCCGCATGCAGAGATTGCAGTTCGGTCAGGCTCAGCGATTTGTTTTCGCTGGCCAGGTCAAAACTCTGACCGCCCACCATACCCTGCCATCCCGAGGCTTCTGCCAGTACCTGTACTGCGGTCAGGCGCACATCTGTGCGCGAACCCGGGGCGGTTGCCAGCAGCTCAAATGCCAGCGCCTGCAGCGCGTCCCCGGCGAGAATGGCGGTAGCCTCACCATATTTGATGTGGCCGCTCGGCAGACCGTGGCGGAGCTCGTCGTCGTCCATCGCCGGAAGATCGTCGTGCAGCAGCGAATAGGCGTGGATGAACTCCACCGCGCACGCGGGTGCAAGTGCATCTTCCAGCGCGCCGCCGAGACCCGTGCAGGTGGCGCAGACCAGCAGCGGTCGGATGCGTTTACCACCGGACAGACCCGAATAGCGCATCGCGTCGACCAGCATCGGGCTAATCTCCGAGTTTGTCGGTAGATAGTGTTGCAGTGCGTCTTCTATGGTGCTCTTGAGAGACAGCAGCTCAGGCGTCATCAGGGTCATCGAGATCCAGATTTTCGAGAGTGTTGGCTTCGGTCAGCACCTTGACCTTGAGTTCGGCGTTTTTCAGCGCGCCCTGGCAGTGCCGGGTAAGCTTTACGCCCCGTTCAAACGCTCGCAGCGAGTCTTCTAAAGACAGCTCGCCGGTTTCCATCTGTTCTACCAGGGCTTCAAGTTCGCCAAGGGCGCTTTCGAAGTCCACGTCTGCCAGCTCAGCGCTGTCGGGCGCCTGCGGTTGTTCTGCCTGTTTGCTCATGGCTGCACGGTACCCGTGCGCTGCGGGGGTGGCAAGGGTGCAGATGTGCCAGCAGACCGACCACCGGGTGAGGTTCTTATTGGTGTCTAGACTGATGACATATAGGTGGGTATCTGGAATTAGACACCGTGGATCTCGCAACCCTGGTGGGAATTATCGGCGCGTTCAGCGTCGTCATCGCCTCAATGGTGATGGGAGGCTCGGCGGGCATGTTTGAGCTGCCAACTGCTGACAAGCTCGGTCTGCGCGGTGAAGAAGAAGCCCGGGTGAAGTCCATGATCATCGACGCTCTGCTGGCGATACAGGGTGGTCAGAATCCCCGGGTGATCGATTCCATGCTCAAGGCCTATCTGCAGGAATCCATGCGAGCAGAAGCCAAGTGACGGAGCGCCCACGTGAGCGATGCTGCGGAAGAATTCCGCTCCGACCACAACAGCGGTGGAGGTGGCTGATGGATCATCACCTTCGCCGACCTGATGTCGCTGCTCATGTGCTTCTTTGTATTGTTGCTGTCTTTCTCAGCAATGGAAGTGCTTCGTTCAGAAGTTCCGACCCTCTATGAGCAGGTCCGACAGAAACTGATTGAAGGCTTTGAGCTTGCTCTGGAGGAGGTGTTTCAGCCAACCTGGCGTGAGGGTTCGCCGCTGAGTTTCCAGGCACCGGTAACCGGATCATTGCTGAGCAGACCGGCTGCCTCCAGCCTGGACAGTTGTCCACGAATTTCCCACGCAGCTACCGGCTGACCCCGATCCCGCAAAAAAGTCGCCACATCGCCGGGGCGAAATTCAGGTCGCTGGGCGGCCAGTTCCTGGATGATGAGATAGATGGCGTCGATGCGGCGTTGGTCTGTGGTCAAGGCTCTGTGCTCAAGGTGAATTCAGGACTCGTAAATATCATTGGCGTGATAGCAGAGAGATTATACGGTTGTTCTGTGTCGTCTACCTAGTCCCGCCAGGGTTTTCCCTGCTCGTATGCGCGCAGGTGGCCGTTCAGTTCTTCGAGCAGATCGGCGTCCTCCGGGTCGACTTTGGCAATCGCCTGTTGCTGAGCAGCGATGGCTTCAGGGAATCTGCCCAGCTCGGCATAAGCCGCAGCCAGGGTGTCCAGATAAGCGGGTGAGGGTTTCAACGCCACCGCCTGCTCTGCATGCACCAGCGCCAGTTCACCATTGCGTAGTCCGTCATCGGGCGTGGTCGCCAGCAGCCAGGCGTAGTCATTGTGCGCGGCCATCGTGTCCAACGCGGCTGCACGGGACAACCAGGACATTGCCCCAGCCACGTCGTCTGCGGCCAGGTTCAGATAGACCAGACGCATCTGTGCCGGTACAACGTCGGCTTCCGCTGCTTTCTGATACCAGCCCTTCGCGGTCTGGATATTCTCCGGGACGCCAACGCCAGCCTCATACAGGTGGCCAAGACCCAGATAGGCAGCTGGGTTGCCGGCTTGTGCAGCTTCTTCGAACAGCTCTCTGGCTCGATTGGCATCCTCGGGAACGCCCATTCCGGTCAGGTATTGATGAGCGAGGCTCACTTTGGCACTGCTGGAGCCAGCCTCAGCGGCCTGTGCGAACAGCTCAGCAGCCAGGTCCGCATCAACCTCACCAAACTCACCGTTCTGATGCATATAGGCCAGCGCCACCAGGGCTTCCCGGCTGCCGGCAGCCTGCGCCTTCTCATACCAGCTGCGTGCGGTCTCAGGCTCAGGAGAATCGGTGTAAGGCTCGCGGTAGCTGCGGGCCAGATAGGCCATCGCCGCAATGTTCCCGCTCTCGGCGGAATCAGCAAGCCATTTGCGCGCTTGCACAAGGTCGGTGTCCACGCCGGCACCCTCCAGATAGGCAAAACCCACCTGTAGCATTGCCCCCGGGTGACCTGAAGCAGCCGCCTTCTGAAACAGATTGAACGCCAGAGTCTGATCCTGGCTGACGCCACGACCGCGGAAATATAGATCCCCCAGCGCTGCCAGCGCACCAGGATTGTCCGGATTGAATTCAAGCGCGCGGTGATAGTCTTTACCAGCCGAGACGAAAGATCCCTGTGCAAAGTAGCTGTAGCCGCGCAGGTAGTAGGCCCGCGAGCGAGCTGCCCCCGAAAGCCGATAGTCGATGATCACTGGATTCAGGTAGGTGCGCGCAAGTGAGTACTTACTTTCTTCGAGCAGCTTTACTGATTGATCAATATAGCCAGACGAGTCGAACGCCCAGGCGCCTGCTGATGGCAGCAGCAAACCCAGCAGGCACAAACGTAATCTGGTGATGATCATGGAAAGGAACCAAACAGCTACTTCAATGGTCTCATATTATGAACGGTTTCAGTGATGCCCGGCTCAACCGGCTTCACTGGATTGTGTTAAAGTTCGATCTACTGCTAAGACAGCTATTCAGCAGGCAGGTTCTAAGAACCTCCGGCTGATGGCTCACCAGTCTTTCTTCAAGAATTGGGGGCGACTTGGCTTCGACGCGGGTAGCAGAGCTTGAGGTGCATGCCGAGAGGGTAGTGACTCTCGTTAAACAATCGCTGTAACTTTTATAGTTGCCAATGACGAAAACTACGCACTAGCGGCCTAAAAAACCCGCTTACGTTGATTAACCGCGCCTGTGAGGTGAAATCGACGGCAATGTACACAGGATCGCGTGGAGGTCTCGCCCGGGGCCAAAGCGTTAAAACCAATCGGGATCGCTGATTACACCCTGACCGTTGGGTCGTTTGAGGCTAAATTAGTTAACGGAACCTAAGCATGTAGATCCAATAGCCGAGTGCCAGCGGACGCGGGTTCAACTCCCGCCGCCTCCACCATTAAAGAGTTTTCAAGCCCCTGAAAACTCAAGGAAAAGCGCCCCAGTGGCGCTTTTTTCATTTCTAAATCAAACAAATAGTACCGACAATTTAATCCCAGCAAATGGCTAGAATCGGTGCATGAACATCTATAAAGGGCACCGATTCCCGCCCGATATCATTTCCTATGCTGTCTGGCTCTACTCTCGCTTCAACCTCAGCCACCGCGACATTGAAGATTTGCTCGCCGAACGAGGCATTACTGTCAGCCGCGAAGCGATCCGCCTCTGGTGCATCAAGTTCGGAGCCACATACGCACGTCGATTGCAGCAGTGACACAGAGGATTCGGTGATACCTTTTATATCGACGAAGTCTTCGTGAAGATAAACGGCAAGCAACACTATCTATGGCGGGCCGTTGATCAGGAGGGTGAAGTGGTTGATGTTTTGCTGCAGGCCTGGCGAGATGGTGCTGCTGCAGAGCGCTTTTTCAAACGGTTACTTAGGTCTCATGGCAGTGAGCCCAGGAAGATCGTTACGGACAAGTTGCGAAGTTATCCAGTCGCTTATAGGGAACTGATGCCCGATACGATCCACAGTACTAAACAGTATGAAGATAATCGGGCGGAACAATCGCACGAGGCGACCAGGGTGCGGGAGCGGGGAATGCGGAAGTTCAAGTCCGTGAAGCAGGCTCAGAGATTCTTGGGCGCTCATGCCGCAGTGTCTAATCTATTCAATCTGGGTAGACACCTGGTTAGGGCTCAACATTATCGTGATCTTAGGGTCAGTGCGTTTACAGAATGGAGCAGGGCGGTTGCATGAATTGGACAAGCTCGATTTTGTTCGCTCTGTAGACTTAACTTGTCAATACCTCCCCTCCGACATAGCAAATATACGACAGACCCGAAGAACTGGAACTATTGCGATGAGACGCCCTTGGCGAGTCGCAGGTACTCTCAGGTAATCACCAGCTGATCAGAAAATGGCCCTGATATACAGCAGATAGCCGAGCAGCAGCACCGCGCCCGACAGCCGGCTCAGGGTCAGCCCGAACGCCGCAAGTCCAGTCAGAATGAGGGCGGCCGCCAGCATCACCCAGATATCCAGCTCGAGAAAGCCGGCTTCTACCGGGACAATCGTTATCGTTGCGGTGATGCCGGCGATCGCGAGAATGTTCAGAACGTTGCTGCCGATGACATTACCGAGGACAACGGCAAGATTGCGGTGGAAAGCCGCAACGAGTGTCGTCGACAATTCCGGCAGAGAAGTACCGAACGCGACCAGACTGGCGCCAATAACCGCTTCCGACACACCCAGCCCACGGGCAATATCCACCGAACCCGCCACGGTGAGATCTGCACCCAGCGGCAGCATGACGATACCAAGCCCGGAGAGCAGAGCAATCTCCCAGCCTTTATCCGGGATACCCAGCACCATGGACAATTGTGCTTCGGTATCTTCAGCATCCACGCCAGGCATACTGAACTGTCCGCGTAAAGCCATCAGCGTGCCGCCAACCAGAATACCGAGCAGCATCAGCCCGTGAACTCTCGTCAGCGTTCCGAGAAGACACAGGATCACGAACAGCCCGGTCACTGCCAGCATGAACAGCGCCTGGGAGCGAATGCCGGGTTCGGTGCAGGCAATCGGCACAATCAGCGCTGGTACACCAAGCACCAGCAGCACGTTGGCGATGTTACTGCCGATGATGTTGCCGAGGGCAATCTCCGGAAACCCTGACAGCACGGAATATACGGATACCATCAGTTCTGGTGCTGAGGTACCAGCGGCAACTATGGTCAGTCCAGCCACCATTGGCGATATCCCGGTGCGGTTGGCAAGACCAATCGCACCACGCACCAGCAGATCACCACCCAGAAGAAGATAAGCCAGCCCGCCGACAAGTTTCATGTAGGGAATGAACTCAAGCATGCTGTACGCTACCGCTGAATGACATCAGGTCACTTGATATCGGCGCGCAGCGACTCAACCACACCCTGAAATTGCTCGCGGTTTTCATCGCTCAAAGATGCCAGTACCTCGTGGGCTTTCAACAGTCGCTGCGCCTGACGCTCGGCATCCTCCTCCACCCGGCGTAACTGCCGCATCTGCCCGGGTAGTGGATGGATTGCCGAATCGACGTGCGCGAGAACCGTCTGCATGCTGAGTTCTTCAAACAGGGCTCGGATCGAGTCCGGCAGATGCTGAAGTCGGACGGCATCCGGTTTGGAGGCGACCACTTCATGCAGCGTGCCAAGAAACGTGCTGTCGAGATAATCACAATGCTCCAGATCAATAGTGAGCTGCGGGTATTGCTGCAGCAGTTGCTGCGCCGATTCGAGAAAACTGCTGCTGCGCATCCAGGTCGCCGTGCCGGATATTGTCAGAAAGGCCTCGTTTCCACGCCAACCCTGCTCAAGAACAGCGGACTTCGCCGGTGCGGCCGCCGTTGCCGTCTGGCGAGCTTCGCCTCCATCGTTGAAGCGGCTGATGCCCTGTTTGTGTTCCAGAAGAATCATCGTCAGATCATCCCGATCGGGCAGTTCTAGCGATGCCACCGTTTCGTAGAATGTCTGCAGGATACTGCTGCGATCCGCTTCGGAGACCAGAATGGAATTGGCCAGATCGTCTGCGCTGAGACCACCGGCGTCGCTATCAAGCGCACCGTCCGTATAGAGCAGCAGACAGTCGCCGGGTGCCACCGAGATATGCGCTCGCATGTAGGTAGGGTCTGCTTCGAGGCCCAGCGCCGGACCCGTTCTCTTAATCAACTGACGATCGGATCGAGCAGTTTGTTCCCAGATCACCGGGGGATGACCGGCCGACGCCAGCCATACCTCGCCCGATTGCCTGTCGAGCAGCAGATAGACAGCCGTAATGAACCCGCTCGCTGCGCTCAGGTCGTCATACAGCGACCGATTCAGCAGTTTCAGAACCTGGTCAGGCATCAGAGGCTCGCCGATCTCGCCATCCCAGCATTTCAGCCGATGTTTGAACAGCACCGACAACATTGCAGCCGCAACGCCGTGGCCGGCCGCGTCCGCAATCACAACACCCAGATAACGCTCATCGAGACGGATGATGTCGTACAGGTCGCCGCCGACGTAGCTGCCTGATCGATATAGCGTCTGCGCGCTCCATTCTCCTAACGCTGGCGGCTCCTGCGGCAGCAGCGCTCTCTGAATCATTTCCGCCCTGGCAAGATCAGCGTGAATCAGTTCCGCCTGATCCTCCAGCATGCGGCAAAGCTCCTCGAGCTGACGCACCTTCTCTGCCATCTGCTGATTGCGTTGCTCAAGTTCGCCAAACAGTCGCTGCCGATCCCGCGCCAATAACAGGTGATCCAACGCATTTCGTACAGCCACCCGAACCCGCTGCACCTCCGGTGGCTTCGCGAGAAAATCGAATGCGCCCAGATGCAGTGCATCTACGGCCGCGTCAAAAGTATCCAGCCCGGAAAGCACGATCCATACAGGCTCGGGGCAATTTGTCTGAGCCCACTCCATCAATTCGCGACCATCCATGTTCGGCATCAGCACGTCGGTGATGACAACGTCGACGTGACGGGATTTGAGCACCCGTTGCGCGGCTGCGCCATCTTCAACTTCTATCACCGCTGCCGCGTTCAACGGCTCAAGCCCCCTGACCACCAGCTTTCGAACCATCGGGTCATCATCGACTACCAGCAGCACGGGCTGGAGTTCGCCTACGTCGTTGTGTTCGCCATCCATACCAACTCCTTCAGAGTCCAGCGTCTTGACTGGGCGAATACTCATTCAGGGCTTCAACAACCGCTCTGGTGGCTGCCTCGAGATCTGCCATGCGAGCTTTCGCGTCACTGATCTGACCAGCTTTACCCATCATCTCCACCTCGAGCGCGAGCGCTACCAGAGTCTTTGCCGCGAACAAACCTGCGGCACTCTTCAACGAGTGGGCGGCGCGGGTCAAACTCTCTGCATCCTGCGCGGCAATCGCATTGCGCGCTGCCAGGAGGTGCCTGCGGCTCTCATCGGGAAAAAGTCCAACCAGTTCAGCCAGAATCGAATCATCGCCGGCAGTCAATTTGCGGGCAATCTGCCAGTCGACGACAGACTGGCTGCCGTCGGCCTCATCAGCTTCGGTGGTTTCCACAGTTCCCTCCTCTTCACCGGAACCGACACCGGGTGCTGTCGTCCCGATCGTCGATTGTCGTGACGGATAGGTTTCCACCAAGTGATAGAGCACTCTGGGGTCAACCGGTTTCGCCACATACTCGTTCATACCAGCGGCCATGCAATCCTCACGATCTTCTTTGGTCGCTTTGGCTGTCAACGCGATGATGGGAATCCGATCGCCCTCAGACTCAGCTTCGCGAATAGCGTGCGATGCCTGCAATCCATTCATCACTGGCATCTCGAGATCCATTAGAATCAGATCGAATCGTTTAACGCGTATCTGATCCAATGCCTCCCGACCGTTCGCCGCAAGAGTGACCCGATGACCCCACCGCTCCAGAAAACCAATTGTCACCCGCTGGATGATCGGACTGTCTTCTACCAGCAGAACCTCCCGGGGTTCAGCCTTCCTGAGGAAAAGATCGGCATCGGAAATTGATTCGATCGCACTGGCCGACACGCCCATTTCTTCGAGAATCGCCTCCATCAGGTCGGACGCGACCACGGGCTTTTCGACGACGTGACCCACGCCCAGTCGTTTCAGCCGCTCCAGATCGAGATGTTCAGGATGCCTGGACAACAGAATGATTGGACAGCGTATCCAGTCCTTGCGCTGCGACAGCTGCTCGACCAGTTCAACACCGTCCATCTCCGGCATGCTTTCGTCCAGCACAATCAACTGAATCGGTTCGTCTGCGCTTATTGCCTCATCAATTGCGGAGTGCACAGAATCAGCATCTGCAGCCAGCAGCGTGCGCATCCGCCAGTTGGTCAACAGCTCGTTCAACAGCTTTCGACTCCCCGCATGATCCTCAGCCACCAGTACCCGCAATGCGCCGAGCTGAAAAATATCGCCGGAACGGTTGAGCTGATTAAGAAATTCATTCAGTGACCGGGCAAGCAGGGCAATTTCATCGGATCCCTCAACTTCCGCGCGCAGGTCGAGTTCACCATGCCGCACCCGCTCAACGGTTTCCGCAAGTCGACGAATACGCCGCGACAGGTACACCCCGAAAAAGATGCCGACGAATATCACCAACGCGCCGAGCGATAGCCCGAGACTGCGCATCTCCGCCAGCAACTCGTCGACCCGGGCAGATTCTTCGACTGCGTCAATCTTGACGATCACCCGCCAGCCGGTGTCGCCAAGCGCTCGGACACTGGCGATCACCGGGGTACCGGCGAAATCACTGTATAGCCGGTCCGCATCACCACCCGCCAGCGCTGTTGCGATGAGCCCGGACGCCTGTGATGTAGTGCCGACCTCCGGCATGGATGAATCACCAGGAGTCAGCAGCACATAGCCCGTTTGAACACCACCTTCAGCGTCAATCCAACGCGGCGCGATCAGCAGCACATCGCCGGTTTCCCCAAGACCACTTCGGTCAGACCATATCTCCCGCAGCCCATCGGTTGAAAAGGCGGCCGCAACCAGCCGTTCATCCCGCACCAGATGAACGAGTTCAAGCTGACCGGCCAGCGTTTGCCTGACGATCACCGACACCTGATCAACCGGGTCTGACGAAGTCAGTGCGGTTGGCGCAAGATCCGCAAAGCTGGTCAGGAGAAGTTGACCATCTGCGTCAAACAGGCCTGCCCAGCGCACGTTGGTCGCACTGATCATCGCGCGATTCAGAGTGTTTCCGAAGCCGGTTTGATCCGCCTGGGCTGTAGTAAGATCCAACGTAGCAAGCGCGGCTGCGAAGCGGCGGGTATCCTGTTGTCTATGTTCAATCGTATGGAGGATTTCACGGCTTTTACTCGAGACGATTGCATCAAGCTGGCGCCCGGAATTCTGCAGCAGAAGATCGAACGACAGCAGGTAGATCAGATAGCCGAGCATCAGCATGCTGAGCAGCGCAGAAGACACCAGCGCCAGGACCAATTTCGTGCGAATGTCCATCAGGATTGATTTCCGTCGTCCGTCGATTCGGGCGCATGCTCATCGAGCATCGTACGGAGCATGGAAGGTTCGAACGGTTTGGAGAGATAGTCATCCATCCCTGCCGCCAGAAAACGTTCGCGATCACCCTTCATGGCACTGGCCGTCATCGCAATAACAGGTGTGTGCGCTCCGGTTGCCGCCTCACGACGCCGAATCTCCGCGGTGGCCTCCAGACCATCCAGGTTGGGCATGTGCACATCCATCAACACCAGGTCGTAGTCCCCGCTCTCCATCGCCGCCAGGGTTTCCACACCATCATTAGCCACTGCCACTTCATGACCCCAGCTTGTCATCAGACCAACAGCGACCCGCTGATTGATCAGGCCGTCTTCTGCCAGCAGAACCCGCAGACCCACCGCATGTCCTGCCTCGGTTTCACTGTCCATTTCAGGTTCTAACGACGTAGTTGCAAATATGTCCATCAACGCGTCGAGCAGATCCGATTGCATCACGGGTTTCACGAGGTAGCGAGCGGCACCCAGCGCGGTTGCCCGCTCCCGTTCGCCGGCACTGACCCCAGAGGACGCAAAAATGACTTTCGGCGTTTCGAACGAAGGTTCAGCGAGAATCGCTTCGAGCAGCGCAAAGCCGTCCGCGTCCGGCATCATGACGTCGATGATGGCGAGTCGAAACGGTTGATCTGTGAGCTGAGCGTCACGCATCGCGATCAGCGCTTCTGCCACGCTCGACACTGCCTGCGGCACCATCTTCCAGGCTGTCAGCGTCTCTTCGAAAACCAGCCGATTGGTCGCGTTGTCGTCGACCACCAAAGCCCGCATGCCACGCAGGGCTGTCAGCTCAGGGGGTAGCTTTCTGGTCTGACTTGGCGCAATCGCAAGTTCCGCTGTGAAATAGAATGTCGAACCGCGTCCCGGCTCGCTGTCGAGCCAGATTTTGCCGCCCATCATCGACACCAGCTCTGCAGATATCGGCAGCCCCAGACCTGTTCCTCCATAACGACGGGTCACAGATGTGTCTGCCTGATGGAACGGGTCGAAGATTCCCTCCTGGGCTTCCGCCGGAATGCCGATGCCGGTATCCCGCACCGCAAAGTCGAGCCGCAGCTTGTCGCCCGAGGGGGTTTCTTCCGCCAGCGTGACCTCAATCACCACTTCCCCGCTTTCGGTGAATTTCACAGCATTACCGGCCAGGTTGACGAGAATCTGACGCAATCTTCCCGGATCACCCACCAGACGGTCCGGGATATCGGGTGCTATCCGACAGATCAGTTCCAAGCCTTTATGTACTGCTCGGCTCGTGAGCAGTTTTGCGGCATCACCCACACACCGAGCGAGACTGAATTCGATGTGTTCCAACTCCAGCTTGGAGGCTTCGATTTTGGAAAAATCGAGAATACTGTTGAGCAGATACAGCAGCGATCGGGCAGACTCCTGAATCATCGCCAGCTGTTCAGATTGCTCCGCAGACAGATCGGTGGCGGCCAGCAGCTCCGACATTCCGATGATGCCGTTCATCGGGGTGCGGATTTCGTGACTCATGTTGGCGAGGAATTCGCTTTTCGCCTGATTGGCGCTCTCCGCAGCGTCTTTTGCAAGCTCAAGCTCGGCTCGCGAGTTGGCCAGATCCCTGGTCCGTTCTTCCACCCGCGTCTCCAGGTCATCACGTGCCAGCGACAGCTCGCGGTCGCGACGTTCAATTTTCTCGAGCATTTCATTGAACACATCGGTCAGGCCACCCAGTTCATCTTCGCTGAGCTTGTCTGCCCGCTCGCCATAATTACCTGCATGAGAGGCTCTTGCGACTCTGACCAGTTCACGCACAGGGCGGCTCTGCAGCCGGCCGAACCAGCTTGCGGTCAGCAACGCCAGCAGCAGTGCCGCCAGCAACACAGACAGGCCAATCAATACGATGCCTCGCAATGCTTCATCGATATCGCCGAGATCGCGCTGCAGATAAATCGTCCCCAGCTGCGCTCCGTCCATCGAAATTGGTCGCACCAGCTTGAGATCATCGGTCGAATAGGTCGCCCGCCTCGCCGTGCCGAGTTCTGCAACTGACGGTAGCTGCGCGACCACGTCATCGCGCACATAGCGGGCGAACACTGCACCATCCGCGTCATAGATCACCGCACTGAGAATTCTCGGCGTGTTCGCGAGAATATCCAGACTCTCCTGGGCCGTCCCCTGCGCGTCAAAAGCCAGGGCAGCCTGGGCATAGGGCACGATGAGTTCCGCATCCATATGCAATTCATTCTCAACCGCGGCTCTGGCACCATTGAGGTAGTAAACACCGAGAACCAAAATCGCCAACGTCAGCGCGGTGGTTGCGGCCAGCATGGCCTGAAGAATCAACTTGGCGCGAAAGCTCATACGCTCGTAGATCTTCATAAATCTTCCGCATCCGCATCCAGGATGACGACGTTGCTCAACGATAGAATTTTTGCGCTCAATACCACTCCGCTAAGGCGTAAGGCCTGCAGGTTGATCCGCATGACCAGACGATCGACGTTCGGGTCTGGATAAAACTCCACCACGCCGCCACGCTCGGCAAAACCATCTGATTCACCGACTGTCAGGATCGGTTGTGCCTCGACCATGGGTTTCAGCGCTGGCCAATGAACAAAAGCATCCTCGGAGAGAAACAGGACTTCACACTCCTGCAGCTGTTCGGACAGATCCAGCACTCCAGCCGAGGTGTTCAGATCCATCAGTTGCAGGCGTCGGCCTTGGGCGGACAGACCACCAGGCGCGGCTATTCCCTTACGGATCAAACCAATCACACTATTCGGATCCCTGCCAAGCACACCGATGGTGATCGGCGTTGCAGTCGATTCGGCTGAATCGGCCGATTTCGGCCAATCGGTGTATCCGGTAAGCTGCGCCAGAAAGGCAGCCTTCAGGTCGGAAGCCCTTTTTTTGTCGATCGTGGCCGCCTGAGTGCCGGTGGAACAAACCAGCAACGCCACAATGACGCCGAATCGGGCCAACCGATTCATCAGCTGACTCATCAGCCAGGTGCTTCCGCTAAGAAGTGCGTGGCGCAGATCATTGTTGCGACCTCCCCAGTGTCGGCAGAACCAGCATCGCGCTCCGCCCCGAGCATAGCGCTATCCCAAAGGAATTTCCCCTTCGCCAAAAGCCCGGAATCGGAGTAGATTCTTGGTAAGTAGAAGGAAGTTGCGGACCAATGTCTGGATGCCTCTATCAATACCGACACCGGCTTCGCAGTCTGCACTGCGAACCTCTCGGGTTCAGCCTCGGACCTGCCGCTGACCGGCTGATCTGGTTTACCGTAACCGCAATGCTGCTGACGATCATGACCACCCCGTTGGCCGCTCAGACCACGCAGGATCTGTTTTCTATCCCGCTGGAAGAACTCGAACAGATGACAGTCACCGCTCGGAAACGCGAAGAAATCCTCCAGGAGGTCCCGGTCTCGGTCTCCGTGGTGACCGGTGAGATGGTCGAAGCCCAGGCGCTGGAAAGCCTGTCAGACGTCAGCCGGTACATGCCCAACACGACCCTGCACACCGGCCAGTTCACCGCTGGCCATCTGGTCGCATCCATACGCGGGACAAACTTTTCCGAGGTTGAGAAAAGTTTTGAGTCTTCCGTCGGGGTGAGCATCGACGGCATGTTTCTCGGCACTGCTACAGCCGCCTCCCTTCAACTGCTGGACATCCAGAGCATCGAAGTTCTGCGCGGTCCGCAGGGCACGCTGTACGGCCGCAATACCATAGGCGGCACGATCAATGTCCGGCGGTCGCTACCCACCGGCGAATTCGGCTACAAGCTGAACGCCCGGGTTGGCGAGCACGATCGGCAGGAATTCGGCGTGGTGCTGAATCTGCCGAAACGCGCCGGTTTTTCAACCAAGCTGTATGCTTTCTCCAAAGAAGCAGAACTCGCGGCTGATCTGGAAGATTACGGCAGCGAAGACGGTCAAGACTGGCTATCTGCCGGTGTATCCGTGTTGTGGGACGCCAGTGAAACCGTCAGTGCCCAGTTCACCTTCGACTACGTGGATGATTCCTCAAACTATGAACGCGCCTACGACCTCACCCTGTCTGCCGAAGAGAGCGCCGCAGCCGGCATCATTCCAGAGGAGATTCCTGATCTGACCACGTGTGACGTGTTCGGCAACGTCCATCCATCCGCTTGTTACTCGGGCAATTTTGCCGTTCAGCGGTCCGATGACTTCGAAACCACGTTTGGGGATCCGCGCTTTCCCTTCGAAAGCTCTATGGAATACTGGAGCACCATCGTTGAACTTAACGTTGACGTCACACCGGAACTTCAGTTCACCTCCATCACCGGTTATCTGTCGCTCGATGACAAGCTGATCGAACCCAACGTTGGGGCGCGCCCGTTGACGTTCCTCGGCGACGATGTCTGGGACGTCTTCTGGGCTGAGCGTGATCAGGACTATTTCCAGTTCAGCCAGGAACTGAGGTTATCGAGCACGTTCACGCATCCCGTCAACTTTGTCGCCGGGCTCTATTACCTGCGCTCACAATACAAACTGGATGGCGATGGACCACCCGCTGTACCACCGACCAATCTGACCACAGCCTCGCCAGCACCATCCGTCTTCTTCGCCGGGGAACCGGCCGCTATTTTCCGCTCCAAGCAGGATCTGGACGCTTACGCGGTCTTCGGCGAAGTGCACTTCGACGTCAGCGAACGGCTGCGCCTCACTGGCGGCATACGACTGTCTTACGAAGAAAAGAACTTCTTCATGGATCGCTGGTTCCAAGATGCCGACAGCAACGAGATTCTGCCTCTATTTGTATTCGACGATAATGACTCCTGGTCCGAACCGACTTTCCGCGTCAGCGCCGACTACAGCCTTACCACCGATACCATGGGCTACGCCAGCTGGGGCCGGGGTTTCCGCTCCGGCGGCTACGATGGCCGGGCAAGCACGCTGGTCGGCGTTAGAGACACCTATGATCCAGAGACCGTCGACTCGTTTGAACTGGGTTTCCGTACAGATCTCTGGGGCGGACGCTGGCGACTCAACCCAACTGTATTTCTGACCAAATATGACGACAAACAGGAAGAACGCCTCATTTCCTTCATCGGTCCGGGCGGCGTACCGGAAGCAGACACCATCACGGCCAACGCCTCCGAAGCCACCATCTGGGGTGTGGAGGTCGAATCCGTCCTCAATCTGACTGATCGACTGGTGCTGCGCGGTTCGCTCGGCTATCTCGATGCAGAGTTTGATGACTTCCTCAGCCCCAATCCGCTGAGCGGCGAACTGGAAGACATTTCCGATACCGCCGAGCTGCGTCGCGCGCCGGAGTGGACCTACAACGTGGGCGCCGACTACCGCTGGCCGCTTTCCCGCGGTAACGTCACCGCGAGCGTGCAGCACAGCTATAGCGACGAATACTTCAGCTCACCCGTACTGCGCCAGCGTGATCCGCTCAAACGAGATACCGCGCCGGATGTCCACCGGACAGATTTGTTTCTCAGTTATGAACTGCCTTTGCGCCAGGACAGAGGCACACTCAACCTTCGCGCCTTCATGCTCGACGCTTTCGGTGATGAAGTCAGGCGCCGATCTGCGACGAACGCCGGTCTGTTCTATTTTGGTGTGCGCCAGCCAGGGCAACAGTGGGGACTTGAACTTACGCTGACTCGTTAATACCTTTTGGAATTAGCAGGATCATTCTAGATAGAAGTCGATATCACCAGATTGTCGATTTCGCTTGGCGGGCATCTACCCGCGGCGCACAATTAGACCATTGACGCGTGCGAGGGAGAGCAGTGTTCAATGTCAAAATCCATCGTAATCTGAACGTTCCGCATGACCGGGTCTGGAATGTGATCAAGGACTTCGGCGGGCACTACCGGTACAACCCCTACGTGGAATACTCGCCTGTCAGCAACGGCATCGCCGAAGGCTTGGGCTCCGAGCGCGAACTGAAGTTCTACGGCGGACCTGTCGTCAAACAGAAAATCATCGACTATGAAGAGGGCCACATGATTCTTGTCGGGATCAGTGAATCCTCTTGGCCCATCAAGCGCGGCTGGTCGCGACTGACTCTCGACGAGACGGGCGAATCAAGCTGTCTGATGCAGTATCACCTTAGTTTCGTGCCCGCACTCGGGCCGCTGGCACCGCTGCTTGGCCTCTATTACAAACCGGTGTTTACCAATCAGGGTCATGTCGTTCTGCGAAGCGTTGAGCAGTTTGTATTGAGCGGTGAAGAAACGTTGGAATTTCACTGAGATCGAGCCCGAAGTCTGCCCCGGGCCTCCATTCAAACTGATCCGACGGCTACGCTCTGGTAGCTTTGAGTACTATCAACTCAACTCAGTGAAGCATCAGAGAGAATCCACATGACCAGCACGACCAAAAGTTGGACACCGGTCATCGGCTTTATCGGACTCGGTAATATGGGGGCCAAGATGGCTCGCTGCATACACAAAGCAGGTTACCGGCTGGTCGATCGAATGGCCGACGCACAATGTGGTCAGTGCTCACCGGATGCTGACGTAAGCAACGGGCGGATTCACGAACCAGAATACGACCTCTAAACGTCCATTGAGTTTTCCTGCTCGATGAATCAGTATCTTGCCGGTGGTTTTAAGCCACAGCGAAAGCACCGCAGTACCGATGCAGTACACAGGTGGTAGTAGCGTGATCAGTTTGAGCAGTCTGCAGCACGCAGTAGTCGCACAGTATCGGATCGCTTTCCAGACGATTCTTACGTGTTACGAATACTCAACAAAGAGTAGGAGACTACGATGTTGCTAACTCGCACTCTGCCCACAGTGCTCGCCGCAGCGCTGATCCTGATATCACTGCCTTCAACCGCTGAAGAAGCCGACTGGCCAGGCTTCGCTCTGATCAGAAACTCGACCGTTCACGTCGGCAAAAACGCCGAGTATGAAGCGTTTCTCAAAGAACTTGCCGCAGCCGACAAGGCTGCAGACGCCTCTGCCAATCGAATCATAGAAAGCGGCATAATCGCGGATGGCGGCTTGTATACGCACATCAGTTTTCATACCGACTTCACTGATCTCCGCGATCCGATCGGCTATCTGCAGGTGCATGGTGATGACGCCTGGCGGGAGTTGGTCGCGGGTCTCGATGGTGTTGTTCAGCACAGCGAGCGAAAAATCTACCTCCGGCGCCCGGAACTCGGTCGTGCGGATCCTGATCTCGACCCGCAGAACATAGAGCTCTGGTATACCTATCATGTCGAGGTCGAAACTGGTGCGAATGACCAGTTCGAGCAGTGGATGACGAAGCTGGTGGAAGCCACCGCGAAGGTGGATCCAGAAGCCTACTGGAATACCTACTCCCCCTGGTTGAACACCGGCAACGTCTATCGGATCACGTCGGCAACCTCTCTAGAGGGACTGAACTCGCCGGTGATGAATCCGGAACAGCGGATAGAAGCCGCGTTCGGCAAACGTGAAGCTGATCGACTCGCGAAGTTGAACGCAGACTCAGTTGTCTCCGTGCAACAGACGCTGCTTCGGCATCGATTGGATTTAAGCTATATCGCTGATTAACCCTGACAGAAGGAAAGAGGTGTTGCTGCTGTCTGACTAACGGCGGGTTTGGACAGCAGCAACTTAAGACCAAGCCGTGATTCATATCGGGTTTCTTTCCAGCAGCTGACGGGCAATGATGATGCGCTGCAACTCGTTAGTGCCTTCTCCGATCACCAGCAACGGCGCATCACGGTAGTAGCGTTCCACAACGTTCTCCGGTGAGTAGCCGTACGCCCCGTGAATGCGCAGCGCTTCGTTGCTATTCTCCATTGCCGTCTCGGTAGCGAACAGCTTGGCCATGCCTGCCTCCAGGTCACAGCGCGCTCCGCTGTCGTAGGCTTGGGCCGCTTTCTGTGTGAGCAGCCGTGCTGCTTCCACTTTCGTCGCCATGTCTGCCAGTTTGATCTGGATCGCCTGATGAGAACCAATGGGCGCTCCGAAAGTCTCCCGCAGCTGCGCATAGCTCACACTGGCATCCAACGCCGCACGCGCAACGCCGACACCCCGAGCGGCCACATTGATCCGGCCCAGCGCCAGTCCGGAAAGAATCTGTTTCAGGCCCTGACCTTCAGTTTCTCCGATCAGATTGGTAGTCGGTACTCGCACGGAATCGAAAACCACCTCACCAGTATCGACGCCTCGATAGCCGAGCTTGGCCAGTTTGTGCGCCTGATAACCCATATTTTTTTCGATCAGCAGCAGGCTCATTCCCCGGTGTCGGGGCTGGGCGTCCGGGTCGGTCTTTACCAGCACCGCGAGAAGGTTGCCTTCAACTGAATTGGTGATCCACTGTTTGGTCCCGGTAACTAGGTAGTCCTCATCATTTCTGACGGCCCGTGTTCGAATAGCCTGCAGATCAGTACCACAGTCGGGCTCGGTAAGCGCGATACCGCCGCGCAATTCCCCTGTGGCCATCCGCGGCAGGTACTGTTCCTTGAGCTCAGTGGTACCGAACTTCTCCAGCGCGGCGCTCATGATCAGATGTGAATTGAAGATCCCGCAAACGCTCATCCACACCGCCGAGACCCGTTCAACGATCTGCGCGTAGGTCTCCGCCGACAGTCCCATACCACCATACTGAGTGCCGATCGTTGCCCCGAACAGACCCAACGTCCGCATCTTCTCGACCATCTCATGCGGATACTCATCGGCAAGCTCATAGTCTCTGGCGATGGGCGCGACTTCCCGTTCAAGGAATTTATCGACCGCATCCAAAATGACCTGATCATCGTTCATTACAGTTTTCCTCTGCCCATCCCAGCGGCCGGTATCCGTTAATCGCCAAGCCGATGGCCTTGCGCCCGCAGCAACTGCCGAAGGCGGTCAGGTGAAAGATTCATGCGGACGCCTCTCAAACAGCGCTGGGCGCAGCGGTATTCAGACCTTTCGTGTCGCCAGAACGAAGTTGTCTGCCATGCGCTCTCTCACCTCTCGCTGGTGCTGGAAGTAACGCCGGAAACCGCCGTTGTAGTTCCCATCCTGACGCCGGTTCTCAGCTCCCTCAAAATTGTAGTACCCCGGTGTGCAGTCCTGATTGCGACTCGTCTTTCCACGATGGGCAATCACTTCGCGTACCCACCATTCTTCAGCTTCATCCGTTGGGTCGATGCTGTGATAGTCATTTTCACGCACATAGCTGATGCACTCGGCGATGTGATCACCCTGGGTCTGAAGCATGTCGGTAAGATTGAACTGAAACGATGCCTGGTAGCCGCCCATGACGAAAAGATTCGGATAGCCGGCTGTGTGGATACCCAGCAAAGTACGAATGCCGTCGGCATACTTGTCCGACAGATTCTGTCCTCTGCTGCCAACGATGTTGTTGTAGATACCCGTCTGCTGAACTTCAAAGCCAGTTGCATAAATAAGCACGTCGACTTCGTAGCAACGATCTTCGAAAGCGGGCCCCATCTCCGTGATCTGAGTGATCCCCTTAGCTTGGGTATCGACAAGGTGAACGTTCGGCAGATTAAACGTAGGCAGATATTCGTTGTGAAAACATGGCCGCTTGCACATGAACATATACCAGGGTTTGAGCGCTTCCGCTGTTTGCGGATTCTGCACGATCTCATCGATGCGCCGGTGGATGCGCATCATGTAATCAATATTCTGGTTTTCCTGTTCGCGAAGCTTCTCTTCTGGTGACATCGCATCAAGCCGTGCCTGCTGCTCCGGCGTGCGCTCCACCGCCGCAAGCACCCTCTCCCGGCGTTTGGCCTGCCAGCCAGGCCTGAGCCGTCGCGCCCAGTTCGGATCCGTGGGCCAGTCGTCACGGACGTCGATAGACGATGGCGTGCGCTGAAAGACGTACAGCTCTTTCGCCGCCTTTCCCAACTCAGGCACAATCTGGACCGCGCTGGCACCCGTGCCGATGATGCCGACCACCTTGTCACGCAGGTTTTCAAGCTTCTCACCGGTGTAAGCATAATCCCACCGCGACGTATGGAAGCTGTGACCCTTGAACGAACTCATGCCGTGGATCTTCGAAAGCTTCGGTTTGGAGAGCGTTCCATTTGCACAGATGACAAACTGCGCTTTCATCCGGTCGCCACGATCCGTCTCAATGTTCCAGAGCTCTTCATACTCGTCCCAGACCGTATTGGTCACTGTGGTATTGAAAACCGCAAGATCGTAGAGATCGTATTTCTTGGCGATCGCCTGACAGTGGGTGTAAATCTCCGGACCCCGGGAGTAATGATTTACGGGCACATAATCCATTTCGTCGAGCAGTGGCAGATAGTCGTATGAGACCACGTCGCAGGCTACTCCCGGGTAGCGATTCCAGTACCAGGTGCCGCCCACATCCGCACCTTTCTCAACGATGCGAATGCTCTCCACGCCCTTCTCGCGAAGCCGGGCCGAGGTGAGTAGGGCTGAAAATCCGCCACCGATGAAAAGCACCTCCACACTATCTTCAATCGGATCCCGGTGTTCAACTTCACCGGCGTAGGGATCTATCGCGTAATGTTCAAGATCCCCGGTGAATTCGGACGTGTATTGCTCCGTGCCCGGCGGCCGATAGTGCAGGCGCAAATCACGCTCCGTCTTGAAGCGGTTCTTTATTTCGTCGTAGTAGGCCTGTGGCCGACGCTGCTTTGGCATGGCAGTCTCTCCCATCGGTGTCCGTCAATGTCTGCATTCGAAGCGTATCCCGGACTCCCAGGACTCGAACGTCATGGTCTTAACCCTACCGCAGTTCTCCAGGGCGCGCACAAGTCGACACCCTGATGGGATATTCAGATGCTTTTGGTGTGCGCCGGTACGTGTCGATACAAATCGGGGGTTGGATCCCTCTGAGTAACTGCTCTTCAAATCTCACTGCGTCCTTTGCCACCGTATCCGTTGTCTAACAAGTCTGACACTGCCGCTCGCATTGACATGGCATCCATTGCCCGGCGTCTGCCATTTCCCAAAAAGATGGTGCTCCCTTCAAGTAGGGAAATGAGCGCCAGCGCCTCGGTGTGTGGCGCGCTGCTGCCTCCTCGCTCCAGAGCATGTTCGAGTGCTTCGACGCAGAAGGCATAGATCTTCCACCAGATCAGACACCAGCGTTTCGACCTGTTGCATGGCCCACAGCTGCGGCCAAAGTCGATCACCACACAGCGCGTCGCCAGCCTTATCATCAGGCACAAAAATGACTATTTCCCTTAGACTCGGCGGCTCGTCTCTGTTCTGCAATGACTGAAAGGACCTGTGATACGACTTCGAAATGTAGTCGACCAAGGCACGCAACATGTCTTCCGAGGTCCGGAAGCGAAACGGCAATGTCCCTGGTTTTATGCCGCGAGCGCGCGCATGGTCAAGCTTGCATATCCTTCGTCTGCGATCATCAACTCAGATTAGATGTATCTTCTAACTCTCTTCTAACTCTCTTCTAACAAGGAGCACCCGATCTGTTTCGATACTCAGGCGATTGACGGATATCCCTGTTCGCATTCCTATCCTCCCTTCTGAGCCAAGTATCTGGCGTGGCGCTTTGACAGAATTTTTCCTGCAGCCTGAGGACGCTACTTAGCAAAAGCCTTATGCCTGCACTACGTCGATCGGCTTTGATCAGGGAGCTAACTTGTTAGTGCCCTCGAAAAGTCACCTTTGATCCTGGGCTACCATCTTGCAGGATATAGCGATTTTTCAGCACATAGCCTATCTTGCTAGCTTCCATCGAGTATGGTCGACATCAAAAACAGCCATAAAACAGAGCGGGGATTTAAACATGACGGATCAGCTTCGCGACATCACTGAGAAACAGTGCACCAACCCTCCATCCAAATACAACGACCTAAGCGTATTGATGCTTAACTGCACCCTGACCCGCTCCCCCAACCTCTCCCACACCGAGGGCCTGCTGAAAGTTGCCGAGAGCATTTTCCAGGCCAATGGCGTGAGCACAGAAATCCTGCGCCCGGTTGACTTCGAGATCCCCGCGGGACTGGAGCAGGACTACACCGGCCGCGACCGCTATGAGCAAGACGACTGGCCCCAGATTCAAGCGAAGGTCGATGCCTGCGATATCCTGATCGTCGGCACATCGGTGTGGCTGGGTGAGAAGAGTTCTGTCTGTAATCGCGTACTGGAGCGTATGTATGGCTATACGCACTCCTTCAATGACAAGGGCCAGTACCGGGACTACGGCAAAGTCGGCGCCACGTTAATCACCGGCAACGAGGATGGAGTAAAGCACTGTGCCATGAACATCCTGTTCTCGCTATCACACATAGGCTACACCGTACCCCCGCAGGCCGACGCAGGCTGGATGGGCGAAGCCGGTCCCGGCCCATCCTACATGGACCCCGGTTCCGGCGGACCTGAGAACGACTTCACCAACCGCAACACCACCTTCCTGGTATGGAACTGCCTGCACCTGGCTCGAATGCTCAAAGACGCTAACGGCATACCGGCACACGGCAACCAGCCCGAAGCCTGGGACGCGGGTTGCAAGACGGATTTCCACAGCCCTGAGCACAAAAGATGATCCACGAAGTGCTGGAAGGCGCTGCGCTCGCGGTTGACTTGACCGCCGTAGTCGTAATGTTGATCGGTTTTGGGATCGCGCTGGTTCGATTTGTTCCCACGCTGATCAGACCGGCGGGAGAGGCAATTCTCGATATCCAGATAATCCGCTGTAGTCTGGGCACTTACCTGGTTTTCGCTCTCGAGCTAATGATCATTTCCGATCTGCTACATTCTATTGTCACCCGCTCCATGGAAGACCTGTACTTCCTCGCCGGCATCGTCGCAGTGCGCACCATCATCGCCTACTTCCTGAACAAGGAAATTCAAGAGCTAGCAGAACATCGCAATCGACACTAGATTTCCCAAGGACGCCATAATCGATTGGTCCTAGACCCGGGCGGCCCTGTTTAGTCCTACTGGACACACCAGCTACAGCATTTCGGAGGATGGGTAATTCAACGGGCCTTTTTCATGGTCATGGCTGGTAGGGGGTTCGGACTGAGTCCCCATTGCGGCGCTGATCATTGGCATGAACCGGCGAGTCGATCGAATGGCCGACGCACCATGTGGTAGTTGACGTATGCGGGGTAGGGCGTTTCGGGAAGTCCGGAAATGGGTCGTTCAGGCGGGCCGGCTGCCGCGGGCTTTCGGCTGCACGCCCGGGGTTCACATCGATACATGGGTATCGAACCGGACCTGCTTTGCCTGGGCAAAGCCTTAGGTAACGGTCATGCCGTATCGGCCTTATTGGGCAAGAACGCTGTTCGAGAAGGTGTCGAGAAGATACAGTTGACGGCAACCTACATGTTCTCTGCCGTCACCCATCGGGTAGGCATTGCTGTGCTGGATGTGTACGAGCGGGATGACGTGCTTACCCATATGCAGGCCACGGGCAGGCGACTGGTTGACGGTCTGACCAAGGCAGGTCGCGAACACGGTCATGAAGATGTGTTGCTGTCCGGTCCGGTGACCATGCCGATGCTTCTGTTTCAGGACGACGTTCACGCAAAGCGCGCCAGGATTTTCGCTCGCGAAGCATCGCTCAGGGGTGCGATCTTCCACCCGAGACTAAACTGGTTTCTCTGTCATGCGCACAAGGAGGTCGATATCGACGAGGCCATCGCGATTGGTGAAGAAGCCTTTCGGCACACACCTACGATACAGCCCTTCTGAATGCGTGGGCAGCGCGATGCCATCCAGTTCGAGTTTGTCCAGCGCGCGTTCCATCTCCGTAATGCTTGCCGCCGTGTCTGGTAGCGGCAGAATTGCATAGGCGCCAAACCGGGTCGGATGGCGATGCGTGAGCTCGGCAGGGTAGTCGTTGATGGAGCGCTCAACTCTGCAGGACATCCGCGGAAACGCGGCCCCAGGAAGTGTGGCCGTTGCGGATTTCTATGCCGAGCGGTTCATCAAGGGGGCCGGGGGCTCGGCAAAGAACAAGATTCTCGAGTACATGAACGAAGGCTTAGGATTCGGACGTTCGTTTGCAACCGACTATGAGCAAAACCTCGAAGAATTCCTCGTTAGCGAGGGGATGAAATCCGGGGAGACCGACTTCATGGGTCACACTGATCCCAAGGGACCTTTCATGGTCGTCGCCGAATTCAGCTTCTATCGGGGTCGCCGAAATTCAAGTCGCCGTTGCGGATTCCGAGTTTCGAACAGGGATCACCAGCACTGGCAGCTTGGATTTCCGGATGATCGCTGCCGAATAGCTGCCGACCAGAACGTCGTAGACCGCGCCATGCCCGTGGCTGCCTACCACGATCAGGGCGGCACCGAGT
>CAKZWF010000062.1 GCA_937921865.1 uncultured Pseudomonadales bacterium | reverse complement strand
ATTCACGTATTCGTCGAGGCAGGTCTGCAGACTCGTCTTGTCCGCCATCAAAGGATAGATCTGAATGGTTGCATCGGGATAATGAAACGGACCGGCTATCGCCTGAGTGGCGGCGCCACGGGCCATGTTGAAAGGAATACGTTGGAGACCGGGATCATCCTCATCCTTTTTCTTACTTTCAACGGGGTTCAGATCACCATCCCGCCAAACGATGTTCTTCTGACCCGTAAGCTTTGGAATTCGCGAACACAAACCAACGCCTTTACCGTAGTTGAGATCGACATCTGTCCAGAACGGCAGCGTCGGCTTGATTACAGCAACCTTAGTGCCATCGTCAGCTTCCTCTTCATCGTCAACCTCGATGCCCAGGGTATCGATGATGGGTTGAGCATCGTAGCGATGGATGCGCACGGTGAATCCACCCGAGGTGTCTCCGCGCAGCAGATTGACGTCGCCGAGGAAGCCAAAGGCGTTCAGGCGGTCGATCGACATCGTTGATGAGATGATTGCCTGGTAACAGGCATCCAGAGGATTTTCAGCATCCTGGAATTGTTTCAGGGTCACCTGCTCGATGCCAAGCTGCTGCACGTTGCCCTGCTTGATCATCCCCATTATTGTTGCGTTCGGAGTCCATGGAAGATCTGGTAGCGCTCCACGAATCTTTCCTGCCATTTCCCGTGTCATTTCGAACAAAGTTCGAGGCGATCGATTCGTTCTGTATCCGCGTATTCTTAATGCAAGCAACATATCCAGAGCTTCAACACTCAAATCCACGGTCGACCCTATGGCATTGGAAAGAATGTTGAACGGGTTCCAGGCGTTGCTTGCCTGCAGCGGCAGCGTAAACAACGAGGGTGGGGAATCCCGCTTGATATCGACCAGCGGTCTGGCCTCCTGGTGATCGCCAGCAAAGGTCTTCGGGAACACCTTGACGTTCATGTTGAAAACACGTGATGCCAGGCGCGGGTCTCGAGCCCACACGGGTACTTCAGCTTCGATCTTACCCAGCACCTTGGGCCAGCCGTAAACCTCCCGCCCGGTCCGCTGCGACATGGCATCGTCAACAAAGATAAACGGTGATACGCAGGCCCAGTTCTTGAAAACCATGCGTCCTTTCTCTTCCCGCCATTGTTGCAGCGGTACCATGAACAGGAGTTCGTGTTGTGCGACCCAGCCGAGATTCTGAACCTCAATCGCCTCCGGAGACATGGAGCCGTAATCCAGTGCCATCAGATACACGTACGGCAAAGTGGGTCGAAAGTGCGCGATGCTGGGCGGCACATCCATATTCAGATACGCATCGCAGAATGAATTCAGTACCGCAATGTTCGCCTTGAGGGGGAACGCCCGGCAGGTAACGTTCTTCATCCCGAACGGTGGTACTGCGGGGAGGGACGCAGAATTAAACCGGTTGGGGTTGGTGTACTTTGGTGCGTCAACGTTCATGCCAGCGTTTCCTTAACTTGTTCGTTCGAATACCCAGGTGACGAGTCGGCGGATGAATTCTTTATCGCGCGATGCAGGCAGGTTGCCGTAGATCCCCGAGTACTCATGAAGGGCGGCGCCAGCCAACCCATGCGCAATAGCCTTCGCATACGGAATCGAGCCGTAGCGATCCATCAATCCGCGCACGAAATTGACTTTGTCTGCGTCCCGTTGTTCTCGCGGTAACGCCATTATGTCTGTCAGCAGCTGCTTCTCTTCGAAATTCGCGCAACGAAACACGTGCAGAAGCATAATTGTACGCTTGCCCTCATAGATATCGCCGTCGATTTCTTTTCCGTAACGAGCATCCGCAAGCAGATTCATTACGTCATCCTGGATCTGAAATGCCGCCCCGAGAAAGAAGCCGAATTTGAGCAGCTGTTCGCGGCCTTCTGACTGCCGGGTGCCAATGAGTGCGCCGACCAGGCTGGGAAAGATGGTTGCAAACCAGCAGGTCTTCTTCAACACCATTTCCAGATAGTCTTCATCGCCGAGGTCAAGGCTGTGATCTCTTATCCAGCCAAGCTCCATCGCCTGGCCTTCTGCGGAGGCGAGCGCCATATGTTGGGCTTCCTCCATAATGGCGCTCGAGATCCTCGGGCCAATGGTCAGGACATTGTCGATGAGTGGGCGAAGGCTCAGCATCGCCAGGGTGTCGCCAGCGTTAATCGCCAGAGGCACCCCGTAGAGCTTGTGCAGCGTGGGAATACCACGTCGCTCTTCACTTTCGTCCTGGATGTCATCGTGTATGAGTAGTGCGTTGTGCAACAGCTCGATAGCCACCGCAGAACTCAAGGCGTCTTCCAGATCGGCTCCGAAAGCTCTGGCGTTCGCGATGCAGATGCTCGGCCGCATCATCTTCCCACCCCGTCTGGGATAGTCTGCAATCGGATCATACAAGTGACGTTGCGGCGCGCCCTGGGGAAGATAGCGTTCTACTTCCCGACGGGTGATGCAGCCGTATTCGTTCATCACCTCATTCACAAGGTTATCTGTGCGCTCTTCAAACTGAGCCGACATTACTCAGTCCACCACATGCACGCACAAGGTACCCATGGGTTCGTTTGTGTCAGCGTCGACTACAACCCCCGTGTATGCGGTTGCGATGCATTCGTCGGGGATCTCGACGTTAAGCTCCGGGGGATTTGTTGTTGAACCAGGTGCGAAGTAGACCGTGGTCAATGGTTCTGCGGCACGATCAAGACCATGCAGAGCCGGAATACTCAGATTACCGCCGGCCTGGGGTTTCAGGTCCAGTTGGATTCGGACCTTCTTTGCCGATGACACTGTTATCGGGATGTCGGGGGCGCTGATACCCGGTGCGGATTCCGATGGTTTATCAGCGCCTGGTTCATACTCCATCGCAAGATTGGCCACTCGGGAAATGATTGACTCGGTTGCATCCATATAGACTGAGCCAAGATCGCGATAGACATTGAGCAGTCGCCCGAGTACGCGGGGCCACTCGTCTTCGTCTTTTGCCTCGCAGCCTGGTGAGCGCCATTGCTCAGCGATCTTCTGGCCCTTGAGGATCTGATCTTCGATCAGCTTGTAGCCGAGCTTCACGCCGTAGCCGACGGTATCCTCAGCTGCTTCAGGTGCGGCATCGCCGTTCGCCGCGGGGCGTCCCGTTAGCGTCTCACGCCAGCCACCATTGCCTTCGACATGATGCTTTGCGGAGCGCACAGGTTCTGAGCGCTCGGGGTCATCGCGATGCATTCGTTTGGGTTGGGAGTCAACCGACTCCCCATTGTCACGGATGGTCATAACCTATGATCTCCTCCAATGCCGGTGAATTGGAGATTGCATGAGCAGCGAGTCGTCCTGACATCACCGCAGCTTCCACGCACCCTTCATTAAAGCCGCAGTCAGTCCAATCGCCTGCGACCGTCATGTTGTCGTAGGTGTTGTCCAGCGGGGAAATACGATAGTCCATACTGCCAGGCAACGCCAACACATAACGATCGGAAGGATTCACGTTGGCTGTCCAGTACTGGGAATCGAACTGCGCCTGGCCGTTTCCCTTTTCGTCGGCTGGGTCAACAAGCAGATCCCAACGAAAGGCCTTGCCGTCAACTGCACCAGGCCAGAGCTCGCCAATTTTCTCATTCAGAAAGCGAATCGCGTTGTCGCGCACCTCGACGTGGCGTTGCTCCGGATACTCAGGATCCAGCTCAGCATTCGCTGACTCGGGATCCGCGAGGATGTTGCAGAAGTAGGCGATAGACTTAGGCACATCCGCCCAGCTCTCTTCGGGAACAAGATGAGTCATGTCCGCCCAGGTATCGAATGGTTTGCAGAATGCTGACAGCGTTACCGGCGGTTCTTTCCAGCCAAGCTCGGACATTTCCTCTCGCATCCAGATCTGAAACGCCTGCGTTGCCACCGTCTTAACCTTGTCGACCATCATTCGCCAGCGATGATCCTGTTCAACAAGCTCTCTGCAGACGTATGGAACTGCCCCAACACCTATTCCGAGAACGACGAAATCAAAGTCACGGGTGACCTCTAGTGTCAGTGGCGACGACCGGTGAGTATCCCAATGCGATTCGGGGTCCCAACCATTCTCGGCGAGAGCTGAACCATCCACGAGCTGGGCGTAGTCCGGTTGTGATGGCCATGACGGTACGCTATGAACATCGCGAAGTGGCTGATACTCCAAACCGTCGACAGTTTCAGCCTGTATGTCGAACTCCAGTGCTTGCACGTAAGACTTTTCGCCAGGTGCCAGAGTTGCGGGATCGGCCAGACGAACATTCTGTAGACGATGAAAAAACTTGAAGGTCACGCCGCGGCGTTTGAGAACCTCATAGAAAGGTGCGAAGACAATGTCGCCCATCCCGGCTCTCATCTTCCAGAAAAGTGAACCCCGATAGGTAAAAAACATTC
This sequence comes from uncultured Pseudomonadales bacterium, assembly GCA_937921865.1. GTDB lineage: Bacteria > Pseudomonadota > Gammaproteobacteria > Pseudomonadales > Azotimanducaceae > SZUA-309. The sequence continues at coordinate 30,096 of CAKZWF010000062.1, read as the reverse complement.
TTAAGGATCCGCGAATCGCCTGACCCGCGGCAAGGCCCGGACGATTTGGGTCGCCGTCTTCATAGGCAAGGGCAAGGTCGTACAGGCCGCGCACAAACGGAGAATTCACTGAAGTTTCTGATGCGCCGTTTTCCAGGAGCCATTCCCGACACTCGTACTGATTAATTGAGTCCAGGCCTCGAGGATCAGTCAGCAGCCGGTAACGAACAGCCCCAACCATAATCGCGATTACCAGGTCGATGATCTCCCAACGCAACTTTACCGCTGGATCGCTGGTCACAATGCCTTCAAGCAGGTTCCTGACGCTGCTGGCAATGAGTTCAATGAACTGAACCAGGAGACTATGCGGATAGGCGGCAATCGATCTGAGGACCACCTCCAGAATTTTGATGGCTTCCAGCACGGCGGCAACAGACGTCAATACCCCAACTTCAACCAGCCGCAGCATGCTGCTCAACGCGGCGTTCGAATCTGGAGCCGTTGTCTCGTAAGGCAGATCTGGTTCACTGGTTTGATCGCTGCTGCGCAACCCCAGGATGAGAGAGTGAAGCAGTTGGAGGGTGCGCACGACGTAGTTGTTGATCGTGAAAGGATTGTGAGTGGAAAGTGGATCGCCGGGCAGGCCGTCGGCAGGTGGAAAAAATGCAGTCCAGTTGGACCAGTGCCCAGCGTGCCCAAGTTCTGCAACACCGGCATGAGCGTCGGGAAAGAAGGCATCTGTCCACTGCGCAATCCTGTGGGCGCTTGGGTCCCTATCGAGTTCCGTATAACACTCCCGCATGAGCCGAAAAGCATTTTCGTAGAATCCGAGCCAGATATGTAATCCGTGTTCTTCGATGCGATCGGCTGCGCCGCGTCCAGAGGCACCTTTGCCGCCTAAACGCCATCCGACCTGATAAACGGTAACGTGATATTTACCCCGGTGTTCCGGACGGGATAGTTCGAATGCCGCCGCCATGGAGCCGCAGCCGCCACCAATCACAGCCACTTCGATCGGTTTGTCCCCAGTCACGAGCAGTGTTTCCCCTAAAACGGCGTGTTGTGAAAGCACATTGAATAGAAGTAGAAAGCCGGGAAATTCAGCATGCTACATCGGTTTAACCGATATTACTTCATGCGACTGAGGGTATTTGTTAGCTTATTGTCTTGAGTCGTGCAGAGCATGTTGTGAAATCCTGTTTCTTGGGAACAGAATACCTGGTCGGGTCGACTAAACGCAGCTTCAGGGATTTTCGGCGACGAACTGAAATGGAGAATGAACATCGACAGTAGGTTTTTGAGCCCAAGAGCGCCTGTACTGATCTTGTACCTGTTCATGGCTGCAGGGGGTTGTGACGTGGAAACGGCAACGGTCGGTGATTCAAATATCAAGATACTCGGTGGGAAAGAGGGTGGAGCCTACCAAACACTTATTGAAGCATTTACCGAACGGGCGGCGATTTACACGAATTGTGATTCCGACTCAGAAAATGCGGAGTGCGATCCGCAGATCGGCAATCTGGCTATCGAGCCAATCACAACCTCAGGCAGTATCGAGAATCTACAGCATCTAGGCATGAGGCTGGTGGAGGGCTCGAATGTCAGCGAGAGTCAGCATGCGGATCCGCAACCAGTCGATAGTTGCAGGAATATTTCCGAGAACGACGAATCCTGCAAGACCTTCGCGCTTGTTCAAAATGACGTGATATATCGAGCCGGTCAGGGCGATCTTCAGAAAGTAGTCTTCGACGCAACTCGCTCACCTAAGGTTTACCCTAGCTCATTCGCGAAATTTGATGACCTTCGTGTAGTTTTGCCGATGTACGACAGCTTCATTCAAATAGTAACTGCAGCGTCTGGCGAACGAGTGGATAACAGTGACTCGAATGATTGCCCAGAACCGGTCGATCAAAATTTCAGAAGTCTCTGCAGTAAAAAAATCTACCTAGGCAATCTTGATTCGGTAAACAGAAACCACGGCATGGTTCTACTGGGTCGACACCCGGAACTTCAAGGAGCAAACAAACCAAAATTCATTTGTAAGAATGGGGATAGGTTGATCGACTGCGAACAAGGAGAGGTGGCTCCCGGAGACAAGTGGAAAGAGATTCTTGCTGAAAAACGGAACAAAGCCTGCCCTCTCGAAGACCGGCTTCTCGCCAATGGCGCTGTTCATGCGTATGTGATTTCTGGAACGTTAAAGCCGATCGTCAATTTCCAAGAATTCTTGCTGAATGCAAAGTGCTACCGAACTAATCAAGAGGGTGGCGAACAGGCTCCTGGTGGTGAGGATAACGCAAATTCGACATTGCCTGCACTCCCTGACGATCTAAAAAAATACCGGCTGCAGCTGGCGATACCTGAGCTGCTAATTGACGGTATTCTTTCTGAAACTGAAACAAAGGAAAGAAATTGGTTGCTCGGCGTCTTCGGTGAGCAGCACCAGCAGAAGTATCCGTACTACCGAAAGCTGGAGTCACCTTCTAATCTGGACGGAGACAAATTTCCTGACCAATGGCGCAACTATAATTTCCCGGCCCCCATGTTAGCCGTCACAACATATCTGGTAACAACCGAGTCCGACTCAGATATCCGAGATGTCGACATCGTCAGGCGCTTGACGTCAATGCTTCTCGATCAGTGGAACAACCTGATGCTCTCGAATCCAAAACTTGCACCGATAGAAGAGAATCTGCTTCGCAAGCCCGTCCCTCGACACCGTGGAGCAGATCAGGCCCTGGTCGAAAACGAATACATCGGTCAAACAATCCCGATGGAGTATCTAATTGTGTCTTCTTTAGGGTTCCTCTTTGTGCTCATGTTTTCTCCGAAAGCCAACTACAATCGGATGGGCGACTCGTATCGAAAAAGGGAAGCCATATACTCCTGGCTAAGATTCATCGTCAAGCTCGTCCTGTCGATAGTTCTGATGATGTTATCAGTTGGAGTAGTTCAATACCTGGAATCAATCTATGCGGTAGGTGTAAACGCCAGTGACCCCATAGGAAATTTTAATTTCCCTGCCGCTTTTCTCTGGATGTTCACCTTCGTCGCCTCCGGCTATGAAAACGAAATATTTCCGATATCGCCTTGGTCGCAATTGCTGGTCACGCTTCTGGCCCTGGTCGGATTGGGCTTCCCACTGGCTGCGATAATCGGAAGCTTCAACAAGATTAGAGACTTACGCCAGGACCGCGAAAGAGGACTAAGCGACACGGGAAAACTGAGAGGCCATACCCTGATCTTCGGATGGAACAGCCGAGGACCTGGTCTCGTATACACGCTTACATCGCGAGGTTCGACCCACACGGGCAGAATTGTCATCGTCGCCGAAATCGATGAGGAACTTCCGCTTAAACGATGGCGATTGGAGCGGCGAAAAAAGGGCTGGCCATATTTGACTGGCTGGTGGTTTTCTTTTCGACGGGTTCTATACATTCGAGCTGATCCGGCACAACGAAAGACACTTGAGCAGGCCCAGGCACAACATGCAAGTTGTGCAATCATTCTCGCTGGTGAGCACGATCGGGATGTACTCACGGCCCTTTCGCTGCGTAAATTCAACAAAAACATCTTTATTGTTGGCGAACTTGGGGAAATACAGGATCAGGCGCACTATAAGGCCGAGAAGGTCAACCAGATAGTAGACCCGGACGAGATATCCAAAAGGCTACTGGCAATTGCCTGTTTTGGTGCTAGCGCGGTTGATCTCGCTCTAGACGCACTGTCGCCCGGCAGGCAGGGATCAGAATGGTATTTGTTGAAAGCGAAGGTGGTTGCGCGACACCTGGATGGGAAAAGCCCGACTCTGGAGCACTATATCCGTGAGTTAAGCGACCACAATATTTCAGTTGTCGGTACTTCTGGTCAGGACTTCGGGACAATCACAAAACCAGGCTCCCCCGTTAGAACCGTAGCCGGCCAGGCAACTCGTCCACTGATTTCTTCGGCTGATCTCTCGCGAACACTAGATCCAGCAGACTATCTGATCTGTGCATCTAAAGATTTCAAATCTTACAAGAATTCTCGAAGAAATCGGGTGATAACTAGTCTACACAGAGAGATCTCATATGAGGAGAAATCGGAATCGATTATCCCTCCCACGGCCCATACTGCCCAGGTGTTGGTAATTGGACCAGAAGCTCGAGCCAACGCCCTTGCCAAGTACCTGCGTCTATATCTGGAAGATTCTCAAGTGGAAACTCTTCCAGAGAGAGGGAGTGGTGATCTAAGCCAACCTGGTGAGATAGCTTCGACGTTTATTGAGAATGAAAAAGAATGGACGCATGTAGTCATTATGTCGGGTGCAGTACAAGGCGTTGCCGAATTTGGTGAGAAGGCAAGCCAGGCTGACGCCCAGACTATTCTGAAAACCCACCTGATACACGACGAGTTGGTCGAGTTGAATAAAGAAGACAGGATCACTGTCTTTCCGCATATCGTTGCGGAGATGTTGGACGCGGACAATCGTCAGCTTTTCGAAGATGCAGGCGCGGATATCATAGTGCCAACGTCGATCGTGATAGAGCGACTCCTGGCGCGGCTTGCTTCAGGTCGTGGGCACGTATCTTCAATGTTGCTGGATATGATCTCACTCGAAAATGGAGTGTTTATACGCTCCTTTGTACTTGGCCCAGAACACGCTCTGGTTGGTCAGACATTCGCAGACGCACTAGGCCACTTCTATACTGACGGTAGAGTGATCGGTCTACTGCCGAAACATCCTGAGGAGGCGATGAAAAACAAGTACGGTGACTTTTCTCATCATTTCTATATGTGCCCAGCGAAGAAAGATCTAGCTTTCTGTGCTGGTGATACAGTTGTCGTGCTCGCGAAATCCCAGGAGCCAACGATGCATGCAACAAAGGTAACTCATCCCTGAGCATGATCAGTATGTGAAGCATCCTCGACCTCTGCCGTATGCGAGTTCCTCATTGGTTGGTATGCCTCTTCGCCGCTGAGCAGGCGCCGAAGGAACTCGTACTGCCCAATATTGATTTCACCACGGTGAAAATAGTTTGCTATCCGCATGGAAAATTCCTTTCGCCATGTGGCCTCGTGTGCGTCGCCGTGCCCGATAGATTCAGTTAGTTCCCAAGCGAGATTTCGCGTCAGAAAGTGACGGGCGGTATCAATTCTCTGACTGATCAGCGCCTCGAGCGAGCGCCAGCCACCCGTAGAAATTGGCAGTCCGCGACCATGCAAAGTATCGCGCCAGATCTTTCGATTCATGGACGATTTGGCTTCGTCCTCGAGTTGCCGCAACTGAAAAACCGCGTCGTCAGTACCGCTCTTTATCTCAACATTCGCCACCCGCTTTTCCATGCGAACGATGCCGTAGTGGCGGACCACAGGTCGCAGGAAAATGCCCATTATGGACAGAAGAGGCACCAGGAGCCGAGCAACGCTACCCCCGAAATCAACCCACGAAAATGAATCACCAGGAAGAATTCCAACGTTCCGATAGTAAGCTTCTGCTTCGGAATGCAGAGGAATCGGTGAGCTGAAATCGACGAGATGCTTATCAATGCTGACGGACTCGTTGATTCCACTGGTTTGCTCGACGAATTGTGAACTGTTTTCATGTACCGCGCGCGTGATCGTTTCTGCTTCTTCGTCTGTCACGCTGCTGTTCACTACAAGAATGGCTTTTGTTTCTAACGTGTTGATGACACCTACATCAGGAAGTTCCAGTGATCTGCGCTGAATCGCGGGACTCGAAATGAAATTTCGAATCAAGTGTCCACTTAATCCAATTGGTTTCACGGTCTTATTTCTGAGTAGCTGATTGACCATGCCACTGTTCTGGTGCGAAACAAGGAACGCAACGTCAATCTGTCCTTCCTGCCCGTCAGTCAGACTACCGCCCCACAAGCGTCTACTTGTTGAGCCTGTGGAGAGAAATTCCGCACTTTCGATATTGAACTGGCTGTCCAGCGCTTTGGCCATCACAGCGCGAGACAATACTTGAGTACCGCTTTGTGGATCACCAAATGAAACTCTCAGCTTACCCAGCCTGTTTCCTGAATAAATCTGATCCGTAGCATTCCCGGAGTTCGGCTCTGCAGAAGTGAAGCAGCAGTCAAGCTCGTCTAGTGGGTAGTTTTTGCGGACGATCGGCAACAACACTTGCGAGTAAAGATTGCCTAATCTGGTAAAAGGAATCTTTTTGGGGATTCCCCACAGATCAAAAATTACCGGTTCGTCAGCAGCTTCTCTTGTACCGCCTGCTATTGAGCTCCTTAGTACTTCACTACCCTGGTCTTCGTCGTAGACGATGGGTTGTTGGTCTTCGGGGATCAGCATCGAATCGTGGGGCTGCATACTAGAAAATACCGAGGACGAGTCGGGAAGATAGGAAGCAAGCGCCGCGTGATAGTCTACGATGGCTACCACGGGACGATTGTCAGTGCCCAGATAGAGTAGGTTCTCAATTGATCCTCGAGTGGGTACAACAAATGAACTAATCTCATATCTTGTCAAAATTCCCTGCAAATCTTTTGCACGTTGATAGTGGATGCCTTCCACTGGACCAGAAGCAATTAGGATGTCATCTTCAATATCGTCAAAGAACCTCTCCACACCCGGATGAAAATCTTCTGCTTCAGCAAACTTGCGGCGTTCGCGTTTGTTGAAATAGGTCCAGATGCTCGAAGTCGATGGGTGTGCGTCGCGCAAATAGCTCGCTTTCTCAAAAATGGTGCGTAAAACAGCCATGATTGTTTCAGCGGGCAGAGTTTCGTCTGCGAGCAGCATCGAAGGATCTTTCACGGTAGGCACTGCAATAGTTTGACCGTGATAGGTGAAAGCGGGAATCTCTCCCTCTATTTTCTTGGCAAGCAGTTGCTCATCTTCAAATGTTTTTGGGTCTATCTCATACAAAAAGTGACCAGCAGCCAGTAGCTTTTCAATTCTCTGGTCAGGGATTGGTGCTGAGACAAAGACTGCGTGCACATCTCCCCACTTCAGCTGCTTAGCCACTTCGGAAGATTGGCCACCATCAGAACTGCTAGGCCAGTTGCCGATTAGCTTTAGCTCTTCGCTGTCTCCGAAAAGATCTATCCGGTTGTGACTATCGATCAGTGATTCAACAGAGTCGTCGCTTTCAATGAGCTCGGCCAAAACACGTGTTGCTTTGAAGCGGAGACCGCTGCCGGGTTTGCCTACGTTGACGATAAGAGACGGACGGTCTCCTTCGCCATCGCCATTATATTTCAGGCACTGCTTTAGGGCGACTAAATCCTTTTTGAAATCTGAACACTTCACTCCAAGGGAATTGGACACGACAAGGTGCATATAGAAGTCGAACAGCGGCAGAACAATCTTGCTGCCTTTTTGGCGGTCGAGAAGCGTGTACGTTATTAGAGCACTGAGACCAAGCTCCATTTTGCCTGGGTCATTTGCCGGTTTGAGCAGCCCTTCTACGTTTTCTTTGCTGCCTCCTGAATAGAGGTTGGTAACCTTGCCGATGGCAGCGTGCTTTTCTTCCTCTAGCATCCGTTCAAGCGCACGGCCCACTTTGCCGAAATAGTTGGTAGTGCTGCCAGAACCGATTCTTAGCTGTGTGGGCGAGTCACATCCGAGCAGAAAAACTACAGCCAGTAGCAGCATAGCCTTTACTGAGGTTCCGCAGCCCCGCGAAGGCTTGCGCCAGGAATATTTAGAAATCATCATCTCCCTCCAATGAAGACTCTATCGCAGAAAACTCCTTCTAACTACTGGCTTTGCGCCCATCATCTCGGTTGGTGCGCGGCTTGATCGTGCCGGCCCATCGACGTAAACGAACCGACGGCGTGCGCCGTTCACTGAGTCTGGATAGCGCTCACCCTTTGATTGGTCGTAGTTGCGATGACATCTTCATGAAGTTCTTTCAAGACGGCCGCATCCTCGGGGTTCTGCCGGGAAGACAAGAAAAGGAGCTTGTAAACGAAGAGAATGACTTCGGTCGTCACTTTGTCATGTGTCCGCGAGACAAAGAAGTCGAATTCGAGATAGGTGACAATGTCATTGTCCTGGTTCACGCTAAGTCTTGATGTCGTGATTGTTTTCCAGCGCGCGTTTGTATGGTGCGCTCACATTTTTCAGAATGTTTCTAAGAGCTGTGGATTTTTTGATTTCTGTATTTGTAGCCGGCGGTCGTATCTGCTCAAACGGCGATACTTAACTTAAGCGATGGACCTTCCTTTATGGCGGAAGCTCGATCCCTGGGAAACGCTGTCTGTCTGATCGATTGCACCCTGAAGTTCGACTGGTTACTGTACCGTCTGGACGGTTAAGTGGAATGCATTGTGCCCGCAGACAGTAAACGTGCCCTCATCCTCGATTCGGCCGCGCTGATTGTTGAGCAGTCTGGTGCTGCGCATCTGACAATCGATGCTGTGGCAGCTGCGGCAGAGGTCTCGAAGGGTGGGGTCCTCTATCACTTTCCCTCCAAACAGGCACTGCTCGAAGGCATGCTTGAACGGCTTATTAATCAGATGACGGAACGCACCAGTGCCTATCGCGAACAGCACTCGGAATCCGGTAACTCAGCGCTGATCGCGCGGATCGTTGAAGAACACCAGCAGCAGCCGGTCGAACGCGCCATGTCGCGAGCGATTCTGGCCGCTGCAGCCGTGAACCCTGAGTTGCTTGAGCCTGCACAGACAGTGGTCAAAACAGCGTTCGACGAGGCTGCCGCAGGCTCACAGCCGAATGAAATGGGCTGGGTGCTGCAGCTGGCGGTAGAAGGGCTGCGCTTTCTCGAGATGTTGAAATTGTTGCCGCTCTCCGCGGCGGAGCGCGGCCGTATTCACACACACCTGCTGAAACTTGCCAGGGACCATTCGGTATGAGGCTTGGCCTGATCGTGTTCTGGAGTTTTTTACTCGCCGGCTGTGAACGTCCGCTGCCTGTGCCGGCAGATCAGGCAGTGCGGCCCGCCAAACTGTTTCAGGTTACCGCGCATCAACCCACGATCAGTCATGAGTTTGTCGGCAAACTCGACGCCGCCCAGACCGTGGATGTGTCTTTTGAGGTGGCGGGCGAGTTGCTGCAGTTACCGATACGCGAAGGTGAAGCGGTTGCTAAAGGCGCACTCGTTGCCGCCTTGGATCCAACCAACTTTGAACTCGCGGTTCGCGAAGCCGAAGTGCAGCTGCGACTCACTACTCAGGACCTTCAGCGCAAAGAAACGCTGTTGCGGGATCGTGGCATCTCAGAATCTGTGGTTGATGAAGCTCGCGCCCAGTTTGAGCTGAGCCAGGTGCGTTTGTCGCAGGCGCAGAAGCGATTGGCAGACAGTCGTATCGTTGCGCCATTCGATGCCTTTGTGGCGCATCGTTATGTGGATAACCGGAGCAAGGTCAAAGTGGGCGATCGCGTCGCCCGATTGTCTGATCTCAATGAACTGAAAGTGGTGGCCAGCATTCGTGAACAGCTGGTCGCGACAGTCACACCGGAGCGTGTGGTGGCGCTGACTGCCCGCTTTGACTTTCTCCCGGATCGACCGTTTCCGCTGGTGTTTCGGGAACGCTCGGGTGAGGCGAATCCGGTTGCGCAAACTTATGAAGTCACCTTCACCATGGTCCGACCCACCGATGTCAATCTGCTGCCGGGCATGACCGCGAAAGTGCGGGTTGAACTCAAAGCGGGAGAAGATGATGAGGGCATCGTGATTCCCACCACGGCATTGCTGAGTGAGCCAAACGGTGAATTTTTTGTCTGGGTATTCGATCCAGACAGCGGCCGGGTAACACGTCGGACGGTAACGGTCGCGGACCCCCGTGAGAGAGGTATCGGCATCGTCAGCGGTCTGGCAGACAAAGAGCTAGTGGTGGCGGCAGGGGCCAGTCAGCTGCAGGATGGCATGCGAGTGCACAGGCTTGGTGAGCCGGATACCCGGCTGTAGCTGGACGGTCATAAGCCATGGTGAACATTGCCCTTTTGTCGATTGATTATCCGCTGTATCCCTGGCTGATCATCTTTGCCTGTCTGGCAGGCGGGTTATATGGCATCGATACCGTTGGGCGACTCGAAGATCCGAAGTTTCCGCTTAAAAATGCCTATGTGATCACCACGTACCCGGGCGCTTCCGCTGAAGAGACTGAGCAGGAAGTGACCGATGTGATTGAGGCCGCGCTTCAGGAACTGCCATATATCGGCAAGCTCACCTCTAAGTCGCTGGCTGGTCGCTCCGAGGTGCAGGTTGAGGTGCAGGAGCAATACAACGACGAAGACGTGCAGCAGATCTGGGACGAACTTCGACGACGAGTCTCTGAAGCAACTGTGCGTTTACCGCCCGGGGCGGGTACACCCCTTGTTGAAGACGATTTCGGTGATGTCTACGGCATTCTCTATGCAGTATCTGCACCGGACTATCGTGAGTCTGAAATTCGCGATATGGCACGGTTTCTGGAGACCGGGCTTAACAGGGTGGACCACGTTGGCAAGGTCAGCAGTGCTGGTGTGCCGGAAGAGGCGCTGTTTGTAGAGCTTGATCATGAGCGCCTGGTGCGCCTGGGGCTGCCGATGGATGCAGTGTTTCGCAGTATTGGCGCCGAGAATCAGGTGATGCCATCAGGTGCGGTGGAATATGGCGGCCGCCGGTTGCGGATTGCGCCAGCGCTCGCCTTTGACAGTGCCCAGGCTGTGGGCGATATGCGTATCGGTCGGCCGGGGTCCATCGAATTTGTGCGGCTGGCAGAGATTGCCACCATTTCCCGCGAAGCTGTTGAGCAGCCCAGGCAGATTATCCGTCACAACGGCAAGCGGGTATTTACCGTTGGCGTGTCTGTCGTGGAAGACGAGAATGTGGTGAAAGTTGGCCATGCTGTCGACGTGCAGATGCGGGCGCTGGTCGATCAGCTGCCGGTGGGTGTGAGCTACGAGTCTGTCTATTCCCAGCATGCGGTGGTTCAGGAGTCGCTGAACCAGTTCCTGGTGAACCTCGGACTTTCAGTGCTGACCGTCGTCGCAGCACTATGCGTCTTCATGGGCTGGCGAGCTGGCACTGTGGTGGGCAGCGTGCTGCTGCTGACTGTATTCGGCACCTTGTGGATCATGGCGCTGGCCGGCATTGAACTGCAGCGTATCTCGCTGGGTGCGCTGATGATTGCGATGGGCATGCTGGTGGATAATGCGATCGTGATCGCCGAAGGCATGGTCACCGGGGTTCAGCGTGGACTGACCGCCCGGGATGCGGCCTCCGCGTCTGTGCAGCGGACGGCGTTCCCGTTGCTGGGTGCCACGATTATCGGAATTGCTGCGTTTGGTCCGATTGGTCTTGCTAACGACAACCCTGGACACTTTCTGAGAGCCTTGTTCCAAGTGGTGGCGATCTCACTGCTGTTGAGCTGGGTCCTGGCGGTAACCGTCGGGCCACTACTGGGCAGCTACCTGCTGAAGACGAATGAAGGCGGCGAAGCTGAGGCGCTTTACACTGGCTGGGGTTACACACCCTATCGTCGCCTGATTGGTTTCAGTCTGCGTCACGCCTGGGCGGCCACTGGGGTGCTGGTGGCGATCACCATGAGTTGCCTGTGGGGATTTGGCCTGGTGAAACAGGGTTTTTTCCCGTCCACCAATTCACCGCTGATCTTTGTCGACATGCGCTTGCCACAGGGCATGGACATCCGCTCCACAGCGTCCGAGATCCAGAGACTCGAACCGCTTGTGGCTGAAGATCCCAATGTGGTGGCAGTCACGAGCTTCATTGGCACGGGTACTTCACGTTTTGCTGCCACTGTGCGACCGGAGCAGCCGAATTCCGCCTATGCCCAGCTGGTCATCCGCGTAGCTGATATCGAAACCCTGAACGAGACGATGCTGCGTCTGGCCGAGCAGCTCCGGCAGGAAAGCATTGATGCGGAACTGATGGTCAGACGAACAGAATTCACCCCGAGTGGTACATCTAAAATTGAAGCGCGTTTTTCCGGCCCCGACACAGCTGCGTTGCGAACGCTTGCCGAACAGGCTCTGGCGGTCTATCTGAACCACAATCTAATTGATCGCAAGACAGACTGGCGGCAGCGTCAGATTGCACTGATACCCCGATTTGACGAAGCCCGTGCGCGCCAGGTCGGGGTGACCCGAAACGATGTTTCTCAGGCGCTGGCACTGGCAAGTACCGGCATCCACATCGGCCTGTTTCGTGATGAGGAAAAGCTGTTGCCTATCATTGCCCGCGCGCCCGAATCAGAACGGGTAGATATGCAGGGAATACGCGACCGACAGGTCTGGAGTGTTAATCAACAGGCTTATGTGCCGATGTCCCAGGTGATTTCGGATCTCGAGCTGAGTGCAGAAGACAGCATGATCTATCGGCGCGAGCGTACCCGAACCATCGCAGCGCTCGCCAATCCACCCGCGGGTCACAATGCGACAAGGGTGTTCAACCGCATTCGGGGTGAAGTGGAGGCTATACCTCTGCCACCAGGGTATGCGCTTGAGTGGGGTGGCGAATATGAGGCCAATCTTGAAGCGCGGGTAACGCTGATCGGCAAGATCCCAATGGCGCTGGGCATCATGCTGTTGGTTACCATTCTGATGTTCGGCAAACTCAAGCAGCCTCTGGTGATCTGGCTTACCGTGCCGATGATTGTCTGTGGGGTGGTAGTGAGTCTGCTGGCGACGGATATGGCTTTTACGTTTCCGTCGTTTCTGGGTTTTCTGAGCCTGTCCGGCATGCTGATAAAGAATTGCATTGTCCTGGTCGACGAAATTGATAAGCGTCTGGCTGAAGGGCAATGGACTCTGCAGACTGTGCTGGAGGCCAGCGTCAGCCGACTGCGACCGGTGATGCTCGCTACGGGTACGACCATTGCCGGTATGGCGCCACTGCTGACAGATGCCTTCTTTCGTGAAATGGCGGTATGCATCATGGGCGGACTGGCGTTTGCAACCTTGCTGACGCTGGTTGCGGTACCGGTGTTCTATCGGATTGCGATGGGCAAGAAACTGACAGATGATTCGGCGGAGCGGAACCTCAAAGCTGCGCTGATCTAGCAGGCTGTATGCGTGGGGCGGTCTGTCAGAGTGCGGCGAGTTTGAATTTTGCCTGTTTTAATCTGAATTCCAGCCAGGGGAAGTGGTTGTAGTTCTGCGGATCCAGGTTCCAGTCGTGGCGATTGTCATGTTGCGAACCGGGACCATAATTTCCAGCGGCGGCTGCCTCCAGCCACTTTCTGGCTTCTGTTTCTGCCGACGAATCAATTGCCGTGCCGCCAGCAACCGGCATGAGCCATACGGCCGGGAGAGTATGGATGATTCCGAGGAACAGCAGCAGACGGATACCGCGTCTCTGCGATTGCTTCATTTTCTCTGCGTTGGCCGTCTGCAACATCCTTTGCCGCAACTGTCTTGTCGCAGTATCTGCCGAGATAGCATGAGATGGTGTGACCTTTTAACCACTATTACAGTCGACATGAATACAGTCGACGTGGTGCGAAACACTGGCTAGGATCAAAGAATACCAACGAGGGCAGGAAAAATGACCACAGGGACAACTGCGTTTTGGGTTGTGACCGGCGCCAGTTCCGGGATCGGTGCGGCGGTCACCCGGATAGTCAGCGCAACCGGTGCGCGGGTCTTAGCGCTCGATGTTGATGATGCTGGCGGTGCGCAGTTAGCAGACGAAACTGGCGCAATCTATCAACACTGTGACGTTGGCAACCCGGATGACTGGCAAGCGGTCAGCCATCAGCTGACTGAGCTCGGGACACCAACCCATATCCATCTTAATGCAGGCATTCAGATTGCCCCGCCATCAGCCGAGCTGGCTGAGTATCAGTTTGAGGCAATGCTGATCGAACGCTATCGACGCATGATGAGCGTTAATGTTGATGGTGTCGTGTTCGGCCTGAAGGCGTTGTTACCAAAACTTGGGCCTGGTGCGGCAATTGTTGTTACCGCGTCTCTGGCTGGTATCACACCCTATGCAGTCGATCCGCTCTATTCAATGAGCAAACATGCGGTTGTTGGCCTGGTGCGGAGCCTCGGGCCAACGCTTTCAGAACGTGGCATTAAGATCAATGCGATCTGTCCCGGCGGTATCGATACCGCGATCATTCCACAGGCGCAACGGACAGACGAGGCAGTGTTCATGTCTGCACAGCATGTCGCCGCGGAAGTCATCAATCTGATGGATGCAGATCAGACCGGTAAGACCTGGGCAAAGGTCAGTGAAACCAAACCTGCATTTGTGGTTCGTGCACCTGGGGATCATTCATGATATGCCGACAACAGAGCCGACCGGCACTGAGTTTGAACCGTATCGACTAAAAATCGAGCAAATATCCGATCTGATCGCAGGCCATGCGGCTGAAGCGGAAGAGAATCGCTATCTTAATAGCGAAGTCGCCCAGGCAATGGCCAGAGCCGGTCTGTATCGAGTGGCGGCGCCCAGATCTATTGGCGGAGGAGAGGTCCACCCGTCGACGCAGATTCGCGTCATCGAAGCGGTGTCAGAAATCGATGGTGCAGCCGGATGGAATCTGATGATCGGCATCGAGGTCATGGGCATTCTGGCATCGGTCTATCCGCCTGCATTGGTGCAACGACTCTACGCCGACCCCGAGCTGATCATTTCGGGTGCGCTGAATCCACTCGGTTCAGCGACACGAGCTGACGGTGGTTATCTCGTCAGCGGTCAGTGGCCTTTCGCCAGCGGGATACACAACGCCCACTACTTCTGGGGTCAGTGCATTGTCCGTGAAGAGGGTAAACCGGCTCAGGATGACCAGGGTGTGGTGCTGATCGAAGCGCTGTTTTCGCAGGAAAAATTTGAGATTGTTGATACCTGGGATGTGGCCGGTTTGAGGGGCTCGGGTAGCCACGATGTGAAAGTGAACAACCTGTTCGTGCCTGAAGAACTGGTCAGTCAGGTGTCGAGACATCCCGGACACGAGCAGGGCACTCTCTACCGATTACCGCTTTTTAGTCGCCTGGCTTACAACAAGGTCGGGGTTGCGACCGGTATCGCCCGATCTGCGATTGCGTCGTTCAAAACGCTGGCGACAACAAAAACCCCCAGGGGAACTTTCAACAAGCTTCGTGAGCGCACTGACGCACAACTGGCGATCGCCGAAGCCGAGTTGCGCCTTGGACAGGCGAGAGCCTATGTGATGGAAGCTACCGACGAGTTGTGGACTACGGTTGATCAACGCAGAAAACCGGAGCTAGAACAACGGGTTAAAGTACATCTGGCCTGCGCCGGCGCAGTTGCGGATGCAGTATCGGTTGTTTCCGGTCTTTATACCGCCGCCGGTGCCAGTGCGAATTTCCACAGCAGTCCCCTGGAAAAACATATGCGTGACGTCAGAGTTGTACCGCAACACATCATGGTTTCATCTCAGTTTACCCAGGCAGCCGGCCGCGTTCTGCTTGGCCTTGATTCGAGCACGTTCCTCTTTTAGATCGCGGTAAGGTAGCTCATATCATGTCCGCGAATTTCTACAGGTTCTCTGGCGCGGAGGGATTACGATGACACTGAAAGTGATTGGAGCAGGGTTCGGGCGTACTGGCACCTTGTCGCTCAAAGGTGCTCTGGAGATGCTCGGCTATGTGAAGACGCATCACATGGCCGAAGTGTTACCGAGCAAGGTTCAAGTGGGTTTGTGGCATGACATTGCGATGGGCAAAAAGCCTGCATGGGATGCAATATTCGATGGCTATCAGGCGAGTGTGGATTTTCCGTCCAGCGGCTATTATCGCGAACTTTTAGCCGAGTACCCGGATGCCAAAGTTGTGCTGACGGTGCGTGACGTTGATAGCTGGTACAGGAGCGCTACCGATACCATTTTTGCGTTTGGGCATGCGGTACCAGCTTGGTTGAAGTTCTTCGTTCCTCGCGTGCGAAGAGCACTGGAAATGGTGGATGCATGTGTATGGCAGCGGGTTTTTCAAGGCCGGTTTGCCGATGAGACGTACGCGAAGCAGGTGTTCGTCGATCATATTGAAGCTGTGAAAACCCATGTGCCGGTGGATCAACTGTTAATTTTTGAAGTGAAGGAAGGGTGGCAGCCACTGTGTCAATTTCTCGGTTGCCAGGTGCCAGACGCTGAGTTTCCGAACCTCAATGACACCAACGAATTCAATCGAAGAGTACGAATTCTGAGGATTGTGTCTGTGTTGCCGTTGGTGCTTGTTGGTCTGGCGCTGGCTGCACTGGTGTTTTGAACGATAACAACAGGAACTCAAAATGGAATCTAATGGCATCACCGCTGTTCACGCGTTCATAGATGCGTTCAACGCCCAGGATCACGAGATGTTAGCAGCCTCTCTGAACTATCCGCACCTGCGGCTCGCGAATGGCCGGTTTTTAGAAGTCGAGTCTGCAGCAGAGTATGCGAGGTTGAGTGACAGTCTCGAATCGCGATTGCGAGGAGAGGGCTGGGACCACACTGTCATCCGGTCTATCTCAGTAGTGCACAGCGGCGAACAAAAAGAGCACATTGCCCTGACGATCGATCGATGTGACGCTACCGGGCACGTCTACAACAGTTTCGATACGCTGTGGATTGCGACGCTGGTCGATGACCACTGGGGTATACAGTTTCGATCCAGCTTCCTGCGCTAGGATGCCCGGCCGTCATCTGACTTGCCGAATCGAGCGACGATGGGGGCGACGATCTTTCCGGCCACCGGAATAAGCAGTCCCCCAGCAACCAGGCCGAATAAGCCGGCACCCAGCGCTTCGGTGAGCCAGCCGGTGAATCCGGCTGCGCCTGGAACCGCGCCGCGCGCCAGTTCTCCGAAATGGTGGATGGTGTGACCAAGCCAGTCCAGGCCGTAAGTTTCCAGGCCGTGCACAAAGATACCACCGCCCACCCATAGCATCGCGGCGGTACCAACCGCGGCAAGCGTGGCAAGAAATCCCGGCATGAATTCAACTAGGCCTCGACCCAGCAGACGAATGGCAGCGACTGAACTACCCGCCAGAGCAAGTCCGGCATCATCAGCTTTCACGATCAGAGCGACCACGCCATAGACGCCTGCGGTGATGGTCACCGCAACGACCGCCAGCGCGAACGCGGTCGTCAGTATGTCAACGTCTGAGGGCAGTGTGGCCAGAGCAATCGCCATGATTTCCGCAGACAGTATGAAGTCCGTTCGGATCGCGCCTGCGACTTTGCGGTCCTCCAGTTCGACCGGATCAACTGCCGCCAGGCCAATATCAGCTTCATGGTCGTGGGCGGCATGTGGAAACAGGGCTTCGTAGACTTTCTCGGCACCCTCGTAACACAGATACAGACCGCCAATCATCAACAGGGGGGTAATACCCCAGGGCGCGAAGATCGACAGCACCATCGCTGCGGGTAACAGGATCAGCAGTTTGTTGCGCAGCGAACCTTTGGCGATTTTGGCGACAATGGGCAGTTCGCGATCTGCCGAGAAACCAACGACGTAGCGGGGCGTCACCGCAGTGTCATCAATGACGACACCCGCGGACTTGGCGCTGGCTTTTGCAGCGTGAGCAGCAATATCGTCAACAGACGCGGCTGCGACTTTGGCAATGCTGGCAATGTCGTCAAGCAGTGCAATCAGGCCCGTAGCCAAAAGTAGTCCTCGCTGGTGAGTGAAGCTGGTCGTGATGAGTCGCTGAATATACGCTCACGCAGTTGAACGACAACGCACTCTATCAAATTGATTCGATCAGTTTCGACAGTGACTCAGTGAATGTTCCACTTGAGTATCATTATCGCGAGAATTACCGGCCAGGCCATGCCGATCAGCATTACGCCAACGGTCTCCCAGCCGCTCAGCTGCAGGCTGACAAGAAGCAGGATGATGGCAAATACATAGGAAACGAACAGCGATATCGTAAGGGCGACGTTAACGTCTGACGGATGTAGTTCACTGAGTTTCATTGGGAAGAAAGCGGTAGGTTTGGCATGGATCTGGACTCCAGTAGCTGAGTGTCCCCGGCAGCCCCGATGCGACCCGCACCGAAGTCTCCCTCGTATCGGTCAGACGACGACCACAGATATTTGTACTCCTGTCGCATAGCCAGCGCAACTCGGTGCTTACTGAACTAGAGAGTAGGCCGCCTGATTAGCCTCCGGTCGCCGTTACTGCCTTCAGGCGCCGCGTATCGCGCCTGTGTATGTGCGCGCGCATCCGCTCCTGGCGCTGTTTGGAAAGTGGATATTTCCACAGCAGCGGTAGTGCAACACAGGCGAGGATGGCCGGACCGATGCTGTAGAGCACGGCGACGGACATTTTGGCCGCGTCGGTGTTGTCGGCGATTGTGGGATCAAAGCCGAACCAGGCGACGCCGTTGGTGGCCAGTAACACGCCAAGGGCAACGGCGGCCTTATTGACCATCCCCCACAGGGAAAAGTACAGGCCAGTGCGCTGTTCGCCGGTTCGCAGGGTATCCAGATCGACAACGTCGGCGGCCATCGACGCGGGCAGAAACACCAGAGCACCCACCGCTGAACCTTTTAACAACATGATCAGGAAAAACAGCCAGAACTGTTCTGGACCGAGCAGTGGGATGAACGCGCTCCACAGCGACAGCCAGGCGATTCCAGCAACCACCGTCTTGTGTTTGCCAATTCGTCTCGAGATCGCAAACCAGATCGGAATCGCCATGCTGCTGGAGAGATAGTAGGCCAGAATAAACAGTGCGTAGCGGTCGAAAGGCTGTTCCATGACGGCATTCACAAAGAAGAACGACAGCGTCGCCGTCATACTGACCGCGGCGACCAGGAACAACAGGCTGATCACCAGGCGTCGATAGGGACCATTGGACCAGACAATTTTCAGACCCCGCTTCCAGGACACGTTCTGCGCGCGCGGCGCCTTGGGGCCGGACTGCTCGCGTACCCACAACAACGCTGGTGCGGTCAGCACCGGTAGCAGGAACACGACAACCAGTGCGATGGCCAGCAGCGCGTTGTCGGGACCAGGCTTGCCGAGAAACAACGACATGATCAACGGGATCGCCAGAGCCATCAGAGTGCCGCCGTAGCCGAATGCTTCCCGCCAGCCGGTCACGCGGGAGCGTTCGTCGTAATCGATTGAAAGTTCATCACCCCAGGCTTTATAGGGCAGATCGACCAGGGTGAATGACAAATACAGGGCGCTGATCCAGACAAACAGATACAGGTTGGTGACAGCCTCCCCGCCGAACATTGACCAGACGCTGACCGCAAACGCGCTCTTCGGCACGAACAGCATCCATAACGATAAAAGCATCAGCGGCATGCCCATGACCATCCAGGGTTTGCGGCGGCCGAAGCGTGTCTGCCAGCGGTCAGAAGCAATGCCGATTGCGGGATCGGTGAAGACATCGGTGAGTCGGGACAACGCAATGAGGGCACCAACGGTGGCGAGGGAGAGGCCCAGATTCTGCGAGTAGAAGGCCGGAATATAGAGTGCGATGGGCAGACCGACGATCGATGTGGGCAGGTTGGCGATGCCGTAGAGCGCCATTTTGGTTTTGCTCAGGCCGGCTGCTTTGGCCTTTCCTGATGATTGACCGGCGGCTGTATCACTCGATTGTTCAGTATCCTGAATCGTTGACTCACTCACATTCAGCTTCCCCAAATTACCCGGACTCACTGTGCGCCTGTTGTCTTCTCTGAAGCAAGAACAAAACAGCCAGATTTATTCGAATGATTCATACGGGAGAATTTTCGGTTTTGCCCGGATCAACGCATGCTTGCTGACCGCGACCGAAAACGTCGATACTTAAAACAGAGTTTAAAGGGGAGCATCATGGCCGAAGCCGTTTCTACGCGCGATCAGGAAAAGTACAACGCGATCGCCACGCGCTTTGCAGATCAGCTGCATACCGTGCGCAGTGCGATGCATCAGCAACGCGGTTCGGGCGAGCGCAGTCGGGAACAGATTTTTCCCGCGCATAATCGGCCCGGCCTGGGTGTGGCGCGGGAATATGAGCGGATGGGCGATCGCCCGGTATCTGAACAGCTCCAGGCGCAGGCGGATGAGTTCGGCGTTGAGTTCGAGCATCTCGGCATTACCCTCGGCACAGTTCTCCATAATATTGATCTGAAAGCGCCACTGACGTCTGAGCAGACCCGGTTTATTCGCGATACGCTGCTCGAGCGCAAAGTCATTTTCTTCCGCGATCAGCACCTGAGCGAAGATCAGCAGGTGGCGTTCGCCAGAGGGTTTGGCGATCTGGATGCCTTTCCTTTCGGGAAGTCTGGTGACAATCCCTACATCCTGGAAATCAGGCACGACAAAAATAACCCGGGTATCGAAAACGGCTGGCACACCGACGTCACTTGGATGGAGCGCCCGTCGTTAGGGTCTGTGGCTCAGTGTGTAGCGGTACCGCCGGTGGGCGGCGATACATTGTTTTCAGACTCTCATGCCTGTTATCTGGGTATGCCGGAGGGATTGGCCGAGCGGGTCGAACACCTCCACGGCATCCATGACTATCGGATATTCGTATCCGGCCGTGGTGCTGGAGCCCTGCCGGATGATCTGGTGGCAGCGCTGAAAGCCGAAATTCCTTTTGGCGTCAGTCATCCGCTGCTGCGCACCCATCCGGAAACCGGCAAAACCGCGCTGTATCTGCACGGCGGCTTCCTTCGCCATGATTCTCTCTATGATGTACGCAGCGGTGAAAAGCTCGACAAAGCCGAATCAGAAGCCCTGGTTGGCCAGCTGCTGCGTCAGCACGAACGCCCTGAATATGTGTGCCGATTTCACTGGGAACCGGGTTCGATTGCATTCTGGGACAACCGGGCGGTTCAGCACTATGCGGCAAGCGACTACCATCCGCACGACCGCCTGCTCAGACGGGTGACGGTCAGTGGTGACCGGCCTTTCTACGATCCCCAGGCGCGGCGGGACGGGTAGCGGTCAGGCGATTTCAAGCAGGCTGGTCCGCAGCCGTTCTTGCGCGAAATCAATCAGCACACGCAGACTGGGGGACATCAGTCTGGCGTCACTGTAAACGAGGCTGACCGGCGCAGGCTGCGCTTCGAAGTCTTCAAGCAGGATCGTAAGCTCGCCAGAGCTGACCTGCTGGGCAACCTGATAGGCCAGGAACATCCCGAAGCCGATACCGGCAACGCAGGCGTCCACGGCCGGAGTGGCCTGATTGCTGCCATAGACCCCCCGGACCTTAATCGGCACGGTTTTGTTGTTCTGGTAGAAATGCCAGATCTCCTGAGAGCCAAGTCCCCGAAACAGAACTGCCGGCTGGTTGTGCAGAGCTTCCGGGTGGTCGGGAACTCCCGTTGTTGCCAGCAATTCGGGACTGGCGACCAGCAGCCGGCGCATTGAGCCTACGCCTTTGGCAATCATCGACGAGTCGGCAAGCGGTCCTATCCGCAGCGCCAGATCGATACCCTCTTCAAGCAGATCCACAACTCGATCGAGCAACAGCAGTTCAATCTGCACGTCCGGATACGCTTTAAGAAATTCAACGGTGATGGGCGCCACGTGTCGCTGACCGAAAGTCACCGGCGCGGTGATGCGCAGCTGACCGCGGGGTGTTGCGTCACCGGCGGTGAGTGCGCGTTCGGCGTTGGCGATGTCATCGAGTATCCGCCGGCACTGGTCCAGATAGCCGCGACCTTCCTCAGTGAGCGCCAGACGACGGGTGGTTCTTCTCAGCAGTCTCACGCCGAGAGAGGCTTCGAGATTTGCCAGAATCCGTACGATGGTTGGCTGCGATTTGCCGAGACCCTCGCCGGCTGCGGTAAGGCTGCCACGGTCGCAGATTTCGACGAAGGTCCTCATCGCGAAGAGTTTGTCCATCGATAACTCCATTAAATGGATAAGTGATATAGATAATACGCCATATATCTGAAATATGGACTCATCTAGAGTCTTAACCCTGTGCTGCAGGCAGCACGTTTATTCACAGGGAGTATTTGAGATGAGCGAGACCCAGCCAATTACCGAAGGCATCCACCACGCCGGATTCACTGTGCCGGACATTGCCGCCACCAGGAGCTTCTTTATCGATGCGCTGGGATTCACCCAGGTTGGTGAAGTTGCCGACTATCCGGCGGTGTTTTTAAGTGATGGCACAGTGATGATTACCTTGTGGCAGGCCGGTGATCCCGCGCGAGCGGTGCCGTTTGATCGGCATCAGAATATTGGTCTGCATCATGTGGCCTTCAAGGTCCGGGATCTGGAGGCGGTGTATCAGTTGCTGAAAGAGCGCTCGGATGTAGCCATCGAGTTTGCTCCTGAGTCGCTTGGCGGCGGCGCAACCCGGCATCTGATTTGCGCGGTACCCGGTGGCATCCGGGTGGAGTTTATTACTCCGTCCGCCGGTTGAATGGCTTGTCAAAGCGTCTGGAGAAGGTCATGGCTACAGTCACAGAAACAGCATCTCCCTTTCACGCCGGTGAACGCGCAGTGCAGACCCGAATGGGCGTGCGCGAGCGGATTGAAGCGTTTGCGCGTCAGGTGGTGCGGCCCTTCATGCCGGGTGAACATCGCCAGTTCTATTCCGGTCTGCCATTCATAGTAGCGGCTGCGCGGGACTCTGACGATCGACCGTGGGTCACTCTGCTGGCGGGTGAGGCGGGCTTTATTTCCTCGGAAACTGCCACCGAACTGCAGATCGATGCGGAGCCTGCGACTGGTGACGCGCTGCACGGTCAGCTTGGCGGGAGTCGAGATATCGGACTGCTCGGCATCGAGTTTTCGACTCGGCGCCGCAATCGGGTCAACGGCCGAATTCGCTCTTCGCAAAGCGGGCTGCGTGTGCGGGTTGATCAGAGCTTCGGCAATTGCCCGCAGTACATTCAGCCTCGCGAGTGGCATGCTGCATCGTCAACTCGGCAATCCTCGGCGATTCGTTCTGATCGTCTTACAGCGCAGCAGAGTGCCTGGATCAGGGAGTCTGATACGTTTTTCATCGCCACCGGACACCGTGGTGATTCAGATGCCGCCTGTTATGGAATGGATGCCTCCCATCGGGGCGGTGAGCCGGGCTTTGTGGCAGTGGCGGATGGGCTGACGCTGCAGTTTCCTGACTATTCGGGTAACAACCACTTCAATACCATCGGCAATCTGATCGAAGATCCCCGCGTTGGTCTGCTTTTTGTCGACTTTGCGGGTGGCCATCTGCTGCAGCTGAGTGGGCGGGCGGAGATCGACTGGGATTCGCCGGCTGTGCGGACGATTCCCGGCGCGCGTCGTCTGATTGCCATTCACCTCGAGGCTGTTGTCGAGGTGCGCGATGCGCTGCCCATTCGCTGGGCGCCGGTCAGCGAGGGTGCTCGTTCCATGGTGGTCGTTGGCAAAGTGGCGGAGAGCGCTGATGTCACGTCTTTCGAACTGGCACCAAGAGATGGCAATCCGCTGCCCGAATTCGAACCCGGACAACATCTGCCGATTGAAGTGAATATTGCCGGCCAGCGGCATGGGCGAACCTATTCGCTGTCCGCAGCGCCAGACCCCTGCCGCTATCGGCTCAGCATTAAGCGGGATGCTCAGGGGCTGGTGTCGCGCTTTCTGCATGATCAGCTTCAGATCGGCGATTCACTGTCGGTCAGTGATCCTGCCGGTGAGTTTACGTTGGATTCTGGTAGGCGGCCGGTCGTGCTGTTGAGCGCCGGCGTTGGCGTCACGCCGATGATGAGTATGTTGGCGCAGCTGGTGCGCAAAGCCGATGAACGCCCGGTCTGGTTCATCCACGGAGCCTCAGACGGCGAGCATCATCCGCTGGCGCAGGAGGCGGCTGCACTGGGCAGCCTCAGCGACCGCGTGACCAGCCATGTGTCTTACAGCCAGCCCAATCCCGAAGATCTGTCCGGTGTGGATTACCATCGGCACGGGCGGGTTGATACCGAGCTGGTCTGTGAACTGCTGGGCGATCTACGCGATGTGGACGTCTACCTGTGCGGACCGTTGCCGTTCATGTCTGAACTGCGCGATGGCCTTGTTGCCACGGGTGTGCCAGAACAACAGATCTATGTCGAGACCTTCGGACCGGGAGCCTGAAGGTCTCGGACTTTTCGTCAGTTCACCGTGTTTTTTTCGACAAAACGATGAGGCGCCCGCGAATCTTCGTTGCGGGTTTTCACATCGATCAGCACAGTTTTGCCCTCTTTATTCAATTGGGCGGCTTGTTTGATAGCGGCAGGCAGTTCAGCACCTTTGGTGACGTAGATGCCTTCGGCACCCAGACCCCTGGCAATCTGGCCATAGTCACCAGTCATGTGGGTTACTCCGAACTGCTCGCGGGCAACCGGTGTACCACCCGGGTAAGTGGCCATGATGCCGTTGTTCAACAGCACGACGGTGATGGGCAGTTCGGCGCGGACGGCGGTTTCCATATCAAGGCCCGACATCCCGAACGCGCCATCACCCATGAAGGCCACACAGGTTCGCTCAGGCATGGCTTTCTTGGCGCCAATCATTAACGGGATCGACGCACCGAGATGGGTAGTTTTGCCCCAGCCGACATAGCTGTGTGGGGTGGTTGCGGTATAGAAGGGAGCCATCTGGTCGCGCGGAGCGCCGGCGTCGTGGGTGACGATGCTGTTTTCCCGGTCCAGATTCTGATCCAGTTCCCAGATCACCCGGTAAGGGCTGATGGGGTCGCTGTCGTTGGTGAGATAAGGCATCCAGGATGCCCACCATTGTTCTTTCGCCGCGCGGATTCGATCAGCGGTGCCAGTGCTGCGGCCCTGCTCACCAATCAGTCCTTTGACCGCGTCGATCATCATTTCCAGGGTGAGTTTTGCATCACCGGCCAGGCCAATGTCACAGACCGTGTCTTTATTGATCTCGTCGACGACGTTCACCGAGTGGATCAGGAAGGTGTCTTCTGCAAATCGCTGCCCGTAAGGCGTGGTAGTCAGCGACGTGCCGACTGCGAAGATCAGGTCAGCTTCCTTCAGCCACTTTCGCGCCGGCCCTGTTGTGGTCATCCCTCCGGAGCCAATGGCCAATGGGTGCCGTTCATCGATTGCCGATTTGCCGGGCAGGGACGTGTAAACGGGCACTTCGAGTAATTCGGCGAGGGTCTGCAGCTGCTTGGTCGCCCGGGCGGCCATTACACCGGCGCCAGCCCAGATCATTGGATCGCTGGCGGCCACCAGCGCTTTTGCGGCGTCGGCGATGTCGCCGGCTGATGGCGCGCTGAGGGCTCGCCGTGGCGAGGAATAGTTGAGCGCTGCATCGGGAATTTCCTGACTGACCACGTCCTGTGGCAGTTCGACCACTACGGGTCCTGGTGCCGCAGATTTCAGATGATGCATGGCCCGACGCATCACATTGCCGGTTTCAGCCGGGCCGGTGATGAATTCGGCGTGGCGTGAAACGTTGGCCCACGAATTTACCGCGGAGTAGTTGGGGCGGATGAACAGCTGGTTCAATGGATTGCCACCAGGCAGCACCAGAATCGGAATATTGTCCGCGTTGGCCTGGGCCATACCACCGGCCGAATTTTCGGCACCGGCCTGAGACTGCATCGCCACGACGCTCAGGCGCTGACCATCGCTGACCCGTGAGAAGCCATCGGCGGCCATCACCGCGCCGCGCTCATGTCTGAACGCAATCGGTTGGATGCCTTCTTTCGCCAGTGCCTCAATCATCGGATTGCTCGGGAAGCAGGACAGCCAGGAGATTCCCTCCTGCTTCAGAATTTTTGCGATGTACTCGTCACCTTTCATGGCGCTCTCGACTCCGGGGTGTCAGGGAAAGCCTCAATTTATACCGATCGGGTCGGGGAAACGAGGGGGCGTACGTTTCGTGGTTGCAGTGATGGCCATTGGGATGACCGGTGGTATCCGATCGGATACCACTAAGATGTCATTAGATCCATGTCGATATCGCCTTCGAACGTTGCCGAACAGTTTATCGTCGACACCTTGCCCAACGCCCGTTGGACTAGTCGTCAAGAAACTCCTGGCGAACCGCATCCATGGTCGCGTCGCTGATGCCGATACTGCGCAGATAACCCAGCGGGCCGCCCCAGCGTGTATCCAGTCCATCGAGAAATTCACCGATCGCATCTTCAGGCACACC
Source organism: uncultured Pseudomonadales bacterium (assembly GCA_937921865.1). GTDB lineage: Bacteria > Pseudomonadota > Gammaproteobacteria > Pseudomonadales > Azotimanducaceae > SZUA-309. The sequence goes on along the minus strand of CAKZWF010000062.1, from coordinate 4,164 downwards.
GGCATGGTGCGCCATCGTTGCGCGGTCCACACCCTCCGGCAGGCCAATGTTGCTCTCAACAAAATCTACCTGGCGATTAACGTCGCGGTTGGTGAGGATGTAATCGGCTTCGATCAGCGCGCGGTCGACGCCCAGAACAGACAGCAGAAACGCCGTCGATACACCGGTCCGGTCTTTGCCTGCAGTGCAGTGGATCACAATCGGGTGATTGCTGGCCTGGGCAAACAGCTCGAACATCCGCAACCAGGAGTCGGGTCCGAATTCCAGATAACCCAGATAGCGGCGCCCGGAGATCGCAGTATCACCGACCAGTCGGCTCAGTTCGTTGCTGCCACCTTCAGGAATCACCGCAATGTTGTGATACTCGGCACCCATCTCGGGCAGAGGCCCGGGTCCCTGTTCAGCCGCTTCGTCCGGCCGGCGCAGGTCGATCTGAGTGCGAATACCCATAGCCCGGATCGTCTCGAGATCCTGCTCGGTCATGCGATCCTGACGACCGGCGCGATAGTAACGGCCCCAGCGCACGCTGCGACCGTCCGCGGTCGGATAGCCTCCGATGTCGCGGAAATTGAAGCAGCCCTCGAAGGGATGATGACGGTCGGCATAATCATTAATCATGCCCGCAAGAATATGGGGTCGAACCGAGGTTTTGATGAAAGCGCAAGAATGCGGGGCGAGCCGCAGTTTCAGGAACCTGCTAGGTCTCTGGTTTTTCTGGGTCGCCCTTGTCTTCCAGGCCGTACGGATCGACCTAGCTTTCTCTCGAGCTTGTCTTTGAAGGATTCGTTGCCCAGAACCAGGCAAGCATTTGTGCTATCCCGGATGTCCTCAAGCGTTTCTGGTTCGATTTCAGCACCGAATAAGCGTTGGTAGTTTTTCACACGCTCCTGACGATCATCCGCGAGTGCGTTGTAAACCGGGTGGTTGGTGATTAAAGGGTCAGGCTTCCCCTGAGCATTGTGGCTGAAGCTGGAATATGAGTAGGCTGCAGGGGTACGCACCATGCCAGCCCTAACTGGATTGAGCTCGATGTACCGAGAGCAGATCAACAGATATTGTTCACTGTCGATCGGACTGGCTTTGTAACGCCCCTCCCAAAGTGTCCCGGTTCTGTCGCGACGGCGGTTTAAAGTCTGGACATAGGTACGCCCGATTGCCTGCATTAACAAAGGTATTGATTGGGATTCTGCTGGGGTGATAAGAAGGTGGGTGTGATTGGTCATCAACACGTAGGCATGGATCTGGCAACCGCATAGCTCAGCGGCGCTGCGCAAACACTCCCGATAGAGCTGATAGTCCTGAGGTTCGAAAAAAGTTGGCTGGCGATCTACGCCACGCTGAATAACGTGCTGAGGAATATCAGGGAGAAAGTACCGTGGTTGTCGGGGCATCGTCGAGGCTACAGAGTTTATCTCAGGCTACTCGTGGCGATGAGCCGTCGGAAATAGGCAAGATCCTGGTTCGAGGTGAGGAAATCGGCTATTTCGATTCGGTTGATTCGACTTGTCTGGTGAAAATCTCGGTTCGACCCCGTTTTAGGAGCTGGAACGGAGAGCGGAGAATGAGGGGTGAACCCAGGAAAACCTCGGTTCGACCCCTTTTTTCTTTGTCAGGAAGCTATAGCCTGGTTTGATCGCCTGACCAGCTTGCCGGGCAGAGCGCCGGTGTGTTCGCCATGGCTGAAGATTACTTCGCCGGCCTTGATGGTGGTGTCATATCCTTCCGCGCGTTGCACCAGTCGTCGTCCGCCGGTGGGCAGGTCGAAGATGGCTTCCGGGCGGTGCAGGCGCATGGTATCGAAGTCGATGATGTTGATATCAGCAATCATGCCTTCGCTGAGCTGGCCGCGGTCATACATGCCAAAGGCTTTTGCGGTTTCTGACGTCAGCGACTTGACGATGAACTCCAGCTCCATCTTTTCGCCTTTGGTCCGATCGCGGCCCCAGTGGGTCATGATGAAGGTAGGCATGCCGGCGTCGGCAATCACGCCACAATGGGCACCACCGTCGCTCAGGCCGAACAGCACGTTAGGGTGTTCCAGCAGCATCTTCTGCCAGTCCAGGGTGTAACCCTGATAGCCGCCGAGAGGCTGATAAAACAGCTCTTTGCCGTCATTGGCTACCAGCAGGTCGTACATCACTTCCATTGGATCCATGCCCTTCGCCTGGGCGATACCGGCAATGCTGTCTTCCGGTCCGGGTTCGTAGTTGGGGTTTTCGCCGAGCGGAAACACCTTGCCCATCAGGCTCGCCAGATCCTGCATCGGTCCGGATTTGATCACGGATTCTTCGGAGAGCAGCTTGGCTTTCACGATGGGATCTTTCAGCCGTGCCAGCAGAGCCTCGTGATCGAGATCGGCCAGCTCTTCGCGCCAGGTTGGATGGCCAACAAAGGCGTGGAAGCTGGATTGCAGTCCGTGCAGCACCCCGGTCGGTCGACCGGCGGCCTGAGGACGGATTTCCCGACCTTCTTTGCGCGCCTGTTCAGCGAGGTTGTACATCTTGCCGTTTTCGTAAGCCGGGGCTGTGGTGGCAATCAGGGTCACGGTCAAACCGGTCTGCTTCTGAAACTCTGTCACCCAGGCCCATTCTTCGTCTTCACCCAGGTGGTCGGACACCAGCTCAAACACGGAATTGTTCAGGCCTTTCATGCCCAGGCCAAGGGCCAGCATTTCTTCGTTGCCGGAGAAGGTACCCGGCATGTATTCACCCTTGATGTCTTTGTGCAGCAGGGTTTTCGAACTGGAGAACCCGAGCGCGCCAGCTTCTACCCCTTCGCGGACCAGAGCGGCCATTGCATCCACCTCTTCCTGGGTGGGGGCGTAATCGGTGTTGCAGCGCTCACCCATCACATATGCGCGGACAGCGCCGTGAGGAACCTGGGTGGCCACGTCGATGGCTCGTGGAAACGTCTCGAGCGCATCTAAGTATTCGGGAAAGCTCTCCCACTGCCAGTTAATGCCTTCGGACAGAGCGGCACCGGGAATGTCTTCAACGCCTTCCATCAATTCGATCAGAAAATCGCGGTCTTTGGGTTTCACCGGTGCAAAACCGACTCCACAGTTGCCCATGACCACGGTGGTGACTCCGTGCCAGCTGGATGGCGCCAACAGTGGATCCCAGGTGGCCTGGCCGTCGTAGTGAGTATGGATGTCGACCCAGCCTGGAGTGACCAGCTTGCCGGTGGCATCGATTTCTTTCACTGCCGGCTCAGAGATCTGGCCTACCTTGGCAACCTTGCCGTCTTTCACGGCCACATCTGCGACGAATCTCTTGTCGCCGGTGCCGTCAATTACCGTTCCGCCTCGAATGATCAGGTCGTACATTGTTTTCCTCTCTTCGCGCCAGTGAGCTGACTGTCTGATTTCCCAGGGGCCGTATCTTGCCAGTATTTGGGATTTTCAGCGAATCAGGGTTTTGTGAGGAAAATACGGGGACTGCGTCGGCCATTCAGCATCGCGCCAAGGCCCGTGGAACGGACAAACCCGTCATAAGTGATCACTAACGGCAGGGTGGTAAGAAACAGGATGAGTAAAAACTCGAGCGGCCAGGGCCATTCGATCATCATGAACGCACACTGCCAGAACATCAGTACTGGCACGTGCCACAGGTACATCCAGAAAGACGCATCGGAGAGGTGACGAACCACAGGCAGTTCTCGATTCAGGAGTTTCAATCCCAGCCCCATCAGTGCAAAGCTCAGGGTCACCATTGCGATGGCGTAGCTCCCAGCGTAGGCGAGCGTGTCACCGGGCCTCGCAGTGTTGATCCAGGTATCCCCATCGAGTATCCACAGGTTCGCATTGGCCGCGCAGAAAACCGCTGGAATCTATGCACACTACAAGATAACGAAGCATCAGCATCAGCGGATAAAGCAGCAGCAGAATGTAGAGAAACCATAGATGGATCCAGGAAAATGACACCGGCGGCGTATGAACACGAACCATCGAATCCATTTGGCTAACATTACTGTCTGGATTCAGCTGCATCGCCGAGGCGAGCGTCGCCAGAACGGCCAGCATGAGGGGGCCAATCCAGACGATGAGTGGCACCAGTACCCGATCCTGGCGATTGCGCAGAAACTCTTTGAGCCCGCAGCGGTGATAGAGGAGGTGTGCGAAAAAACCAGCGATCAGAAAAAACGTGGTCATCCGGAAAATGTGGA
>CAKZWF010000061.1 GCA_937921865.1 uncultured Pseudomonadales bacterium | reverse complement strand
TGAACTGGTCTCAGCCATACTCTTCCGGGCGCTCGCCGGTTTGTGCTGAAAACGTGGTCGCAACTTCACAACCCCTTGCCGTGCAGGCCGGTCTCGAGGCAATGCGCGAGGGTGGTAATGCGGTTGATGCGGCGCTGGCTGCAGCAATTACGCTTACTGTCGTCGAGCCGAATAATAACGGGCTTGGCAGTGACGCCTTTGCGATTCTCTGGGATGGCGATGCGCTGGTCGGATTGAATGCGTCAGGGCGCTCACCGCGGGCGATGACCCTGGATCATTTTTCCGGTCAGTCACAGATGCCGATCAGAGGTTGGGATACCGTGACAGTACCCGGCGCGGTGAGCGCCTGGATGGCATTGTCGCAGCGCTACGGTCGGCTCGAGTTTCCCCAGCTTTTTCAGGCGGCGATAGGCTACGCGCGAGACGGATTTCAGGTGGGTCCGAAGACCGCTTACTACTGGCAGCTGGCGGAACAGACCTACAAAGAGTTTCCTGCGTTCTGTGAGCACTTCATGCCAGCACCTCTTGCCGGCAGCAGATTCCGGCGACCGGATATGGCGACGACGCTGGAGAAAATTGCCACCAGCGGCGGTGAATCGTTCTATGAAGGAGAGATCGCCCAGGCTATTGCGGCGGAGGCTGCGGCTGCAGGCGCGCTGCTGAGCTTCGATGATCTTGCCCAGCATCGCTGCGATTGGGTGAACCCCATTGCCCAGCCTTACGGTGATATTGCGTTGCATGAAATACCGCCAAACGGGCAGGGTCTCGCGGCGCAGATTGCGCTCGGCATTCTGGCTCGTCGCCCGGTGACAGATCCGACCACGGGTTCGGGAATACACCTTCAGGTCGAAGCGATGAAGATCGCGATCAGAGCAGCCTTCGCGCATTTTGCTGATCCGAGTGCGATGCGACTGAATCCTGAACAACTGTTGGGGAGCGATGTGCTCGAGCATGCCGCAGCGAGTATCAGTGAAAGCGCAACGCTCCCGTTTCCCGTTGACCTGCCTGTCAGTCACGATACGGTGTATCTGGCCGCCGCCGACCGTGATGGCATGATGGTGTCGTTCATTCAGTCCAATTACCTGGGCTTTGGCTCCGGGATTGTCATTCCCGGGACTGGAATCAGCATGCAGAATCGTGGGTGCGGATTCTCTCTGGATTCGGATCACCCGAACTGCCTGGAACCCGGTAAACGACCTTTCCACACCATCATCCCGGGCTTCGTCAGCGAAGCCGGTGCACCTCGGATGGCATTTGGCGTCATGGGTGGCCATATGCAGCATCAGGGCCACGTGCAGATGGTCAATCGCATTTTTGATCATCATGAAAACCCTCAGGCCGCCAGCGATGCCCCTCGCTGGCACGTTTTCGAAGACTATTCGATTGGCCTTGAGCCGGGTGTGCCGACGGCTATCGCTGATGATCTGCGGCAGCGCGGCCACACCGTGGCCTATGTCAAAGAAGAACACGTGTTTGGTGGAGCGCAGTTGATCCTGCGCACTGACGACGGCTACGTCGCCGGATCGGATCATCGTAAAGAAGGGCTGGCGGCGGGATTTTAGTTGCCAAAAACTTTTGCTGAGGTTGCGGCGTTGTCTGCACCAGAACCGGATGATGTGCTTCGCTACGGGGATTTGCCCCAGCGGTTCATTGAGGTGCGGCGACCTGTGCGGGCTGATGAGACGCCGCAGTTTTTTAAGTCGCCTCAGGCGATCTGTCCATGGCGCTGATAGAAATCCCGCCAGATGGTTTTACCGAGCTGGTCGTAGTGCTGCATAGCCATAATCATCTGCCGGCGCAGTTGAGTATTGATCAGCTGTTCGGGCAGCAGAGGATCAAGCAGGATGGCCCGGGTCACTGCCCTCCCAAGCAGTAGCGTCTCTCTCGCCGCGGCTTGTGCTGCCATTGTCTTCAGTCGGGCTTCGCTGTCCCGCAGTCGGTCAACGTTGTCCTGGTAACCACGCTCCAGATCGCTGATGGGCCACAACCTATCGGGCTGCCATTGCTCTGCTGGAGACAGACTGGATATTTCCATCAGTAGCCCTTCGCCAGGGAATCCCAGTTCCATCATGCGGGCACGAAGCTCGGCAACACTGGCTCGCAGATTGGCCGGCCGGAGCCACAGATCGGGTTCGTAGGCGGCGAAACCGAGCAGGCGCAGGGCCCGCTCCCAGCCACGGACTCGGGTGCGGTTGCTACGGTTCAGGTGTCCGACGCTGACGCCCAGCCAGGTTCCCGGCCAGCTGATGAGTTGTTCCTCGACGTTGGCCCAGTGCCTCACCATGCTGTGCAGTTCACCACCGCGACTGCCACGCTGATACAGACCGCGACCGCCGGTGCGCAATGCGGCGTCTTTTACCAATCGAGCCAGGGCGACCCTGATGCTGCCGGAATCCATCGCGAATAACGCTCCTGCCGCTATGAAATAGCTTGCTGACAGGGTGGCGGCGCTGCTTGAGTCAACAAGCGCCAGGATCAGTTCCCGTGCGGATAGCCGATTGTCGGCATCTGATGGGTTGGGTTGTGGCGGAGTGGATTGCGTCATTGCGCCAACATATTACACCGATTGACCAAAAACGTTGAATTTTGTAACAAACGCAAATATGCTCCAGACTGACTAAAGGCGAGATGCGATGATGTCGGAACAGAGCCTGCCCGGATACTCAGAACCCGTGGACCAACCGTTGCCTGAGCAGATCAAGCTGGGAGTCGAGACGGGTCGCGGTGTGCGCCTGAGTGATGTGCTGACAGATGCCGAAATACGGCCGCTTCTGGTGCGCTCAGATGCCCGGGCCTGGTGGCTGGTGCTGAACAATCTGGCGATCATCGTCATTGCGATGGCGCTGCCGGTGCTCTGGTTGAATCCGCTGACGATTGTGCTGGCGATGCTGCTCCTGGGCGGACGGATGCTGGGCCTTGCGGTCATCAATCATGACTGTGCGCATTTTGTGTTCTTCAAATCCCGCTGGTGGAACGAATTCATCGGACACTGGGTGAGCGGGGGTCTGCTCAATACCTCGCTATATGCCTATCGGGAATACCATCTGAAACATCATCGATTTGCCGGCACCACCGACGATCCCGACCTTGGTATCGCCAGCGCTTATCCGGCCACACCTGCAAGCCTGAAACGCAAATTTATCCGGGATGTCACCGGCCAGACCGGCAGCAAATCTATGAGCAGACAGCTGCGCGGCCTCCGGCTTAAGAAGAATGCGCCTTTCCTGTGTGCTCACGGGGTACTGTTGGCTGTGCTGGTGTTGCTCGGGTTGCCCTGGCTGTATCTGCTGTGGTGGGCGAGTTACCTGGTGACATTTCAGATCATCACCCGCCTGCGCTTCATGGGTGAACACGGGGTAGCCGTCAACCGGCTCAGTGCGGACGCCAGAGAGAACACCTGTACCACGGTGGTTTCCTGGTGGGAGCGCATGGTGATTGCCCCGAATTATGTTAATTATCACCTTGAGCACCACCTGAACGCCGCGGTGCCGTGTTACCGGCTGCCGGCGCTCCACCAGCTGCTCGCAGCAAAAGGCTTCTTTGATGACTTCGATTGCCTGAGCTATGGCTATCGGAATGTGATCCGCAAAGCTGCGGGAGGCTGAACGAGTTGATCCTTGACGCAGCGGAGATCTTCAAGATAAACCTGTAAACCGATTGCTATTGTGGGGCTAGTTGTCTCGTTCGGTGTCAGTGATCTGCCTCAACCTGACTGCAGCAGTTTTCGCGGTAAGCCAGCTTGCCAAAATTTCCTTCTATCGTTACTCCCTCGCGGCAAACAGAAAGCTCTGGATGCACGACACCGTTCCAGTATTATTTCGAGGCTCGCTGAAGGGGATTTGCGGAGTGTTTAAACAGATTTGCAGCTTGATTGGAGGGCCGCTGGTGCTTGGCGCAGCCGCGTTGCTGGCGGGCTGTTCTGATGGCCGGGATCCAGTGCTTTCAGGCGCAGCACCGGGCCCCAGCTCATTGGGCGCGCTGGACAGTGCGGCCCAGGCTGTGAATGCTGATTTGCTGCGAGCCGCCGTTGCCGAGCTGGCAGACGATTCCTATCAGGGGCGTGGGCCGGGCACCGTTGGCGATCGTCGTGCCCAGGCCTATATCGCCGGTCGGATGGCCTTGCTGGGTCTTACCCCGGCGGCTCCTGATGGTTCCTGGTTCCAGACTTTCGAGCTGATTTCTGTGACAGCCCAACAGCCGGCCACCTGGACCTTCAGCACTGCTGGCGGGCCACATGATGTGTCCCAGGGAAAAGACTTTATCGTCGCCAGCGGCGTGCAGGCGACAACGGCAGAAGTCGAAGACGCGGAACTGGTGTTTGTCGGCTATGGGATTGAAGCACCCGAATATGAGTGGGACGATTTCAAAGGCGCTGATCTGCGCGGCAAGGTTCTGCTGATGCTCAACAACGACCCTGACTGGGATCCGGCGCTGTTTGCCGGGGAGCGTCGGCTTTACTACGGTCGCTGGACCTACAAGTTTGAAAGTGCTGCCCGTCAGGGTGCCGCTGGCGCCATCATCCTGCATACCGGCGCGTCTGCCGGTTATCCCTGGCAGGTGGTTCAGACATCCTGGAGTGGGGCTCAGTTTGAGCTGCCTGCCAGCGCTGAACCCAGACTGCAGATTGCCGCCTGGATGTCCGAAACGGCAGTGACACAGCTGGTGGCTGATGCCGGCTATGACCTCAAAGAACTGATAGAAAGCGCCAGGTCCTGGAATTTTGCGCCGGTGCCGCTGAACGTCCGGACATCAATATCACTGACCAATCAGGTAGAGCGCCGCCAGTCGTCCAATGTGCTGGGCCTGCTGGAGGGGTCGGATTCTGTGTTGAAAGACGAGGTGGTGGTGTATACCGCTCATCACGACCATCTCGGGGTCGGCAGACCGAATTTTGCCGGTGATTTAGGCGATGTGATTTACAACGGTGCCCGGGACAATGCCAGCGGTACCGCGATGGTGCTGGCTGTGGCGGCTGCCTATCGGGCTCTCGCAGAACCTCCTGCGCGGTCCATTCTGTTTGCCTTTGTCGGTGCTGAAGAGCAGGGACTGCTCGGTTCCAAGTTCTTCTCGCGCGAACCAACAGTAGCCCCTGGACAGATTGCCGCGAACGTAAATTTCGACGCCGCCAACATCTGGGGCCGGACCCGGGATGTGACCTTCATCGGCAAGGGTAAATCTTCACTCGACCTGGTCGCTGACACGGTAGCCAGCTATCAGGGGCGTGTGGTCAAAGGCGACCAGTTTCCAGCCCTGGGTGTCTATTACCGGTCTGACCAGTTCAGTTTCGCCAAGATTGGTGTGCCTGCTCTCTATATCAATGGCGGGACCGATTTCATTGATCGGCAAGCGGGCTGGGGGGCGGAGCAGATGGGAGCCTACATCCAGCGCAACTACCATCAGCCCAGCGACGAACTGACCGATGATTGGGACTTCAGCGGTATGGTGGAAGACGCCCGTTTTGGCTTCATGGCCGGCTGGCTGATCGCCAACGATGCTGTGATGCCGCGCTGGCGAGAAGGCGATGAATTTGAAGCGGCACGCCTTCGGGCGCTGGCCGAGGTCGGCGGCAATTGATGACCGTCGCGACTCAATACTACTTAAAACAAGCAAATCCAAGTGGAGGTAAGAGTTGGAAATTTCAGCTGGACAGATAGCCGTGGTCACCGGTGGTGGCACCGGAATGGGGAGAGAGTTATGCCGTGCGCTGGCACGCGTTGGTTGCCATGTTGCGATGTGCGATGTCTCAGAAGAAAACATGGCCGAGACACGGGCGCTGTGCCTGGACGATGCACCTGAAGACACTCTGGTCACCTGCCATAAAGCCGATGTCTCTGTGGAGGCGGATATCAACGCTTTCCGCGATGCGGTAATTGCTGAACATGACACCGAGCATGTGAATTTTGTGTTCAACAACGCAGGTATTGGTGGTGGTGGTGAATTCGTCAACGGCAGCAGGGAAGACTGGGAGCGTACTTTCGGTGTCTGCTGGTATGGGGTGTATTACTCGAGCCGTGCCTTCATGCCGCTGCTGGTCGCCGCGGATGAGGGCTATCTGATCAACACCAGCAGCGTCAACGGTTTCTGGGCAAGCATCGGCCCAGGTGTTTCTCATACCGCCTACTGTGCAGCCAAGTTCGCCGTCAAAGGCTTTACGGAAGCGCTGATCACCGATCTGCGGGCGAATGCACCCCATGTGCAAGCGGCGGTGGTGATGCCGGGCCATGTGGGCACCTCGATAGCGCTGAACTCCGGAAAAGTGCTTGGCCACGGCAGTGCGCTGGAGATGTCCGCTGAAGACGTTGATCGGGTGCGTGAGCGCATGGTTGCCGGCGGCCTGCCGGTGGGTAATCTGCCCGATGATGATATCCGCCAGGCCATGCATCAGCGGGCCTTGGATTTCCGTGATAAAGCTCCGTGCACGGCGCAACGTGCCGCCGACATTATCCTCGATGGAGTCCGCAACGATCGCTGGCGGATCCTGGTGGGAGAAGACGCGGTGCATCTCGACCGTACAGTCAGGGAGTTCCCGGAAGAAGCCTACGAGCCGTCTTTCATGGCTAAACTTCAGGCGGATGGCCACTTTGGCGGTCTGGCTGAAGCAGCCGGTGCGGATTCGGTTGACGCTGATAGTGGCAGCTGAGTCAGTTGGCTAGCGCCAGCGAGTTCAGTCGGGCGAGGTTGATCGCGACGACAGGTTTTGCTCAGGTGCTTGGTGCGCAGGTTCACGAGCTGGCAGCGGATCGCGTATGCGTGAAAATGCCTTATCGGGAGCAGCTGGGTGTCGGCCGGATTCACGGGGGTGCCATCAGCGCACTGGTGGATGTGGCCGCAACCGCTGCGTTCTGGGCGGATGCGCAGCTGTCCGAGCAGGCTCTGGGGGCTACCGTGGACTTCACCATTCACTTTCTGCGGCTGGCAGCAGGCATTGATCTTTATGCCTACGCCGAAGTCCGGCGTCGTGGCGGTACGATGTGTATTGGCGATGTCAGCGTCCGTTCGGAGCAGGGCGATGAGATGGCGGTGGCTCGGGTCACCTATAAACTCAATCGCCAGTGAGGTCGTTGGGCCGGCCAGCTGACGTCGCAACGATGCTGCGGGGATTGGCTCAGAAAGAAGCCGAAGATGCGTTCTACAGCCTGAACTGGTATAAAGTTCGCCGCCAGCGGGGATGAAGCATTACTCAGCGGGCTTGATGGCCAGGAGATGGAAGCTGACGGTGGAAACATGGGGGCTCACTGTCTGCTGGAGCCGTGATTGCGTGATGGCGCGATTCTATGAGAAAACTATTACCGAAAGGGAACACCATGAAAAAATTAGTGAGTTCTGTGCTTGCCGCGGGTCTGCTGGCCAGCATGACTGCGCAGGCGGAAGAGGCGACAGTTACCTGCGAAACTCTTGCAGAAGATTACCGGGTCACTGGCGCTGCTGAACAGCTGGCGCAGTCGCCTGACCTGTTTGGTGCCTGTGAAGAGGTCGTCATGCGTGATGGCTCGCCTTACATCAAAGTGGGTGCCGTGGTACGTCGCGCTGGAAGAGACACTGTACGTCTGTACGTCCCGGCAACGGATCGAACCGTAGAGATTAACCCTCAGGAAGATCTGCGGGTGATGATTGACGGCCGCAAAGTCCGTCCAAGCCGGCTTGAGCGTGGTCAGGAGATTCGCATCTATCTGTCCGTCGCTGAATTCACCCGGCCACGTCCGGAGCCTGTACAGCAGGTAGCAATGGCGACTGAGACCGAAGAAATCCGTCAGGTTCGGGCGACGCCAGTTGCCGCACTGCCCACCACCGCCAGCATGCTGCCGGCGCTGGGTTTGTTCGGCACTCTGTTTGTTGCCGGTGGTCTGCTCGTACGTCGTTTGCGCACCAGCTGATCTGCCGGAGCCACGGCTTAAGATCCTAGAGCCGCAGGCTTCTAGTCAAAGGCGCACTCACTTCGGTGGTTGCGCCTTTTTTTTAACTCGCTCGCCGCTTGTACCAGTTAGCTGGTTCTACTGGTCGTCACCGAAGGTGCGTTAGGTAAGACGTGCGACGCTGTGGATGGCGGGATTTTCAGAATCTAGCGCTGTCTGTCGGTAACCTCATTGGCAGCAATATCCTGGATGTGCTGCTGCCGATTGGCATTGCAGCAGTTATTGTGCCGATATCGTTTGATCCGGACCTGCTGCGATTTGACCTGGTGGCGCTGCTGCTGCTGAGTCTGCTGGTGCTTGGTATGTTGCTGAAATCTCGGGGTATCCGGCGACCTCAGGCGCTGCTGATTCTGCTCTGCTATCTGGGCTATCTGCTCAGTTTTACCCAGCGGCTCTGACGATGTTGGCGTATTGGTCGGGGAAAATGCGAAAATAGCGTTTTCCACGATTATCGCGGCCATGAGTGCCGCCAGGAGTCCTGCCTATGTCTCGCATTGGTTTTGGTGCCTTTCTCGCGCCACATCACCCGATTGGTGAAAATCCGACGCTGCAGTTTCGTCGTGATCTGGATCTGGCTGAGCAGCTGGACAAACTTGGTTTCGATGAGTTCTGGTGTGGTGAGCATCACTCAACCGGTTGGGAGATGATCGCCTCTCCAGAACTGTTTCTTGCAGCTGCAGGTGAGCGCACGCATAACATCAAACTGGGTACCGGTGTGGTTTCTTTGCCGTACCACCACCCATTCAACGTTGCTCAGCGGATTGTCCAGCTGGATCACATGACCCGGGGTCGGGTGATTTTCGGCAGCGGTCCAGGCGCACTGCCGTCAGACGCTCACGTGCTCGGCATCGATCCAATGGTGCAGCGCGACCGCCAGGATGAAGCGCTGGGTGTGATCAAACGGCTGCTGCGTGGCGAGGATCGGTTCAGTCATGAAAGTGAATGGTTTTCGCTGAATGATGCCCGGCTGCAGCTGCTGCCTGTACAGGAAGAATTGCCGCTGGCTGTAGCGTCGATGATCAGCCCCTCCGGGATGACGCTGGCAGGCAAACATGGCGCCGGGGTGTTGTCTATTGGCTCCATGTCGACGGCCGGTCTGCAGGCGCTGCCGACCCAGTGGGGATTTGCCGAGGACGCCGCCGCCAAATATGGCAATGCGGTTGATCGCAGCAACTGGCGCATTGTCATGTCCTGGCATATTGCTGAAACCCGTGAGCAGGCCCGTGAAGAAGCCAAACACGGTCTGTTGCGCTGGCATAATGAATACACGGTCGGCACCCTGATGCGGCCAGGTGCTGTGGCTTTCGACAATCCGGATCAGGCCGTCGAAGAAATGTCCGGAAGTGAAGATGCCGGAGCGATCATCGGAACCCCGGATGATCTGGTGAATGCTCTTCGCCGGATGGTGGAACTGACAGGTGGATTTGGTACTGCAATCGGCTTTGTTCATGACTGGGCGAACCGCGAAGCGACCAGCCGCAGCTGGGATATGGTGGCCCGGTATGTCATCCCTGAGGTCAACGGTATGCTTGATGCGTATCGTGAATCCCAGGCCCATGTGATTGCCCACCGCGATGTCTTTGATCGAGCCGGTCAGGCGGTGTTGAGCAAGATCATGGAGAACGAGAAAGCGGTTAAAGCGATGTCGGAGGTGGCGGATGCACCTGCCGCGATGCCGGCCCACCATGCGCCCGATCTCAACAAACAGGATGCGGGCTGAACCCGTTTATTTTTAGTGCTCAGTCTCTGAGCCAACCAGGAGTAGTTAATGCAAGCAGTCATCGAAACCAGCAAAGGCACCATCCATGTGGACCTTTTTGCCGATAAAACCCCGCTTACCGTCGCCAATTTTGTCAATCTGGTGCAACGCGGGTACTACAACGGCCTGAACTTTCACCGGGTCATACCGGATTTCATGGTGCAGGGCGGTTGCCCTCAGGGTAGTGGTGCCGGTGGGCCGGGGTATCGGTTCGAAGACGAATTTGTGGCCGAATTGCGTCACGATGCGCCTGGGAAACTGTCGATGGCTAACGCGGGTCCGGGTACGAACGGATCGCAGTTTTTCATCACTCATGTGCCAACTCCCTGGCTCGATGACAACCACAGTATTTTCGGAGCGGTAGTTAGTGATGCAGATCAGGCGGTGGTGAATGACATTGCCCAGGGTGACAAGATCACCAGTATTACCATCGAAGGCGATGTTGCCGACCTGCTGGCTGCCCATTCCGAGCGCATCGATGAGTGGAACAGTAAGCTGGGAGACTGATCAACCGATTGCTGCCTGGCGCTCGTGCTGCCAGGCGGCAATGCAGAAATCACCAGAACAGAGGCCTGAAGAGACCGGTGGCTGCTTCTGAACACCAGTGACGCAGCTGGTGTTTCTGTCTGAATTCGGCCTGCTGGTGCTGAGATTCAGTCTGCCTGTGGGGCTGCGTGATCTGACCCTGGTTTTTGTTGAACGTACCCTGATCACTGCGCCTTTACTCTGTATCGGCGCGATGTTGCTCACCAGCAGTTGAATCTCCCGGTTAAAACCTTCGGTTGCCGTCGACCCGCGGCGCCGCCTTTGGCACAATCGCGCTTCTGAAATCACACCGCTAGCACAAGATGGTCAACATAACTCTGCCTGATGGCTCCGTCCGGTCCTATGACCATGCCGTCAGTGGTCTCGATGTGGCCGGTGATATATCCAAGTCACTGGCGAAAGCTGCCCTTGCCGTCACGGTCGATGGCGCGATCACCGATGTGTATCTGCCGATAGAGCAGGATGCGCAGGTGACTATCGTGACTAAAGACAGCCCTGAAGGTCTTGAACTGCTGCGACATGATGCTGCGCATATTCTGGCCGAAGCGGTGAAAGAGCTGTATCCCGAGACTCAGGTGACGATTGGTCCAGTCATCGAGAACGGCTTCTTCTATGATTTTGCCCGCGAAGAGAAATTTACCCCCGAAGATCTGCCGCTCATCGAAGCGCGCATGCGGGAAATCGTCAAGCGCAATGAAGACATCCGTCGTGAGGTCTGGGAGCGTGATGCGGCTGTCGAGTTCTTCAAGTCGGCTGGCGAGCTCTATAAGGCGGAAATTATTGGCAGTATCCCCGATGGTGAAGACGTTGGCCTGTATCGACAGGGCGAGTTTATTGACCTCTGTCGCGGCCCTCATCTGCCTTCAACCGGCAAACTCGGCAGTGCGTTCAAGCTGATGTCGCTGGCCGGCGCTTACTGGCGTGGCGATTCGAACAATGAAATGCTGCAGCGGATCTATGGCACCGCCTGGGCCAATGACAAAGAGCTGAAAGCCTACCTGACCCGACTGGAAGAAGCTGAAAAGCGCGATCATCGGAAACTCAGTAAAGAGATGGATCTGTTTCATCTGCAGGAAGAAGGTCCCGGTTCGGTGTTCTGGCATCCCAAAGGCTGGACGCTGTTTCAGGCGATGATCGGTTACATGCGCGAGAAACAGAACCTTGCCGGATACAGTGAAGTCAACACTCCGGAAGTCCTCGACCGGTCTTTGTGGGTGAAATCCGGACATGTCGAGAAGTTTGGCGAAAACATGTACTACACCCAGACCCCGGATGAACGGGTCTATGCGCTCAAGCCGATGAATTGCCCCGGTCATGTTCAGGTGTTCCGTCAGGGCATCAAGAGCTACCGTGATCTTCCCTGTTATCTCGCAGAATTCGGCAAGGTGCACCGCTATGAACCCTCCGGCGCGCTGCACGGAATCATGCGGGTCAGGGCGTTTACCCAGGACGATGCACACATATTCTGTACCGAAGAGCAGATTACCGAAGAATGTGTCAAAGCCTCGAGACTCATTCAGGAGATCTATCATGATTTCGGTTTTGACGATGTCTTGGTCAAATTTTCGGATCGGCCGGAAAAACGGGTTGGCTCAGACGCGGTATGGGACAAGTCAGAAGCGGCACTGAAAAGTGCGCTGGACGCGATGCAGGTGGAATGGACGCTGAACCCGGGCGAAGGTGCGTTCTACGGACCCAAGCTCGAATTTGTGCTGCGCGATGCGATTGGTAGAGACTGGCAGTGTGGAACGATTCAGGTCGATCTGAACCTGCCGGAGCGGCTCGGCGCAACCTATGTGGACGCGGACGGTGAGCGTCGCCACCCGGTGATGATTCACCGGGCGCTGTTTGGTTCGCTGGAGCGTTTCTGCGGTATTCTGATTGAACATCATGCCGGACACTTCCCGCTGTGGCTTGCGCCTGTGCAGATTGTAGTGGCGACTATTACTGATGAGGCTGATGACTATGCCCGTGAAGTTCAGGCCGCTGCGAAGCGGGCCGGACTGCGGGCCGAACTGGATATCCGAAACGAAAAAATCTCGTATAAGGTCCGCGAGCACAGCGTTACCAAGGTGCCGGTGATCCTTGTGGTCGGAAAGCGCGAGGAACAAGAGAAGACGGTGGCTATACGACGACTGGGCGGCAAGGCGCAGGATCTCAAATCCCTTGATGATGCAATCGCCGCACTTGTCGACGAGGCGCGATCACCGCTGGATCGCCCAGCCGCTTAGCGATCGGTCTGCAACAGCAGGCAAAAAAAAGCGCTGGTGGGTCAGCCCATCAGCGCTTCATCGTCGTGGTTGCGTTCAGTCTGTGCTGGCCAGTTCCCGTGCCTGTTCTGCTTTGAGTGCAGCCACTTCCTCTTCATCCAGGAATCGCATCAGGATAGCGCCGAACAACATTTCCTCCCAGGATTGTTCACCCCAGGTCACTTCGATGCTCGGATCCGGGTTAGCCGGGTTCTGCGCAGAGTTATCCCACCATGTGGTATGAACAATCTTCGATCCGGCAGGGATCAGCTTCGGCTCGGCCAGTTCATAAGTCGTCTGCCAGTTGAAGTCGTAGTTGGGGACTGACAGCAGGACTTCTTCGCTGCCATCCGGATAGACAACACTGAATTCGCTGGCTTTGCCGCGGAAATGCGCGTGCGGCAGCAGATTGTAGACCAGGGCATCTTTCGGAATCACCTGCTCAGCAAACTCTTTATGAGCTTTCGCATACGGTGGAATCTTGATCCGGCCATTGAGCAGAATCATCGAAAACACCTGGTGCTCGGGCGGTTCTTCGTAGATCCAGATACCCAGCTGGGATTCATCAACTGTGGCTTTGCCGTTAGTGGTGTAGTGCACCTGAAATTCGATGGTGGCATCAGCTGGCAGGTAAACGCCGGTACCTTGCGGGAACATCTGGCTGGTCATACCGGGGACATAGCCTCGCAGCCCTGCCTGTCCTTCGCGCTTGAGGCGGCCTTTGCGGCGACCTTCTGTTTCAACGGTGCCGTAAGTCGTTATGACATGGTGCAGAACACCTCTGTCACCCGGCAGAATCTCTGCAGCCTTCACCCAGACATCTTTGCCAACGGTGTTCTTCACGTAGTGGTACTTGTAGTCGACAACGCCCGTCGCTGGAATTTCTGCGGCTGGAATGTCGATCACGTAGTCGGGGTCACCCAGTTCGGGTTCTGCTACCGCCCATTTGCCCCAGTTGTGATCGATGGCGGCAAGTGGATCAGGTCCTTCGCCGCGAGGCGCGCCGGCTTCAATCCAGTGCACCAGCGTCTGTGTTTGCTCAGGTGTCAGAGAGCGATCGTTGCTGAAGTGCCCGTAAGAGGGATCAGCGTGCCAGGGTGGCATGCGTTTGGTTCTGACGACTTCGCGAATCATCAGCGAGAAGCCGCGCACCATGTTGTAGTCGTTCATTGCCCAGGGACCGATGCCGCCTTCGCGATGGCAGGCGACACAGTTTTCTTCGAGCATCGGGGCAATGACTTCAGAATAGGAGATGTCGGCATGTTTCGCTCGGGCAGTCTGTTCCGGGAAGTTGATCAGGCAGCCCAGCGGATCGGTGCTGGCAACTGTCACCGGCTTATCAGCCAGCATGTCGTCGATGGCATCTTTGAGGTAGTGCTCTTTGGCCTCACCTTTCTGCTTTTCGTAGGTCAGGCGATCATCCAGAGCGCCCTGGTAGGTAACCGTCCAGGTCTCGGGATCCAGGACAAATATTTCGCCGGTACGAACCAGACCAAGTGATTCACCAATAATCTGAGAATCATCAATCAGAATGGGAATGTCATAGCCAAACTCATCAGCTTCTTTACTGATCGTTGCGGTGTTGTCCTGCAGGTTGGCGTTTAACAGGAAGAACTCAACACCTTGAGCTGCATATTCATCGCGAAGCTCTTTGAAGCGGGGCATCGCGTTGCGCACAATCGGGCAACCGTTGCCCTGTACCATGAAGACCACAGCCTTGGCGTCGCTGTAGTAATAGAGTTCCTGGGAGGCGCCCTGATTGTCCATCAGGCGGAAATTTTCGACGCGCTCGGAGACCTGCAGTGCCGAGAGCTGGACTGAAGCCAGTGTCGCAAGCAGGAAAAGAGTGGAACGAACCATAGGTTGATCTCCAGTCATACGAGATAACCGATTAGTCTAGCCTACATCTGGATGGCTTTGAAAGCGCCAAGTTCAGGCCTTCATTGCCAGTAATCGGCCGCGGGATTCAGCGAGCGTCTGGCGAGATATTCGGTTAACACAGCCTCGGTTGCAGGCTGAGGTGCTGCAAATTGTTACCGGGCAACTGCGCTTGCCGGGTCCGGATAGGTCCCTCAGGGATTACGGGCGCTGCCGGATCGCCCCAACTGAAATAGTGGATCCGACAGCCGTCGATTTGAGCCAATACTCCTGGCGTCCCACCGCCAACCAGGCGGGGACAGGTGATTTGAGATCACATCAGATCATCAAGCCCGGATATCAGCTCAGGCCGGTTTCAATTGGCATCTTCCACGTCGAGCGAATCACGCAGCTCGCGCTTGAGGAATTTTCCGCTGGCGTTTCTGGGCAATGCTTCATTCAGAAACCAGATGTAGCGGGGTACCTTGTGCGAAGAAATCCGCTCGTGGCAGTGGTTGCGGATCGTCTCGGCGCTGACGGGAGTGCCTTCTTTGCAGAAGATCGCCACACCGACTTCCTCGCCCAGGCGCGTGTCGGGAACTCCGAACACAGTGCATTCGGCTATGGCAGGGTGTTCGTAGATTGCGCTTTCCACCTCGGCGCAGTAAACGTTTTCGCCACCGCGCAGAACCATGTCTTTGACCCGGTCGACGATGAATATGAAACCATGTTCGTCAATCCGGGCAACATCGCCGGTATGCAGCCAGCCGTCAGTGATGGATTCTGCGGTAGCCTCCTCGCGGTTCAGGTAGCCCTTAATGACCGGAGCACCTTTGACCCACAGTTCGCCGACCTGGCCCTGAGCAACCTCGTTGCCATTGGCGTCGACACACTTGGCATCGAAGTTGGGCATTGCCGGTCCACAGCTGTCGGGTTTGTCGATGAAGAAGTCAGCCGAGATAGAGGTGATGATGCCGCAGGTTTCGGTCATACCGTAGCCGGTATTGGGCCGCGCGGTGGCGACCGCTTCGTCAATTTTGTTCACCAGGTCAGGCTGGAGTTGGGCACCACCGCCGCCTACAGAGACCAAAGACGAAGTGTCGTACTTGTTGTAATCGGGATGACTGATCAGTTCGCGGGACATCACCGGTACCCCAGTGAGGTTGGTTACCTTTTCCGTCTCTATCAGTTTCAACGCTTCTCCTGCATCCCACTTGTACATATGCACCAGCTTGCCGCCATTGAGCGTAGCTCCGTGAGACAGGCAGTTGTTGGCAGTGACATGGAACAGTGGCGTGGTGACCAGCGCAGACATGGCTGGTGCTTCGTCTTCGCCAGTGGTCGCGGGTGCACTGCCTGCGCGCTCGGCGAGTGTCGCCAGACAGGTGCCCCAGAATGCCAGGTTCATGATGTTGTTGACACAGCCGCGATGGGTCAGTTGGGCGCCTTTCGGGTTTCCTGTGGTGCCCGATGTATAGAAAATACAGGCATCAGAATCCGGATCTACCGTGGCTGCCGGCAACCCGCCCCCGGTGCTGATGAGATCTGCCCATGGCACCACGTCCGGCATATCACGAGTCAGACGTACACCCACCATAACCATCGGAGGGATTTCGCTTTTGTGTTCCAGGGTGCGTTCGAGACGTTCCTGGTCGCAGATCATCACTTTGGGTTTGCTGTCGTTGAGGCCATACACCAGTTCGGGACCCACCCACCAGGCGTTGACACCCACGACGGCGGCGCCAATTGATACGGTTGCCCAGTAGCATTGCAGCCATTCGGGATAGTTGCGCATTGCGATCGCCACCCGATCACCACTGCCAACACCCTGTGCGACCAGCCAGTTGGCGATCGAGGCTACTCTGGCGTGGGTCTCGGTATAGGTCAGTCGTTCATCGTGGTAGACAAGATAGTCTTTATCGCCGTGAGCGGCGGACGCCAGCCAGACCTCACGCAGGCTGGGTGGTGCGGCGGCGTAGGTCTTGATCATATTGCCGCGCACCTCTACTTCGGTGATGGCAAATGGCCCATCGCTGATCAGTTCATCCCAGACTTCACGCAGCTGCTCATACATCGGTAACGCCTCTCCCCTTGGTACCCGGTGAATCAAATTTTCGAAGCTAACTCTAAATTAGATTGCGCGCGGCTGCGAGTAGCATCCCGAGCCGGTGGGTTGGATCCGTCCGGATCGCTGGCTTGCGTGCGGTATTCGCGAGAAGATTGGGCTCGCAGAGACGGAAGCAGATGCATGTCACCAATTGAGCCTGAACTGATTCGAGTGCCACAGCCCTGGACAACATATTCCCTGCTGCTGTGGGCGATGCTGCTGGTGCAAATGCCTTCTTACGCTGCTGTGCCGCCAGCGGCTGGAGAGGAGGGGCCTGCCCGAGCCGCCATGCTGGGCGTGGCGATAGCAGAACCAGCGCCGGATCGAGTTGAAGGCGATGGCCCGTTTGCGGAGTTGGTGATTCACAACGTGATGCTGATCAATGGTGAAGGCGCGCCACCTCGCGGCCCGGTCAACGTTTATATCGAGGGCGATCGGATCCGTTCCATCGGCCCGGCTGCACGGGTCGAGACCGCCCCGGGTAGAAAAGTCATTGATGCCACAGGCCACTTTGCACTGCCCGGATTCATCGACGCTCACGGTCACATCGGCACCATTGGCCAGGGGCTGACCGGCCCGCTCACGCCACCGGAGTATGTCTTCAAACTGTGGCTCGCCCACGGCATCACCACTGTCCGTGAAGTGGGCGCAGGAATGGGGCTCAACTGGACACTGGAGCACAAAGCCCGTAGCGAAAGGGGTGAGATCGCCGCGCCAAGACTGATCGTGCACAGCATGTTCCCGGGTGGTTCGATTACCGACCCCGATGATGCCAGACGCTGGGTACGCAGCGTGCACAAGCGTGGGGCTGATGGAGTGAAGCTGCGTGGTGGCCGGGGCGAAGCGCTGGTGGCGGTGATGGAGGAGACCGACGAACTGGGTATGGGAACGTCCCACCACCACGACCAGACCGCCGTCTACAAGGTCAATGCGCTGGACAGCGCGAGGATGGGCCTCGACAGCATGGAGCACTGGTACGGTCTGCCGGAAGCTCTGTTTGAAGAGCGGACGATTCAGGACTATCCGCCGGCGTATAACTACTCCGATGAACAATGGCGGTTTGCCGAGGCCGGTCGGCTCTGGCGTCAGGCGGCAGCTCCCGGCTCGCCGCGCTGGCAGGCGGTGCGCGATGAACTGATTTCGCTCGATTTTACCCTGGTACCAACCTTCACCATCTACGAGGCCAACCGCGATGTGGCCCGGGCTCGGGACTCGGAGTGGCATCACTCCTACACCTGGCCGCCGCTGCGGCGATTCTATCAGCCCGATCCGCGCCTGCATGGTTCATATCACTTTGACTGGACTACGGCTGACGAAGTTGCCTGGCGAGATAATTTCCGGCTATGGATGCGTTTCGTTAATGATTATAAGAATCATGGCGGACGTGTTGCCGCGGGTTCTGACGCTGGCTTTATTTTCAAACTGTTTGGATTTGCCTATATCCGTGAGCTGGAGCTGCTTCAGGAAGCTGGTTTTCACCCGTTGGAAGTGGTCCAGGCCGCGACCGCAAATGGTGCTGCGCTGGTGGGCATGGAAGATGAGATCGGGTCACTGGTGCCGGGTAAGAAAGCCGACCTTGTGCTGGTGGCGGAAAACCCGCTGCAGAACTTCAAAGTACTTTATGGCACCGGCCATATGAAACTGAACCGTGATACCGGTCAGCTGGAGCGTGTGGGTGGGGTAAGCTATACGATTCGTGACGGCATCGTGTTTGA
Organism: uncultured Pseudomonadales bacterium; assembly: GCA_937921865.1. Taxonomy (GTDB): domain Bacteria; phylum Pseudomonadota; class Gammaproteobacteria; order Pseudomonadales; family Azotimanducaceae; genus SZUA-309. The sequence continues at coordinate 49,381 of CAKZWF010000061.1, read as the reverse complement.
CGCCAAAGCGCTGCTTGCTGACGTTCGCACAATGGTGGCCGAGCAACGCCGCCGGGAGACAGATCAGCCGATTGGGCGTTGATTCATGAATGGTCAGCTGACATTAAAGATTTTGAAGAGAAGTTCTGAAGAGGAGCTTTGCAGAGAAGCTTCGAAGAGAGATTTTGAATTGCTAATTAACCGAGGTAGTTATGGACTTTGATATTCCCGCAGATATTGCCGAGCTGTTGCAGCGACTGGATAAATTCATCGACGACGTGATCAAGCCGCTCGAGCAACAGGATGACAACATCCGATTTTTTGATCACCGCCGTGAAGATGCGCGAACCGATTGGGAGCGGGGTGGGCTGCCCAACGAAGAATGGGAGCAGCTGCTCTTTAAAGCCAAACGCCTGGCTGATGACGCCGGCTTCTACCGCTATCCGCTGGCTAAAGAGTATGGCGGCATGGATGGCACCAATCTGGGTATGGCGATCATTCGGGAACACCTCGCAGTCAAAGGCCTTGGTCTGCATAACGATCTGCAGAACGAACATTCCATTGTTGGCAACAATGTGGGGCTGTTGCTCATGCTCGAGTACGGCACTGAAGAACAGAAAGCCGAGTGGGTAGACGATCTCGCCGAGGGGCGCAAAGGTTTTGCGTTCGGCATCACTGAACCTGACCATGGCTCAGATGCCACCCATATGGAGACCACTGCGCAGAAGGACGGTGATGAGTGGGTAATCAAAGGCGAAAAAACCTGGAACACCGGAATTCATAAAGCCCAGTTCGACATGGTCATGGCGCGCACAAGCGGGAAAGCCGGTGATGGCGACGGCATCACCGCCTTCCTTACGCCGATGCAGGCTGAAGGTGTGAAAATTGAAGAGATGTTGTGGACCTTCAACATGCCCACAGACCACGGCCGAGTTTCTTTCACGGACGTCCGTGTGCCCCACGGCTCGATTTTTGGTGGCGAGGGCCGTGGCCTGCAGGTCGTGCAGCACTTCTTCAATGAAAATCGCATTCGACAGGCTGCTTCCAGCCTGGGTGCGGCGCAATTCTGCATCACCGAATCCATCAAATACGCGCAGGAGCGTAGACCCTTCGGTAAAGCCCTGGCCACAAACCAGGGGATTCAGTTTCCGCTGGTGGAACTTCAGACTCAGTGCGAGATGTTGCGCGCGCTGATTCACAAGACCGCCTGGCAGATGGATAAAGATGGCGCTTTTTCAGTCAGCGACAAGGTGTCCATGTGTAACTACTGGTCGAATCGACTCTGTTGCGAAGCCGCAGACCGGGCGATGCAGGTTCACGGCGGGCTCGGATACTCTCGACACAAACCATTCGAACATATCTATCGTCATCACCGTCGTTATCGCATAACTGAAGGTGCAGAAGAAATTCAGATGCGTCGAGTAGCCGGGTATCTGTTCGGTTTCATGTCACAGCGGGCGCCCAAAGGCGTCAGAGCCAGCTGATCGCGATGGAACATGCCGAGTTTGAACAGCGGCTGGGGGCAGTGCTGGTCCGTGAGGTGGCTGGATGTAATGAGCTACTCAGCGCGGAGCGCCTCTCCGGCGGCGCCAGTCAGGAGACCTATCGACTGACAACCAATACCGATATGGGACCTGCCCTGATGTGTCTGCGCCGAGCCCCTGGTGGTGTTCATATCGATGACGAAGTTCGTATTGCTCCGGGGCTTGCCACTGAAGCTCTGCTGATGCGCAGCGCGCGGGAAGTGGGGGTGCCGGAGCCCGATGTCTACTATGTACTGCAACCGGCAGACGGCCTCGGCGATGGTTTTGTGATGCAGTGGCTGGAAGGCGAAGCACTGGGCGCGCGGATTGCCCGTGCTGAAGAATTTGCCTCGCTGCGTCCACGGCTGGCGTTTCAGTGCGGGGAGTATATGGCGCGGATTCACAGCATCGATCTGGATGCTACCGGTCTGCGCGACCGTCTTGAGACATCCAGTCCGCAGCAATTTGTCGAGCAGACCTGGGAGCGATACCGGTTGCTGGATACACCGGCGCCGATGATTGATTTTGCGGCCCGCTGGCTGATGGAGAACCTGCCGGCAAATTTCCAGCTCGCCCTGGTGCACAACGACTTCCGTAACGGCAACTTCATGGTTGACGGGGAGAAGATCAACGCGGTTCTGGACTGGGAGATCGCTCATATCGGCGATCCAATGCGGGACCTTGGCTGGATCTGCACAAACTCCTGGCGGTTCGGTGTGACCGAACTGCCGGTGGGTGGTTTTGGCTCACGGGAAGATCTGTTTGCCGGCTATGAATCGGTATCCGGTCAGAAAGTTGACCCGGGTCACGTCAAGTTCTGGGAAGTCTTCGGTTCTTTCTGGTGGGCAGTGGGCTGTCTGGGAATGGCCGAACACTATCGCAGCGGTCCGGATCAGACGGTGGAACGACCAGCTATTGGTCGACGCTCTTCCGAATGCCAGGTGGACTGCGTCAACCTCCTGATTCCGGGTCCTGTGGCCCTCGTTGAGGCGGCTTCGGCCGGAACCGAACAGGATATGCCGCGCGCGGATGAACTGCTGGTGAGCGTGCGGGACTTCCTGCGTCAGGATGTGATGTCGCAGACAAAGGGGCGAACTCAGTTTCTGTCGCGGGTTGCCGGTAACTCGCTCGACATCGTGCTGCGAGAGCTGTCGCTTGGTCCTCCACACCGCGCCCAGGAGACGCAGCGATTACAAACCCTGTTCGATAGTGAGGAAAGTCTGTTCGAGCTGCGCTGGCGGTTGGTGAATGGCCTTCGTGATGGTTCGATTGCGCTGGATACACCCGGGCTCGCAGCGCATCTCAGGGCAACTGTCGTCAATCAGATCGCGATAGATCAACCGCGCTATTCAGGATTCACTACCGCCTGCAGTCACTAGACGGCTGGCGGAGCGGTTTTTCGAAATTCAGAACTTCGCGTTTTGCCGGCTCGCTGGCGGTCTGGTTTCAGGGCGCTGGTGGAGCCATTTCGAACAGCCACAGGCTGTTTGAGGCAACCTGCTGTAGACCGTCTTCAGTATCGATGTCACCACCGCCAAAATATTTTGCAGTGAGCTTAGCCACAACGGGCGCCAGCGCCGGACCGTCTTTGATCCGAATCAGCTGGCGTTCGTAGATTTTGCCATCGATGCGCAGCAGTGCCCGGCCGTCTCGCTCGGCTTCAATCGGCCACTGTTTCCAGATCTTTCCCCAGGCTGTATTCATGTAGCCGCTCGGAATATAGATACTGCCTTCGTGTTCTATGATCCAGGATGTTCGGGACCGGGCTGGTTCCAGAAGCTGGAATTCTATCGTTGGCCTGTCGCTGACAAAGCCCCAGTCGGGTTCGGGACCCTGATAGCGCTCTGGGCTGGTAAACGGTCCACCAGCAAAAATCTCCAGTGGCCCGTCCGCGAATCGGGCGCCAATCGTTACCGCTGCCACAACCAGCAGCAAAGCCAGTACCAGCCCAATCAGAATTTTCAACAATCCCATAAGCGATCCAGTAACCAGGTGAGGTTCTGGCACATGCTATCACCATCACGAGATCGCTCGGCAACTGCGAGTGAGCCAAGCTGAGATCCGGACATTGTGAATCAGCTTGTTGAATCAGCTGTGGCAGTTGATAATTCTCGACAGATCTGCTCAGGAACATGGTGATGGAACAACTCAGCGCACAGGATGCCTCTTTCCTGTATTTCGAAACGCCGAAGACTCCGATGCATATCGGCAGCATCATGATCTACGATCCGTCTACCGTACCGGGAAGTGGCAAGCACGGCTTCAAGGACATCCTGCGGACTATCGAAAAGCGCCTGCACCTGGCGCGCAGCTTTCGCCAGAAACTGGTTCATGTCCCGTTCAATCTGGATCATCCTTACTGGATCGAGGATCGGGACTTCGATTTAGAGTTTCACGTTCGGCACATACGCCTGCCGGAGCCTGGCGACTGGCGTCAACTGTGTATCCAGGCAGCCAGGCTTCAGTCACGACCGCTCGACCTCACCAAGCCGCTGTGGGAATTTACGGTTGTTGAAGGTCTGGACGGCATTCCCGGTCTTCCGCAAGGCTGTTACGCCATCATCAGCAAAGTCCACCATGCCTGCATTGACGGGGTTTCCGGTGTAGATCTCATTGAGGCGCTGCACGACCTGGAACCAGACCCTGTTGAAGCTCCGCCATCGCGCCCCTGGGTGGGTGAGACCGAACCTAATCCGGTAGAGCTCATGGTTCGTGCTCAGCTGCACAATTTCACCCAGCCATTCCGGTTTGCTGAGGCAATGGTCAAGTCCGTGCCGGCGTTAGGAAAAGTGGGTCAGGGTTTTATGGAAAGGCGTTTCGACAACCTCAACCTGCAGCCACCGGCGACCCGCTTCAACCGATCTGTCAGCGCGCATCGAGTGGTGGAAGGTCGAGCATTCGATCTTAAGGAAGTCCGGGCAATTAAAAACTGTTGCGACGGTGCGACGGTCAACGACGTTGTCCTGACAATCATCGGTGGCGCGCTGCGCGCATACCTGGAAGCGAAACTGGAGTTGCCGGATACCTCTGTGATCGCGATGGCACCGGTATCGGTACGCAGCGAAAGCGAGCAGGGTGCGCTCGGAAACCGGGTGGCGGCCATGACTGTCACGCTCGGCACAGACATTGATGACCCGCTGCAGCGGCTTGAGGCCGTGCATCATGTTGCGGCGCAATCAAAAGCCATGACCAATGCGGTGGGTGCCAAACTGATGACGGATTACAGCCAGTTCATTCCGTCGACTACTGCTGCGTTGGCGACACGTCTCTATACAGAATACGGTCTCGCGGATCGTTTTAATCTGCCGTTCAACTGTGTGGTGACGAACGTGCCTGGACCACAGATTCCGCTGTATTTCGGCGGAGCGAGGCTGGTTCAACACTTCGGGCTGGGTGTTGTTTATGACGGTATGGGCCTGATGTTTCCGGTATACAGCTATTGCGGTCGGATAATGATAACCATCACTGCCTGCCGGGAAATGGTGCCGGATCCGGAGTTTTTCATGGATTGTCTGCAGTCTTCATATGAGGCGTTGCGGATGGCCTGTGATCTGCCTGACCCTGCCGGCAGTTCTGATGCTGGCGAGGGCTGAATTCAGCTAGACAATCAGTCTTTTGAGCCGAGTAAACCGGACAGTTGCTCGAACACCGGAAAGAAACGCTTCCTGAGGCGTAGCAGCAGACCGGGGCTGATCTCTTCATCGAAATCGTCGATCGCGAACCGCAGCCGCAGTTGTCCAGACTTGTGAGTCACTTTACTCAGCCGTGTTTCTTTGGACAGAGGCGGCAGCGGCAGATAAGACTTGAACAGCGACGGTACATAACTGGGTACTCCGAGTATGGACGCGCGCTTTGGTTCGAGTGCGAACCAGCCGCCAACAACTTCGAGGCGGGTTTCGAACTGAGCCAGCGGGAATCCGGCCAGCTCGGTGTGAACGATCAATCCGTCTGCTGCCAGCTCCAGGCGGTAGGGCAAACGGAACTGACCAAGCCAGCGATCCAGCTCAGCCTGGCCAATGACGAGTTCGATGCTCGGCGTCTTCAGCCTGATGCTAGCAGGCAGCCCATGGATAAAGCGCACTTCGTCCGCGCGCCAGACTATCTGCTCCAGATTTACCCAGGCAGTGGCCAGTCCCTTCAGTTCCAGACGGGCGCCACTGAAGGTGTCGGGGAACGGCAGACCTTTTGCCTGACGCCAGCTGAACAGCACCGGCAGGGTCAGATAAGAGCCGACCAGCTGGTCGATCAGATCCGATCGGTTTTCTGATGTCTGACTGTTTTCGGACATGGCTGCAGTGTAACGCGATGGCAGACTCGGTGCTGATGAATTACCTTAACGGGGCAGTTGGCAGTACTGTCAGCCGGGTACGGCAGGCAGTCAGAACATGGGAGGGGGACGGATGACTGGAGTCGGCACCGTGGAGATACCGCTGGTGATCGGAGTCACCGGACATCGCGATCTGGTGCTTGAGGAATACGGCGTCATCAAAGGCCTGGTGCGCGATTTCCTGCTTGAACTGCAGCGCAGCTACCCGCAGCTGCCGTTGCTGATTATGACACCGCTGGCCGAAGGTGCCGATCGGCTCGCCGCAGAGGTCGCGCACGAGCTTGGTATCCCCACGGTGGTTCTGCTGCCGATGCCACGGCAGATCTATCAGAGTGATTTCAGCGGTGATTCGCTGATCGAATTTCATTCGCTGATGGAACACAGCGAAGTTGTTGAATTGCCTCTGCTGGAAGGTGTGTCGGCAGATTCCGTTGCTAAACCCGGACTGCAGCGCGACCAGCAGTATGCGCAGCTGGGTGCCTATCTGGCTGCGCACAGCCACATACTGCTTGCCATCTGGGACGGCAAACCCTCAACAGCGCCGGGTGGAACCGGGCATGTTATCCAGTTTCATCAGCATGACGTCATCGAACTGCTGGCTGAAGGTCAGCGGCGGACGCCAATTGATTTTTCAGAAGATGAAAGTGATCTGGTCTATCACATTGTCTGCTCACGTCAGGAAGACGGAGCGCCGATTGCGCCATTACAACCTGGTGAAACATACTGGTGCACGCGTGACGATATCACGCCCAGAACTCAATTCATGCCTGAGCGTTATCAGGTCGTGTTCCAGCGGATGGGCGAATTTTCATTAGATCTGTCCAAACCAGCGGATAGTGACGGTTTCGAGCAGCTGCTCGATTCAGAGCAGCTCTCGCAGTGCTCTCCCGGCTCCGGGGAAATTGCTGAGCTGTTTGCGAAGGTCGATCATCTTGCCCAGCGCTATCAGAAGTTTGCGGTGCTGTCGCTGAAAGCTGCGTTTGTGAGCATGGTATTCGCCGGGCTGTGTTTTATTGTTTATGCCGACATGCCCGAACAGGAATTGATGATTTATCCTTATCTGCTGTTCGTGGTTGCAGTCCTGGTGATTTCTTATGTTGACCGCAAGCGCGGCTGGAACAGGAAACACCTCGATTACAGAGTTCTCGCTGAAGGTTTGAGAGTGCAGTGTTTCTGGAGTCTCGCCGGTGTTCTGATGGCAAACCCCAGCAGGTTCAGCCACGACAGCTTTCTGAAACGCCAGGATCTGGAGCTTGGCTGGATACGCAATATCATGCGTTATGCCGGGCGCAGCGCGGATGCCAGTGCCCACAATCAAAGCGAAGATGATCTCGATCTGGTTATCGATGCCTGGGTAAAACCTCAGCTGAGTTACTACGGTCGCAAAACCAGGGAAAGCGCCGATCGTCATCGACGCACTTCTGCACTTGGCTACGCCAGCTATCTGCTGCTGCTCGCGGTAGCGCTGATACTGGCGTTTTTCCAGTGGGATATAGTTCCGCCATGGTCAAACGTGCTGGTCGCTCTGATGGGTCTGCTACCGCTGATTGCTACGCTGCGTCAGAATTATGCTCACAAGACGGCCGAACATGAGTTGATTCTGCAGTTTTCTTATACCCATAGAATATTCAGCAATGCGCTGCGACTGCTTGAAAGTGCAGAGGATGTTGGGGAGAAGAGGGAAATCCTGCGCGCGCTTGGGGAAGCTCAGCTGGATGAAAGCGGCCAGTGGTTACTCAGGCAGCGAGAGAGGCCGCTCACGGGTAGCCAGATGTTGCACTGACGGCGAGTCGAACCCTCGCCGTCAGCGTCAATCGTTAGAACAGGATAGCCGACTGTTCTGTGGCTCAAGAAGATCCTTAGAAACGGTATCCGATTTGCGCGCCAAGCAGCCAGGGGTCGATGGTTACGTCACTGACCTTAGCGCCGTCTACTTCGGCTTCGGTTTCGATTTTGATGTAGCGCACGTTGCCGTTGATGAACCAGTTATCAGTCAGGTTGTAGTCAACGCCGACCTGAAATGCTGCTCCCCAGGAGTCGTCCAGATCCAGGTCGGAGTCGGAGAGGGCACCTCGGGTATTCTCTTCAAAGAAATAGGTATAGTTAATGCCGACGCCAACATAGGGCTTGAACGCGCCGAACTGGGTGAAGTGCCACTGCAGGCTGAGCGTTGGTGGCAGGTGTTTGGTGTCACCAATGTTACCGACACCTTCAAGTTGGATGTCATGTTCGAATGGGTAGGATGCGAGCAATTCGACACCGATATTGTTGGTGATCATGTAGGTGCCTTCGAGGCTTATGCTTGCCGAAGACTTAACCGTTACATCTAAATTGGTGCCGTCGAGACTGCCGCCGTCGTCATCCGGGTCGATGTTGGTAATACCGGCTCGAACCAGCCAATCGCCAGCATCTGCGCTGACCTGTGCAGAAAATGTTGCCAGCGTCATTGCCGCGGCAAGCAGTAGTGCGAATCTCATATCCCATATTCCTTGTATTGACAAATTTTTCGCTGGTTTCTTCCCAGCGAGCGCGGTCCTGACCGCAAGTCTTACGCCAGCTGCTCAGGACTGCCCGCCCGGCGACTATTATCCTTCGTGGGCAGCACGCGGGGCTCTTTATATTCGCTTCGACGACGGATGAATATACGGACAAACCGAACGTGGCTATTCGGATATCCCGAAGTGGTATGCTGCGCCGATGAGTACTGCAGTAACCCCACAGGAAATGATCCGTGCACTGGTGGAGATTCCGACCGTTTCCCGGGATTCGAACCTGGCGCTGATTGAGTATGTGACTGCTTATCTGGCTGCGCATGGCGTTGAAGCCAAACTGGTGACCAACGGGTCCGGTGAAAAAGCCAATCTCTACGCCACCGTTGGCCCGATGGTTAGCGGCGGGGTAGTGCTCAGCGGCCATACTGACGTTGTGCCAATCGATGATCAGGACTGGAGCACCGATCCGTTCACCCTGGTAGAGAAAGACGGCAAGCTGTTCGGGCGCGGCACCTGTGACATGAAGTCATTTTATGCGATTGCGCTGGCGCTCGTTCCTGAGATGAAAAATCTGAAGCGGCCGATCCATTTCGCCCTGTCATACGACGAAGAAGTCGGCTGTCTGGGAGCGCCGAAGATGATCCGCGAACTGGTGTCCAAATTGCCGGAACCGGAAGCGGTGATAGTTGGGGAGCCCACCGGAATGCAGGTGGTCACTGCACATAAAAGCATCTTTCACTTCGATACCCTGATCACCGGTCGCGAAGCGCATTCGAGTCAACCGCATCGCGGGGTATCAGCGGTGATGATCGCGGGACGACTGATCAACTGGCTCTGGGACAAACAGCGACAGTGCGCGGAACGGGCACCGGCAGGTTCGCTGTTTGAGCCAGCCCATACGTCTTTCCACTGTGGTGTTGTGCATGGCGGTACTGCGCATAACATTATGGCCCACCACTGCGAATTTGTGACCGATATCCGTTCGCTGCCTGATGAGTCAGCGCTCGATTACTTCAACGAGTTCAAGAGATTTGCGCTCGAAGAAGTGCTCCCGGAAATGCGCAGCATCTGTCCGGATACCAACATCGATTTCAGGATGAACGCGGAAGTCCCGTCGTTCTGTGTTGAAGAGGGCTCTCCCAGCGTGCAACTGGCGAAAAGGTTGACTGGACAGAACTCTGTGACCTCGGTGGTTTACGGCGCCGAGGCCGGGCAGTTCCAGGAAGCTGGCTACTCAGTAGTGATGTGCGGTCCGGGCAGCATTGACCAGGCCCATCAACCTGACGAGTACATCAGTCTCGAGCAGGTTGATAAAGGCATCGAATTCACACGCAGGCTTATTGATTACCTGTCTTAGCGCAGCCTAGCCTTCAAGTACACACTGTGCCGGATTGCCTGCAGCGGCTGCATAGGCTTCGTTTTCACGCCACACCCGCATCAGATTGCCACCGTAGATTTTCTCGATGTCCGCCTCGCTGTAACCCCGTTCGAGCAGGCCCGCAGTCAGATTCGGGAACTCGCTGACGTCCTTGAGGCCTGCGGGCAGGCTGTCGCCAACACCATCGTAATCTGAGCCGATCCCGACGTGGTCTATGCCGGCCAGTTCCACGGCGCGATCAATATGATTGAGTACATCGTCAATGGTGGCATAAGGGTAGGGATTCTCGGCGCGGTAGCTGGCAGCGAATTCCAGCAATCGCGGATCGTCACCGGTAATGGATTGCTCCGCCCGAAAGCGGAGAAATGCCTGTTGTGAAGCGTTCGCGTAGTCACGAGCAGCTTTGGTCAGAAAGCCGCTGCCGAAGTTGATCTGGATCACGCCACCATTGTCGGTCAGTGCGGCAACCATCTCGTCAGTCATATTGCGCTGGAACCCAGGCGTGTAGTGGCGAAGCGAGGAGTGGCTGGCAATCACCGGGGTGTGGGTCAATTCCAGCACCTGCCAGTAAGCGCGATCAGAAATGTGGGATACGTCAATCATGACACCCTGGCTGTTCATTTCCGGAATCAGACTTTTGCCGAATTCCGACAGACCCTGCCACTGTTCATTGAGATCGTATGACGAGTCGGAGATGTGGTTGGACTTTGAGTGGGTCAGAGTCACGTAGCGAATACCGCGATCGCGGAATCTGGCCAGGGTTTCAAAATCCCCGGCGATGGGTCCGCCGTTTTCCATACCCAGAGGCATTGCAAACAGACCGTCTGCTTTCAGCTGCTCGATATCGCTGGTGCAGGTTGCTATCGAGAACTTGTCGGGTGCGGCGTCAACGATGCGTTCCACCGAGTCGATCAGCGCGTCTGCAAATGCAGTCGCTTCGCCGCGGGCGTCTACGTCTGCGGGTATATAGATCGACATGAACATCGCATCAAGACCGCCGGCGACCGCGCGGGGATAGTCGAAATCTCCCTCCGGGGTGGCAATGCTGACATCTTCCCACTCGTCATGGAGTCGGTAGGGCACGTCAATATGGGTGTCGATCAGCAGCAGCTTCTGAGTCAGCGCCTGAGCGTCGATCTGCGCTGCGGCTGCGGCAGCGGTTTCCTGTTGAGCCATGGATTGGGCTGCGCCCTGGTCTGGCGTTTCAGTTTCGGCAGGTTGCCCACAGCCGGCGAGAATCAGCAGCAGCGAAAAGGTGGGCAGAAGGGTCTTGATCATAGTTGGAATTCCGGCAGCTGATTTATTGCCGCTGCATGTTCACATGGGCGTCACTGGGAGACAACCTGCGGTAGAATCGGGTCCATCTTGGCAATCTCAGACGAATTCATGGCAGCTCAAAACTCAGCAATCAAACAGGAAGACGTGATCACCAGCGTAGCGGATGCGCTGCAGTTCATCTCCTACTATCACCCGGTGGACTTCATTCGCGGGATGCGCGAAGCCTATGAGCGGGAAGAGTCACCTGCCGCCAAAGCGGCGCTGACGCAGGTGCTCGTGAATTCACGGATGTGCGCGCTGGGTAAGCGGCCGATCTGCCAGGACACCGGAATCGTCATTGCCTTCGTAGAAGTGGGCATGGACGTGGTCTGGGATGCGCAGATGTCAGTTGATGACATGATCAACGAAGGCGTGCGGCGCGGCTATCAGAATCCTGACAATGTTCTGCGTGCCTCGGTGCTCAGCGATCCGGATGGCGCGCGGACCAACACCAAAGACAACACCCCAGCGGTCATACACTACAAGGTTGTGCCTGGAGACAAGGTCAGCATTGAAGTTGCGGCGAAAGGTGGCGGCAGCGAAGCCAAAGCCAAGTTTGCGATGCTCAATCCGTCTGATTCCATCATCGACTGGATCCTGGACGTGGTTCCAACCATGGGTGCCGGCTGGTGTCCGCCCGGACTGTTGGGTATCGGCATTGGCGGGACGCCTGAAAAAGCCATGATGCTGGCCAAAGAATCGATGATGGACCCGATCGATATCCATGAACTGAAAGACCGTGGCGCGTCTGATCATCTTGAAGAGATGCGCCTGGAGCTGTTCGATAAGGTTAACGCGCTGGGCATTGGCGCGCAGGGGCTGGGTGGTCTCACCACGGTGCTTGACGTGAAGATTCGCGAATATCCGACCCACGCTGCCAACAAACCGGTTGCGGTTATTCCCAATTGCAGCGCGACCCGGCACGTGCATTTCACGCTGGATGGTTCGGGGCCCGCGACCTTTACCCCGCCTGATCTGTCCGAATGGCCGGATATCGAATTCGACATGGGCGCTGACGTGCGCCGCGTAAACCTCGATACCCTGACTCCGGAAGAAGTTCAGACCTGGCAATCAGGCGATACGGTACTGCTGTCCGGAAAACTGCTCACGGGTCGCGACGCCGCGCACAAGAAGCTTGTTGATCTGATGAATCGCGGCGAAGAGTTGCCAGTTGATTTCAAAAACCGGGTGATCTACTACGTCGGCCCGGTTGATCCTGTACGTGACGAGGTGATTGGCCCGGCGGGTCCGACGACGGCGACCCGGATGGATAAGTTCACCCGTCAGCTGCTGGCCGAAACGGGTCTTCTTGGCATGGTGGGTAAAGCTGAAAGAGGGGACGCGGCTATTGATGCGATTCGTGATCATAAGTCTGTGTACATGATCGCCGTGGGTGGGGCCGCTTATCTGGTTGCGAAAGCGATCACCAAGAGCACCGTGATCGCGTTTCCCGAACTCGGTATGGAAGCCATTCATGAATTCGAGGTGGTGGATATGCCGGTGACTGTCGCAGTAGATTCGACCGGACAATCAGTGCACCGGGAAGGGCCGAAGATCTGGTCAGGCAAAATAGCGGAACGCATCGCTGTGGAAAATGTCTGAAGCCGGACGTCAAACATGAGAAGGCCATTCCTGATGAATCGACGGAAAATACTCAAAGCAGCGATGGCGACTTCGCTGGCAGTGCTGCCGACTATGGCTCGTGGCGCCGCGTCTTCTTCAGCAGCCGCGTCTTCTTCAGCAGCCGCAGCGCTATCAGCCTCCGCTGCAAAGCTGCCTTATACCATTGACGAAACGGCTGTCATCTACCTCACCCCGCTGAAAAATGATGGCGCCGAAAGTGCCTGTCAGGCAGAGGTCTGGTTTACCCATCATCAGGGAGAAATTTTCGTGGTCACTGCCAGTGACGCCTGGCGTGCTCGCGCGATTGGCGCTGGTCTGAACCGGGCTCGCATCTGGATTGGTGATGTCGGGGTGTGGAATTCTGACGCCCGTTACAAAGTGCTTCCGTCAGTAGACGTGGTTGGCGACCAGATCCTGGATGCTTCTCGCCAGGCGCAGGTGCTGGAGCAGTTTGGCGACAAATATTCTCTGGAATGGATTGTCTGGGGGGCCAGGTTCCGAAAAGGTCTGGCGGATGGCAGCCGGGTAATGCTGCGCTATCAACTCGGCTGACAGTATATTGGCTGGCGGATGGTCTTAAGGCAGGCCAGCCGGCTCTTTCAGTTAGCCATCCCCGTCCTTTTAGTCGCCCCGTCTAGTCGCCCCGTCATTTTTTTAGTCGCCCCGGCAAGTTTATAGTCGCCCCGGGCGGTTTTATAGTCGCCCCGGGCGGTTACTCACTCGCGGCGGCGAGTTCTTCCAGCAGCGCTCGCGTCTCATCGAAGCCCAGACAGCCATCGGTAATGGACTGACCGTAGGTTAACTCAGCACCCAGGTTCTGACGCCCCGCGATCAGATGGCTTTCCAGCATGATTCCCCGAATAGCGTGATTACCCTGGCGTCGCAACTCCACCACAGATCTGGCGACTTCAAGTTGCCGCTCCGGCTGCTTCAAACTGTTGGCATGGGAGCAGTCGATGATCAGCCCGGTATCCACACCGGCTGACGCAAGTTGCGATTGCGCCGCTTCAATGCTGGCCTGATCGCAGTTCGGACCCTGCTGGCCGCCGCGCAACACCAGGTGACAATCCGGGTTGCCGTTGGTTTCCAGGATCGCTGGCGCGCCCTCTTTGGTCAGTGATGGGAACAGATGCTTATGGGCAGCGGCACGGATGGCGTCAATGGCCACCTGAACGTCGCCATCCGTCCGGTTTTTGATCCCAACCGGCATGGACAGACCGGAGGCGAGCTCCCGATGGATCTGGCTTTCAACTGTTCTGGCTCCGATCGCCCCCCAACTGATCAGATCGGTATAAAACTGACCAAAGGTCGTGTCCAGAAACTCTGTCGCCGCAGGCAGGCCGGCTGCGGTGATATCCAGCAGTAACTGCCGGGCCAGTCTGAGGCCACGGTTGATCCGATAGCTGCCATCAAGATCCGGGTCATTGATCAGACCTTTCCACCCGACCACAGTGCGCGGCTTTTCGAAATATACCCGCATCACGCAGAACAGCCGGTCACTGACATCTGCAGCCAGCGTTGCCAGGCGGCCGGCGTAATCCACCGCAGCCTGCGGATCATGGATGGAGCAGGGCCCAACAATCACGAGCAGACGCGGGTCGGTTCCAGCAAAGATGTGTTTGATGGTCTCGCGGGACTGGTCGACAAAGGCGGCACCGTCCTCGTCCATCGGCAGGTCCTCTTCGAGTACTGCCGGGGAGATCAGTGGATGAGTGCGGGTGATGCGAAGGTTGTCTGTGCGCATGTTCGGGGTCTTGCTGGCGGGAGCGCTATGCTACTCAGTTTCGCGGTTGCGCGGATAGGTCCTGCACCCGAGAATGTTGAACTTTTGTGTGCAGGGTACCCCAATGAAGCAGTTCGTCAGTCTGCTGCTGACTGTTTGGTGTGTGCTGAGCAACGCCGTGGCGGCTGAAAACGCCGTGGCGGCGAAGAAAAAAGCCGTGGCGGCGAATAAAGCGGTCCCGGCTGCAGGTGTAGTTTCCGAAGAACTGCCGCTGCAGCCAACCCGCACCATCAGTTTTGAAACCACTGAAGCCACCTGGCTGTCGCTCGACATTGCTGCAGACGGGCAGACTCTGGTACTGGAAATTCTCGGCGATCTTTATCTTCTGCCGCGAACGGGTGGTCGGGCCCGGGCAATCACCTCCGGGATGGGTTATGACAGCCAACCTCGGTTTTCTCCCGATGGCTCGACTATTGCTTTCGTCAGCGATCGTGACGGTGCCTATGGTCTGTGGACCGTGCCTGCAGCAGGTGGCGAAGCCACCAAACTGGCAAGCGCAGGGAAACACTCCGAACTGGCGTCTCCCGCCTGGTCACCGGATGGCAGCCATCTGATTGTTGCCAGATCATCCTGGGGCCTGCGGACGTTTGAGCTGTGGGCCTATCATCTCGACGGTGGCGACGGTCTGCAGATCACCAAAGCGAAAGCGTCTGCTTCGACACCGGCTTCCAAACGCAGCAATTCGCTCGGTGCAGTCTATTCGCCGGACGGGCGCTATCTCTACTACGCCCGCAAGTCCGGGGGCTTCGCCTATAACATGACGCTGCCAGCCTGGCAGATTGCCCGGCGTGATTTGAGCCTGGGCACGGAAGATATTCTCACTCAGGCACAGGGCAGCGCGTTCCGTCCTCAGCTTTCGCCGGACGGAAATCTGCTGGTCTACGGCACCCGCTATGAACACCGCACCGGATTGCGTGTCCGGGATCTGCGCACCGGGGAAGACGACTGGCTGGTGTATCCGGTTCAGCACGACGAACAGGAAAGTCGTTTCACCCGGGATCTGCTGCCGGGCTACGCGTTTGCGCCAGATGGCGAGTCGGTGATTTACACCGAAGGCGGAGGTATTCGAGAAGTGTCGCTGGCAGATCGCACGGTCAGTGACATCCCGTTCACGGCATCGATCGAACAGGAACTCGGCCCCCACCTGTATTTTCCCTATCGGCTTGGATTGGGACCGGTGAAAGCTCGGTTACTGATGGGGCCGGTGGCTTCGCCGGATGGCCGTTACATAGCGTTTTCTGCTTTTACCCGTCTCTACGTGTTTGATCGGAACAGCCGAGAATCCAGCGCAATTTCGCCGCCCGGGATGTCAGCTTTCCATCCCACCTGGTCGCCGGACAGCCGGGAAATCGCGTTTGTCGACTGGAGTGTGAGCGGTGGCCAGGTGTGGCGGATGCGCGTGCACGGACGATCAGCGCCGCGACAGGTTTCGCAACGTAAAGCGTTCTACTCTGACCCGGCCTGGTCACCGGACGGCAAGCGGATTGTTGCTTTGCGCGCGGGCAGCTATGACCGGCTGTACCGTGAGTCAGACTTTGGCCCGGTTCTGGGTTCGGATCTGGTCTGGTTTCAGGCCAAGGGTGGAAGTGCTCAGACCATCCTGCCCGCACGTGGACACGGTCGGCCGCATTTCGGCCCGGAAGATGATCGAATTTACCTTTATGCAAGCGGGAGCCAGTTCAGTACCAGTACTGCCGGTCTGGTATCTGTTCGTTACGATGGAACCGATCGACGTCAGCATATTGCTGCCAAAGGCCCCGGCATCTACTTCGCCGAAGAAAACGTCTACGCGCAGGACATCAGGATCGCTCCGGACGGGCGCCACGCGCTGATCAGCCACGCCAATCAGCTCTATGTGGCCAGGCTCCTTAACATCCATCTGCACAACGTTGAGATCAACCTGGAATCGCCTTCGGTCCCGCTCAAACGCCTCACCGATGTTGGCGCGGACTTCTTCAGCTGGTCCGACAGTGATCATGCTTTCTGGTCGGTGGGGAATCAGACCTACCAGCGCGAACTGGCCAGCATCAGTTTTGCGTCTCAGACAGAAGAAGCCGCCGCATCAGGTGGTCCCGAGCAATCGCAGCCCCCGGCGGATGCTGCTGAGCCGCTGCTGGAAGCCGAACAGGGGGTCGTTTCCCGGACTGTTAACGTCTATCTGCCGCGTTATGAACCCGAGGGTCTGCTGGCTTTGACCGGAGCAACGATTCTGCCGATGGAAGCCGACTCGACACGAATTACCGATGGCATCGTACTGATCGAAAATGATCGTATTGTTGCGGTAGGCCCGGCGGACGAAGTCCAGGTGCCTGAAGGCGCTGAGCGGCTGGATATGAGCGGCCGCTTTATTCTCCCGGGTTACGTCGACACGCACGCCCATTTTCGCCCTCTGCGCCGTATCCTCGACACCAGTAACTGGGCGTTTCTTGCCAATCTTGCCTACGGGGTTACCACCGGTCTCGACGTCCAGCCGAGTACTACGGACATTCTGGCCTACGAAGACCTGATTGATGCAGGGCTGATGATCGGTCCGCGGGCTTTGTCTACCGGCCCTGGGGTGTTCAGCAATAACAACTTCCGGTCTGCAGAGCATGCCGAAGCGGTGCTGCGCCGGTATCGCGATCATTATGGCGTGCACAATCTGAAAGCCTATCTTGCCGGGAACCGCGAACAGCGCCAGTGGCTGGTGCAGGCGGCGGCAAAGCTGCAGTTAATGCCGACCACCGAAGGTGGCCTGGATATGATGATGAACATGACCCACGCAATTGATGGCTTCAGCGGCAACGAGCACAACTTTCCCGTGCTGGATCTTTACAAGGACACGGTCGAGTTGATTGCACAATCGGGCATCAGCTATACGCCCACGCTGCTGGTGAACTTTGGTGGTCCCTTCGCGGAAAACTACTTCTACACCAGAGAAAACCCCTATCGGGATCCGAAATTGAGGCGTTTCACGCCGGCTAATGCCATCGCGTCGAGAACCCTGCGGACCCAGTGGTTTTTAGAAGAAGAATTTGTCTTTCCGAAACTGGCGGCTCAGGCCGCGAAAATCATTCGGGCCGGCGGGCGGGTGGGTGTTGGTGCTCACGGACAGCTGCAGGGGCTGGGCTATCACTGGGAGTTGTGGGCGCTGGCCAGTGGCGGGCTGTCGCCGCTTGAGGCTCTGACCGCAGCGACGCGGCATGGCGCAGAAATTATCGGAGTAGCGCAGGATATCGGCACGGTGTCTGCTGGCAAGCTGGCGGATCTTGTGATTCTGGCGAAAGACCCGATGGAAGACATCCGCCACTCAGCGGCAATCGACTACGTGGTGAAAAACGGTGAAGTGTTCGTTGCTGAGTCACTGAACAAAATCTGGCCGGAGCCGGTGCCGTTGCCTCCACAGTGGTGGTGGCAACAGGGGCCAGCCAGCACACCGCCTTGAGGCTTTCGCAGACAAGCGAGCACCGCCTTCGCTAAATCTTGTTGTTTGTCGGCGAGGCGTGATAAACATATCGGCCCGCTGGGGAGTGGGACCGACTCTATAGATAAGAATCGATCGATAACGGTTCGATCGTGTGAAGACACCAAGAGATAGAAAAATGAAAAGACTGTTGATTGCCAACCGTGGCGAAATTGCTATTCGGATAGCTCGGGCAGCCGGGGAACTCGGAATCGCCAGTATTGCGGTGTTTTCCGAAGACGATGCGGACGCACTGCATGTGCGCAAAGCGGATGAAGCCGTCGCGCTGGACGGTCGTGGTGCCCGAGCTTACCTGGATATTGCCGGTGTTGTCGCAGCCGCGCAGCGCTCGGGAGCAGACGCGGTCCATCCCGGATACGGTTTTCTCAGTGAAAACGCAGACTTTGCCGCCGCCGTGGTCGCCGCCGGTCTGATCTTTGTCGGTCCCGATAGCGAAACGCTGCAGAGGTTTGGCAACAAGGTTCAGGCGCGGCGGCTTGCCGCTGATTGTGGCGTTCCGGTTGTGGCCGGCAGTTCTGATGTTGTTGCGCTGGAAGCTGCGCGAAGTTTTTTTGCTGAACTGCCACCGGGTTCGAACATGGTGATCAAAGCGCTAGCCGGTGGCGGCGGCCGGGGTATGCGGGTTGTTGCTGATGCCGCTGAACTGGAAGAAGCTTTCAACCGTGCGTCATCGGAAGCGCTGGCAGCCTTCGGTAACGGCGACGTTTATGTGGAGGAATATCTGCCGAGAGCGCGCCATGTGGAAATACAGATCCTGGGTGATGGCAGCGGTGCGGTGACCCATCTGTGGGAGCGGGAATGCAGCATACAGCGGCGCCACCAGAAGATTGTCGAGATCGCGCCGAGCCCGACGCTTGAACACACAGTGCGCGATCAGATGTGCACGGCTGCAGTGAAACTTGCTTCAGCACTGAACTACCGGGGTCTGGGCACAATTGAATTTCTTTTGGCCGCTGACAATGAACACTTCTGCTTCATCGAAGCCAACGCGCGACTCCAGGTTGAGCACACGGTCACTGAAGAAACAGTTGGTATCGATCTGGTGCGCGCCCAGCTGGAAGTTGCGGCGGGACATACCCTGGAACAGCTTGCCCTGACCCAGGCGGACATTCCGTTGCCACGCGGTTACGCGATACAGATGCGGATCAACATGGAGACGATGGGCGCAGATGGTAGTACCAAACCCGGCGGTGGCACCCTGAGTGCTTTCGAAGTACCCAATGGTCCGGGTGTTCGCACCGATACCTATGGCTACAGCGGTTACAGTGTGAATCCAAGCTTCGATTCATTGCTGGCCAAGTTGATCGTGCACAGCGCTTCGCCAAGCTACCCAGCGGCAGTGAACCGTGCTTATCGCACGCTCTGCGAGTTCCGCATCGACGGCGTTCCGACCAATCTGGGGTTTCTGAAGAATCTGCTGTGTAACCCGGCGTTTCAGAATAACGAAGTCTACACCGGCTTTGTCGACGACCATCTCGGTGAACTGGCAGCGTCTGAATATCATCCGGAACGTTTTGCCGGCGGCCGCTCGCCTGGGACGTCAACACAACCGGAAGGTTCGGCGCTGGCCGGTGCTCGTGTAGATGCCGCAGACCCTCTAGCCGTTCTGGATCATGGTAAAAGTGGTGCTGCCGGTGGCATTGCACAGAAGCAGGCGCTAAGCCTCGTTGATGAAACCCTGCCTGATGGTATGACCGCCATCAAGGCTCCTATGCAGGGCACGCTGGTGAGTTTTGATGTGCAACCTGGCGATGAGGTCTGGGTCGGCAGGCAGGTGCTGGTGATGGAAGCCATGAAGATGGAACACGTGGTGCTTGCCGAAACCAGCGGAGTTGTCAGTCGCCTGGGTGTTTCTGCTGGTGATACCGTCTTTGAAGGACATCCGCTGATCTATCTGGAAGAGCGCGAAGTGGCAGTTGCAGACACTGGCGCAAGTGAAGAAATTGATCTCGATCATATCCGGCCGGATCTGGCAGAAACTTTTGCGCGCAAAGCGGCAGGCTTTGATGAGAATCGACCCAAAGCTGTTGCCAAACGTCGTAAAACAGGCCACCGCACGGCGCGGGAAAACGTCGCGGATCTGTGTGACGAAGGAACCTTTGTGGAGTACGGATCGGTTGTGCTGGCAGGGCAAAGACGCCGGCGCAGCATCGATGATCTGATCGAAAACACTACAGGTGATGGCATGGTCTGCGGGCTTGGTCATATTAATGGCAGCCTGTTTGCTGATGACCGGTCGAGAGCCATGATCATGTCTTATGACTACATGGTGCTGGCGGGTACCCAGGGTATGAAAAATCACGCCAAGAAAGATCGCCTGTTTGAAGTTGCCGAGCAGTTCAGATTGCCGACGGTGCTGTTTGCGGAAGGGGGGGGTGGTCGACCGGGTGATACTGACGGATCCGGTGTGGCTGGCCTGGATTGCTGGGCGTTTACCTACTTTGCCCGGCTTTCGGGTCTGGTACCGATGGTTGGCATCACCACCGGAAGATGTTTCGCGGGTAACGCGGTGCTGCTGGCCTGTTGTGACGTGATCATCGCGACCGAAGGTTCGAACATCGGTATTGGCGGTCCGGCCATGATAGAAGGCGGCGGTCTCGGCATATTTAAACCCGAAGAAGTCGGGCCGATGGATGTGCAGGTACCCAACGGGGTTGTAGACATCGCCGTGAAAGATGAAGTGGAAGCCGTCGCGGTGGCGAAGCAGTACCTGTCCTACTTTCAGGGTGACGTCGCGCAATGGGAAGCGCCGGATGCGCGGAAACTGCGCTTTGTGGTCCCGGAGAACCGATTGCGTTACTACGATATCCGCGAAGTCATTGAGGGCATTGCGGACGTTGGCTCAGTCCTTGAACTGCGCGAACACTGGGGTATTGGCATCATCACCGCATTCATTCGCGTGGAAGGTAAACCGCTGGGTGTCATTGCCAACAACCCTGGTCATCTATCCGGAGCGATTGATTCAGATGGTGCTGACAAAGGCGCCCGATTCATGCAGCTGTGTGATGCTTTTGATATTCCTATTCTGTCACTGGTGGATTGTCCCGGGATCATGGTCGGCCCGGAAAGCGAGAAGACGGCACTGGTGCGGCATGCCGGGCGCATGTTTGTCGTTGGCGCCAACATCGATGTACCGCTGATGACCATTGTGATTCGTAAAAGCTATGGTCTGGGGGCTCAGGCCATGGCCGGCGGCAGTTTCAAAGCACCGCTGTTCTGTGTCACCTGGCCAACGGGCGAGTTTGGCGGAATGGGGCTGGAAGGCGCGGTGAAACTTGGTTACCGCAAAGAACTGCAGGCAATTGAAGACCCTGAAGAGCGCAAAGCCAGCTACGACAAAATGGTGGCAGGAATGTATGAACGGGGCAAAGCGGTCAACATGGCGTCACACTTCGAACTCGACGATGTCATTGATCCCGCGGAGTCCAGGCACTGGATCAGCACAGGGTTACGTTCGGTGCCGCCAGCGCCCCGGCGTGACCACAAGAAGCGCCCCCAGGTGGATACCTGGTAGGCAGAAAAGTCGAGTCCCGGTCAGCGGACGATTCCAGCCTCAAACAAAGAGTCTATCTGGCCGTCGTCCAGACCGAGTTGTTCCAGGGTCGCGCGGGTATGTTCACCGAGCCCGGGTGCGCGTCGGTCAGCACGCTGGTGCAGGGTCGGTTCTGTGTTGCCGTCGTGGATACGAAACGGCGAGCGCAATTGTTGCAGTGTGCCCAGCACTGGGTCTTGCAGAGTTTCGAAGCTGCCGGACGCGACCAGCTGTGGATCCCTGGCCAGTTCGTCGAGCTGATTCACCGCCGAGCAGGGGATGTCCTGCGCTTTAAGCGCGGTGAGCCACTCGTCGTTGCTGCGGGTCGGGGCGATCCTGGCAATTTCCTGGTAAAGCTCATCGATGTGTTCGCTGCGCAGTTCTGCATTGGTGACACGAGGGTCTTCTGCCAGCGTGGTTGCACCGCATAGCGTAAAAAAGCGGGTCCAGTGCCGGGTACTGTAGGGCAGAATGGCCAGATAACCGTCACGGGTACGATAAGGTTGGCGGTGTTTGGACATCATTCGCGAATAGCCAAGTTCGCCTTCGGGGGGTACCAGACTATGGCCGGCAAGGTGTTCGGACATTAGAAAAGCCGTCATGCTTTCCAGCATGGGCGCTTCTATACACACTCCAGCCCCTGTCTTGAGGCGGTGCACTATGCCGGTCAGCACCGCAATCGCCAGATGCAGACCAACCACCTTGTCGCAGACGATGCTGCGCACAAACTTCGGCGCACCGTCGGCGTCCGCGTTCAAGGCTGCCAGGCCGGATCGGGCCTGGATGATGTCGTCGTAAGCGGGATCGTTCTGGCTGGGGCCGCCGTCAGCAAAACCCGGTGCATAACAGTAAATGAGCTGTGAATTGTGCTTTCTCAGCTCATCAAAGGAGGCGCCAAGCTGCTGTGCAGAACGACTGCGCATGTTGTGTACCACCACGTCTGCGTCGGCAACCAGTTGATAGAGCACTTCCCGAGCTTCCGGCGTCTTCAAGTCCAGTGCCACAGACTGTTTGTTGCGATTGAAATTCTGGAATTGAACACCGATGTCCGGTCGGCGGCCGGGGCGTACTGCCCGGAACAGATCGCCGTCGGTGGACTCCACCTTGATCACTTCAGCGCCGAAGTCACCGAGGATCTGGGTGGCGTATGGACCCAGCACGATGGTGGT
This sequence comes from uncultured Pseudomonadales bacterium, assembly GCA_937921865.1. GTDB lineage: Bacteria > Pseudomonadota > Gammaproteobacteria > Pseudomonadales > Azotimanducaceae > SZUA-309. The sequence goes on along the minus strand of CAKZWF010000061.1, from coordinate 26,795 downwards.
CAGGTCAATGATCTTGATTCCGGAAAGCAGATGAAACATGGAAAACCTCAAAGTCGTGCCACCATCGGTGACTGGAACCTTCCATTGTAGGCGGATGGTCGGTTCTAATGGATCCCTGAAGGAGGGGGAGAAGTCAGGATGTTGCCACTGGCGGGAATAAGGGTATTTGAGGTGTCAGTTGGTCCAGTGACCGGCCTGGCGACGATGATCCTCGCCGACTTCGGTGCCGAGGTGGTCCGGATTGAGCCTGTCGGTGGTGATCCTCAGGTGGGTATGGCGTCCTCACGGCTCTGGCGTCGGGGCAAGACGGTTGTGCACCTCGACCTGGCAAGTGAGACGTCGCGACAGCATTTGCGGCGCGTCATTCTCGAAACCGCAGAAGCCGTGGTGTTGACTTCGGCAACCCGTGAACTGCTGGAACTGGGCGATGCTTCGATTCCGGAGAGTCGTGCAGACCTGGTCAGAGGTGTTTTCTGCGGATTGTCTGAATCTGCCGAGCTGGCGGACTGGCCCGCTGAAGAAAGTCTCGCCGCCGCGTTGTCCGGTCGGATGATGAGCTTCGAAGGTGCCGCTGCCCGGCAGGGGCCGGTATTCAGCGCACTGCAGGTGGGCGTGCATGCGACCTCGCAAAGTCTTGCCGGCGGCCTGTTGGCGGCGCTGCACCAGCGTCAGATCAGCGGCCGCGGCAGCAGTTTCACCACATCACTGCTGCGCGGCATGTTGCCCTACGACCTGGCTGGTCTCACGACTGAACAACTCGCGGCAAAAGGTGTGATCGAGCGCGCTGCAGGTCGTCAGAACGTACTCAAGGTAATGCCTAGAATCTATTACCATGCGGCTCGCACCCGGGATGGAGAATGGCTTCAGTTCGGCAATCTGCTGCCGCACCTGCAGCAGAATTTTCTGCAGGCCGCCCGGCTTGAGGCTGAAGGTGGCCGGATGCCGGAGTCGGGGGAAGCGCTGGAGGAATTCCGCGACCGGATGCTGGCGCACATAGCCGAGCGTGATCTCGCTGACTGGATGGAGGTATTCATCAGCGACGGCGGCGTGGTGGCCCATCCTTATCAGACCACCCAGCAGGCGCTGGCCGACCCGGATCTGGTCGCCAATCAGCATGTCGTCGATACTCCGGAAGGTCGGCAGCTCGGTCTGGTTGCGCGACTGTCCGGGACTCCGGGCGAAGTTGGTGCCGCGCCTGCGGTGAAAGAACTGAAAACTCTACCGGCGAAGACTCTGCCGCAGATCCCTGTTGCTGCAGCAGGCAATAGCTGCCTGCCGCTTGCCGGTGTGACCGTAGTTGAAGCCGCAACCATCATCGCAGCGCCCCTGGCAGCGGCGACGCTGGCCGACCTCGGGGCGCGGGTGATCAAGCTGGAGCCACTCGATGGTGATCCGTTCCGGCAGATGATGGGGGGTATAGGTGCGGCCAAGTGTAATACCGGAAAACAGAGCATCTGTCTGAATCTCAAGGCGCCGGAAGGCCAGCAGATAGCAGCGCAACTGGTTCGCAGCGCCGACATCTTCATCCACAACTATCGCCCCGGCGTGCCGGAACGACTCGGTCTCGGTTATGACGCGCTGCGGGCCGATAACCCCGATCTGATTTACCTTTCTGCCAACGGTTATGGTCCTGATGGGCCTGGCGCTCTGCGTCCATCTACCCATCCTATCCCGGGTGCAGCGTTAGGCGGTGTGGTATGGCAAATGGGTGGATTGCCTGGTCCCGGGCCAATGACCCTGGCTGAAGTCCGTGAAGTCGCCCGTCGTCTGTTCCGGGCCAATGAAGTCAATCCGGATCCGAACACCTCGATGGTGATCGCCACTGCCGCGATGCTGGGTCTGTTGGCTCGAGATCTGACCGGAAAAGGTCAGGAGATTTTCGTCGACATGTTTGGCGCCAATGCTTATGCCAACTGGGATGACTTTCTCAGCTATCCAGGCAAGCCTGAGCGGGCGCCTTTGGATGATCAGGGTTTGGGGCTGAGGCCGGGTCAAAGACTCTACCAGTGTCGGGACGGCTGGGTGTTTGTCTTTGCCACCGACGACGCTGATCTGATGGAGCTCGGAACCACGGATACTGCTGAACTCGAAAAGCTGTTCCGCAGTCGTGATGTGGCCAGCTGGAGTGAGGCTCTTAAGGGTCCAGCCGTGTATTGCCTGCCTGCGGACGCCGGCTGGCCTGCAGACTTTCTGCTGAGCGGGGTGCTCGCTGAGACAGAGGAGCTGGTGGTACCGGTCAGTCATCCTGAGTGGGGTGACTATCTTCGCCACGGACCCATGGTCCGATTTGGCGCTGAGCGGTCCTATCCCGGACCCAGTCAGCCGGGGGACGCCAGTGAGTCCCTGCTCGCCGAACTGGGCTACTCACAGGATCAGATCAAGCAGCTTTGTGCTGAAGACGTGGTGAGCGCCGGGTTCTGAGGTTCGGATACACGGCCTTTGTTTGATGTGGTAGAAACGCTCGGCACAGTGTTTAAACAGAACAATCGACACGCAGGATCGATTAAAACCAACAAGGGGAGGACTGGATGGCGGTACTCGACACCAGCCTGGATATGAAAAGCGACGCCTATCTACGCAATCGCGCCGATATGGATGAGATGATTGCCACATTCGACCAGCTGCAGCAGGAAGCATCCGATGGCGGTGGTCCGGAAGCGATGGCCCGCCTGCAGTCGCGTAACAAGATGCCGATTCGCGAACGGATAGCGCTGGCGCTGGATCCAGACACGCCGTTTCTGGAAATCAGTTCAATAGCCGGTTGGCGTTCGTCGTTTGCGGTGGGCTCCGGGTTTGTGCTCGGAATTGGTGTGATCGCGGGAATCGAGTGCGTCATTCTTGGTCATGATCCGTCCGTGCGCGCAGGCGCATTCAATGCCTTCAACACCAAAAAATTGATGCGCGGTCTGGAAATCGCCAGAGAAAATCGTCTTCCATACGTGCAGTTTGTTGAGTCGGCAGGCGCGGATCTGCGCGGTGATGGTGACGCCGAAGATCCCGAAGCTGCGATCCGTCGGGAAGAAGGTCACTTCGCGGAAACCGGCAGGCTGTTCTATGAGATCACTGAACTGTCCAAATTGCGCATTCCTACCGTGTCGCTGGTGTTTGGTGCATCCACAGCGGGTGGTGCCTATCAACCAGGCATGAGTGACTACAACATTTTTATCCGTAAACAATCCAAAGTTTTTCTCGGTGGTCCGCCGCTGGTGAAAATGGCCACCGGGGAAGATGCCGACGAAGAGAGTCTGGGTGGTGCAGACATGCATTGCACAGTGTCGGGGCTGGGCGATTACCTGGCAGAAGACGAGCGTGATGGTATCCGGCTGCTTCGGGAAGTGATGTCGCATCTGAACTGGCACAAGCTCGGTGGGCAACCGACGCTGGCGGCGGATGACCCCGTTCACGACGTCGACGGGCTGCTGGGCCTGGTATCGAAAGACCTGAAACAGCCGTTTGATATCCGCGAAGTCATTGCCCGTATTGTCGATGGTTCGTGTTTTGAAGAATTCAAACCGCTGTACGGACCCACCCTGGTTTGTGGCTGGGCGTCGGTGCATGGCTATCCGGTTGGCATTCTCGGCAACAACGGCGCGCTGTTTTCTGAGTCTGCAGAGAAGGCTGCTCAGTTCATCCAGCTGTGTAATCAGATCAACGTGCCGCTGCTGTTTCTACACAACATCACCGGGTTCATCGTCGGTACGGATTTCGAGCAGGGCGGGATTACCAAAAACGGTTCGAAAATGATCAATGCCGTTTCGAATTCCACAGTGCCGCACATCACTGTGATTGTTGGAGCTTCTTATGGCGCCGGCAACTATGGAATGAGCGGTCGGGCTTTCAATACCCGGTTCACCTTCATCTGGCCAACGGCAAAAATTGCCGTGATGGGACCGAAGCAGATGGCCGGGGTGATGTCCATTATCGGTCGAGCGGCTGCTGAGCGGCGTGGTCTTGAGTTCGATGAAGCCGCAGATGCGAAGCGGGCCGAGACTGCCGAGTACTGGGCCGAGGAGCGCTCCAAAGGATTGTTTGCGACCTCCCGGGTTTCCGACGACGGCATGATCGATCCACGCGACACCCGCTCAGTGATCGGCTTTGCGTTGTCTGCGTGCCACAGCGGCCCGGTTGAAGGCACTAAGGAGTATGGCACATGGCGGATGTAGTGCAGCGAACAATCACCCGGGTGCTGGTGGCCAATCGTGGAGAAATCGCCCGGCGGGTGTTTCAGACGGCGACAGAGATGGGTATCAGTACTGTCGCGGTTTATGCAGATGGCGACGCCGATGCGCCGTTTGTCAAAGACGCAGATACCGCGATTGCGTTGCGGGGGCGGACAGCGACAGAGACTTACCTGAATGTCGACAAGGTGCTCGACGCAGCCCGAAGATCGGGCGCTGATGCGATTCATCCGGGTTATGGTTTTCTCTCTGAAAACGCAGACTTTGCGAGCGCTGTAGAGGCTGCTGGGCTGGTCTGGATTGGGCCGCCGCCTGAAGCCATCGCGGCCATGGGTGACAAGCTGTCTGCAAAAGAATTAATGCGGGCTGCAGATGTCCCGACTCTGCCGGCGAGGGAACTGGGCCCGGATGCGGATGTGCTGGAGGGCGCAGCAGCGGTGGGTTACCCGCTGCTGATCAAAGCTTCAGCCGGCGGCGGCGGTCGCGGTATGAGGGTGGTTCGTGAAGAATCTGAGCTCGACTCAGCCACCAGCGGCGCAAGGCGGGAAGCTGCCAACGCGTTTGGTGACGATACGATATTCATGGAGCGCTGGCTGCCGGCCTGCCGCCACGTCGAGATTCAGATTCTGGGCGATCAACACGGTAATCTGCTGCATTGCTTCGAACGGGAATGTTCCATTCAGCGGCGACATCAGAAGGTCATTGAGGAGGCGCCTTCTTCTGCGGTCACGGAAGTCATTCGCGAGCGGATGGGCCAGGCGGCCGTTGCCGCCGGCAAACAGCTTGGCTACTACTCAGCCGGCACCGTCGAGTTTCTGCTCGATGGTGACGATTTCTGGTTTCTCGAGGTGAATACCCGACTGCAGGTGGAACACCCGGTCACTGAAGAGATCACCGGTCTTGATCTGGTCCGGGAACAGCTGCGTATTGCCGAAGGCGAAAGCCTCGGTTACGAGCAGGATGACTTGAGTATCCATGGTCATGCGATCGAGGCACGCCTGTACGCTGAAAACGCTCAGAAGAACTTTCTGCCGTCACCGGGCACAGTGGCGCTGTGGGAACCGTCAGAGCGCGTGGACGCGCGTTACGATTCCGGGATCGAATCAGGCTCTGTGATTGGCACCGAGTTTGATCCGATGCTGGCCAAAGTCATTGTGCATGCGCCCACCCGGCGGGAAGCGGCTTTGCGGCTGGCGCGTGCCCTGGAGACAACGCGTCTTAACGGCATGATCAGCAATCGCGATTTTCTGGTGGCCACGCTGCGTACGCCGGAATTCCTTGCCGGTGATACGACCACCGACTTTATCGATCGGGTCAATCCTGAGCGCGTCCGCGCGTTGTCTGATCAGGCGCTGTTTGATGCCTGTCTGTGCGCGCTGTTTGAAGCCCAGGCAAGACGCAGGTCCGAGGCGATGGTGTTGGGCAGCTTGCGCAGTGGCTGGCGAAATTCGGTCATGCCACCACAGCGGGTGAGCTTCAGTGTGGCTGGCCGGGAGATAGACGTCAGTTATACCTCCCGCCGCGATGGCGGTTTTGATGTCTCGATTGACTCAGTGAGCTGCGATGTACGGGTTGTATTGGCAGGGGCAGGGCTGCTTGATCTAGATATAGACGGTCGCCGGGTGCAGGCGAAAGCCGACTGCTTCGGGGAGCGCTGGTTTGTCCATCACAGCGACGGCGATATCGAACTGCTCGAGTTACCTACCTTCAGCGTGCCAGGTGCGGGTGCGTTCGAAGGTGGTCTGCTGGCACCGATGCCGGGCAAAGTGCTGGCCACTCATGTGGCTGCGGGCGAGGGGGTAGAGAAAGGTCAGCTGCTGTTGATTCTGGAAGCGATGAAGATGGAGCATCGCATCACCGCGCCGGTGTCAGGTACGGTTTCGGAGTTGCCGGTCAGCGAAGGTGATCAGGTTACCAACGGCCAGCTGCTGGTGGTGTTGTTGGAGTAGACAGTCACCGTGCTTTCAGAAAACAGATAAAAACGATGAATTTTGGCGGAGCGCTGCCGCGACATTGCGCGGTCCCTGTCAATCAGAGACGCTGCAGTGAATCAGTCAGGCACTGATGGAAGTGCACGATGGCCTTTTCGAACTTGCCGAACGTGAAGTGATCGTTAGCGCCGCTGCCGAGACCCTGCTGGATGGCGCTGACGGCCACGGCGTCCTCCTGTGCGCTGCCACTGGCGACAAATTCAGCATCGCGTTTGGCGCGCTCGAGGTCGATCACGGAGTCCTCCGAAGCGGCATTGGTCAGTCGGTAGCTCACGAAGCGCGTTTGCGTCGGGGAGACTGGTTCGGAAATGCTCATCGCTGTGTGACTCGACAGCACCGCGATGATGACGTTCGGAAACAAGTGGTAGACGTAGGTTAGTTTACCGGACACATCCCGTTTGCCCGGGGGTGTATCGCGGAGCTTCTCAATCCGCCGAAAGGGAAAGGTTACACGGGCATTGTTGCCGAAAGTTTCGACGACGTTCAGGTTGTCGTAGCCGTAGGGATAAAACGATTCGGGATGGGTGGTGCGGATGTGATATCCCTCGAGATTGGATTCCAGATTGAGTTTCCAGTTCACGTCCGATTCTGACTCGGATGCGGCAAATACCCGCTGGCTTGTGTCGATAATTGGCGCAATACCATCCAGACCGTTGAGTGCACCGCTGTTCACTGGCTCATCCTGGGTCACAAACACCAGGCCGTGGCGTTCGGTGACGGTCACCGGTACCAGGCTGTGATCGTTCGCATCCAGGCCCGGAAAGCCCTCTTGGTGAGGAATGTGGTGCAAACCGCCGTCCAGCCGATAGGTCCAGCCGTGGTATGAACAGGTAAAAAATCTGGCGCAACCGCTGCCCTGAGCAACCTGCATACCCCTGTGTCGGCAGGCGTTACGAAATCCACGGACAGTCCCCGTTTCGTCGCGTACCACAACAATGGGGGTACCCGCTGCGGTGCGGGCAACATAACAACCGGCGTCAGGTAAAGACGCTGAGGGACAGAAAGGCACCGGCAGTCGCCTCAGCAGTTCGAGTTCTGCTTGAAATCGATCCCTGGACCGATAGTTCTCAACCGGCTCCAGCCAGGATGTCTCGCTAAGATCGGTTGTGCCGTTGTCGATGTGCTGCAGCACTCGCTCGGCAACGGACGCATCATCAAGTAGTTGACCCATGCTAGCCTCTCTTTTCCGGCAGACTCCGACTTAGAGTTTTTCGGAGTGGTTTCACTGACGGGCGCTATTCGTCGGCAATCCAGGCAGCTGGGCGCTTTTCGCGAAATGCAGCCATGCCTTCTGCGCCTTCTTCAGACGCAAACAGACTTTTACTCCACGGCTCTGCTTCGGCAAACCCCTGCTCACGGGATAGCTGGGCGATACGGCGGACCAGCTTTTTACATTCGATGATCGCGTTGGGACCGCCCAGTCGGATCATGTCTACTTCTTCCTGAACCGCGGCTGTGAGTTCTTCATCAGCCACTGCGCGATGGACAAAGCCCATCTCTACAGCCTGGTCAGCCGAAAACCGTTCGCCGGATAGAAACAGCTTCATGCCGTGATGCATGCCCAGCTTCGGCAGGCACACAACGGAAATGACCGCTGGAATCACGCCGATCCGAACTTCACTGAAACTGAATTGGGCGGAGCGCACGCTGACGGCTATGTCAGCAGCGCCGACCAGACCCAGTCCGCCGGCGAAAGCGGCGCCGTTTATGGCGGCGATCACGGGTTTAGGAGAGTCCTGAATGGCCGCCAGCAGTTCGGGGTAGGAGACTACCCGGCTTTCTGGCAGACCCTGGTCGTCCTTCAGGTCCGCGCCGGCGCAGAAGCCCGGACCGTTACCGGTAATCACGATACAGCGAACGTCGTCGTCACCGTTGGCAGCGCCGAGGTGTTGGAACACCTCGGCAATCAGCACACCCGAGAGCGCGTTGCGGCGCTCCGGGCGGTTCAGCCTGATCCAGGCTGCACCTTTGTCTACCTGGTACTCGGTGGCGTCTGTGTTCATCAGTACCGTCTACTGATATTTGGCGACTTCGGTTCTGCCAACTACCAGGTGATGCACTTCATCCGGACCGTCAGCGATTCGCAGCGTGCGCTGGCCGGTGTACATGGCGGCCAGAGGCGTCCACTGGGAAACCCCTGCAGCACCATGGATCTGAATCGCCTGATCAATGATCTGGCAGACCCGCTCAGGAACCAGGGCTTTGACCATGTGTACCCAGACTCTGGCTTCACGATTACCGAGGACGTCCATCGCTTTCGCAGCTTTCAGCACCATCAGGCGCATGGCTTCGATCTCGATACGGGCGCGCGACACGATTTCCAGATTTTTGCCGAGCTGAATGATCGGTCGACCGAAGGCTTCGCGCGAAGTGGCACGGCGAACCATCAGATCCAGGGCTCGTTCGGCCTGACCGATGGAGCGCATGCAGTGATGGATACGGCCTGGTCCCAGACGCACCTGGGAAATTTCGAAGCCACGGCCTTCGCCCAGCAGGATGTTTTCTTTCGGTACGCGGACGTTGTCCAGTTCGATGTGCATGTGGCCGTGCGGCGCGTCATCGTGGCCGAACACTTCCATTCCCTCAACGATCTTGAGTCCGGGGGTATCCATCGGCACCAGAATCTGTGACTGCTGACGATGCGGCGGCGCGTCCGGGCTGGTTTTGACCATGCAGATCATCACCTTGCAGCGTGGATCGCCAGCACCGGAGATATAGAATTTTGAGCCGTTGATGACCCACTCATCACCCACCAACTCTGCTTTGGTGCCGATGTTTTTGGCATCAGAAGACGCCAGGTTCGGTTCGGTCATGCCGAAGCAGGAGCGGATCTCGCCCGCCAGCAGTGGTTTCAGCCACTGTTCTTTCTGCGCTTCGGTGCCCACGCGTTCGAGAACTTCCATGTTGCCGGTGTCCGGCGCGCTGCAGTTCAGGGTTTCGGAGGCCAGTGGGTATTTCCCGAGCTCAGCGGCAAGATAGGCATAGTCCAGGTTCTTCAGACCTTCGCCGGTATCCGCGTCCGGCAGGAAGAAGTTCCACAGGCCCGATTCTTTGGCTTTGTCTTTGGCGGTCTGCAGCAGTTCCAGCTGCCCGGGAGCCCAGCTCCAGCGGTCAGCCCGGCCTTCGCCGAGACGATAGAATTCTTCGGTGATGGGCGCGACATTGTCTTGAATGTGCTTTTTAACAGCGTCGAGAAGCGGCACGGCCTCTTCGGACATTGCCAGGTTATTCAGATCACTAGTGAGGTCTTCGGCTTCAGCCATGATGTTCCTTGATTCCCCATAAATTGAGCCGGTCAGGATAGTCGGGAACAGGTTGGCAACTCAAGCAGACTGCGAGGTCTTGAGCACATTAAGTGGGGTCAATAAGGGGAATCACGGAATCAGTTGAGAACATTGTAGCCGCGGCCGCGCAGACAGCTCTTGATGACCCGGGAACGTTCCTCTGCACCCTGCAGCCCGCCCTGAGCTCCGCCAACGACCGCACCGCTGCCGGCACCCTGGGCGGCGCCATGACTGCCGCCGAAGATAGCGCCAACTGCGCCGCCAATGGCTGCACCGGTCACCGCGCCCGCACCCGCTTTTTTGGCAGTCTGGACTTCGTCGGCGTAGGCGCTGCACTCGTTGAGATTGGCAACATACTCTTCGCGCTGTTGGTAAGTCGGGTTCGGCATGTCGACGATTGGCGCATTGATCTCATCGGTGGTTTTGCAGCCGAAAACTGCTGCTGCGCTGACAGCCACCACAGTCGTGCGGATAAGGAGATTGCGTTGCAGACTTTTCATCGATTTTTTCATTGGCACAGACATTGGCAGAGTTTTTCCGAAGATATCGCCAGACTGCCCGTGATTAGCTGAACATACCCTGAACGTTCGCTCACATCTGCCGATAATCTCGCACATTGCTGCCGCAATGCCCAAACAACCTGGGCTGAATGTCTGATTGAGAATTAGCCTCCCCGGATATCAAGGAGAGGTCGGTTATTCCCCAGACGCCCCTCGAAGGGGCCATGCGCTTCCGGGCAGTCAAACGTCAGCGTCAGTCCGGCGTTCCAGGCGCGGGTATTGCGCAATCAACAGCAAGCCGCGGACGCCCAGGAAACTGATCATCGCCAGCCACAGCCCTTGATTGCCGAGCGTATCCAGGGTCAACCACAGAACCAGTCCGAACAGACTCGCCGCGGCAAACATGCTGTTACGCAGTTCTGCGGTGCGGGTGGTGCCGATGAAGACTCCGTCGAAGTGAAAAGCGGTGACCGCGATCAACGGCGAGACGGCTACCCAGGGCAGCAGGGCAATCGCGGTGCTTCTGACGTCGGGGAGGGTGGTCAGCTGGTTGATGAGCCAGGGTCCGGCGAGCGCATAGACGGCAGTAATCAACGCTGAGAAGATCACCGCCCAGATCAGGCTGTAGCGAACGGCGTTACGCAGCCCAGATCGATCTCGCGCGCCATAGGCATAGCCGCTGAGCGTCTCAGCGGTGTGGGCAAAGCCATCAAGACCAAAAGCCATCACAAAAAAGAACTGCATCAGCAGCGCGTTGGCCGCCAGCACCACATCTCCGAAGCGCGCGCCGATCAGCGTGAAAACAAAGAAGGGCAGCTGTACAAAGAAGGATCGGATAATCAGGTTGCCACTGACCTGAAATAGCCGCACCACCTCGCGGCCCTGCCATAGCCCGGTAAGCCAGGATCGTTGCCAGCCGGCTGCGATGATCATCCGGACAACCACGAGCAGGGCAATACAGGCAGCGAGCCATTCGCTGATCAGCGTTGCCGCCGCCACACCGGCAACTCCCCAGCCAAAGCCGAGCACAAACAGCAGATCGAGGACGACGTTGGTCACGTTCAACAACACGCTCAGCCACAGGGTTACCTGCATCCGCTGAGTGCCGAACAGCATGCCCAGACAGACCATGTAGATCATCAGCGCCGGTGCGCCCCAGATGCGAATGCTGAAGTAGCTGCGGGCAAAGGTTTCCACCTGATCGCTGGCTTCGAACAGCGCGAACATCATGGTTTCGATGGGCCATTTCAGCAGCAGCACTGCGGCTGAAATGGCCAGCGCTACCCCCAGGCCGCGGGCGGCAATTCGGGACAGTTCGCGGGTGTCTCCAGCACCGCTGGCCTGTGCCACCAGTCCGGTGGTACCCATGCGCAGAAAACCGAACAGCCAATAGATCGAGCTGAAGATGGTGGCACCAACTGCGACTGCGCCGATGTAGCTCGCGTCGGGCATGCGACCCATGACCGCAGTGTCGACCACGCCCACCATTGGAATCGTGATATTGGCCACAATGACTGGCCAGGAGAGCGACCAGACTCGTTGGTGCCACTCTTTAGGCTGGCTCGGTAGGTTATCTATATTGATAGAATTCAATGACTTAGATCAGATAGTTCAAAGATTTCAAGGTGTCTTTGAGCCAGGGTGTGAACAGGCTCGGCTGGTCTCGGATGGCTGTGCGCAGCTCATCGGGGGTGACCTCGAGGATGCCGGCTACCTCTGTCGGATCCGGCCGCAGAGCGGCATCACTGACCCCTTTGAAGCTCTGCTGGAACTCGCGATCGCAGATATCGGCATGGTCATAGCGGGCTTTCACCACGTCTGAGACCGGAACCAGATCAATCCCGCTGAGCCCCAGTTCTTCGACCAGACCCCGCAACGCTGCGTCTTCGAAAGACTCTCCTGGAGCGAGGTGTTCGGCAACACTCAGGTCCCACAGGTCCGGGCAGACATCTTTATCTGCCGCGCGCTGCTGCAGGATCATCTGACCGTTACTGCGAAACAGCAGTACGTTGGCGGCTTTGTGCCATAGCCCGTCGGTGTGCACGCGTCCTCTGGGAGCAACGCCCAGGCGCCTGCCGTGTTCGTCATAGGTTTGGATAGGTTCATTGTCCATCGGGCTATCTTAGCCCAGCATTTTGTAGCGTGGCGGCTGGTGAGGGTGGAGTGGCCGGCATAGACTGGAGACTCGAATTAATCGGGGTGTGCCATGTCGATAAGCCGACGTCGATTCTCACAATATGCGCTTGCCGGTGCCGGGCTGACGGCATTGCCGCTGACCAGCCGGGCGGTAGAGCCTGCCTTTCAGATCTCGCTGGCGCAATGGTCACTGCATCGATCTTTCTTCGGTGCCAGTCTGACGATGGGCTGGGAGAAGTTCGGCCAGGCGTTTACCGAAGCACCGGATTCGGTGCTGCGCGGCCCACTGGACCCGCTCGATTTTGCAACCATTGCGCGTCGAGACTTCGACATCGATGCCATCGAGTATGTGAACACCTTCTATTTCGGCCGCGCCCGCGACGATGGCTATATGAATCAGCTGCGCCAGCGGGCAGATGACGCGGGTGTGCGCTCCCTGCTGATCATGTGTGATCGAGTTGGTGCCACCGGAGCTGCCGACGCCGGAACCCGCGCCCAGGTCGTCGAGAGTCATCGACCGTGGCTGGAGGCTGCCGCTCGACTTGGCTGCCGGGCGGTTCGCGTAAACGCCTACGGTGAAGGGGATCGAATTGAACTGGCCAGCCGGGTTGCCGATACGCTGCACCAGCTGGGTGAACTGGCCGAGCGGCTGAACCTGTCCGTGCTGGTTGAGAACCACGGTGGCCTGTCGAGTGATGGCAGCTGGCTGGTCGGGGTCATAGAGACAGCCGATCATCCGCGCGTCGGCACACTTCCGGATTTTGGTAACTTCCGGTTGAGTCCCAGAGGTGCTGAACCGGAACAACACTATGATCGCTATCTGGGCGTTGCTGAACTTATGCCTTATGCCCGCGCTGTCAGCGCGAAATCTTATGACTTTGATAGCGCCGGTGAAGAAACCACAATCGATTTTCAGCGGATGCTGGAGATCGTCGCGGGCGCGGGTTATTCCGGCTACGTGGGTATCGAATACGAAGGCCGGCGGCTGTCAGAAGCAGATGGGATCCTTGCAACTAAAAAGCTTCTAGAGCGAGTTCGCGCAACTCTGGGCTAGTTGCGCTGCTGTCGATTCAACCAGCCGGCTGTTGCTGTGCGGCGCGACGAGCCCGGTGCGCATCGTCGGCATCCACCGCTCCCTGAGCGACTTCATCCCAGCCGAACCAGTCTTCGGCAATCCGATACAGCGACGGCACCATGATCAGCGTAATCGCCGTGGCGAACAGCACGCCGAAGGCCAGAGATATAGCCATTGGAATGAAGAATATGGTTGCCGGACTCGGATTGGCCATCAGCGGAATCAATCCGACAAAGGTTGTGATCGATGTCAGCAGAATCGGCCGGAAACGGATGACACCTGCCGCCAGCACGGCTTCTTCTAACGGCATACCTTCACGCCGGCGCCGATTGATAAAGTCCACCAGTACAAGACTGGCGTTCACCACCACACCGGACAGCGCAACGATGCCAAGAGCAGAGAAGAACATCAGCTGATAACCCATAATCCAGTGCCCGATAATCGCGCCGACGGCACCAAACGGAATCACGCTCATGATCACCAGCGGTTGCAGGTAAGATTTCAGTGGAATTGCCAGCAGCGCGTAGATCACGATCAGCGACAGCAGCGCAGCCTGAGCAAGTCCGGTAAAAGATTTGGCTCGCTCCTCCGATTCCCCTGCCAGTGACATTTCAACTAACGGATACTTCGCCTGGAGCATCGGCAGGACCTCCTGCTGAATGCTGGCGTTGATCTCTTCGGGAGAAATGACTGAGCGATCCAGGTCGGCGATAACGTTGATGACCCGTTGACCATCGATGCGCTGGATAGATGAAAAGCCCCGGCCGAGTTCAAATTTGGCGACGCTGTAAAAAGGTACTTCGATGCCCGTCGGCGTGCGGATATACATGTCTTCGAGATTACCGATGGAGGTTCTTTCTGTCTCGGGGAAACGGACCATCACCCGCACGTCGTTCTGGCCGCGCTGAATGCGCTGAGCTTCTGAACCATAGAAGGCGTTGCGCACCTGACTGGCCAGGTCGTTGAGGGTCAGACCGAGATTTCTCGCTTCAGGCAGCAGCGACAGTTTGATCTCCTGCTTGCCGGCGCGGAACGAATCGGTGATGTCGAAGACACCCTGATATCGGCTCAGCTCTGCCCGCAGGTCAGCAGCAGCCCGGCGGATGTCTTCGGTATTGCGGGCCGTGAGCTGATAGTTGATCGGTTCACCGGCTGAAAACTCATCAGCGCTGAAACTGAGTTTCACAGCGTCAGGAATCGGTCCAACCAGATCCCGCCACATGGTCGCAATCGTTTTGGAACTCAGGTCGTTGCGATCTTCGGCGTCACCGAGGGCTAAAACCACTTCGCCAAAATGGCTGCGCCCGGCCTGTGCCATCGTAGGACGGCCGCTACCACGGTTGGCCTGCTGGCCGATACTGGTGAAAAGGTCTTTCACGATGCCCGATCTTCCGGTGCGCTCCTCAAGCATTTTTTCCAGTGCCGGAACAGCTTCTTCCAGCTGTCGCGCAGCCGCTGCAGTAACGCTGACTGACACACCCTCAGGCATTTCCAGAGTTGCATACACCCGGTCACCTTCAATGGCCGGGAAAAAGGTGAAGATCACTCGCCCGCTCATGATCAGAGCCAGTGCGAGGATCAGTACACCGAGTCCGACAGAGGCGGTGATATAACGATTGTCGACAGCTTTCTTCAGAAATGGCTGATAGTGATTGTTGGCCAGACGTTCCAGCCAGCCAGACAGCTTGCCCTGGAATCCATTCCAGGCTTTTGCAGCTTTACTATGACCGTCTTCGTGATTCCTGTGCGCCAGATGCGACGGCAGGATCAGTTGCGATTCAACAATGCTGAATACCAGCGCGATCACAACCACCAGACCAATGACGCTGAAAAAGCCGCCCATGCGCCCGCTGGCCAGGAGCAGCGGCAGGAACGCGGCCATGGTGGTCAGTACTCCGAATATGACGGGTACCGACACCTCCCAGGTGCCGTCAATGGCTGCCTGGACGGGGGCTTTACCCATCTGCTCGTGCCCGTACACGCGTTCGCCAACCACAATGGCGTCGTCGACCAGAATGCCGAGCACCAGAATGAATGCCAGCACGGTCATGGTGCTCATGGAGATATCTGCATAGGGAAATATGGCAATCGTGCCGAGCATCGCGATCGGAATACCCGCAGCCACCCACATCGCCAGCCGGAATTTCAGAAACAGGGCCAGCACGATGATGACCAGGCCCAGGCCGCTGATGGCCATGCTGGACAAGGTGTCGAGCCGCGCCTGCAGGCTGTCTGCGTCGTTGCTCCAGATTGACAGTGCCAGACCCTGCGGCAGGGAAGGCTGGTAGCGTTCAACGAACTCACTGATGTCGGCGGCCATCTGAATCGCATCCTCTTTGCCGACCCGCCACACTTTGATAATGACCGCAGGTTTGCCGTTGAAGCGGGCGACCACGTCTCCCTCTTCGAAGGTGTCACGGATCCTGGCGATTTCGCTGAGCATCACGTTGGTGCCATCGTTGCGGGTGACCACAACGATGTCTTCGAATTCTTCACCCCAGTAAGCCTGGCCTTTGGCGCGCAGCAGGATTTCGCCACCCTCTGTCTTGATTGTGCCTCCGGGCATGTCGAGCGACGTGTTGTCGATGATCTTAGCGACCTGCTGAAGCGTCACGCCATACCGGCGCAGCGAGTCTTCGGAGATTTCGATAGAGATTTCATACGGTCTGACAAAGTTCAGTCCGACGGTTGAGACACCCTCGATTGTCACAATCTGATCGCGAATCTCCTGACCGATTTCTTTCAGATTGCGTTCGCTGGTATCACCAAACAGCGCAATCTCCATCAGGTCATGAGTGATGGTGAGCTTGGAGACAATGGGTTTTTCAGTTTCGGTTGGAAAGGTGTTGATCCCATCAACCATACTCTTGATTTCATTCAGCGCTTCGGTGGTATCTATGTCTTCAAAAAGCATGGCCTGAACGCTGCAGGAGCCTTCAGAGGCGGTGGCTCGAAGTTTCTCGATGCCTTCAACGCTTTCCAGTGCTTCTTCAATGCGGATGCACACACCCTGTTCAGATTCTTCCGGTGCGGCTCCGAGATAAGGCACTGTCACATTGACAACGTTTATATCGATGCTCGGAAATTCTTCCTGATGCACTGTGAAGATCGCCATGCCGCCACCGATGAGCAGAATGAACATCAGCAGGTTGGCGGCGACGGGGTTCTTGGTGAACCAGGTGATTGCGGTATGCATTAACGATCAACCCGTGGTGTTGGTGTCTTCGTCGACAGGATCGACGACCATTCCGTCTATCGCGGTCTGCAGCGGTGAAATACAGACCCGTTCGCCAGCTTCCAGTCCGGAGCGGATCAGAACTTCGTCGCGATAGAGTCGCAGTGGGGTAATCTCCCGATAGTGCAGCTTGTTTTCCGCATCCACGACAAGCACGCGGTTACCGTTACGCAGCGCGTTGCGGGGCATCACCACAACGTCTTCTACTTGCAGACCGTCAATTTCAGCTTTGACAAAAAGGCCCACGGAGAGCGGAATGTCCTGCTCTTCATTGCTGACTCTGGCGATGACGTGGACCATGCGACTGGCAGTATCGATCTGGGCTTCCATTCGTACTATCCGACCGGTCCAGCTCAGCTGGCGGCCCGCGTAGTCGGCACGCAGGGTGACTGTGGGTTGTTCGTCGACGGGCAGTTCGCCCAGATGCCCCATCGGCAGATTCAGAAACGCCAGCTGTCGATCCGCGATCGGCAGTCTGACTTCGGCAGTATCGGCCGAGTAAACTGTCGCAACAGCAGCGCCGCGGCTGACGAACTGACCGATATTGACTGATTCTTTGCGCACCAGGCCAGAGAAGGGCGCTTTGATCTCGGTACGCGCCAGATCCCGACTGGCCTGAGAATAGTTGGCGCGAGCATCCTGCAGGGTCGCTTCGGCAACCCGGAAACCACGGAGCTGATTCTCCAGCTGAGATTTACTGGTCAGCTGTCGTTCTTCCAGGCTCTTCAGTCTCTGGTATTCGAATCTGGCATGCTCGAATTCCGCCTCGGCGCGAGTCAGCGTTGCTCGTGCCCGTTCCAGTGTTGAGTTGTAGTCGTTGGCTTCCAGCCTGAGCAGTACGTCGCCTTCTGAGAAATAGCCGCCGTTGACCAGGGCCGGTGATTTCCAGGTGACCCGGCCGGAGACTTCCGGAATCAACTCACTTTCAGTATTCGGTACCACAGTGCCCTGCGAGTGAACTTTGAGCTGTATCGGTTCAGGGTTTACCGATTTAACGCGTACCGTAGCGGCAACGGGCTCGATTGCTGCAGGCTTCAGTTCGGGACTTGTAGCCATCAATGTGACCGCACCAAAAACTGAGGCGATAACTACCAGGGCGGGGATAATAAATTTGCGCATCATGATGCGGCAACCTCCATAGCGCCCAGTTTCTGAGCTTTTTCGTAGTCTTCTAAGGTTCTCAAGGTGTGCTGCCGATTGATTTCTGACAATCGGGCTAACGTAGTTCGAACTGCGGTCAGGTCACGGCGACCCATTGCATCATCAAGTGTCATCGCCAGCTCCCGATGGGCATCTCGATCCAGTTCAGCGTAGCGACGCAGCTCTGACATCTGCGGCATGAATTGTTGAAGCAGAGACCGTGCAATCAGCTGGACCACCAGATTGCCGCTGGCGCGCATCATGCTGCTCATCAGCAATACCCGTGCCTGCATATGTTCATCGTTATCCAGATCCTGCTGATACAAAGGTCGAGTCAGCGCCCGCAGTGATTCCAGTTGTGCGTCATCGGCGGCACTGACGGCGTTGACCGCTGCGGTCTGGATCAGGTTGCTGATCACATCCAGGATCTGTTCGACCAGGGTGCGATTCGGCACATCGCCAAGGGCCAGCAGATGGCCGATCACGTCCAGGCTGGCTTCTTCTAAGGGGGCAACCCGGGCGCCGCCGGGTTGAATCTGGGCAATCCCCAGCTGTTCGAGAATTTTCATGGCTTCACGGACAGCGCCACGACTGGCGTCAAAACGCGTGGAGAGATCTCGCTCCGATGGCAGTCGCTCACCAATACGGTATTGCCCGATCAGCACGTCCCGGGTGAGTACGTCAGCTATCTCTTCGTGTCTGCTTCTGGTCATCGCTGTATCTCAGCTTCCAATAGTCGTCTGATCAGGTGGCCCTGAGGGCTTCCCGGTCGTGTTGCAGGCCGTGGTTCAGATCTGCTGGCGGTTCGGTTCGAATAACATCGCCGAAATTGCGCAGGCCAAATTGGTCTGACCAATATGGTCTGGGCATTGTAGGTCTGTATTCGGGAATGTCCAGTCCTCCGTTACCAAAAGTAACGGAGATTTGTAACAAAACGTGACGCAGGTCGGGTGCCCGCTCATCGAAGCGCGGTTGCGGGAGAGTTCAGAACCGTGGCGGGACGTTCGTCGGGACAGTCGTCCCAGCGGTTGAGGTCCGCTTAGCGGCGATCCAACAGATTACCGCGACGTAACAGGTCGTTGACCCGGGCGCGACGCTGGGTGGGTTTATGGTCCCAGAAGCTGGATTCAAAGGCCGGTTTATCCACTCGGTGGATGATTCCCATTGCGGCAGGCAGGGGGGCTTCGAGGCTCAGCAGCATCTGCGCCAGCGTTGGATTGGTTTCATCGTGGACCAGAATATCGGCTTCGCTGACACCGTCTTCGCCAAGGATGACGCTCTCCAGCGATAGCGTCTGCGGGTTGAGCCGCAGGCCTTTGTTCCGATTGGTCCCGTAGATCAGCCGTTCGCCGTGCTGCACCTGAATCTGGGTTTCTGCCGCCGTTTTCTTGGCCACGACATCGTCAAAGACATCTTTGTTGTAGACGATGCAATTCTGCAGGATTTCCACCAGCGCTGCGCCCTGATGGGCTCGAGCGGCGGCGAGAACCGGTGGCAGACCTTTCTGGTCGATGTCGACAGCACGGGCAAAGAAGCTGGCACCCGCACCCAGTGCGAACACCCCCGGATGTATAGGAGCATCGATGGAACCGGTCGGGCTCGAAGGGCTGGTGGTGCCGATCCTCGAAGTTGGCGAGTACTGGCCTTTAGTCAACCCGTAGATCTCATTGTTGAACAGCAGGATATTCAGATTCACATTGCGACGCAGCGCGTGCAGCAGATGGTTGCCGCCGATTGATAAGCCGTCACCGTCACCGGTCACTACCCAGACATCCAGATCGGGATTGGCCAGCTTCACACCGGTGGCAACGGCCGGGGCTCTACCGTGGATGGTGTGAAAACCATAGGTATCGACGTAGTAGGGCAGTCGCGACGAGCAGCCAATGCCGGAGACGAAGACTGTATTAGCCCTGTCAGCTTTCAGGTCAGCCAGCGTTTTCTGAACGGCCTTGAGAATGGAGTAGTCTCCGCAACCCGGGCACCAGCGAACTTCCTGATCTGTGGCGTAGTCTTTGAATGACAGTTCACTCATTGCTGGCCTCCTGTATTCGGCGTGGGGCTAGGTGACGGATGCGTTCTTCCAGGGTCGCTACGTGCAGCGGCTGCCCGTTGACCTGATTGAGTTGTTCAAGATCCAGCCTGACCCGATCTCGCAATAATGTAACCAATTGGCCGTCGTTCAGTTCCGGCACCAATATGCTATCGAACTGGGCCAGCAGCGCGGCAAGATTGGCTGGCAGAGGATTGATATGGCGTAGATGAATATGAGCGACAGCAAGACCTTCGTTCAGACACGCCTGCACCGCCTGATAAACACTGCCCCAGGTAGAACCCCAGGCGACAACGGCAAGGCCGCCATATACCCCGGCCTCCAGTTCCTGATCCGGCAGGTAGTCGGCGACAGTTTTTACCTTGTCCCGGCGCAGATCGGTCATCGCTTGATGATTGTCTGCATCATAAGAAATATTGCCGCTGTCGATGTCTTTTTCAATGCCGCCCACCCGATGCACAAAGCTCGGGTGACCGGGTACAGCCCAGCGTCTGGCCAGAGTTTCCGCATCGCGATCGAAGACGTTGCCCGAAGCATCTGCATCCGGTTTCCAGTGCGCGATCGGATCATAGTCATCCAGATCGGGAATCGGCCAGAGTTCTGAAGCGTTGGCGATGTAGCCATCGGTCAGCAGCATCACCGGGGTCATATGTCGCAGCGCGATTCGTACTGCCTCTATTGTGGTATCGAAACAATCTGCAGGTGAGCGCGCCGCCAGAACGGGTATCGGGGTGTCACCGTTGCGCCCGTAAACGGCCTGATAAAGGTCAGATTGCTCGGTTTTGGTAGGCATGCCGGTGGATGGACCGGCTCGCTGCGAATTCACGATGATCAGCGGCAATTCTGTGGCGACAGCAAGGCCAATCGCTTCGGTTTTCAGCGCAATACCGGGTCCACTGCTGCTGGTAACGCCAATTTTGCCCGCGTAGGACGCACCGATTGCGGCGCAGACGGCGGCAATCTCGTCTTCCGCCTGGAATGTCGCCACACCGGCATCTTCGAGACCGGTCAGAGTATGCAGAATCGACGAAGCCGGGGTGATCGGATAAGAACAGAACATCAGTGCCGTATCGGCGAGCTCGCCGGCAGCAACCAGTCCTAATGCCAGCGCCTCAGCGCCCGTGAGCGTCCGGTACTCACGAGACTCAAGGTCAGCTTCCGGTGTCGGATGCGGATGAATCTGATGGTGCAGCTCAACGGTTTCACCGTAGGCATGACCGGCATTCAAAGCCGCAAGGTTGGCATCGCGAACCTGGGCATCACCGCCGAACTTGGCACTGATCCACTTCTGGGTGGCCTCACGTGGCTGGTCGAACAGCCACATCATCAGACCGAGTGCCCAGAGGTTTTTGCAGCGCAGTGAGTCTTTCGAACCCATGCCGAAGGGTTTGACGGTCTCCTGCGTCAGGCTGCTGATGGCGACTTTGATTACGTTGTAGTCGTCCAGGCTGCCATCTTCCAGGGGGTTGCTGCTGAGGTCGGCACGTTTCAGACGTTGGGCGTTAAACGCGTCGGAATCGACGAAGATTGTTGCACCGGAGCGCAGCCGAGGCAGATTCACTACCAGGGCTGCCGGATTAAGAGCAATAAGAACATCCGGCTCATCGCCGGGTGTGGTGATGTCGTCTCCACCGAACTGGATCTGAAAAGCCGATACGCCATAGCGGGTGCCGGCTGGTGCACGAATTTCAGCCGGGAAATCGGGAAGGGTGGCAAGATCATGACCGCCTTCTGCTGAGGCGATTGTGAACTGCTGTCCCTGCAGCTGAATGCCGTCACCGGAGTCTCCGGCAAAACGGACCACATAGCTGGTTTTTTCAGGAATTGGCGTTGCGGACATGGTTCTCTATGGCTCTTTTAACGGTGCGCTACAGATCAGGAGCGCGGATTGTACTGAAATCACTTTCCATTGGGAGTGACCACGTCGGAATATCGATATGGGATTTCGCGTAGTTTCCCGGCAGGCAGCAGGCTCTCGGGCAAGCCAGAGCCTCCGGATGAGCGGCTGATTATAGGTGCCTTTCTCTATGCAGTGGGCTAAGGTGCGCGCGGCCAAACTACTGCCAGCAGTGGTTTGGCAGATGAAGGCCGGGAAACTGCCCCTGGGGCGGGCCCGCCGCAACACACCGACACACTTAAGGAGCAGCACGTGAAAGTCATTGCCAAAACTGACGAGTACACGATTTTTCAGAAACGCAGCGAACGCTATGCGGTAAAGAACGCAGCCAAGCGCTGGATCAACGGCGATGAGAAAGTTGCCATCCTGCTGGAACACAAACTCATCGAAGCCGCGCCAGTAAAGGCTCCGGAACCAGAGGTTGTGGAAGAAGCAGCTGAAGAGGCCGCTGCAGAGGCCTCTACAGAGGCCTCTGCAGAGGAGACGGAAGCATCCGCAGAGGCAGCGCCTGAAGACGAACAGAAATCCGACGACTGAGCAATCGTCATTTGATCACGGCCTGCGGCTCAGCAGGCTGTGATTACCCGAATACCCGATCTCCCGCCGGTTGCATCCGGAACTGAACTCCCACCTTCTCGCCGCTGCTGCCACCCCGATGGCAACATCAGACCTCAGCGTGCTGGTCTAATGGCCGGAACGAATTACAATGTCCAGTTCTCTTCGCTGAACGGCAACTACTGTGTCCACGCCGAAATTCCAGGTTAACTCTCCGTTTGAGCCAGCGGGCGACCAGCCGACGGCAATTGCCGAACTGCTGGAGGGCCTCGCGGCAGGACTCAGCCACCAGACGCTGCTGGGTGTCACCGGTTCCGGCAAGACCTTCACGATTGCCAATGTCATTCAGGCGGTGCAGCGCCCGACGCTGGTACTGGCGCCTAACAAAACCCTGGCCGCACAGCTTTACGGCGAGTTCAAAGAATTCTTCCCGAATAACTCCGTTGGGTATTTTGTTTCCTACTACGATTACTACCAGCCGGAAGCCTATGTGCCGTCCTCCGATACCTATATAGAGAAGGACTCTTCGGTCAACGCCCACATTGAGCAGATGCGACTGTCGGCGACCAAAGCGCTGCTTGAACGACGCGATACCATCATCGTCGCGTCGGTCTCGGCTATCTACGGCCTTGGTGATCCGCAATCTTATCTGCGGATGGTGCTGCATCTGGATCGGGGTGATCAGTTCGAACAGCGTACGCTGGTGCGGCGGCTGGCGGATCTGCAGTACATACGCAACGACATGGCCTTCCAGCGTGGCACCTATCGGGTTCGCGGCGATGTCATCGACATCTTTCCAGCGGAATCGGAAAAAGAGGCTATCCGGGTCGAGCTGTTTGATGATGTGATTGAGAATCTGGCGACTTTTGACCCCCTGACGGGTGAAGTTCTGAATCGGGTGCCACGCTTCACAGTGTTTCCGAAATCGCACTATGTGACCCCGAGAGAACGCATTCTCAGCGTACTCGACGACATCAAGGATGAGCTTCAGGATCGACTCAAGTACTTGGAGAAGCACCACAAACTGGTGGAGGCTCAGCGGCTTGATCAACGCACCCGCTTTGATCTGGAAATGATCAAAGAACTGGGTTTCTGCAGTGGCATCGAAAACTACTCCCGCTATCTGTCCGGCCGCGAAGCAGGTGATGCGCCGCCGACACTGTTCGACTATCTGCCGAAAGACGCGCTGCTGATCATCGACGAAAGTCACGTCACCGTGCCGCAGATTGGCGGTATGTACAAAGGTGATCGCTCCAGAAAAGAAACGCTGGTGGAATTCGGCTTCCGGCTGCCTTCGGCTCTAGACAATCGACCTCTGCGTTTTGATGAGTGGGAAGCCTTGAGTCCGCAGATGATTTTCGTGTCAGCCACGCCGGGCAACTATGAAGCGGAGTTTTCAGGACAGGTGGTCGAGCAGGTGGTTCGGCCAACGGGTCTGATCGACCCGCCGGTCATCATTCGACCAGCCTCGACCCAGGTGGACGATCTACTCAGTGAAATCCACGTCACCATAGAGCGTGAGGAGCGGGTGCTGGTGACGACGCTGACCAAACGCATGGCCGAGGATCTGACCGAATATCTCGATGAACATGGTGTCCGGGTGCGCTATCTGCATTCTGATATCGACACTGTGGAGCGTATGGAGATACTGCGCGATCTGCGCCTGGGTGAATTTGATGTGCTGGTGGGTATCAACCTGTTGCGGGAAGGTCTCGACATGCCGGAAGTATCACTGGTGGCCATTCTCGATGCGGACAAAGAGGGATTTCTGCGGGCTGAGCGCTCGCTGATCCAGACCATTGGTCGCGCCGCCCGTAACGTCAACGGCCGGGCCATTCTCTATGCCGACAAGATGACGGGTTCCATGGAGCGGGCGCTGGCTGAAACTGACCGTCGACGGACCAAACAGATTCACTTCAATGAAGAACACAACATCACGCCGAAGACCATCAGCCGGCGTATTGCCGATGTGATGGAAGGCGCGCGCTCACAGGCGCCGGGCAGCAGTCGCAGCAGAGGCCGGGATGATCGGAAGAAAGACCTGGTCACTGAACTTCCACAGGATCCAAAAGCGCTTGGAAAACTGATGAAAACCCTTGAAGAGCGCATGATGGAACATGCTAAGAATCTCGAGTTTGAAGAGGCCGCCCAGCTGCGGGATCAGCTGCGTCAGGTTCGAGAAGCCAGGTTGCTGAACCCGCTGGGGTAGTTCAGAAGCGAACAGACGCCGATTAGTTGCGGATTCTCCCGATTACAGCTTGGATATTCGCGGTGATTTTGTATGATAGCGCCCCCCTAGGACCGTAGCTCAGTTGGTTAGAGCGCTGCCTTGACATGGCAGAGGTCGGCGGTTCGAATCCGCCCGGTCCTACCAATAAAATCAATCACTTATACTGGCTTCTTCCAGTAGAAAATCAACTCCAGGCCCAGCCTTGATCGCTTTTGCTCTGATAAATAGGGGTCGAACCGCAGTTTTATGGAGCGGATCGAACCTACGCATTGCCGACCTTCCGTAAAACCTCGGTTCGACCCCACTTTAGGTGTTGGACGTTATTGCCTCAATGCGGTTACCAGTTCGCTAAACGTATCGACTTCTATGTCCCTCGAGATGGTCGCGGGAATATCTGGCGGGTCAACGGGCCCCCACTCGGTGGGTCGCCTGACATAAGCGGTGCGAAAGCCAACTCTAGCCGCTGCATCCAGGTCGAAGTGATGACAAGCCACCATGCCTATTTCAGCGGGTTCAAGCTGCAGGTGCCGGGCCACTGTCTCATATGCCTCGGGCAACATTTTGTATTTGCCGATGCCTTCGCAGGAAAATACTGCGTCCCAATGCAAACCATTACGACGCGCGGTATCAATGATCAGGCGATAGCTCAAGATCGTGAACGATGCACATAAAACTCGCTCGCGCAGTTGTGGCAATGCGGTGACAAAATCTGGCCAGCATTGAAATTTGTGTGGCGCGGTATAGGCAATCGCATGACGGTCCGCCTCGCTGAAAACCTGCAACCCATGTGTCTCGATCAGTTCATCGAGTGTGCTCCGATGGGCGCCATCAAAATTATAGGCCGGAGGTTCATGTTCACCGAGGTTGACCATTTTTCCGAGAGACTGACGGCGTAATTGATTTGCTATATCAGCCCAGTCTCTCTCCAGGCCGTGGGCCTCACCAGCGGTTTTCAGCGCATCCCTAAATCCCGAGTGCCAATCGAGGATTGTTCCACCCGTATCGAAAGTTAATGCCTTTATGTCGGCGAAATTCATCAGCGTCTCCCATCAGGTGAAGTGTCAAAACAATTGGGGTCGAACCGAGGTTTCATAGAGTGTCTGTCATACCCCGGTTCGATGCGAGATATCCTTGCCGAACGCTTTAGCCGGTGTGTTGCGTCGACGGACTGAACCCACAACCCTATTCGGGCACTCGCGAATAACTTCTGTCAATATAGTCAGCACAGCAGGCCAGTAATTTGTATGAGCACAGACATCGAGGAAGGACAATGGCCGATTTCTACACAGACACCCAGCGAACACTGCAGGATGAATTCCAAACACGGGGTCTGGCTGATCGTTTAAGCGAAGCCATTCTCTCTGAAGAACTCACTGCTGAGCAGACGGCATTCATCCACAGCCGAAACATGTTCTTTCTGTCAACGGTCGATGAGCAGGGCTTCCCATCGTCTTCCTACAAAGGTGGTGCACCAGGCTTCGTGCGAGTTCCGAATAGCCGGACGCTGGTGTTTCCGAACTACGATGGCAATGGCATGTTCATGTCCCTGGGCAATATCGAAGCCAAAGCCAAAGTCGGACTGTTGTTCATTGACTTTGAGACGCCGCAACGCATGCGCGTGAGAGGCGAAGCCCGCCTGCTTCGCGATGGTCCGATGCTGGCGAGCTATCCGGGGGCGAGCATAGCTGTGGAGGTCGAAATCGAGCGTGTTTGGCAAAACTGTCCACGCTATGTGCACAAGATGCAGCCAGTGGAACAGTCACCCTACCTGCCAGCTGAAGACGGCTCGGTGAGGCTTGCATTGTGGAAGCGCATCGACCTGGTTCAGGATGTTCTGCCAGCTGCCGACCAGGCAGAAGCTGAGGCGCTGGGACTCATCACTGCCGAGGAGTACGAAGCGCGGGTCGCAGGTGGCGACGGGTAAACTCTCGCCGGCGATCGATAGTAGTCCTATGTGTGCTTAGCGTCATGCACAGACGCCGCTGGCGCACTGCAAGATTCCGCTCCTGTCCTGCGGATCCAACCCGCCGAGGCGTCACCTAACCTTTTAGCGCTGTGTTTGGGTCGGATGGTACTATCCACGCGATCGTATGAGGAGAATCACCATGGCCGAACTCGTGGCTGAACCCGATACGGATTTCAAACTCCAGCACCTCACTCCGTGCATCGGCACCGAGGTTCACGACATTGACTTAAGTGCAAACCTTGATTCGGGCACCATCGCTCGACTTGCCGAACTCCTGGTCGAGCGTAAAGTACTGTTCTTTCGCGATCAGCACATTTCGATGGAGGCGCACATAGCTTTTGCCGCGCGCTTCGGCGAACTCGAAGTGCACCCCTTTACACCCAATGACGCCAATCACCCGGAGGTTATTCATCTGATTAACGATGAAGACCACCCGCCATACATCAATGTCTGGCACTCGGATGTCACCTGGCGTGCTGAACCTTCGCTCGGCTCTATCCTGCGTGCGCGTCTGGTGCCTGAGGTTGGCGGCGATACGCTCTTCGCGAATATGGAAGC